>JBBQUS010000008.1:0-104771 GCA_038212235.1 Pyrinomonadales bacterium
GAACGCGCAGGCGCAGGCGAGCAATGGTTTCCTGTCGCTCACGTTTTTGCAATGTCTTCACGTCTTCTTTAATTAACGTCGGAAAATCAAGTTTTCTCATTCTCCCAAGTTAACACACATTCCTTTACTATTTCTGTATTACTCGTTTTCAATATTCAGCTTTAACGAAAAACATTTCTTTGTTTCTCACACTCAAGCATCCTAATAATCTTAAGGAGAAAAAATGAAAAGAGTAATTGTGATTTCAGCGATAGTTATGTTGGGTCTCGTTGCCGCCTCAAAGGAAGTTGTTAAAGCCCTTCACAAAAGCGAAGCTCAAGACACGGACTTAAGCCTGACAGTTACTACGCCCAAAGACGTTTTCTCGCTTGGTGAAATAGTTCCTCTGAAATTCAAATTTACTAATGAAACTGTCGAATCCATTAAGTTTACGGACATTCTGGACGTTAAGGATAATGATATAAAAATACTAATTTCACAGGATGGGGGGAATTATAAACAGTATTACCATTCGAACTGGGGATTGGATGACAGACCTCGCGGCTATATTACTTTCAAGCCTCACGAAAGTAGAGAAACTTCATTTGGGATGTTATGGAATGGTGTCCCAAATTTTGTGAATTTAGATATAGTTGCTGACAAGCAACTAATTAATAACTACGCTTTTCAGACCAAAGGAATTTATTTGATCAAAGCAAAAACTAACATTCACTTTTCAGATAAAGAAGCGATTTGGCTTGAATCCTCTCCTATCCAAATTGTCGTTGAAGAACCGACCGGAGATAATCTGACAGTTTGGAACAAAATCAAAAATAGAGGCGATATCGCTTACTTTATGCAAGAAGGTCAAATTAATTATGTTGATGCGCCAGCAAGAGAAAAACTGAGGAAAGAAGTTGAGCAAATACTAAATCAATACCCAAACAGCCTTTTCGCCAACTCAATTAGAGAAAGTCTCAAAAAGCATCAGGAAAACGAAGAAAAGACGAAATCGTATCTGGAGATGGTAAAAAAAGCCAAACAAAACCCAAATTAGTCTTTTAAATATAGAACAAATTAACTTGAATGTTGACGCGGTTATTTTGAATCATTGAATCTAAATCCAATTGTCATCAAGTATTCAGAGTTCGTTTTGAATTAAATTCAGCAAATCATCCGCCGACAATTTACCGCTCGAATCAGCTCCTTCGAGCAAGCTGTCGGCTAGATCGCGTTTGGTTTCGTGCAGTTTTAAAATTCTTTCTTCGACCGTGTTTTCCGTAATCAAGCGATAAACCGTGACGGGGCGCTGCTGCCCGAAACGATGCGCGCGGTCGGTCGCCTGGTCTTCGACCGCCGGATTCCACCACGGGTCGAGGTGAATGACATAATCGGCGGCAGTTAAATTTAAACCCGTGCCGCCTGCCTTCAGGCTAATCAAAAAGACTTCGCCCTGGCCGCGTTGAAAATCGTCAATCCGCTCCTGCCGAATGTGTTGCGGCGTGCTGCCGTCAAGATATTGGTAGGAAATATTTTTGTCGTCCAAATATTTTCTGACGATGTTCAAATGTTTGACAAACTGGCTGAAAACGAGCGCTTTGTGTTTGTTTTCGAGCAGTTCTTCGAGCGTTTCGCCGAATAAATTGAGCTTGCTGCTGCCAAGCGGAATGTTTTCATTAACGAGTTGCGGATGACAGCACGCGAGCCGCAAACGGGTTAATTCGGCTAAAATGCGGAATCTCTTATCTTTTGTTTCGCCCGCTTCGGACTCGATTCTCTCCAGCGCTTCGCGCCGGAGGGCTTCGTAAAAGGCTCGTTCTTCCGCTGACATTTCGACCGTCAAAAGAATTTCGGTTTTCGCCGGTAAATCATCCAAAACCTGATTTTTGCGCCGCCGCAAAATAAACGGTTTGATGAGTTTTTGCAAGGTTTTGCGGGCGTTATCGTCGTTGTTTTTCTCGACGGGCGCGGCAAATTTTTCGGCAAAAAACTCATAACTGCCAAGCAGCCCCGGATTGATAAAGTTAAACAAATTCCACAACTCGCCGAGATGATTTTCAATCGGCGTCCCGGTGGTGATCAGGCGAAAATCGCCCGCCAGATTCATCACGGTTTTCGAGCGTTTGGTGTTGCGGTTTTTGATGGCCTGCGCTTCGTCCAAAACGATGGTCGCAAAATTTCTATTGGTGAAAAGCTCTTCTTCCGCCTGCATCAGACTGTAGCTTGTCACCAGCACATCGTATTTTCCCAGTCGTTCAACGACAGCCGGGCGGTCGCCGCCGCCGAAAATTTGAAAGTTCAAGGTCGGCGCAAACCGCCGCGCTTCTTTCACCCAGTTGCGGCAAACGCTCACCGGAGCAACGACCAGCGCCGCGCCGCGCTCGGCCCTTTCGACCAGCAGCGCCAGCGCCATCAGCGTTTTACCAAGCCCCATATCGTCCGCCAAACACGCGCCGACGCCCCAGTTTGCCAGCCGCGAAAGCCAGTTATAGCCGTCAATTTGATACGGGCGCAGTTCGGCTTCAAACGTTGCGGGCAGTTCGGGAACAAATTTTTGCACCGTTTTCAGCTTTTCGAGATGTTCTTTCCAAATCTTGTCCGCCTTAAAATTTTCGAGGTCGTCGGAAATATCTTCCAAAATTCCGCTCCGCAAATTGTGAAGGCGCATTTTCTCGTCCGTGACGCTCTCGAGCGATTGCAGATGTTTGCGCAGCTTTTCCGTAATAGCGATAAATTGCCCGTCCGTCAGTTCAATAAAATTACCCTCGGTTTGCCGCAAGAGCCGGTTTAATTCCTGCATCGAAAGAACTAAATCTTCGTTAACGCGCGCTTCACCGGCAAGTTCAAACCAAGTATTTTTGCCTTTGACCGAAAGCGAAAAATTATCGAAACCAATGTTTCCCAGCAGTTTTAATTTTTGTCCTTGAGGCCATTCAATCACCAGCCATCCCGCGTTGCGGGCGACCTCCAGTTCACTCAATGCCTTTAAACATTCTTCGGCATCAAACAAATCCCATTCGTAATTGGCGCTTTCAGATTCCGCCAAAAACCGGGTTGATTCTTCGATTTGGTCGAGCAGTTGTCGCTCGTTTTTTAAATCGCGACTGGTACGCGTACGCACTCCGCCGACCTCTGCAACCACTGTTTCGCTGCCTTTGCCTGGTTTGAAGTACGGCGGAATCGTGCCAAAAGGTTTGACGAAAAATTCGAGGTGAAAACCCGTCCCGGCGGGTGTCACCAGAGCATGAATGCGATTTTCGGATTCAACCGACGGCAGATTTTCAAGGTGTTCCGCCAAATCGCTTTGGATCAACAATCTGCTCGACAGCGTTTGAATCGCCCGCACCAAAGTGGAGCGACCTTTTTCGGGAACCACCAGTTTTTTATTTTTGAACGAATTGGCGATCTCGAGATGCTGCCTGGTGATTTGGTAAACTTTGTAGCGCGTTTCGGTTTCTTTCAAAATCAAAGTTCCGGCGCCCGAAATATCAGTGTCAAATGTGACTTCGAGACTTTTACCTTTTTCTCTAACTACTAAAGCCGGTTCGGAGGCGACGAGCTGAACGTTAAGCGTTGGATTTTTCGCCAAAAAGAGATGCGGATGCGCGATAAGCGCGGTGATTGTTTCTTCCCAGTCAAAATCATATCTTTCCGAAATGTAATAGCCGTAGTCACGATGCCGCTTTAAGCCTTTTTTGACTGCCAGTGAATCCTGTTCGGTCAGATTTTTGACGTCCCGTTCAAACAATCTTTTGAGGGCAATGTTTCTGCCCGCCGACCAGTTCGCTTTGGCGTATTTTTGTTCAACCGGCTGAATTTCCTGACGGTCAAAATCAAGCTGCCAGGCAATTCGCGTTTCGTTGGCTTGAGCCGCAGTTTCCGGTTTTGTTTCGAGGCTTTCCCCCACAATTTGCAGAATCCTGACTGCTCTCTCCCAATCCTCGACCGGCGGAATCAAGTCGCCCACCGGCTCGAAATTCAATTCCTGCCGCAATTTTTCAACAGTTCCAGCGACTTGCGCTCTTTGCTTGCGATTTTTTTTGGCGAGCAAATTGACCGTTTCAAACTCTGCCCACTGGTAGTCCAAAAACCGAGTTTTCGATTCAAATTCTGCGGCAAAATTTGGCACCGGCAGTGAAGGCACAACTGCCGCCAAAATAATTGTGATCAAACGATTAGTCAACAGTTTCGGTTGGATCATTCGCGCCAGACTGTTTGCCGCGCCGTCATTATTTTGCAGATAAAGCTGCAGCACCCGCAATGCCGGGGCGGCCACGGTTTGATACTCGTTTTTTTTGGCAAACGCGTAAAAGTCCTCGACAAATTTGGAAAACGCCGCTTCATCGCATTTGTAGAGAGCCAGACCGTAAAAAAATATCTGCCAAGCGTCAGGATAACCTTTTTTCTTGCCGGTGAGTTTTTTCCAAAGTTTTATCGAGTTTTCAAACTGATGACTAGCAACTTCGTCCTCTTTTTCCAACACGGCGATAACGCCGAGCAAAAACGATTGAGCGACGGTTTGAGACTGGTCAAGCAATTTTTTAGCAGCGGCGATTTCGCCTTTGAGAATTAGTTCTGCCGCTTCGCTCCCGTTGATTTCAGCGCTTGCCAAATTATTTTCGCGAACAAATTCCCACAGTTCGCGGGTAGATTCGGCATTTTCAATTGTCTCGTTCAATAAGAGAGGCGCTAAACTTTTTTGAAACGAATCGTCAAACCGAGCGAGCAGCTCCTTTTGAAACGGAGCAGCGAAAATATCGAGGAGAATGCGAGTCGCCTGATTTTGCAACTTTTTTTCTTGAATCTTTAAAAAAAGTCCGGCGGCTTCGGTTAAGTTTTGTTGATAAATGCTCAACCGATAATCCCTCAGCAGCCGATATTTATATCTGGCTCCGCCGTCGTAACTCCAATTCGTCTCGGCTTTAAATAAGTCTCTGATTTTGTCGGCGACCTGGTCGAACCAAGATTCGGTTAATGCTTCTCTGATAAGAAATTCCTTCAAATTTGCGCCTGCAACTTCGTAGCCTGTTCCCCAATCGGTCGAGACTTGCTGCAAAATGCTTTTGTGAAGAAGGGAGTTTCGCAGTAAAGATGAGTATTGTGCCGAATAAGCGCGATTCTCAGGCGTTTTTAACTCCAACTCTTTTAATAAAGAATTAAATTCATTAGCCGTGATGGGTTCGTAGCAAATCGAAAGAATTTGCAAAATCTTCCGCTCGTTGAGAGAGGTTTTAGCGAATTTAAACTCAAAGTCGTTCATCTAATATTCCTTGAGATTTATTTATTAAGTTACGCAGTTGGGAAAAAGAATTTTCCAAGGATAGACAGCGGTGCTCTGGATTTAAAACAATTGATGGTTAATATAAATTTATCCTGAACATCGCTATCTATCCTTATTAGTATTGCTTTCTATCTTTCAACTGCCGCAGCTTCTATGATTGTCATAATTCAAAGTTTGGAATGATGGCAATCGTTTCGCCTGGCGCGCGGGCATCATGTCTTGAGCAAAAACAATCGCATTGGAATAAAAGTTCTGACGTCGCTTTGGTTTAAAAAATATTATTTGCCCTGCCCTTAAGTTTTTCTTAAGCTCGCCGATAAGTCCACTATACGAAGCCAAACAGGTTTTCGTAAATTCAAATAAATCTAAAAAAAACCAAACTCACACTGACCAAAGCAAGGACGCTGACGGTCAAGACAAGTTCAAGGAAGAACAAACAAAATGAGCAATAACTTTTCACTCGTCAATAACCTCGGTTCACTTTCCGCACAATCAAAACTCTCAGCAACCAGCAACAAACTCAACACCACCCTGCAGCGCCTTTCATCAGGCTTACGTATTAACAAATCGGGCGACGACGCGGCCGGTTTGGCCATCGCCAACGGTTTCCGCAGCGACATCTCGGTTCTTTCACAAGGTGTTCGCAACGCTAACGACGGTTCATCCACCCTGCAAATTATTGATGGTGGTTTGAATACCATTTCGGGCTTGCTCGACCGCGCTTCTTCGCTGGCTTCGCAGTCGGCATCAGGCACCTTCTCCGGCGACCGCAACACGCTTCAGGCTGAACTTGGAAAAGTCTTGGGTGAAGTTGATCGTCAGGCTCAAAACATCGGTCTCGGCGGCGTTGCCGGAACGAACGAAGGACGCTACAACCGCGACATCAATGTTTTCATCGGCGGCGGCACAACCGCTTCGTCCTCAAACAACGGCGTTTCGATTGACCTTTCAAACAGCCGCGTTGACCGCACCGGTTTAAACTTAAGCAACATCAACATCGGCCAGGGAACGGGGAGCGTGACCGGCGCTCAAGACATTTCCGCCGGCATTACGGCTGCTGAATCACTTTCTTTCCAAGCTGTCGGTTCAAGCGGCCAGTTAACAACCTTCTCGGTTGCTCTCTCAGCCGGTGCGACCGCTTCAAACGCTCTCGACACGATTAACAACGATGCCAACGTGCAAAACGCCGGAATTAAAGCCTCGCTTGACAACAACGGTAAATTGCAGCTTGCTTCAGCCAAATTCTTTGCAGTTTCTTCCGATACGGCGGACGGCGCCGGCCAAACCGGAATTGCCGGTACGGGCGCAGCTGCCAACGACACCGCTATTTCGGGTGCGGCAAACAAACAAACTGTCGCTATCAGCGCCGGAAACGCCGCCGCAGCGACTCAGACCTTGAGTTTCTCAGGCGAAAAAATCGGTTACGCCGGTTCATCCAAAAACGTTACCTTTGCTGCCGCAACGACTGCTGCCGCAGGTGCCACTGCCGCTACCGACGCCGTTAACAACGACGTTGATTTACGCGCCGCCGGTGTTTTCGCCATCAAAAACAAAGCCGACGGTTCTGAAGTTTCTTTCGTCTCACTGAAAGAATTTAACCTCGGCGTCAGCAGCAGCTCGACAGTTGCCGCCAACAACAACATTGACACGCTGCAAACGCAGACAGCAGTCGGCGGTGCGGTTTTGACCGGCGGCGAACAAGGCGCCAAAGATGCGCTGACAGCCATCAAAGCCGCTGTCGGATCTCTCGGACAAGTCCAGGGCAGAGTCGGCGCGGGACAAAACACCCTGAGCCAGGCAATTGACCTCGCCAGCGCGCAAATCACCAATTATCAGGCGGCTGAAAGCTCGATCCGCGATGCGGATATCGCTTCCGAAGCCTCCAACCTCGCTCGTTTGAACACCTTGCAACAAGCCGGAGTCGCGGCCTTGGCGCAGGCTAACCAATCGAGTCAGGCTCTTCTTTCACTGCTTCGCTAGTTGAAAGATGAGTTAGTTTTCCTCACAAACCCAAAATATAAGCGAAGATCGGCGGGGAAAAACGATCTTCGCTTTTTGGGCTATTTGCCTTAAGAGGTCAAATTCTATGCCAGCTAATTTATCAATCTTGCCCGCCGGCGACATTACGCGAATTTATTATTCGCCGCCGGCCACCGAAAACGTCGAGCCGAAAGAAACTATCATACAAAAACCTTTTATCAATGATAAATCGACGAATTCAAAAAAAACTGACAACAGTGAAATCAAGGAACTGCGAAAATCTCTTGCCGAACAAAATATTGCTTTAAAATTCAGCAGAGATCAGGACACCAAAATACTTGTTGTCGAACTCGTTGATAACAAAACAGGCGAAGCCATTTTGCAGCTTCCTTCGAAAGTTTCTCTGAAACTGGCGGCGGAAAACGCTAAATTGCAGGGCCTGTTTATCAACAAAAAAGTCTGAAAAGCAATGGTGAACGGTGAATGATAAATTATTAATTAAGGAAAAATAAATTGCTTTTTTAATAATTCATTATTCACCGTTCCCGTTCACCATTAACTAAATGGCTAGCACCGTAAGTTTTAGCGGAGTCGGCAGCGGGATTGATTTTAATGCCGTTCGCGATGCGATTTTAACCAGCAAGTCAGCCCCGATTGCGCAGCTCCAGACAAAAATCGGGACATACAATAACCGTGTTGACTCGCTCAAGCAGCTAAACACCAGTTTGGCGACGCTGACGAGCGCTGTGGCGGCTCTGACCAGCCGCGATCTCGGAACGGGACGCAACGCGGTGACGGGCGACGCGACAATCGTCACGGCCACTGCGGGCGTTACCGCCGCGCTTGGGCAAATTGATTTGAACGTCACGCGCCTGGCCACAAATCTAACGCAAACCTCACGTTCGTTTACCGCGACGACCGCGCCGGTTTTGGCCGGCGGCGCTGCCACTGCCACCTTTGAGCTGCGCAAGGGCGGAGCGGCGACGGGCGAATCAATCACCATTGATTCGACCAATAACACGCTCGCCGGTTTGCGCGATGCGATTAACGCCAAAAACGCCGGAGTGACGGCGAGCATTGTTGATGTCGGCGGCGACGGAACAAGGCAGCAGCTTGTCTTGAGTTCAAAGGATACCGGACAGAGCGGACGGGTCGAATTGGTCGAAACGACTGCGACCGGCACACTGACTGATTTGAACATCAGCTCGCTCAATCCGCCGGACGGGGATTTTACCAAACTCGACGCTTCTTTTTCAGTCAACGGTTTGACGATTACGCGTCCATCAAACACGGTCAGCGACGCCGTTAGCGGAGTGACGTTAACGCTCAAAAAAACCGGCGCGGCTTCGGTCAATATTACCCAGTCAACCGATATTGAGAACAAACTGCGCGGATTCGTCAACGCTTACAACGCCGTTCAGGATTTTGTCGCCGGACAGTACAAAAAGGACGGCAGCAACCGTCCGACCGGAGTTTTGGCGGGTGATTCGACCTTGAGAAACGTTCAGCAGCAGCTGCGCAGCGTCGTCGGCGCTAAATCAGAAGATAACGGCGGAACGCTTTCCAGCCTGACGCAGCTTGGAATTACGTCAACCGATGACGGCCACCTGGCATTTGATGCCGGAATTTTAAACGACCAGCTCAAAACCAACCCGGATGACGTTAAAGCTTTGCTCTTTGGTAAAGCCGAAACCCAGAAAGGAATTTTTCAAAGCGTCAGTCAGTTGTCAAGCGGTTTGAGCGATGCCGTCACGGGAACCGTTCAAACGGCAATTACCGGCTACCAATCTTCAATCAAAAACATAAATGACACAATTACTGACCGTCTGATCAATATTAACGAGCTGCGCGCTTCATTGACCAAGCAGTTTGCGGCAGCGGATGCGGCCATCGGTCAGCTCAACGGACAAAATACATCGCTCACAAATATTCTTAAATCCCTCTCGTCAAACAACGGTTAAAACGATCTTTTGGCTTAAGTTTATCCGCCGGCTGCCGATAAGAATTCTAGCTTTTATCGAACTCTTATTAAGGAATCCCACCAATGTACACTCGTTCCAAGGCGCTCGCCAATTACGGAAAAATCGCCAACGTCGAATCGAACCCGCTGATGCAAATCGTGATGCTTTACGACGGCGCAATTAAGTTTTTGAATTTAACTGCCGCCGATATCGAAGCAAATAATCTGGTTGATAAAGCGGAACATTCAAACCGCGCGCTCGACATTATCAATTACCTGCAAACTATTCTTGATTTTGAACGCGGCGGCGATTCGGCAGTGATTTTGGACAAACTTTACCGCAGCATCACCGTTTTAATTTTGCGCGGCAGCGACGAACTGGACGCCGGATTGATTCGCCGCGCTGCCGAATTGCTGGCTCCTGTGCGCGATTCCTGGGAAACAAACGCTAGAAACAGTTCGCCAAATTCCATCAGTTTCTCAAACCTTTCGAGTTTACAAACCTTCGCTTCCGCCGAATCATTAAACTTAACCGCTTACTAATTAAATCTTATGGCTTCGCCCGAGAAAATCCAAAAACAATCGGATTCGCTGATTGAGCTGCTGACGGCGCAGTGCACTGATCTGGAAAAATTGCTGTCGCTGGCGCGCGAGGAAACCGCTGCCGCCGAGGGCGGAGATTTTGACGGAGTTTTGAGAGTCGTTTCGGAACGCGCGGTGATGAGCGAAAAACTCGAGACGTTTCAAAGGCAGATAGCAGAACTGCGTGAACGAATCGGCGGTCAAGATGCGGAGGCGGTTTGGCAGGGCGGGCTGACAACCAAAATGTCCGAAGTGATTCGCCAAATTATTACGCATGACACCCAAACCCACCTGCTGCTGACTGCTTCGCGGCAAAGTTCTATTAATGAGCTGAATAATGTTGAATACACCTATCGCGGCTCAAACGCTTATTTGCGCGAAATGAAAAAGGGCTTGGCTTACGATCAGTGTTTTTAAAGTGAAGACACTTCTCAAAGAAAAAGTAACGCCGACATTTTGTCGGCGTTACTTTTTGGAAAAATACCTGAAAGAAATCTTTTAGAAATCGGAAGCGCTTAGCTGGCAGCGGAAATAATCTCGTCGTGATCAGTCTCCGTTTCAATCTGCAGCCGCTTGAGCTTTTCAATTAAGGTCGTTCGTTTAATATTTAATAGTTTGGCCGCGCGCATTTTATTGCCGCCGGTTTTCTCGAGCGTCTGCATTAACAACTCGCGCTCGACCTGTGAAACCACGTCGGTAAAATCTATTCCTTCGTCAGGAATTAAACGGGGCACAAAACCTGTCGGCAGTTGAAATAAATTTGCCTGCTGTTTGATTTCTTCGGGCAAATGCTCCAGCTTTACCCACGAATTGACGCCGGAGAACACCGCCGCCCGCTCCATCGCATTGCGGAGCTGCCGGACATTGCCGGGAAAATTGTAGGAAATGAGGGCGTGCACCACTTCGTCGGCAATCTTTTTGGCCGGCAGCCCGGCGCTTTTGCAAAACTTTTCGAGCAGGCCCTGAGCCAGCGGCATGATGTCATCGGGGCGCTCTCTCAAAGGCGGCACGCGCAGGTGGACGACGTTTAAACGGTGATATAAATCCGCCCGGAAACTGCCGTCATCAATTTTTTGATCCAGATTTGCGCTCGTCGCCGCTACCACTCGAACATCTACTTTGGTGGTTTTAGCCGAACCGAGCCTTTCAAACTCGCTTTCCTGCAGCACGCGCAGCAATTTTGACTGCAGCGCCAGATTCATGTCGCCGATTTCGTCCAGAAAGAGCGTGCCGTTGTCGGCCTGCTCAAAACGTCCCTTGCGTTCGGTTTGAGCGCCCGTAAACGCTCCCTTAACGTGACCGAACAATTCGTCTTCGAGCAGTTGTTCGGGAATGGCGGCACAGTTAAGAGCCACAAACGCGCCGCTGCGCCCTCTGCCGCTGGCCTGGTGAATCGCGCGCGCGATCAGCTCTTTACCCGTGCCGGTTTCGCCCGTCACGAGCGCGTTGATTTTATAGGGCGCGATGGTTTCGATTTGTGTCAGCAAATCGAGCATCAGCTGGGATTTGGCGATTACCACCGAATCTCCCGCGGCTGCCGCAGTATTGTTCAAAGCGGAGTTGGCTCCGTTATTGTGAACGGCGTCAGTCGCCGTGAGCGACGAACCGGCGTTCGAGCGCTCGGCCTGTTCAGCCAGCTTGCTGACGGCAACGCGAATTGCGCCCAGCAAATCAACCAGAGAAATCGGTTTGGAAAGGAAATCCGCCGCTCCGAGCTTCATCGCGTTGACGGCGACATCAACGCTTCCGTAACCGGTCATCACCAGTTTGTAAATCTCCGGAGCCAGCTGCGAACAATGAGTCAAAAGCTCAATGCCGGACTTACCCGGTAGATTGACGTCCGTCAGGAGAATATCAAACTGTTCATCTGTGAGCGCGCGGATGGCAGCCTCAGCCGAATCAACGCCGGTCGGGAGATGGCCTTCCAAAATGAGCGGCTCAAGAAGTAGGGTGCGGAGGCGATTATCGTCTTCGACAACCAGTATTTTTGCTTTCATATTTGGGGAATTCTTTCGGGGAATCAAAAGCCTTAACGAGAATTTAAGGATTTATACGACTGACATTCTTAATTTAACCGTTTAGTCATGCTCTTGACAAGCATTAATGTGTCAAACTGACGACATAATCCGTTTAAAGAATGACACCCGGTTAATAAATGCAAGTTTTGCTTGACTCTCCAAGCGCTGATTTAATAGGCGCATAAGTACTTTTTTGACACAGGGCACACCGCTTGCTCATCCAGAAAATCGGAGTACCGATTCTATGCCGATTGCCCCCGCCGACAACACTGTTAACTTGCTGCAAAAGTTTCTCGACGTTCAAAGTCGCCGAGCCGAAGTTATTGGCGGCAACATTGCCAATGCCGATACGCCCGGTTTTGTCGCTAAAGAACTTGACTTTGCCGATTATCTTAAAGATGCGGCGCGCGAGGCCGCCCTTCCACTCTCGCGGCAAAATTCAAACAAATCATTCTCCGATTCTCCGCATATTATCGAACAAACGCCAACTGCCATCGGGTTAGACGGTAACACGGTTGACAGCGGGCGCGAAATGTCAGAGCTGGCGCAAGCCGGCGGCAGCTTCAATTTTGGAGTCAAAATGCTGCAGTCGCGTCTGCGGCTGTTGCGCACCGCCATCCGCGAAGGTAAATAAAATCCGTCCTCTGTTCATCGTCATTTGTCATTTGCAAAAAGTAAAGACCCGGAACAAATGATCGGCGACGAAGGGCAGAGGACAAAGGACAAAAAACGAAAGTGTCGCTATTTACAATTTTCAAAATTTCATCGCAAGGAATGAGCGCGCAGCGCGAGCGTCTGGAAGCGGCGGCGGCCAATCTGGCCAACGCCAATACGACCCGCACCGAATCGGGCAAGCCTTATCAACGGCGCGACGTCGTTTTCCAATCGCAGCAGCTCAACGAAGCCTGGTCGGCGGCTGAAAACTCGCTGCAATCAGACAGCGAAAGAAATCTCTCGCCGGGTGTCAAATCCGAAACCATTCTGGCTCCTGAAGATCAATATGTGATGCAGTATCAGCCCGGACACCCGGACGCTGACGCCAATGGTTACGTCAAAATGCCGGACGTTGACCCGCTCGAAGAAACCGTCAATATGATGTCGGCGGCGCGCTCGTTTGAAGCCAACGCGACGGTTTTTAATACTGCCAAAGAACTTGCCCGCGCGAGCCTGAATCTGGGCGAATAGTCAGGGCAGAAGGCATTTGTCGAAACTTTGACGAGCAAACTCTCAAATCTCTTACCGTCAGCTTTCCAGCCGCCGGTTCTCTCATAAACTCATGAACATCAACGCAGTCAATTCCGTTTCCGGAATTTCCGGTCTCAATGCGCCGAATTCAACCGCAGGCTCAGACCCGACGGGTTCGGCGGACGGCTTTGGCTCGCTCATTAAAAAGGCCGTCGAATCCATTGACGGGACGCAAAAGTCAGCCGAACAAGAAATCTCTCGCGCCGTCACCGGCGAATCACCCGATTTACACCGCACCATCATTGAACTTCAAACCGCCGACCTCAAATTTCAGTTCGGACTTCAAGTCCGTAATAAACTTATCGGCGCATATGAAGAAATCATGAGGATGCAAGTCTGAAAAATTTTAGATTTTAGATTTTGGATTTTGGATCAAGAAGTTAAGCCGCTGATTTTCAATCGCTTAAAATATTTATCTAACAATCCAAAATCCAAAATCCAAAATCCAAAATCTTCACGTGTCTTCACCATTTCAACAAATAAAAGAAATCTGGAACCGTCTGCCGATGACCGGGCGCATTGCGACAGTGGGCGCGGCGGTAGCCACTTTGGGGTTGATTGCCGCCGTTGTTTATTACGGTTCGCAGCCGGAATACGGCGTTCTCTTTGCGGATTTAAAACCGGCGGACGCGCAAACCATTGTTGAAAAATTAAAAGCCGCCAATGTTCCCTACGCAATTTCGAACAACGGAACGACAGTTCAAGTGCCGACCGACAAAATCTCCGAGCTTCGTCTGCAAATGGCCAGTTCCGGGGTTTTATCGGGCGGTCACGTCGGTTTTGATTTGTTTGACAAAACCAGTTTCGGAGCCACCGATTTTGCGCAGCAGGTTAATTATCGCCGCGCTATCGAAGGCGAACTTGCTAAAACACTCGAAGGCATGGACGAAGTCGAACAGGCTCGCGTTCACCTGACGCCAAAACACGAATCGGTTTACACGGAAAAAGAAGAAGGCGCGAAAGCGTCGGTGATGCTTCGCGTTAAGCAGGGCAAAGAGCTTTCCAATGAGCGCACCGATGCAATTGTCAGCCTGATCGCAAGCGCCGTCGAAGGGCTTGACCCGTCGGGAATCTCGGTGATGGACACGCGCGGCCGATTGCTGACGGCAGCTGGGCGCGGCGGCACGGGAGCGTTTAGCGATGCCGGAGCGTTTCACGCGCAGCTCGAAGCCAAGCAAAAATTTGAATCTGAAACCGCCGCTCGGATTGTTTCCCTCCTTGAACCGATCACCGGCGAAGGACACGTCCGCGCCGATGTCTCGGCGGATGTTGATTTTAGCAAAATAGAACAAACCGAAGAAAAATACGATCCCAATTCAAAGGTCGTCCGCACACAGGAAAGCACACAGGAAACGCGCAATTCGAATGTCAAGAATCCTGCCGGAATCGTCGGCGCGCGAGCCAACGACCCGACCGCCGCGCCCGCCCAGTCGCCGACACCCGCGCCGAGTCCCGGCGCTGCCGCTGCCGCCAGCACCGGCGATACTCGCTCATCGCACTCAGAAACCAATGAGATTGATAGAACTGTCAAAAAAACCATCGGCGGAACCGGGCGCGTCAACCGAATGACAGTTTCGGTTCTGCTTGATCATAAAAATATTGAGGGCGTCGCAACCGCCCGCACGCCCGAAGAAATCAAGCAAATTCAAGAGCTTGTTTCAGCCGCCGTCGGCACTGATAACGCCCGCGGAGATGTCGTGGTCGTGCAAACCATGCCGTTTAATAAACCACAGCTCGACGCCGGAGCTGGCGGCGGAGCCTCTTGGCTCGAACGCAATAAACAGCTGGTTGCCAGCGCCGTTAAATACGGCACGCTGGTTGCCATAGCTCTGTTGTTGTTATTCTTTGTCGTCCGTCCGGCCCGGCGCGCACTGCTCAAGGCCGCATCTCCACCAATCGAAGCTAAACTCCTCACTGCCGCCGACGAAGCCGATGAATCGGAGCGCCGGTTGACGGTCAAAGAAACACAAACCGCTCTGACTGAAGGAGAAAAGCCTTTACCGGAACTCGAACCAATGATGACGGTCGCCGAACTGGAAGCCAAAATGCAGGCGGAGTTAGAAAAAGAAGTCACGACCGTTAACGCTCATGCTCAGCACGCAGAATCAATTAAGAAATCAATTACCGAGCAAACTTTGAAAGACCCTGAAGCCGTCGTCAGCACTCTTCGCGGCTGGCTCAGAGAATCGCAAGGATGAAGGCGGAAGATGAAGGATGAAAATCAGAAATCACAAAGACTTCTGTAAATCAGATTCGTTCAATTTGCTCTCCTTCATCATTCATCCTTCATCCTTCCGCCTTCATCCTTAAAATCTATGTCACCTGGTTTAGAAGACACAATCGAAGCTGAAACCGAATCACCGGCCGAAGAAAATTCAACCGCGCTCGTTGTTCAACAACCTGAACAAAACATGAGCGGAGCGAAAAAGGCGGCGATTCTGTGTCTTTCCCTCGGCGAAGAAGCGGCTTCGGCTTTGTTTAAATTTTTGGACGAAGACGAAATTCAAATGCTCTCAAAGGAACTGGCGCTGCTCCCGGACGTCAAATCCGAAACGGCCGAAAACGTGATTGAAGAATTTAATCAACTGATGCTGGCCCGCAGCTACGTGACGATGGGCGGCGTTGATTATGCCAAACGGCTGCTGGTCAAAAGTTTTGGAGCCGACACCGCCAAGCGTTTGACGAGCAAAGTAATGCACTCGCTGGAATCTCCGGCAAATTTTGACGCTTTGCAAAAAACCGATCCGCAGCAGCTGGCCAAGCTTTTTCAAGCCGAACATCCGCAAACCGTCGCCGTTGTTTTGGCGCATCTCGATTCCGCCACGGCCGCGCTGGTTTTGCAGCAAATGCCGGAAAACCAGCGCGGCAACATCGTGTTGCGACTGGCCGGCCTGCAAACTGTTTCGCAGGAAGTGGTCAAACGCATTTCGCACGTTCTCAATCAGAAATTGACGAGCGTCAACGGCGTCAATCGTTCGAAAGTCGGAGGAGTTCGCGCCGTCGCCGACATCTGCAACCGGCTCGACCGCGAAACAATGCGGCTGATGCTTGAAGAAATCGAAAGCGGAAACGCCGATTTGTCTCTCGAAATTCGCAATTTGATGGTGACGTTTGATGATCTGCTGCTGGTTGACGATATCGGTATTCGCGAAATCCTCCAGCGAGTTGATAAAAAAGCTCTGGCGCTCGCTCTCAAGGGCACGATGCCCGAACTGCAAGAACGTTTTTATTCAAATATGTCGGGCCGCGCCGTCGAAATGATGAAAGAAGAAATGGAATTTATGGGCCAAGTCAAAGCCAAAGACGTGACGGGCGCGCAGCGCGAAATCGTCGCGATTTTACGTGAACTGGATGAGCAGGGCGTGATCAGTCTAGGCGGCAGCGGAGGCGCGGACGAATATGTTAGCTAAAATTCTCAAAAATCAGGCGGCTGCTGCGATCATGCCGTTTGTCATTCCGGTTCACGGTAGTTCGAGCAGTGTTTCGGAAGGCGTTGCGGGCTTTGCTTTTCCCGCGCCGCTTGATTTTGTTCCGACTCATAAAGCTGAAAACGCCGACGGTCATCATTCGCACAGCGAACCGGCCAACCACAACAATCACGAAACCGTTCTGGAAGCTGCCAGGCGCGAAGCCGACGCGCTCATCGCCAACGCCGAAACGCACAGCCAGGTGATTGAACAGGCGGCGATGGAAAAAGGTTTGCAGAAGGCAAATCAGACAATCGCCGACGAAGTAGCTTCTCAAACCGCCGATCTGCGTCAGCAATTATCCACAACGATTGACGAAATTGCCAGGCTGCGTCAGGAAATAACGATTCAAACTGAAAATGAGATGGTTCGGCTGGCGCTCGCCATCGCCCGCAAAGTTGTTGGTCGCGAAGTCACCATTGATCGCGAAATCGCCGTTACCTTGGCGCGAGTCGCTCTCAGTCGAATTAGTAACCGCACCGCCGCCGCAGTTCACCTGCATCCGGAAGATTTTATTTATGTCAATAATCACCGTGAAAAATTAGAGTTTCACGGCTCGCTCGAACTTATTGAAGACCGCTCAATCCAATTGGGCGGCTGTCTCGTGCGTACCGAAGCCGGCGATATTGACGCCCGCATCGAAGCGCAGTTTGAAGAAATATCAAGCGGTTTACTGGATTAACTCGCCCGTTTTTTCTAATGCTCGATTCTTATTTTCAAAAACTGGAAAACACTCAAACGCTGAAATCGGTTGGGCGCGTCACGCGCTCCGTCGGTTTGATTATCGAAGCCCAAGGTCCGGCCGTCTCGGTCGGCGATTTGTGCTATTTGAATGTTCAAAACAATGGGGAAAATAAGCCTGAAAATAAGCCTGAGAAATTTTATCTCGAAGCCATCGGTTTCCGCGACGCGCACGTTTTGCTGATGCCGCTTGGACAAATGCCCCCGGTACGGATCGGCGATGAAATCGTGGCCGCCGGAGTCAAAAGCGAAATCGGCGTCGGCGAAAGTCTTCTCGGGAGAACCATTGACGCGCTCGGTCGTCCGCTTGACGGACTCGGAGCAATCAACACCGAAACCTCATATCCGCTCAATCGGACGACTACTAACCCGATGCTCCGCGCCAATATTGAGGAAGCCCTCGAAACCGGCGTCAGAGTCATTGACGGAATGCTGACAGTGGGCGCGGGGCAGAGAATCGGTATTTTCGGCGGTTCGGGAGTCGGCAAATCAACTCTCCTCGGAATGATGGCCAAGCGGAGCGCCGCCTCAATCAATGTCATCGCTTTGATTGGCGAGCGCGGACGCGAAGTCAGAGAATTTATTGAAAACGAACTTGGCGCAGAAGGCATGGCGCGGTCGGTCGTCGTTGTTTCGACTTCGGACGATTCGGCGCTTGTGCGAATCAGGGCGGCACTGGCGGCAACGGCCATCGCCGAATATTTTAAAGACTGCGGCGCGGACGTTTTGCTGATCATGGATTCCGTCACCCGGTTTTGCATGGCGCAGCGCGAAATCGGACTCGCGGCCGGCGAACCGCCTTCGTCAAAAGGTTATACGCCGTCGGTTTTTGCCCTCTTGCCGCGCCTGTTGGAACGCGCCGGAAAATTTTCGGACGCCGGTTCAATCACCGCTTTTTACACGGTTTTGGTTGAAGGCGATGATATGAACGAACCCATCGCCGACGCCGTGCGCTCGATTCTCGACGGACACATTGTGCTCTCCAGACAGCTGGCGGCCAAAAATCACTATCCGTGCATTGACGTGCTCAATTCGGCTTCGAGACTTTTCTCCGCCGTCGCCGCCCCGGGCCATCGCGCTCAAGCCGGAAAAATCAGGGAGCTGATGGCCGCTTACGAACGCGCCGAAGATTTAATCAATATCGGGGCGTATCAAATGGGCAGCAACCGAACCATTGATTTAGCCGTCGCTCGCAATGATGAGATTCTCGCCTTTCTCAAACAAGAGCGCGAAGAACAAGCGGGTTTTGAAGATTCAATCAACAAATTACTGGCAATTAAAACTTCATAAAACTCAAACCTCACAGCAATGAAAAAATTTAAATTTACTTTAAACGCCGTTCATAAAGTGCGCGAGATGCGGCAGGAAAAGGAACAGCTGGTTTTCAGCCAGCTCCAAGCGGAAGCTGCCGCCGTCGCCCAACAATTGACCGAAGCCGAAAACAAACGCCGGACAACGCTCGATTGCTACGCCAACCGTCTGGCCAGCGGTGAAATCATTGATCCGCTCGAAATGGAACTGAGCGCCAAATATCTACTTTCGCTCGACCGTCTCGAGCGTGAATCAAAAAAAGTTTTAGAGCAGAAGAAACAGGCTTGCGACCGGCAGAGCGTCAACGTCACCGCCGCGCATCAGGCCGTCAAAGCCACCGCCAAAATACGCGAAACACAGCTGGCCCGCCACAATTTGGAATTTGCTAGAAACGAGCAAACAAACCTCGACGAAATAATTTCACTCAACTACGCTCGCGTACCTACACAAAACAAATGAATATGATTTCTTTCAGCCAATTTGACAACTCGCCCACGTTTTCCGGCGAAAACTCCGACCCGAACGAAAAAGAAGATTCAAACGGAGAGTTTTCCGCTCTGCTGTCATCGTTTTATGTTCCGCCGCCGGTCGCGCTGCCCGCATCGCTGCCGACACCTGACTCGACCGCCGTTTCTGGCGTCGTATCCGAAAGCGCGGCAGCCGGAGATGCGCGAAATGTCGCTCCGCTCGGCGGCCAAATTAATTTCGCAACCCCAAATCTGTCAACCGCCAACAACTTGTTTGCCAAGATTTCGGATCAAGAAACGGTATTGCCGCAAACGCCCAAGGCCGAAGTCACTCGGCCCGAAAAGACCGCTCAGGCTGTTCCCGCGCCTGATGATTTTTGGTCAGGCAAAATCATCCAGCCCAACCCAAAATCTGATAAAACTGGCGAGATCAATGTTCGTTTGCCAGTTCTCAGAAAGGCGTCGGAAACGACTCTTGAGCAACCTGTCGGGCAGCGTACTCCTGCTACCGATCACGTTGAAAACAATAAAGATCTTCCGGCCAATCCACAAAATAAAGGAGAGTTCGCTGCGACTCCGATTGATGAAATAATTCTGCCGGAAAAACTTCAAGTTGAACATATTAAATCAGTTAAAACTACAAACAAAGGTTTATCCGTGAGCGATAATTTTGGGTCGGATAAAGTTCTTCCGCCAAACTCGAAATCTGAAACAGATTGGCGAGCTGAAACAAAAATTGAGGCAAAACCATCAATTGGGCTGCCAAAAGGGTTATCAAAGATTTTTCAAGCGTTAGCTGAAGCGCCGGTTGAGAAACCAGTAGCGCCAAATTTTCTTAACCCAAACCTGAATCGAACTGAAAAAGATGATTCTTCAGAGAGTGATGTCGGAGCTGATGAAACTTTTTCGCTTGATGACTTGATTAACCAGGACGCGTCACCAAATGCAGCGCAAAATTTGCATTTGGAAAGGGCATCTGAGAAATCGCCGGAATTTAAGTTGGAACAAACGTCTCCGGTCACGCAAATCAGCGAAGTAATCAAGGAACTGTCAGCAAAAATATCTCAGTTGCGCGAACCGCAGTTAATCAAATTACGATTACGACCGGCTGAATTAGGAACTGTTGAAATTAGGGTCGAACAAAATTTGGATGGAAAAATAAATGCTCATTTGACAACTCACTTGGAGTCAACCAGACAAATCTTTACCGAAAATATTTCCGAGCTTCGTAGTTCTCTGCAACAGGCAGGATGGCAGGTTGATCACCTTGAAATTTCCTGCGAATCTTTTTCGACAGCCAATTTTAGCAGTAGTAATAATCAATCGCAATCGCAGCAAACGCCGATGCAGCCGGATGGAACTACGACTCAAAATCCATCTCTGCATTCGGAACCCGAAAACTCGAATTCGCCGGATCTCACCGTCGAGCGGAACAGCCACCGACTTTTGAGCGTGCGAGCTTAATTCTTTTCGCACAAAAAAATACTATGAATATAAATAATCTTAACCAACCTTCAGCGACAAACAATCTGCCGACAACCAGCAATCTGACGCCAACCAACAACGCCGACGGTCAGCGTAACATGTTTATGACCTTGCTCGTCACCCAGCTTAAAAACCAGGACCCGTTGGCGCCGCAAGACGGAACGCAATTTGTCGCCCAACTCGCGCAGTTTAACTCGCTCGATCAACTGACTGGAATTCGTCAATCAATCGAACAGTTAATTGCCATTACTCGACGTAACCCAAGCACCGATAGCAGTCTCGCCTCACTAATCAAATAATTTAATTGGAGAAAAAACAATATGCCATTTTCATTTAACGCCTCACTTTCAGGTTTAAACGCCAACTCAAACGCGCTCGGCGTGATTGGTAACAACATCGCCAACGCAAATACCATCGGTTTTCGCAGCGGCTCAATTACTTTCTCGGATATTTTCGCCGGATCGCAGGGCGCGCGGTTAAATGGCGCGGGTTCGACGATTCAAATCGGTGATGGGGTGCAAACCGCAGCCATTCACACTAATTTCACCCAAGGCAGTTTAAACGAGTCGGGTTCACCACTTCACTCCGGCATTGCAGGCAACGGTTTTTTTGTGACGCGCAATGCGGACGGCAGCGCAAATTACACGCGCGCGGGTGATTTTACTATTAACAACCAAGGTTATCTCGTTGCCAGCAACGGCGCGCAGATTCAGGGTTATACGGCGCAAAACGGGAGCATCCAGCCGGGAACGGCTTTGGCATCGCTCAGAATCCCAATTGGTCAAACCCTCGCTCCGCAAACAACCAGCAATGGAACTTTCCGCATGAATCTCGATTCCGGCGGTGCAACCGGAGGCGCTACCCCGGCTGTTTTTAATGCTCCGATGCAGGTTTACGATTCACGCGGCGCGGCGCGGACTATGAACATGACTTTTACGCGTCAAACCAACGGCAGCTACAATGTGACAGCGACCATTGACGGCAATCCAGCTCAGCTCAGCGCTAATGGCGGCGCTCCGTCAGCTAATCCGGTGAATTTCACTTTTGACTCCAATGGACAATTAACTTCGCCAACCTCGCTCTCGGTCGTACCGGATCAGACGCAGCTTGGCGGTGCAACGCTTCCTTCAATCGCCATCAATTTACGCGAAACAAATCCGGATGGCACTCCAGGAGCTTCGAACATCACGAATTTTGCTCGCCCTTCAGCTGTCTCCGCAACTACGCAGGACGGTTACGCCGCCGGCGAAATCAATGGCGCGTCAATTGATCCGAGCGGAGTTATTTCTGCTGTTTTCTCCAACGGGCAGACTCGTCCCATCGGACAATACGCCCTGGCGACGTTTAATGCGTCGGAGGGTTTGAGTCGTTCTGGCGGCAATATGTTTGCGGAAACTCTGGCTTCCGGTCAACCGACCATCGGCGAGCCGGGAACGGGCGGACGCGGCGGCATCGCCGGCGGCTTTCTCGAACAAAGCAATGTTAACCTAACGAACGAATTTGTTAATTTAATTGAAGCGCAGCGCGGCTTTCAAGCTAATTCCAAGGTTATTACGACCCTCAATCAGACGTTTCAAGACCTGCTCCAGGTCATCTAAAATATTTGTATTTCGGCTCAAGTTTCTTACTCGTTTGACCGATAAGGATGGCGTCCGTTTCTTCATTTGACGGACGCCTACTTTTCCTTTTTCATACTTCCAAAATTATGTTTATTATTGTCGGAATCGTCATTGTCTTGGCATGTGTGATCGGCGGTTTCCTAATGGTTCACGGCCCCCTCGGAGTCTTGATTCAACCATCAGAATTTGTGGTGATTTTTGGAGCGGCAATCGGTGCGACGATTGCGGCCAATCCGATCAAGTTTTTGATGCTAATTTTAAAAAAGCTGCCTGCTGCCCTCAAAGGCTCGCCTTACGACAAAGCGGCATATTCGGAAGTTTTGCGAATGCAGTATGACCTCTATGTCAACTCGAAAAAGGGCGGGCTGCTTTCTATTGAAGAAGATGTCAACAATCCGATGTCTTCGGCTCTTTTTACCAAATATCCGACATTTGTCAGCAACCATCATGCGGTTGATTTTTTCTGCGATGCAATGAAAATGCTCGTTAACGGAGCGTGCGAACCGGAAGAATTGGAGATGATGCTCGAATCAGAACTCGAAACACATCACGAAGAAAACGCGATTGTGCCGGCGCTCTTGAATCGTTGTTCTGATGCTCTGCCCGGTCTCGGCATCGTCGCCGCCGTGCTTGGAATCGTCGTCACGATGCAGAGTCTTGACGGCCCCGCTCAGGAAATCGGCGAACACGTCGCCGCCGCGCTGGTCGGAACATTTCTCGGATTGTTGTTTTCTTACGGAATCCTGGCGCCGATTGCCGCTAACCTCGAAAACCTGGCTGCTGACGAAGCCAAATTTTTTAATTGTTTGAAAGCCGGCATCGTCGCTTTTGCCAACGGTTCGGCTCCTTCGACGGCGGTTGAATTTTCGCGCAAAACGATTTTCTCTTTTGATCGCCCCGAAACCAAAGAAATTGAATTGCTGCTCAAGGAAATCAAACCCCGCTAGTGAACTGTCAATCGTGAATCGTGAATCTCCAGCTTTGATTGTTCACCATTCACTATTCGACACTCACCATTCACGCTCCAATGGCTGAAATTAAATCGGAAGAGAAAAAACCGCGGCGGCGCGTCAAAAAAGTCAAAGGTCACGGCGGACATCACGGCGGAGCTTGGAAAGTGGCTTACGCGGATTTTGTGACGGCGATGATGGCTTTGTTTTTGGTGCTCTGGCTGGTTTCGCAGGCCGACCAGAAAACAAGGCAGGCCATCGCCAGCTACTTTCGTTCGCCCGGCGTGTTTGACACGATGAACGGCGGCATTTTATCGCAGGCTAAAAAGGTTAGTAAAGAACCAACCAACCTGACTTCAAAAGATGACGAGCAAACATTGTTCAGCGTTTCCGAATCACTTAAAAAGAAATTTGAGACGCGCCCTGAATTTTCCAAAATCAGAGATCGTGTAAAAATCGAAGTGACGGACGAAGGACTCAAAATTCAGCTGATTGACAAAGCTGACCGAGTTTCATTTCCATCGGGGAGCGCTGAATTAAATCCTGAAACAAAGGCCATATTAGCGGAAATCGCGCGCGGAATCTGCGGTTTGCCGAATAAAATCAACATCGGCGGTCACACCGACAGCCATGTATTTTCTTCGGAAGGCGGATATACGAACTGGGAATTATCAGCCGACCGCGCCAACGCTGCCCGTCGCGAACTCGAAAATGAGTGTGTTAAGCCAGAGCAAATCCGCCGCGTGATCGGATATGCCGACACCGAACCGCTTGTTCCGGGAGATACTTTCGCCCCGGCTAACCGCCGGATCAGCATTACCGTCTTACACCAGACTGAACCTCAGCCGCCAACCACCGTCAAACCTCCCGACGAGGAAAAATCATCATCTGAAAAACCCGCTGAAAAGATTGTCGAAAAACCCGAAGCGCAAAATAAAATATTGCCGCAAAGTTCTCCTGCCAAATTAGCTGGTGAGACTGTGCCGATGGGAGTTCCGGCCGCAAAAACTAAACTTGCGACGGAAGGCTCGGTTTCAGTCGGCGAACCTGACCAAGTTCCGAATAAGCCCAAACTCCGCGAAATACCTCGCACGCCTTAGTTTGTCCCAATAATACCGATTAAAATACGCACAACTTAAATTGAATCGGTATAACTATTATCCAAGCGGTTTACTATTTGGAGAGCGGCGAAGTTGTTCGCTCGAGCTTAGAAAAACTTTGAAACATCAACGACAGTTTTGAAAAGCCCGGCGAAGCGGGCTTTCTGCTTGTGAAAGAAAAGTGTCGAATGGTTGACGCCAGTGCCAAAAAACGGGGCTAAGCAGCTTTAAACCAATTCCTCTTTGACCAAAAACCCCAGTAAAAGTAAGGGTAACGTGACGTGGCATACATTTCGCTAAACTAAAGCGGGAGGCTCTCAATGTCTGAAGCTGATAAAAACAAACCAAATCCTGACGCCGCTGCGGGAAAACCGAAGAAAAGAGGCAAATTATTAATTCTCATCGCTTTGATCGTCGTTTTAATTGGCGGCGGGGGCGGAGGATTTTATTACTGGCGCGTCTCGGCTGCCGCGGCCGCCGACCCGAAATCTGCGAAAAACGGTGACAAAAAAGCTCATGCCAAAGCCGCTGATGCGGAAGATGGCGGCGATGAAACGCCAGCTGATGACGGCGAAAAACCTGCCAAAAAATCCGGGAAATCAACGGCGGCCGCATCGCTTAAGGATTCTTTACCAAATGACGAAGACGTCAAGCACATTATCGAACTGCAGCCGTTTATCGTTAATCTGGCAGATGCTGATCAGGCGCGTTATCTGCGGCTGACGGTTAATCTAGGCGTCGGTGAAGCTGAAGGAACCGAAAAACCTAACCCGTTGTTTCTCAACCGAATTCGCAACGCAATGCTCTCCGTTTTGACCACCAAAAGTTCAGCTGATGTGCTCAACGTCGAAGGCAAAAACAAGCTTCGTCGCGAACTTCTGAAAGCCGCTCAGGCCGCTTCCGAAGAACCAAAGGTCGAAGCAATTTACATTACCGATTTTATCGTCCAGCTCTAAAAATTCCTCATCCTGACCAATCTTTCTTCGAATTAAAGCATTGAAATCCGAACTTGAAAAAACCATCGAATCATGGAGCGGGTTTCTGGATTTGAACGTGCCGCTGTCAGTTGAACTTGGAAGAGTCAAACTCAGGGTGCGCGAAATTCTCGAACTAAAGTCCGACTCCATCATTAAGCTGCCGCGCTCGACCGGCGAAGGCATTGATATTCGCGCCGCTCACGAGCCCCTCCTGCGCGGTGAAATCGTTGTCATCGAAGACCACGCCGGAGTTCGCATCAACGAAATAATCGTCCGAGAAAACCGATGAAAACAAATCTAAACCGGACGATAATGCTGTTCTGCTTTATTGTTCTGCTGTTCATCAATTCAGCCGCCGCGCAAACGCCTGCCGCCGCGCCAACTGGCGACGAGCAAAGCAATCAGGCCGCGCCCGCGATGGGCGACGATGACCGTTTACCGTTTATGCAGGACGAACACGCCGCTGCTCCTGCCGCTGAATCAAGCACCGGCAGTTTGCTGCTCCGCACAACGGGAGCGATGCTGCTAATCGTCGGATTAATTTTCTTTGGAGCATGGGGCGTCAAAAAATTCGGAGGAAAATTCGGGTTGTTTCAAAGCGTCGCCGCTGCTAAACCCGATGCTCCTGATCTGATCGTCTTAAATACTGTCAGCGTCGGAACCGGGCGAACCCTCGTGGTCGTGAGATTTGGCGAGCGAAATCTGCTCGTCGGTTCAACGGCGCAGAGTTTTACTTTGCTGGCCGATGAAGAAAAGGGCTTTCAACAAACGGTTCGACCGAGTTCGCGTTCGGTCGCCGAAATGCTGGCCGAAGAGAACAGTTCATTTGCGGATGAACTCGATTCCGCCGATCAGCGCCTTAACCTTTTTGGTAGTAAATTATCTTAGGCAAACTTTGATGAAAAGATTCCTTCCAGCCGCCTTGCTCCTCTTTATCTGCGCAATCATTGCGCCGCTGGTCATTGAGGCGCAAGCCAAACCGCCCGTTCCTCCGCCCGCCAAACCGACCGCTTCGGTCGAATCAGTTGATATCACCAAAACCGCCAGCAGCTCGCTGCCGCTGCAAATTGTCGTCATTCTGACTTTGCTTAGTTTTATTCCGGCGGTTCTGGTTTCGATGACCTGCTTTACGCGGCTCATCGTAGTTTTCCACTTTTTGCGCCAGGCTCTTGGCACACAGGAAACTCCTAATAATCAAATTTTGATTGGATTGTCTTTATTCATCACCCTTTTTGTGATGACTCCGACGCTGACGCAAATTCATCAGCAAGCTCTGACGCCGATGATGAACGGCGAGATCACCCAATCCGAAGCCTTCGAACGCGGTCTGGTTCCGCTTCGGACGTACATGTTAAAACACACCAGGGAACACGATTTGGCGCTTTTTATCAAACTCTCCCGCAGCCCTCGCCCCAACACGCCCGATGAAGTGGCGACCACGGCGCTGATTCCGGCGTACATGATTTCAGAACTAAAAACGGCGTTCCAAATCGGATTTATTTTATTTCTGCCTTTTCTGGTGATTGATTTGGCGGTTTCGAGCGTACTGCTTTCAATGGGCATGATGCAGCTGCCGCCCGTCGTCATTTCGCTGCCGTTTAAAGTCCTGCTCTTCGTCATGGTTGACGGCTGGTATTTAATCGTCGGCTCACTTATTAAAAGCGTGCTTTGACAGTTATCAGTCAACAGTTATTAACTGCTGACTGATAACTGTTGACTGATAACTGATAACTGATGAGTGATGCTTTAATTACAACTTTGATGCAGCGTTCGCTGGAAACCCTGATGTGGATTGTCGCGCCGATGCTCGTTGTGGCAATCGTCGTCGGCGTGGTCGTTAGTTTGATTCAAACTCTGACTTCAATCCAGGATCAGACATTTTCATTTGCACCGCGCGTGATTGCGATTTTTGTGGTTTTTTTGGTGTCTTTCCCTTGGATTCTGCAAGTTATCACAACTTTTACCGCCGCTCTTTTCGGAGATTTCGCGCCGTTTATTAAGTAAAGGCAGCCCCGCCTACTGCGGTAGCGGGCCGGCTGTCCTAACTTTACTCTTTAACCGCCCGCTACCGCAGGCGGTTCTGACTTTAAATTTCTGACTTTAAATTGTGGAAACCTTTGTTGTTCCCTTAAAACCGTTTTTAGTTTTTCTGGTGGTGCTGGCGAGAGTCGGCGGACTGATGACGTTCGCTCCGTTCTGGTCGCATAAGGCGGCGACAGCTAAGATTCGCGTGGTTTTGGCAATGGTTTTGGCTCTGGCGCTGACTCCGGCCATCATGCCCAGAATCGCCACTCCGCCCGAAGGCTATGTCGCTCTCTTTGTCGTGCTGCTCGGCGAAGTGGCTATCGGCTGCATTTTAGGATTTATCGGGCGCGTAGTTTTTAGCGCCTTGGAACTGGCGGCGCATTTTGTCGGCGCGCAAATGGGTTTTTCCCTCGCCGGCACGATTGATCCTTCGACTCAGGCCAACACGGCCGCTTTTGGCACCATCGCTCAAATGCTCGGGCTAATGGTTTTGCTGTCGGTTGACGGCCATCATTGGTTTTTAGCCGCCACCGTCCGCAGCTTTTCGACCACCGCGCCGGGAAATTTTGTAATGTCGCCGGGAATGCTCGGCATGATGGTTCGACTCTCGGCGGACGCGCTCGCCGTCGGCGTCGCTCTGGCGGCTCCGGCGATTATCGTCTTGCTGACAGTCGAATTCGCGCTCGAATTTTTTGGACGAACCGCGCCGCAGTTTCAAATGTTTGTCATCGGCTTTCCGGTTAAAATTGCTGTCGGTTTGTGGATCGTCGGGAGTTCACTCTACTTTTTGCCAAACGCTCTGCGGGATGTTATTGGCAGCATTTATCACCATTTGCTGCAAGTGTCCTAGCAATCTCAGAAACCTAAGTGTCAACAGCCGAAAAAACAGAAAAAGCTACCCCAAAACGTCGCGAAGACGCCCGGCGCAAAGGCCAGATTGCGCGCGGCGCCGAATTGCCGGCGGCGCTCGGATTTTTGGCGGTGCTGATTACGCTCAACGCGCTGCGCGAGAATTTATTTAACGGCGCGGGACATTTTCTGGCCGAGACGATGCGAAACGCCGGTTCAAACAATCCGCTGGCGATTGCGGATGTTCACAATCTGATTCTTGAGGGTGGAAAAGTTTTTGCCATGCTCTCCCTACCGGTCATGGGAGCGGCTTTTGTCGCCGGTCTGGTGGGAAATTTTGCTCAGGGCGGGCTTTCTTTTTCAATCGAAGCGCTCAAACCAAAACCTAACAGATTTAGTCCGGCTTCGAATATCAAAAAAATCTTCGGATCGGACAATGCCGTTAATCTCGTCAAAACTTTTGTTAAGCTCGTCTTTCTCGGGTCAGTCGCTTACGGAGTTCTAGCGCCGGTTATTATTGACGCCCCGAATCTGATGAACGCGCCGCTGTCTTCGGTCGCCGCGCGTCTCGGCACAGCTTTTTACAGTCTCGCTCTGCGTTTCGGCTTGGTTTTGCTGATTCTGGCGCTCGCCGATTACGGCTGGTCCTGGTACAAAAACGAAAAGTCCATGCGGATGAGCAAGCAGGAAATTCGTGACGAATATAAAGAGCAGGAAGGCGACCCGATGGTCAAAAATCAGCGCCGCCGCGCCGCCCGCGCGCTAACTCAAAGGCGGTCACTGGCCGCCGTCCCGACCGCGACCGTGATTATTACCAACCCGACACATTTTGCCGTCGCGCTTCGGTACAATCGCGAAAAAGACGCCGCTCCCATCGTCGTCGCCAAGGGCGCGGACGAAATCGCCCGCAAAATCCGCGAAATCGCCGGAACCAACAATATTCCGCTGGTGGAAAATCCGCCGCTCGCCAGAGCGCTTTACAAAGCCGTCGAGCCAAACCAAGTCATTCCCATCGAATTATTCAGCGCGGTAGCCGAAGTTCTGGCGTTTGTCTTTCGTCAGCGCAGTTAGTCTCAATAAAAATTTTTCTAGTACAAATTAAAGTTGTATTCGATTACTTTGGCAACAGAAACCGGCATATTGTTGTGAGTTTCCGGTATAAATTTAATCTGCTTTGCTGCTTTGGCAGCTTGTTGAGTCAATCCGAATGGTAAAAAACTGAATGCGAATACACTGTTAACTTGCCCGTTGGCGCTAAATGTTACCCTAATTCGGACGGTTCCGATTGTTTGTGTCATTCTCGCCAATTCAGTGTAATTTGCGCGCGGTTTAGACAAAATATTAAGTTTGCGATTTGGATTAGCAGTATCAACAGCAGAAGGTTTTTCAGACCCTTGAAGGCCGGTAGTGTCGCTCCCGTTTCCACTCCCGCTTCCAACTCCGTGTCCTGTACCGTTTTCCTGTCTTCCCGCTTCCAATTCAGAGGAATTTGCAACCAGCGCGGGAGCAGCAGCTACAGGCAAAGCAGGTTTTGTTTGGGTTGGTTGGTTGGTTATTGACTGATTGGGCGCCGGCTTATAACCAAGAAGATTAGCTAGAAAATTCTGCTGTTCTCGCCAAAAGTCAGGTTCAGGCGGAGACGGTAAGGCAAGCATCGTTTTAATTGTCTCAAACGCGGCTTGATATTTGGCAAGTTTTTCTGCACCTTCCAGTGTTGAAGTTTGAGTAATTAAAAGCTCTGCTTTGAGATTGTAAGCTGGCGCAAAACTCGGATTTAAGGTGATTGAGCGCTCGACGCTGGCCAAATCCGAATTTAATATTCCTAAAAGAAAATTCGCTTCAAAATTTTGAGTATCAAGCTCCAATGATTGATGCACGAGTTCTTCGGCGGTTGCGCGATCAGCAATTAGCATCATAACTTCGGCTTTAACGGATTTCGCTTCGCTGTTTTCAGCTTCTAAATCAAGCGATTGAATAGCTGAGGATAAAGCGGATTGAGATATTTTATTATAAAGTTCATTTGACTTTAAATTATCTGCTTCTCGAAGCGCCGGAGCCTCGACACATCTGAAATATGCAACCCATCCGGTTCTGAGATTGATAAATGTTGCTTCACTTGGATTGTATCCTCCGATAATTTGTCGAACGTTTTTAATAACGGCGGCTTTTTCGATTTGACTGAGCGGCGCGGGTCGGCTGCATTGAGAATCATCTGTTTGTGCTCTCAGCTTGTTCAAACTTAAAAACATCGCGAACAAAACCGTTGTCAAAATCAGGCCGGAACGCAAGAAGTCAGATTTTAGCCTCATAAATTCACCTCTATTTTTGAAAACTTATCAGGCTTAAAAAAGATCAGCCTATCAGTTTTTGTAATTGAAAATGACTGAATAACTAAACTGCCAGTTTTATTTAGTACAAATTAAAATTGTATTCGATAACTTTGACAATTGAAACGGGCTGTCCGTCCTTTTGCATCGGCGTAAACTTAATTTGATAAGCCGCTTGCAGCGCTTGTTCGGTTAACCCGTATGGTAATCCTTTAATTGGGATAGCTGTAATTTTCCCGGTTTTAGAAAACAATATAAGAATTCTAATTGTGCCGGAAATATTATTTTTCCGAGCGTTTTCGGTGTACTTAGCAGGCGCTTTCGATAAAATCTCCAATCGTTTTTCGTTCGGATTATCTGTGGTCTGATTTTGATTAGTTGCCAGCGCTGGAGATTCTTTGCGTTTTTCAACGCGGTCGTAATAATCTGCGAAGGCTCTGTAATCATCTATCGCATCTCGCACCCCAATTGCTTCAAGAGTATTTGCGGCAAGATTCGGATAACTTTGCAGGATTGATATTGCATCGGTAAAATGACTTTTCTGTTCAGCAAAATCCGATGGCGGCGAATCTGTCATTTTTATCGAACTGTAAATACCGGCCTCGGCTTTGAGTAAATAGGCAGAGGCAAATTTTGGATTGAGCGCAATCGCTCTCTCAGCAGTTGCGATTGCCTCGACATATTTACCGGTTAACTCTTCAATTTTTCCGAGCAAATACTGCGCTTCGCCATCGTTTGGATTGATGTCGGCGGCTTTGGCCGCATATTTCCTCGCGTCGTTCATTTTTCCGCGCTTTAACGCGACATAGGTTAAGCCGCTGATTGGTCGCACGTCTTGCGGCAGCAAACCGGCAGCTTTTTGCAGCGACTTTTGCGCCGTCTTGAGATCACCCGCTCGAAACTGTGATGCGCCGAGAAAATAAAACGCTTCGCCGTCTTTTTTGTCAAATTTAACCTTGCTTTTGAAAAACGAAACTGCGCCTTGATAATCACCCTTTTGATAAAGTTCAATGCCTTGCGAGTTAGAAGTTGCCGGAGTCTGCGCCCGCGCTCCAAAAGTGACAAGAATTATAAACAACGCAATTTGAAACAATTTTAAGTAAGTCATAAAGAAATGAATTTATTGATTTTAAAACTAGAGCAACAGTTAAAGTGAAGTGGTTACGCTAATTGCAAGCAATTTTGCGTTCATTACGAATTTCAAAAACAAGAAACGGGCGGAATGATAAACCCATTCCGCCCGTTTGTACAATAAAAATTAGCTTGTCGCTCAAGCGCCGACGCCGTGGCATTTTTTGAATTTTTTGCCCGAACCGCAGAAACAAGCGTCGTTTGGTTTGAGTTTCGGCTGGCTGCGTTTAAACGGCTTGGCTTTGACGGCTTCGTCGCCCGCAATCGTCGCGGTCGCGTTGGCTCCGGTAAAAGTCATCGCGGCGGATTTGCGGCGCTCGGCGATTTCGAGCTGACGGCGGCGTTCCGTTTCGATTTCTTCGGCTTCCTGCTGATTGACGATTTGCAAATGGAACAGCGCCCGCATCGTCATCGAATCAATCCGGTCGAGCATTGCCTGGAACATATCAAAGCTCTCTTTTTTGTATTCGACAACCGGATCTTTTTGTCCGTAACCGACCAGCCCGATACCTTGTTTTAAATGGTCAATCGCCTGCAGATGGTCTTTCCACTGCGAGTCAATAATTTCGAGCATGATGTAGCGTTCGTAAGCCCGCATCGCTTCTGCGCCGACTGCATCTTCTTTTTCTTTGTAATTCGCCTTTAAACGCTCCCAGATCTCTCGAGCGATTTCCAGCGAATTATTCGCGTTGAAATTAATTTCTTCGGCAATCGGATCAAAGTTAAAAGTATCCTGCAATTGAATCGCGTAGCCCTCCGTGTCCCAATCGGCGGGGCGCGCGTTGACGCTCAAAAACTGTTCGGTCAGATCGAACAGCAAATCATGCGCGACGCCGGTTTCACCGACAACGAACTCGCGGTTGTCCGGCGTTTCGAGCAGTTGGCGGCGCAAACTGTAAATCGTTTCGCGCTGTTTGTTCATCACGTCGTCGTACTGCAAAACGTGTTTGCGAGTTTCAAAATTGCGCCCTTCGACGTTTTTTTGCGCACCCTCGATGCGTTTTGAAACAGTCCCGGATTCGATGGCGACGCCTTCTTCCATCCCGAGCCATTCCATCATCGCGCGCACTTTATCGCCCGCGAAAATCCGCATCAAATCGTCTTCGAGCGAAATGATAAATCTGGACGAACCCGGATCGCCCTGCCGCCCGGCGCGCCCCCTGAGCTGGTTGTCAATCCGTCTGGATTCGTGACGTTCCGTTCCGACAATATGCAGTCCGCCAAGAGCCGTTACTTCGTCGTGTTCCACTTGAACAACCGGTTTCACTTTTTCGATTTCGGCTTCGATTACTTCGTCGTTCGCTTCGTCCGGGTTGATTTCCTGTTTTTTGAGCGATTCGCGGGCTAAAAAGTCGGCGTTGCCGCCAAGCAAAATATCGGTTCCGCGTCCGGCCATGTTGGTGGCAATCGTGACCGCGCCTTTGCGACCGGCCTGGGCGACAATCTCGGCTTCGCGTTCATGATATTTGGCGTTCAAAACGTTGTGCGGCACTTTCAACTCGGCCAGTTTGCGCGAAATCAGTTCCGAGCTTTCAACCGAAACCGTGCCGACCAGAACGGGCTGTCCCTTTTCATACTTTTCCTTAACTTCTTCGGCAATCGCTTTCCATTTTTCCGGCAAAGTCCGGTAAATCATGTCGGGCGTGTCTTTGCGAATCATCGAACGATTGGTCGGAATCGTCACCACGTCAATTTTATAAGTTGCCAGAAATTCGGCTTCTTCAGTTTTCGCCGTTCCGGTCATGCCCGAAATTTTTTCGTACATGCGGAAATAATTTTGCAGAGTAATCGTCGCTAGAGTTTGATTTTCGCGCTCGATTTTAACTCCTTCTTTAGCTTCAACCGCCTGATGCAAACCGTCCGACCAGCGCCGCCCGCTCATCAAACGCCCGGTAAACTCGTCAACAATAATCACTTCGCCGTCTTTGACGATGTAATGATGCTCGTTCCGGTAGAGCGTGTGAGCTTTGAGCGCCTGTTCGACGCAGTGGAGCAATTCAATATTATTCGGCTCGTAAAGATTGCCGACGCCGAGCAATTTTTCCGCTTTTGAAACACCCGCTTCGGTCAAAACCGCCGAGTGATTTTTTTCGTCAACCAAATAGTCGCCGGTCGTTTCTTTGGTTTCCTCGTTCTTTTCGCCTTTGGCCAGTTTCGGAATGATTTCATTGGCGAGATAATATTTGTCGGTCGCTTCGTCGGACGCGCCGGAAATAATCAGAGGCGTCCGGGCTTCGTCAATCAAAATCGAATCAACCTCGTCAACAATCGCAAAATAATGATCGCGCTGCGAGCAGCTGGCCAGATCAAATTTCATATTGTCGCGCAAATAGTCAAAGCCGAATTCATTGTTTGTCCCGTAGGTAATATCGGCGTTATAAGCAGCTTTGCGCTCAAAATCGTTCATGTCGTTTTGAATACAGCCGACTTCCAATCCCAAAAAGCGGTGAATCCGGCCCATCCATTCCGAGTCGCGCGAAGCCAGATAATCATTGACCGTCACGATGTGAACGCCGCGCCCGGTGAGCGCGTTCAGGTAAGCGGGCAGAGTCGAAACCAGCGTTTTACCTTCGCCGGTCTTCATTTCGGCGATTTTGCCCTGATGGAGCACGAGTCCGCCGATTAGCTGCACATCAAAATGCCGCAAACCGATGGTTCTGACCGAAGCTTCGCGGACGATGGCAAAGGCTTCGGGCAGAATCTCGTCCAAAACTTCGCGTTCACGCGCCCTGCGTTTATCTTTAGCGTTAATGCCTTCTAATTCTTTGGCGATTCGCTCTTTAAATTCAATGGTTTTCGCCTGCAACTGCTCCTCTGAAAGCTGTTTAACGCTTTGTTCAAGCTCGTTAATTTGGTTGATAATCGGTTGAATGGTTTTCAAAAAACGTTCGTTGCTCGAACCGAAAATCTTGGTTAAAACTCTGTCAAATTTACTCATGATAAAATCCTTTTTTTATATCCAAAGTTTAAATAAAAGAGCATGTGATCGTCCGGGTCAGTACCGGGAGCGTGAGCGACCGGATTTGGCATCTATCTGACGCCGGTCGCTCACGCTCCCGACTGACCCGTTCTGATTCTCGCTTAAAATAACACGCATAATCCTATCTAACTTGATATTATTCAATGATTCTGAATGGGCACGAGCGGCAACGCGTCAAATCACCAATTCAAAATTTAAACCCAAATCCAAAGGCTGACACACGTCCAGCCGAAAAAATAAACGATTGTTAAATTAGCTTTTTGGAAGGAAATTAGCTGAGAAACGGGCGGCTGTTGGTTGACGTGAAAATTGCTCAACAAAGCCCAAACTCAATTTGCCTTCTCGTTCGCTTTGAGCAGCGAATCAAGACCGGCGCGGGGAAGACGAGTGACAATAAAAACTTGGTCGTTTTCTGAAGTGGCTTCAGCGTTTTGATAAATTACCGCTTCGGGCAGATTTCGTTTTTGACAGCGCAAAAATTCGATTCCAGATTGATAAGATCTAGCGAAAGATTGGCTGAGTTCATGATAACCTATTGGAAACTTAACTTTTGCATTTACTTCTGTCTCGTTAAATTGCGCCGTTATGTGAAAATCGGTTCTGTCACAACATCGAAGCGGAAAAAACTCGCTAAATTTAGCGCCCTTTTCTTCTATTACTAACCTAAAAGGTTTTACAACTTCTAATAGATTTTTACCCTCTGTCGAATAAGCCTGAGTTGGCGCAATGGCTGTACTTTGGCGATCACGATAGTAATGATAATCAAGAGTGAAATTGTTAAAAGGTAATTTGTTGTTTGCTTCAAGAGATAACGCTTGAACAAGATTAATAAACTCAGAAATTGTTTCGAGCTTTAGACTATCTCTTTTTAGCTGTGCTTGAGCGGTTTCATTCAAACCAACGCAAAAATCGTCCTCATCGGGTTCTTTTGTTTGTAATCGTTCTGTTTTTGCCTCTTCTAATTTAGTTGTGAGTGCGGCTTGAGCCAGTACTTGCGGCGGTGCGCCGACAATCAGCAAGCCGAGATAGACCGAGAGCGCGGCGACAAAAAGTGTTTGATTGTGAATTTTGCGTTGCATCGGTTGCTCTACAAATCTATCTCTTAAAATCTATTTAACCGCCGCTTGCGCGTTTGAGTTGGCCGAAGTCAGACTGGTCGGTTTCGTTAGCTGCTCGGCGGCGATTTTATCGAGCTTGATTTGAATTTTCTTCATCGCGGTCGGAGCGTCCATCTGCCAGTTAATTATCACCTGACCCTTATCGGATGTCACGGTAATACCGTTTAATAACTCGCCTTCTTCGGTTCCTGTTTTGGCGCTTCTAAAAATGCTGAATCCCATGTTCAGCCCGCTGGCGATTGATTTTGCTTTGGCTTCGTCGCCGGCGACCGAGACGACTTGGAACTTAACGTCCTTTTCGTCTTTGCTGACGTTAAAATTGACATCGCACTGCTTTCTATCGCCGCACAACGATTGAACGTAGGTCAGCATGTTGCTGTCATTCATCGCGCTGATTAATTCAGCCGTCATCATGGCCAGCTTTTCATCGCCGCCGTTATTCGTGTATTTTGTCTGCTTTGGAATTAATTTGCCCTTGCTGTCAAGCACGCCTTTGACGGTGACGTTAACCGGTTTGGTCAAATCAATTTCCTTATCGTTAATTTGTTTGATCGCTCTGGCGGCCAAATCCTGTAAGGGTTTTTGGTCAAGCTCGTTAGGTTTCGTCGGATCAGGCGTCGGCGATGGCGAAACCTTAGCGGTTTCGTCCGACTTAGGCTCTGTTTTTGGTGTCGGCGTCGGCGAAGAGTTAGGAATTCCGGCGACGCTGCCTTTGTTTGGGCTATTGGCTTCTTCAAAAGGAGTCAGTTTTGCGCCTTTCTTAATTCTTGGCGGTTTAGGCAAAATACTGGCTGTTTGTTTTCCTATTGGAGCCAGAGTTGGATTATAGTTTGTCGGCGTCGGAAACGGAGTCGGCGCAGGTATCGGTTGGTCAAAAGTAAACCCTTCAAAACCGGGAACCGCGTTGGTGACGGGCGGAACGGGATTGGTGGTCGAAGCAATCAAATCGGGCGCGGGCGCGTCGCCGTTGGCTAAATTAAAATAGCCAGCCGGATATTGCAGCTGATCGCTCGGCGGCAAACTGATGACCGAAGCCGTTTCTCCTTTTTCAATAACCGTCTTGTTGTAATCTTTGTTAACCCAGGTGGTCGGCGCGTCGGAAAACAGCAGCGCGATGTAAAAAGTGTCGCGGACGGCCGGCACAAAAATTAAAAATAACAAAATGATGACGTGAAAAATTAGCGAAGCGCCGAGCAATTTATAAATGAATTTATTCCAATTGCTGTTGCTAAATTCGTAATTGGCGAATAATTCTTTTTGATCCATCTGATCCATAAAAATAATAAACTTAAATAATAATATCGGGTGCGGCTGCCGCTCTATTCTCTTTTAGACGATGAGCGAGAGCAAAACGTTGCGGCTCAAATCACTTAGACTAGCATTTCCGAACGGTTTAGTGAATCATTTTGCGGCAAACTTTAATTTGAATCGTCATAAAACTTCCGGCTCAAAACCCCTCTAAGCTGTTAAAATGCTGTCTATGGCACGTATCAACCGCGACAAAAACCGTTCGAGCAGCAGGGGAAATAATAAAAATAATTCTGTTTACCATAATCAGCGACGAGAACGCTCTGCCAAGCCGCAACTTGCCGACGATAATTCCCAACCCGCAAAACAAGTCGTCACGCCGCGACAATCGGCCGCGCTCAGTAAATTGCTGGCCGGAATCGGAACGCCCGACAAAAGTGCGTTCGCGCCCGACCCGTTTCAGCTCGAAGCTCTCGCCGCGATTGAATATGAAGACGTTTTGGTAACTGCGCCGACGGGCAGCGGCAAAACCTGGATCGCGCGCGAAGAAATTCGCCGCCTGCTCGAACAAGGGAAACGCGCCTGGTACACGTCGCCGCTCAAAGCGCTGACAAATTCGAAGTACGAAGAATTTTCAATTGAATTCGGGGCGGAAAACGTCGGCATTTTAACCGGCGACCGCAAGGAAAATCACGACGCGCCACTCATTGTCGGAACCACCGAAATTTATCGCAACCAGCTTTTTGACGCGCTGCGAAGCGGCGAGCAGGTCAATACGGATTTGGTGATTTTGGACGAAGCGCATTATCTGGCGGACGAAGATCGCGGCCACGTCTGGGAAGAAGCGATAATTTTATCGCCGCCCAGAATCCGTCTGCTGCTGCTTTCGGCGACAATCGGCAACGCCAAAGAATTTGCCGAGTGGATTGGCGAAGTGCGCGGGACAAGAGTGCGCGTTGTTCCGCGTCCCGGCGCTCGTCCCGTCGAACTGCGCGCCGCATTTTTAGCGCCGGATTTACAGCTTCTCCCGCTTTTGAACGAAGACGGCAAACTCAATCCGGCCATCGAACAACTGGCGGAAAAAGACGAGAATCAGAATTTTCCAACGCGCCGATTTTATCGCTAGATGCTGTCTAAAAATCAGAATAGACCGCAGATTCAGCCGATTTGGGCGGATGACCGCTGATTTTCAATAAATTAATCTGCGACAATCAGCTTAAACCAGCAAAATCTGCGGTCTATTAATCGGAGATACGTAAATCTTCAAACAGTTTTGAGTGCAGCATCCGCAGCAATTTACCGCAGCTCGCGTTTTAAGATTTTGCCGGTCGCCGTCATCGGGAGCGTTTCCCTGAATTCGACCAGACGCGGATATTTATAATCGGCCATTTGCTCGCGCGCCCAGCGAATGAGCTCGGTTTCACTCACTACAGCGGCATTTTTTAAAACGATAAAGGCTTTGATTTCTTCGCCGTTTTCAACGTGCGGGACGCCGACCACCGCCGCCAGACTGACGGCTTCGTGCATCATCAAAACTTCTTCGATTTCGCGCGGATAGACGTTGAAACCGCCGCGCAAAATCATGTCTTTGACCCGGTCGGCGATGTACAGATAACCGTCCGCGTCAAAACGTCCGATGTCGCCCGTGTAAAACCATCCGTCGCGAATCGCAGCGGCGGTGGCTTCCGGTTTTTTGTAATACCCTTTCATCACGTTGTGACCGCGGAGCACGATTTCACCCAATTCGCCCGTCGCAACATCGTTTCCCGCGTCGTCAACAACGCGCGCCTTGATGCCCCACACGGGAAAGCCGACTGATCCCTGACGAACTCTGCCCGGTTTGTTAAAAGTCGCGACCGGCGAAGTTTCCGACAATCCGTAGCCTTCAAGAACTTCGGTTTGAAATTTTTCCTCAAATCCGCGCAAAACTTCGAGGGGCAAAGGCGAGCCGCCGGCCGTACAAACTCGCAGATTTTGTCCGATGTTCATTAAATCGAATTTGTCGGCGCCCGGGTAATTGAGCAAAGCCCAATACATCGTCGGAACGCCGGAAAAAAACGTGACGTCGTGCTGCCGCATTGCCTGTAAAACGGTTTCGGGCGCAAAGCGCGGCAGCAAAACAACGGTCGAACGAGTATAAAAACCTGAATTTAACTGCACGGTTTGCCCGAACGAATGAAACAGCGGAAGAGTTATCAGATGAACATCGTGGTCAACGCGAGCATACATCGTATCGCACAGTCGAGCGTTAAGGAGCATGTTGAGATGCGTCAGTTCCGCGCCCTTGGGTTGTCCGGTCGTGCCGGAAGTGTAGAGAATAACGGCCGTCTCGGTCGGGTCTGTCTCCGCCGTCTCAAATTCTGTCGCCTGCCCACGAAAAAATTCCGATAACGTCCGAGTTTCGGGAAACGGCGATTGCGCGGTTTGATCCGCCGTGATTAATACAAAATGCTCGCAATTTTCAACTTCCGAAAAACCCGCAAAACCGTATTCACCCATCGGCAAATCGCCAGTTCCCTGAAAACAAAAATAGGCTTTAGCATCAGAATTACTGAGGTGATACGCAATCTCGCGTTCTTTGAGCAAAATATTAAGCGGCACGACCGTGGCGCCGGTTTTTAAAATGCCGTAATAAATAATCGGAAAATAAGGCAGATTCGGACATGAGAGCGCCACTTTGTCGCCGCGCCCGATGCCGATTGCGGCAAGCGCATTTGCGACTTGATTGGCTTTTGCTTCGACAGCGGCGTAAGTCAATTTCGCATCGCCGCAAACTACGGCAATTCGGTCGGGACATTCCCGCGCGCTGTCTTCGAGTAAAACTGCTAAATTGAGCATAAAATTTAATTAGTTTGAGGGCGCGAACGCTCGATAATTTTTTCAAAATCAAGGTCGGCGGGCAAGGTTCCAAATGTTGCGTGCCCATTTAAGCGCGACTGACAAAATGCCTCGCCGACAAAGTTGGGGGCGTCTTTGAGCAAAATCGCGGCTTGCAAAGCGAGCGCCAGTTTTTCGACAATGCGCCGCGCCCTTGCTTCGAGATTGTCGTGAGCGAGCAGCTCTTTTTCCAATCCGTCAACAAAATCGTCGAAATTTTTGTTCGCTCCGATTGCCGACTTTATTTCGCTCAACACGGCTGCGACGCTTTCCGGTTCGCGAGCCATTGAGCGTAAAACATCCAGACATTGAACGTTGCCCGAACCTTCCCAAATCGAATTGACTGGCACATCGCGATAAAGCCTGGGCAAAACCGATTCTTCGACATAGCCGTTGCCGCCCAGCGCTTCCATTGCTTCCGAGACGGCAGAGACGGCGCGTCTGGTAATCCAGAATTTGCCGATTGCGGTTGTCGCGCGAGCGAACAGCCGAGCGTTTTCATCGCCGCGTGATTCATCAAACGAACGAGCCAGCCGAAAGGCAAGCGCCGTCGCCGCTTCCGATTCGAGCGATAAATCAGCCAAAACGTTTTGCATCAACGGCTGTTTAATCAAAAGTTTGTCAAACGCGCGGCGATGCTCGCAGTGAAAAATCGCTTCCGCGACGGCGCGGCGCATCGTTGCCGCCGAACCGACCGCGCAGTCAAGCCGGGTGTGGCGCACCATTTCCATAATGTTTGCCACGCCCCTGCCTTCCTCGCCGATAATTTGCGCCCACGACCCGTGAAATTCGACTTCGCTCGAGGCGTTTGATTTGTTGCCGAGCTTGTCTTTTAAACGCTGCAGGTGAAAGGAATTTCTTGCTCCGTCCGGCGTAAAGCGGGGCAGCAGAAAGCACGAAATCCCCTCTGCGGTGTTGGCTAAAACCAGAAAAGCGTCGGACATCGGCGCGCTGCAAAACCATTTGCGGCCGGTGATTTGATACTCGCCGTGAGCGGTTAATTTTTCGGCAAAGGTGAGATTGGCGCGCACGTCTGAGCCGCCCTGCGGTTCGGTCATCGCCATCCCAAACATTGCGCCGAGTTTTTCCCGCGCCGCAATAAAACGCCCGTCATACTCGTTTGACAGCACGCGCGGCAGCCATTCGTCAGCAATCGCGGGCTCAATTTTGAGGCTCGGAACAACGGCAAAAGTCATCGTCAGCGGGCAGCTCGTGCCTTCGTCAACTTGCTGCTTGAGATAGGCGAGAGCGCTGCGGGCGACATAACTTCCGGCTCTTTCGCTCGTCCACGCGAGCGAATGCGTTTCGTGCTCGCAGCTCAAACGCATCAGAGCGTGATACGCCGGATGAAATTCGACCGCATCCAGCCGGTTGCCGAAACGGTCATGCGTTTTTAAAATCGGCGGAAACCGATTTGCTAGATTGCCGAGTTCGAGAACTTCAGCGCTTCCCAAAAGCGCGCCAAACTTACTGGAGTTTTCGTTGTTCCACGCGCCGCCGTTACGTTCGACGGCTTCACGCAGCGGCACATCAGATTCGAAAAGATTGTAGTTTTCCAGCGCGGGCGGCTGATTGAGCGATTTTTTAAAATCGAATTCAGCCGGTTTCATAAAAAGCCTTTTTCCGCCAGCTTTTGATTCATCGCTGCGCCGAGCGCCGCGAGCGCGTTGGCCGGACGAATCATCACTTCAAAATCAACGATTTTACCGGCTTCGTCGAACTCGATTAAATCAACGCCGCGCAAACCCAATTCATCAATTCTGGCAGCAAATTCAAGACAGAGTTGGTTTTCGCCGCTGATTTCGTGGACGTAATGGAAATCCTGGAAAACTTCGGTGACAGTCGTTAAAATCGCCATCGCCGCCGATCTGCCGTTTTTCGGTTTCCAGACAAACGGCGAATGCAGTTTGACCTCGTCCGCCAAAATTTCCGAGAGGATGGACGCGTCGCGCGTTTCAATAAATTTGTGCCAAAGCATCATTGTTTGCTGCATCTTGTCGTTCATATTTGGGTAAGAAATAGACCGCAGATAACACGGATATAACGGATTTTCGCAGATGATAACAAATTTTAAAATCAGCGAGAATCTGCCGAATCTGCATTATCTGCGGTCTATTTGCGCATCGAGCGCAGCATTTCAAACATTTTCATAACTTGTTCGCGCGGGAGTTCGGTAAACAAATTAAATTGTCCGGCGCTCGTGAGCGAAGCGCCGCCGTCGAGATAAATGACTTCGCCCGTTAGATACGAGCTCAAATCGCACAGCAGAAACACCGCCATATCGGTTAATTCGTGATGTTCCCCGGTTCGCCGGAGCGGAATCAGATTGATCATTTTTTCGCCCAGCGCGGCGTCGGGCATCAGGCGTGACCAGGCGCCTTCGGTCGGAAACGGGCCGGGCGCAATCGCGTTGAGCCGAATTCCGTAAACGCCCCATTCCGCCGCCAGGGATTTCATCAGCGCGATGACGCCCGCCTTTGAAACTGCCGACGGAGTGAGAAAAGCGCTGCCGTGTTCGGCGTAAGTCGTGACGATAGACATCACCGTGCCCGCATGTTTGCGCTCAATCCAGCGCCGTCCGCAGGCCTGCGTCGCGTAAAAGCTGCCGTAAAGATTGGTTTTGACAATCGCGTCAAAACCGTTTGGCGACAAAGTTTCGGTCGGCGAAAGAAAATTTCCCGCCGCGTTGTTGACCAGTTTGGTGATGTTGCCTTGTCTAGTTTCGGCTTCGGCAACGAATGATTCGACGGCTTCCGCTTCTTTGATGTTGCACTGAATTCCTTCAGCTTTGCCGCCTGCAGCGCGAATTTCGGCGACGGTTTCGGCCAGCGGTTCTTCGCGTCTGCCGCAAATCGTGACCGCCGCTCCGAGTTCGGCAAACCTGTGCGCCATTGCCTTGCCAAGGCCGGTTCCGCCGCCTGTGACGATGATGTGTTCGTCTTTAAAAATCCCCGTGTTAAATAAGTCCGCCATTTTAAAATTCCTTCGTCAACTGTTTGAAAGTTTTGCTAAGATGCGAGTTATCAGAAACATTTGTGGAACTATAATTCTCACAGCGTTTTTGTGCAACAAACGAGTTTTATTGATTAGTTTGAGCGAGAATTTTTTAAGGGAGAAAAAGTTTGCGTTTTAAGCTTCCGGCGATTCCGCCGCCGCAATTAATTACGGCCCTGCGTTCCTTTAATTTGCTGCCCGCCATTATTTTTCTGCCGACGCGCCGCAAATGCGACGAAGCGGCGGCGGAAGTCGCGCTGTTTGCCAAATCAGGTAAAAATCAAGCGGCTGATTTGCAGACAAATCTCGACCGATTGGAAAAACGACGCTCTTTTGTGCGCGATTACATCAAGCAGTTTCCCGAAATCAAATTTCATAAACACCGCAATCTGGTTGTCCGCGGCGGCATCGCTTCGCATCACGCCGGACACATTCCGGCGTGGAAACTTCTGATCGAAAAGCTGATGGCCGCCGGATTGCTGGACGCGATTTTTGCGACTTCGACGGTTGCCGCCGGAGTTGATTTTCCGGCTCGCACGGTCGTCATTAGTCAGGCCGACACCAGAAGCAACGACGGCTGGCGGCCTCTCAAAGCGTCTGAATTACAGCAAATGACCGGACGGGCGGGGCGTCGCGGGCGCGATCATGTCGGTTTTGTCGTGCTCGCGCCGGGCGTTTATCAGAATCCGCAGCGCATTGCTCAATTGCTCAAAGCCAAGCCTGATGATTTAAATTCACAGTTTCGCGCCACTTATTCGAGTTTGTTAAATTTGCTCGACGCCTACGGCAGTTTTGAGCAGGTGCGGGCAATTGCCGAACGTTCTTTCGCTTTTCGGGAAACCGCTCAGAAAATTACCGAACTCGAACAAACTAAAGAGACGCGTCAGAAATTTATTCTCGAAAAAATGGCCGAAAGCGGTTTTGAGATTGGCCTCGGCGAAGTGCGCGGGCTTGAACGATTGGCGAGCGCCCGGATGCGGCTGCAGGAGCGGCTGCCCGAAACCAGGTTTGAAATGCGCCACAAATGGCTGATGGAAAACGTCCAGCAGGGGCGCGTCGTGACGCAGGGACGCGGCGGCAAACGCTACTTTTTAGTGCTCCAGAAACACGGCGAAAAGATTGTGGCGATGCGCGACGACGGAGTGGGAACCTCGTTTGCGCTCGGCCGCGTCAATCGAATTTACGCCCGCAAATATCCGCTGCACGAACAATCGCTCGAACAGTTTTTTTACGATTTGGACGAAAATCGCAATCCGGCTCTGGACGAACCGCGCAAGGCTGATAAAGATGAATTTGAGGACGAGGCGGCCGTTATCATCGGCCAATTAATCGAAAAGTTGCCGCCTGCGGAATTGACCAAAACGCAACGTGCGGGGTATCTGCAAACGCTCTGGGAATTTTTTGACGATGCCGATTATCTTGAAAAAGCGGAGCGCGATGTGGAAAATCTGCGGAGCCAGATTTGGCTTCCGTTTGAGCGCCGCGCCCAGGTTTTGCAGCATTTCGGTTATCTCGATTGTGCCCGGCAAAAGGTTACTGAGACGGGCAAATGGCTCGCCGATGTCCGCGTTGATCGCCCTTTACTGGTCGGCGAAGCATTGCGAGCCGGATTTTTTACCAATTACGAACTGCCGCAAGTCGTCGCTTTAATGGCGGCGCTGTCATCGGATTCCGACCGGAATTTCGGCGAATTGACGCTCGAAGATCCTATTTTGGAAATGCTCGGCGAATTTGAAACGGTCGCCTTCGAAGTTGCCGGTCAGGAGCTAAAAATGGGCGTTGATCCCATGCCGGATTTGAATTTTTCAGCGGCGGCAACAGCCGCTTTGTGGGCTCAGGAACAAGATGTCACCTGGGACATTTTGGTCAGGGAAACACGCGCCGAAGAAGGCGATTTGGTGCGGATGTTATCGAGAACCGGCGAAGCTCTGCGTCAGGTCGCCGCGCTTAAAAAAACTCAGCCCGCTGCCGCCGAGGTCGCCCGCCGCGCCGCCGAAATAGTTTTGCGAGAACCGATTCGTTAAATTTCAACTTTGAGCGGCAGTTTGTTAATCTATTCACGAAGTTTGTTTTTAGCATCTAAATTTTTAGATTGACAAGCAAAAATTATGCAAGTTTTACTGGCGGATGAATTCGGATTTTGTTTCGGCGTCGAGCGCGCCGTTGAGATGGTCGAAAAGGCTTTGGGTGAGGGCGACACGGTGCGCACGCTTGGGCCTTTAATTCACAACGCGCAGGAAATGGACAGGTTAGCTGCCGAAGGCGTCGCTACTATTTCCGAGCCCGTTCAGATTCAGCGCTCTGAGACCGCCGTGATCCGCGCGCACGGCGTCACGCCGCAGGTCGAAGCCGAATTACGCGAAAAAGCGGCCAAAGTTGTTGACGCGACTTGCCCGTTTGTCACCAAGGTGCAAAAGCTGGCCGCCCGCGCCGCCGCTCAAGACCGGCACGTCGTGGTCGTCGGTGATCCAAAACACCCTGAGATGATCGGCGTTTTCGGGTATGCTCCAAGCCATTCGTTTGTCGTCCAGGACGCTGCTGAAGTTGCGGCTTTGCCAAATTTAAACAGCCCGCTGGTCGTTTCGCAAACGACTATTAAGCTGAAAACTTTTCTTGATGTCGCCGATGCAGTCAAACAGAAAGCAACGGGCGAGACGCAGATAGTCAACACGATTTGTTCGGCGACGCGTGACCGGCAGGATGCCGCACGGGCTCTAGCGGGCGAAGTTGAAGCGTTTTACATTATCGGCGGACGACATTCTTCAAACAGCGTCAAACTGCTGGCGGTTTGCCAGGAGCAGTGCGAAAAGAGCTTTCTGATCGAAACGCCCGATGAAATTCAGGCGGAAGATTTGCGCGGAGTCAGCCGTGTCGGTGTAACGGCCGGAGCTTCAACTCCGAAATGGCTGATTGACAGAGTTGTTACAAAACTAAAGGAATTGGGTAAAGAATTCGAAGTTTAAAATAAGGCGATAATATAGTTGACTCAGTGGAGTGAACGGTTCAGATGACTTGGGGCTAAACAGCGACTTTATTGTCCACTTACTACTTGATAGGAGCTTTTGGAAATACTATTTTTTCAAAAAACTCCTCGCTTAGAGAATGTAAATCTTCCGTCAATCCTCTTGTATTCGAGTAGTTGGAAAACTCCATTTGAACAGCCGAATCCTTAGCGTTCGCGTTCGGACACAGATAGCCTCTGACATTGAAATGCGCAAATTTGTTTGATGATGTCTTCTCAAGCGGGAATATCCCGTCATACAGCAGGCACGACAGATCCTTGAACCTTATGTAATTGAAGTGAAGGTGGTCCTGCTTCAATTTACTTAATTCTTCTTGTTTGAGAGCTTCCCAACCAGCCAGCCGTTCCTTATCCGTCTCAAAAGTTTTTGTTTTGATAATTTTGACGCTGACGCTTAAGATTCCGTCCTCACCGCGTTTCTCAAAGACCGTTTCCGATTTATCTGTTTTTAGTAATGCCCATCCAGACTGATTAGGTGACACAACGGTTATTCCGTCCTGGTCGTAGATGCCAGCAGGCTTAATTGATGTCTGCGCTTGTGCTGACACGGCAACGGCAAAAAAAAGCGCGGTTAAAATTATAAATATTAATTGTTTCATAAATCTCTTTCCATAATTATCACGATTGACCGATTTTCGACAAGAAACACCAACTTTAACTTACACAGACTCAGTGTAAATTTTTTCGCTGAACAAAAATAAAACTTGCTGAGTCAACTATATTATTACCTAAAATAATTTTTAAAGAGAGAGTAAAGAAAGGGGCGAAAATAATTTTCGCCCCTTTCTCGTTCGTTCATTTGTAACTCTTTTTGTTTACTGTTCGCTGTATTTCGGCATTGAAATCGCTTGATTTAAAACGATGCCGAATTCCGTCCCGGATTTAACTTCGGCGTTTTCGCCTTTAGTTTGATTTTCGGTAATCGCGCCGCCGACGCCGCCGATAATTGCGCCGATCAGCGCGCCCTTGCCGCCGCCGGCGATAGCGCCGATGACTGCTCCGCCGGCCGCGCCGCCGCCGATGAAGATCGGTTTGCGGTGGCCCATTCTATCGCCCGAAGCCGTACCTTCGTTATTGCTCTTGGCATCTTTGCTGTCAAGATCGGAAAGCGAGCCGTTGATTGCACGCGTCGTGCCGTTCGGCAGTTTTACTTGAACAAAGGTCACGTCAATCGTGCCGGGTTTGCCGCCTTTGCGCGCCGCCGTCACTGTGTCAACTCGGCCGACAATCGTGCTGCCTTCGGGAATCACGACCGAACCGTTGGTTGAATAAACCGGCTCAACCGTTCTGGTCTCAAAACGGTCGCCGATTCGGGCGGTTTTTGAATCAATCGTCTCTTCCATCCGAACGCGGATTCTGGTGTTTGCCGCGACCGAATAAAGCGCGGCTCGCGGTCTGGCGGCTGCCGCGCGGCGAATGACCGGACGGCGACGGCGTGTTTGCGCGTCCGCTCCCGAAACTGTGCCGAAAATTATCAGCGCCAGCATTAAAAACGCTGAAAAACGCATTGTATTTTTTAAATTAAATTTTTGAAACATTGTTCTCCTTCAAATTTCTGCGCTCGTTTATTGTGAATAAAAATTATTCCAACAAATAAATTATGCGGTGTCTGGTTTAATTGTTAACTCGAAATATCTTACAACAAAGTATTTCAAATTAGCCGAAAATCTGCGGGAGAGACTAAAGATTAAGGATGAAGGATGAAGGGTGAAGGATGCACTGGAAAAGGATGAAGGATGAAGGATGAAGGATAAAAAAGAAAGATTTATGAATTTAAACTTTGTTTCATTCTTCATCCTTCATCCTTTTAATAATCTGCGTCGTAACCGAGTTCTGGAATTTCGTCCTGAACGCGAATGATAAAATCAACGGCATCGCGTGGGCTGTCGGTGATGTGCAACAGCTGCAAATCTTCTTCGTTGATGTTGCCGGCTTTGAGCATTGCCGAACTGAGCCACTGTACGAGTCCCTGCCAATACTGCGTGCCGAACAAAATCACCGGAAAATTGCGGATTTTTCTGGTTTGAATTAATGTCAATGATTCAAACAATTCGTCCAGAGTGCCATAACCGCCTGGAAAAATTATGTAGGCGTTGCTGTATTTAATAAACATCGTCTTGCGAACAAAAAAGTAATTGAACGAAAGCGATTTAGTCTGGTACGGATTTGGATTTTGCTCAAACGGGAGCTCAATATTGCAGCCGATTGATTTGCCGCCCGCTTCAAAAGCGCCGCGATTGGCGGCTTCCATGATGCCGGGGCCGCCGCCGGTGATTACGGTGAATCCGGCTTTGGCCAGCAGCGCTCCGGTTTCTTCGGCCGCTCGAAAATACGGGTCTTCGGGATGGGTGCGAGCCGAACCGAAAATCGAAACGCCGCGCGTCACATAAGCTAATTCATCAAAGCCTTCGACAAATTCGCCCATAATTTTAAAGACGCGCCATGAAGCCGAAGGTTTGAAATCGCCGCTCGGAGTTTCAAGCAGTTTTTCGTCCTGAGTCGCCGGTTTGTCGCCATGCGTGGCTTCGGCTTTCATTTGCAAATCATTTTTTGGAGTTCGTGCCAATTCAATTTTGGATTTTGGATTTTAGATTTTGGAATAAACAGATGTTGCGACAAATACTTACCAACGCAAATCCACAATCCAAAATCTAAAATCCAAAATCGTTAGATTCCCATAATATTGTAGCCGCAATCAACGTAAATAGTTTCGCCGGTAATGGCCGAAGATAAATCGCTGACGAGAAAAAGCGCCGTATTGCCGACTTCAGCCTGCTTGACGTTGCGCTGCAACGGAGCTTTCTCCGCCGTGTGTTTGAGCATGGCCGAAACGCCGACACCGGCTGCCGCCAAGGTTTTGATCGGCCCGGCGCTGATCGCGTTAACGCGAATGTTATCTTTGCCCAAATCGGCGGCCAGATACCGCGTCGAAGCTTCGAGAGCGGCTTTGGCCACGCCCATCACATTGTAATTTGAAACGACTTTTTCCGCTCCGTAATAAGTCATTGTGACAACGCTTCCGCCTTCTTTCATCAGCGGACGGGCAGCTTTCGCCAGTTGCGGAAGCGAGAATGCGGAAATTTCCATCGCCTGCAGAAACGCTTCGCGCGTGGTTGCGACAAACTCGCCTTCGAGCGCTTCGCGCGGCGCAAACGCAATTGAGTGAACCAGAAAATCGAGCTTGCCAAATTCTTTACCGACCGTCTCGAAAACCGCTTCTACTTCGTCGGGTTTCGTCACATCACACGGCAGAATCAACGATTCGGACATCTTGTCCGCAGTCAGTTTGACAATATTCTCTTTGAGCCGCTCGCCCTGATAAGTGAAGGCGAGCCGAGCGCCAGCTTCGTGCATCGCGTGAGCGCAGGCCCACGCAATCGAGCGATGATTGGCCACGCCGAAAATAATTCCTGTTTTACCTTTGAGCATTAGAAAGTAAATAGTGAATAGTGAATAGTGAATGGAAAAATCGCAGCTTTAATAAAATAACGATTCATGATTCACGATTCACGATTCACTCGTTTAAAAAAGTGTGCTGCAGTTGTTCAAAATTAAAAATCGGGGCGTCAACTTCAACCGGAGCATGAGCGCGGATTTGCTTTTCCAGTTTTTTGTGGAAAATTTCTTCGTCGGAAGACGATAATTGCGTGATCAAAATCAATACCAGCATTATTTTTGAGTCGGGATTGAGCAGCCTGACGCGTTGATTAGCGTAATCAATCTTGTCAAAAATCGCCGCCAGACGTTCGGGCGGAAATTCCGGCGCGGTCAAAAACTCGACCTCAACACAGAAAAGGGTTTTATCCTTAATCGCCACGGCGTCGAGCGGAACACCTTCGAGCACGCGGTGACGCAGAAGGGTCAGGCTGTAAATGATTTCGATTTGCCGCAGAGCTAAATCTTCAGCAATGACATAAGCCGAACGCACATCTGGACGGTTTGTTTCCGGCAGCGAGAGCGCGTGCATGATTGCGGAAACAGCAAGATTGAGCTTGCGTTTCTGTTGTTCCGGCGTCATCGGCGATAAAACGAAAGCGTTGCCGGATGCCGCTGGAGTGGCTTTTTTGCGTTGAGAAAACAGTTAGCGAACGAAAAACGGAAAACGGAAAACGGAAAATCTAAAACTGTCAACGAAAGTGTATAGGTTTAAAACTACTTGCTCACTGACCAGGAACAATTTTTTAATTTCTGTTTTCCGTTTTCCATCATTTAGAGCTGTCCATCAATTTTTGATAATCGCCATCGTCAACCCATTTGAGAATTTCGGAAACGCGCCAGACCGGAAACGGGTGACTCATGCCGGACGAGAGAATATCCGCCCAGAAGCGGTCGAGTTTTTTCTCATCGTAGTTTTTCTGGAAATCTCTCGCCTGTAGCAAAAATTGTTCGTAATCCACTTTTGACGCAAACGTTCCGCCGCACAATTTCATCATCGTTCTGCCGATGATATGCGGGTCTTGAACGACGAGCAGCGCCGCACGGTCACACGATAATTCCGCTCTCCGCGCCCAGGCGAGTAGAGCGCGATTCATCGTCGCTGAAACCAAACTTTTAATAATATCAACCAGAGGCGTTGCCGATAAAGCAACATTGGCCAGTGCTTCGATCAGCCGCGCCGCCGTTAAATATAAAACATGCTCGGCGTGAATGTGACCGACTTCGTGCGCGACGACGGCCAAAACTTCTTCATCCGACAGACGCTCAATCAGCGAAGAATGAAGCACAATCACCGGTTTTTCAACCCCGCCTGTAAAAGCGTTGACAATCGGGTTTTGCTGAACGTAAAGCTCCGGCATATCAACGCCGAGCGTCGTGCAGGCAATTTGCAGTTTGGCGTGCAAATCCGGGCACTGCGTCGGCGTCACGCGGACGGCCGAAGCCATAAACGAAACGCGAATCGCGGATTCACCGGTTAACGACAGAAGCTTTTTGAGCGCCGTATCAATTCCGGGAATCGCCCGCAGAGCGGCCAGTGCGCGGCTGTCCTCCGGATGAATATAATCGTGCTTGTTTAAATCGGCAAACTTTTTATGCGGCGCATCCGAAAGCGGCAGACGACACCGACCACAAACCGCATTTGCCGAATCGTCCGGACGTACCGTGTTGCGCTGTCCGCAATACCGGCAGCGAATCGAATCTGAAACAATAGAACCTTCCATATATTTAGAAGTTTAATTGAGCAAACGATACGACGCAAATCATTAAACGTTAGATTAGTGTTTTAACTTGCAGATGAAAACTCTTTAAAATTTGGAAAAGTCGCCTAAGATGCTCATAATCCAGCTGTCCGCCCTTGCGTACTTCTGATTTTACTTGACTTTGTGCGATACAATCGGGATGCTTAAAAATCAAATTCCAAACCATAGAACTTTATGCAAAAACTCTTTTTGATTGTCGCATTCTCATTTTTACTGGCGAACGCAGGCATCACCGCGTCCGGACAATCTGCCGTTTCGCCAATTTCCAATGCTGAAACCGAATCGCGCGCCGAGTCAATTCTCAAGAAAATGACGCTTGAGGAAAAGGTTGATTTGATTGGCGGCGTTGATTTCTTTTACATTCGCGGCATCGAGCGGGTGGGGATTCCCAAAATGAAAATGGCTGACGGGCCGCTCGGCGTTCGCAACTACGGGCCGTCAACGACGATGACGGGCGGAATCGGATTAGCGGCGGCCTGGGATCAGGCTTTGGCTGAGCGCGTCGGAACCGAACTCGGACGCGACGCGCGGGCGCGAGGCGTTCATTTTCTGCTTGGCCCCGGCGTCAATATTTATCGCGCGCCGTTTAACGGCCGCAATTTCGAGTACCTCGGCGAAGACCCGTTTCTCGCTTCGCGCCTCGCGGTCGGTTACATCAAGGGCGTGCAAAGTCAGGGCGTCAGCGCGACAATCAAGCATTTCATGGGCAATAACTCGGAATTTCTGCGCCACGATTCGGATTCGGTAATTGACGAGAGAACGATGCGCGAAATTTATTTGCCCGTTTTTGAAGCCGCCGTCAAAGAAGCTCACGTCGGAGCGATTATGGATTCGTACAATCTCGTCAACGGTGTTCACGCTACGCAAAACGGTCATTTGAATAATGATATCGCCAAGAAAGAATGGGGTTTTGACGGCGTGATGATGTCCGATTGGTTTGCCACATATGACGGCGTGGGCGCTGCCAATAACGGAATGGATTTGGAAATGCCTTCGGGAGCGTTTATGAATCGCCAAAACCTGCTTCCGGCAATTGAGCAGGGAAAAGTCACGGTCGCCACGATTGATGATAAGGTACGCCGCATTTTGCGTGTCGCGGCCAGATTCGGCTGGCTTGACCGGGAGCAAACCGACAGCTCAATCCCGCTTTTTAATCAAGCAGGTCGGCAAGTCGCGCTCGAAGCCGCCCGCGAAAGCATTGTCCTGCTCAAAAATGACAATAATTTGCTGCCGCTCGATAAAACAAAAATCAAGACCGTGGCCATTATCGGGCCTGACGCTTATCCGGCGATTCCGGTCGGCGGCGGCAGCGCGCGCGTTGAACCTTTCAACTCCGTTAGCTACCTGGAAGGCTTGAGCAATAGTCTCGGAAGCTCGGTGCGGGTGCTTTACACTCGCGGTCTGCCGACTTTGAGCGAGATGGCCGAGGCCACCGGCTTTACGACCGGCGCCAACTCCGCAGAAAAAGGGCTTCGCGCCGAATATTTTAGAGACGGAGAATTGCAGGGAGCAGCGGCAGTCACTCGCACCGAGCAGCATGTCAATTTTGGAGCCGGCGCGCGCACAGCATTTCCCGAACAAACTGTTTCGTCGCGCTGGAGCGGATTTTTTACTCCGCAAAGCGCCGGAGACCATGACGTTTTTGTTCAATCCACCGGCGAGGACGGCGGCCTGTACCGACTTTACGTGGACGACAAACTGATTTTCGACAACTGGAAAAACTCAACCGCGATGGTCAACTACATCTCGATGTCGCTTGACGCGCGCCCGCACAAAATCGTTTTGGAGCAAAAAGGGCGCTCGCAATGGCTGGGCGGCAGACTAAAACTCGGGATTGTCAGACACGGCAGTTACGTCACGGCGGCAACCAGGAAAATCGCGGCTCAGGCCGATGCCGTAATTGTCGCCGCAGGTTTCGATTATGAAAGCGAAAGCGAAGGCGGCGACCGAACTTTCGGGCTTCCTCCCGGACAGGACGAATTAATTCAGGAAGTCGCAGCGGCCAATAAAAACACCGTTGTCGCCATCACTTCCGGCGGCAGCGTTGAGATGACCGGGTGGATTGACCGCGTTCCGGCGGTGATTGAAGCATGGTATCCCGGACAGGAGGGCGGAACGGCGCTCGCCGATATTTTGTTCGGGCAAATTAATCCTTCGGGGCGGCTGCCCGTCACATTTGAACGCAAATGGGAAGACAATCCGGTGCACAACAGCTACTACACCGAAGCCGGCACAAACCGCGTCAATTATCAGGAAGGCGTTTTTGTCGGCTATCGCGGTTACGAGAAAAACAACGTCAAACCGCTTTTCCCGTTTGGCTACGGGCTTTCCTACACAACTTTTAAATACAGCAATTTGTCGGTCAAGCCTCTGAGCGGCGACAAACAAAACGGAGCGGCGGCGGGAGGAAATCGCTACGAAGTTTCGTTTGATGTCAAAAACACCGGAACGCGCGAAGGCGCTGATGTCGCACAGGTTTACGTCGGAGACACGCATTCAAAAACGCCGCGCCCGGCAAAAGAACTCAAAGGATTTACCAAAGTAAATTTGCGTCCCGGTGAAACGAAAAGAGTCTCGGTAATTCTCGACAACCGCGCTTTTTCTTATTACGACGCGAACACAAATGCGTGGCGGGCTGAACCCGGAGAGTTTCAAATCCTGGTTGGTCGCTCGTCACAGCAAATCGAACTGACCGGCAAGCTGACTTTCTAGGTTTTAATGTTTGTGCTCGTGGACGAAATCAACCAGAGCCTTGACGTTATCAACCGGAGTTTCCGGCAAAATGCCGTGACCTAAGTTGAAAATGTGGCCGCTGCGGTTTTCAGCCTGCGCTAAAACCACGGCGGCTTTTTGAAGTAAAATCTCGCGCGGCGCGAACAGCGTGACCGGATCGAGATTGCCCTGGACGGCTTTGTTGTATCCGATTTTTCTCCAGGCGTCGTCCAAATTTGAGTGCCAGTCAACGCCGATCACATCGCCCCCAGCTTCGGTAAATAATTCGAGCAAGGTCGCCGTTCCCGTTCCAAAATGAATGATGGGAACTTCTTTGGTGACGTTATCAATAATAAATTTGGAGTGGGGCAAGACAAATTCACGGTAATCGGCGGGCGAGAGACAACCGACCCACGAATCGAAAATCTGCAGTGCGTCAGCGCCCGATGCGGCTTGCGCGTTGAGATATTTGACCAGCGCACGACTTAGTTTCTCCAAAAGCGCGTGCCAGGCTCCAGCATCGCCGTACATCAATTTTTTGGTTTCGACAAAGTTTTTCGAGCCGCCGCCTTCGATTAAATATGAAGCGAGCGTAAACGGAGCGCCGCAAAAACCGATCAGCGGCAAATCATTCGGCAGCGCGCGGCGCGTCATCGCGAGCGCCTCAAACACATAATTGAGACTGTCAACCGTTTCAAGCTCGCGCAAACCGTCAATTTCTACGGCGGTGCGCACCGGATTATGAATTTTTGGTTTGCTTCCGCCGACATATTCCAACTGAGCACCCATCGGCTCTAAAATAGGCAGAATGTCGGAAAAAATAATCGCCGCATCAAACCCGAATTGCTCGACTGCTTCGACCGTGACTTTGGTCGCCAGTTCGGGCGTTTTGCAAAGCTCTAAAAAGCTGACTTGAGCGCGCAGTTCGCGGTAAGATGCTTGGTAGCGTCCGGCCTGACGCATCAGCCAAATAGGTGTAAAAGGCACGCTTTCACGGCGACAAGCCCGAATAAAGGAACTATTATAAACTTCTTTTACACTGTTTGTAGATGACATTTTAACGTCTGATTGTCCAAAGTCGGGCTTGATTTGCATTGTCTTTCCATTCGACGCCGTAAAACTGAATTTTATCTGATGTTATTTTAAGTTGCGGGTCTGGAAAATCAGTTGATGGCAACAAAACTTTTTCTTTTGACGGATTTACACTTGCTAATGGTTGATACGTGAAAACAAAAACGAGATATATTCTATCAATATTCAAAATGCTAATTTGTTGATAATGCGGGCAAATCAAATATTGATTACCGTTATCTTGGTGAAGCAACAGATAATCACCCCAAAAACTTTTGAAAACTTCGTAATCGCCGCCGATATTGTCGCCATTGAAATTTGCGGTGTTTATGTCAACTGGAAACCACAGTCTTTCGCTCAAATACCAAAACGAGCCTGTAAATAAAATGAGCAAAGCCGCAGTCAGGTTAAGTGATTTTCGAGAATTCGATTGCAATTTGAGCATTGGATTCAGATTACACAATCAAAAAATATTTGTCACAAAAATCTCACAAGCGGTGTTCTAATTTTGGAAATAGATAAAAATTGCTGCAAAATGCCAGAGGAAAGTACCATCTTGAGCGGCGCGATGACACAGGCGGCGACGCAAACGGCAAGAGAGACGAAAATCGGTTTTGATGAAGCTTTCGCGCTGCATCATCGAACGGTTTTTCGCGTCGCGCGCGGCGTCGTGACTGATGCCGCGCTCGCCGAAGATGTGACGCAGGAAGTTTTTTTGCGGCTCTACAAAAATCTGGAGACGGCTCCGGCGAACGATTTGTTAAAGGCCTGGCTGATTCGAGTGACAATCAATACGGCGCGAAACGCTCTGCGCGGCAATTCTCGTGCAACTAGACGGGATGATGCTTACTTCAAAGAAACAGGCGAAGAATTTGCGGTGGCCGAACCCGCGCTCGACTACGAGCGTCAGGTGCAAATCGAAACTGTGCGCCGCGCGCTTGAAAAAATTAAAGAGCCTCTGCGGAGCTGTCTGATGCTCAAGCAGCAAGGTTTGTCTTACAAGGAAATTGCCGGCGCGCTGGACTTAAACGAAACGAGCATCGGAACGTTTGTCGCTCGCGCCCGCAAAGAATTTTTAAAGTTTTACGGTAAAATTAACGGTTAATTCTTGATTCCAAGTTCCCAGCTTAAAAATGGAATCTGGAATCACGGAATCTAAAATCTGGAATGAAACATTTAAACGAAGCGACAATTCAATCTTTTCTCGATGGCGAGCTGCTCGCGGACGAAGCATCAGAGCGAGTAACAAAACACATCGCGCTCTGCCAGCTCTGCGCTGACGCGCTGCTGGAAGCCGAAGCCGGTCAAGCGGAAGTCAATTTCGCGTTTGCCGCCGAAGCCTCTGCGCCAGTTCCGTCGCAGCGCATCTGGGCGCGCATTGAAAACGAAATTGATTTTTTGGGCGCGCCCGACAAAGCGAAAGTCGAAACCAAATCGTTTTGGCAGCAATGGGGGTTGTTTTTCACCGCTTCACAATTTGCTTTTGCAGGCGGTTTGGCCGCCGTCGTTTTCGCCTCGTTTTTTGCCATTCAAATTTTGCGACAGGCTCAACCAAAGCCCGAAAACATTACTGCTGAAAACAAACTGGACGTTTCAAATGCTGGAATAGAGGAGATTGCGATGGCGACTCCAACGCCGGAGATTGTCGAAACAGGTCCAGAAAATCTGATTGTCAGTCCATCGCGTCCGGTCAAAGCTTCGTATCAGCCGAAAAAAGCAGTCAAGCCGGAGCTTCGCAACACAGAAGCCCAAAATCCAAAATCCAAAATCGAAAATCGAAAATCGTTAAAGGTTTTGCCTGAAGAAAATAACTACTTAAATTCGATTGCGCAGCTTTCCAAAGCGGTCGAAGCGAGCGATGAATTTGTCATGCGTCCGAGCTTTCGCGTTGATTACGAGCGGAATCTGGCGGTGATGGACGGCGCTATTTCCGCGATGCAAAAACAGGTCAGAAGTAATCCGAAAGATGAAAACGCAAGGCGCATTTTGTTTGCGTCCTACCGAAATAAAATCGAACTGCTCAACACCGTCGCCGAAAAATCACAAATGATTGCTTCGCTTCGATAATTGATTTGATGAAAAAGTTTTTGACACAATTAAGTTTACTGCTGATGTTTGGCGGAGCCGCGGATTTGGCGGCTGCGGCGCAAACCGAAAAAGCCATTGAAACGGCGGCTAAAGTCAGCGTTTCATTCTGCGTTGCGGCGGGCGACGTCAAAGTGCGCGGTTGGGAACGCAACGAAGTCCGCGTCTGGGTCGAAGGCGGCGTTGCCGATTTTAAGGTCAAGGAACGCGATGCGCAAAACAAACCGGTCTGGTTGTTTGTCACCAACGTCGCCGCCGGCGCTAAAAATTACGACGAGTGTTTACGCGGCGAAAATATCGAGATCGAACTGCCGTACACAGCGACGGTTGGAATGAAAAGCCCAAATTCGGCCGGCGGCAACATCATTATTGATTCAGTTGCCAAAGCTACAGTGAGTAGTGTTGATAACAATATTCAACTGCGCAACGTGACGCAGGAAATGGAGATTTCAAGCCTTTCGGGAAATGTCTCGGTGGAAGATTCGAGCGGTAAAATCTCAATCAAAACTTTCGGCGGCGATGTTGCCGCCTTTCGCCTGCGTCCAAACGATTTTAGCGACCCGCTCAAACTCGGCAGCACCAGCGGCAGCATCGTGTTAAAGGACGTTACCTACAAAAATATCGAAGCCGGTTCAACCAACGGCGAACTTGGTATTTATAATTCTCTTGTGCGCGGCGGCAGCTACGATTTCAACACGACCAACGGCGCTGTCACGCTTCAGCTTCCGAGCGATTTTCCCTTCCAAATTCGCGTCACGATGAACGCCCAGGGTAATTTCCAAAATGATTTTCCGCTCAAATTCAGCAATACAAGCGTTCCCGGACAAGCGCGTTTGATGACCGGCTCAAACGGCGCGGGAGACACCTCAATAAATTTAACAACCTTCAACGGGATGCTCCATCTCAAGAAAAAGTAAAAATCAGAGGTTAGTTTAACTCGTGAAAGTAAATCTTTGATTTGCAATCACGTTGCTGATGAACGTTGTTTGCAGAGTTCTTCAGCTTAATCAACTATCAGTTAATGCTCAGAGTAGAGAAAGCCGGTAATTTTATCGGCTTTCTCTTTGCCAACGCTACAGCAAATTGCAGAATGGTTAATGATGACAGAAGCCCGCGCGTCAGCAAGGGCGAAACAGCTTGCTCAACCAAGCCGCCCTTGCTGACGCGCGGGCTTCTGTGTCTACCGTCAAGCGCTGTAAAAATAAGGCTCAAATTTAAAAAGTGATAAATATATTTGTTTGGTTCCCGCATTGTTTTTGGTTCCGTGAAAAGTGTTTCCGTCATTAACCTGCAAATTGTCGGGCACAGGTGTTCAGTTAAAACTTGAAACTTTCGATTGTGTTCCTATTGAAAAAAAAACAATTGGTTTATAATTTCAACCGAAACTTTCAGCAAACAAACTCTCCCAAAAAATAAATGCCTCTGGAACGACGTCAACAAATCGAGGAAATTTTCCGCGCCGCAATAAGCCTGGCAGAGAATGAGCGTGACGAATACATCATCAAAGCTTGCGGCGGCGACGAGCCGTTGTGCCGGGAAGTCGGGCGTTTGATTGCTGATTTTCGAGCCGACAGTGCCGCCGCCGAGAGGGAATGTCCGCCGGATGCAGACCGACCGCCGCGATGCCGTCGCCCCAATTCATCGAATAACCCGCGTTGTAAAAATGCGCCGAGCCGCGCGGAACGACAAATTCGTAATAGCCGTTCGCGTCGGTTTTGCCCTGCGCTCCCGAATATTGTCCGGCGAAATACGACGCGCGAACACCGATTGCCGCGCCCTGAAGCGGTTCGCCCGTCCAGTCTTTGACGTAACCGCGCGCCTTGCCCGGTTTTGGCGCGAGCCGCGGAAAATCAGGCATCGCGGGCATTTCCGTCCCCATCACATTAACCGCCGCCTGATCGCGTTTTAATTCGGCGATGATTTGTTCACCGTTTAAATTCGGCGCGTTTTTGAAAGTTTTGCCGACATTTTGATTGACCGTCTTGACCTGATTCGGCGCGTCGGCGCGGAGCATTTCCGTCCAAGCCCAGACAAAAGCGTCGTCGGAGAAAGTGTAGAAACCGACGACGACCCGTTTGTTTGGCGTATCACACTCAACGCTGAAAATCGTCACGCCCTGATTTTCGCCGCCGTTTTCATAGTTCCAGCCTTCAGTTTTTAAATTCGAGGTCAACTGTTTGATCAATGCAGGCGCGTTCGATTTGCGATAATTTTTCGTCCACGCCAAAACTTCCGTGTCGCCCTGACGAATTTGATTTCCGCCCGCCGCGATCATTTTTCCGAGAGCTTCATTAACTTCCGAAGGCACATTTCCTTCGGTCAGCCGTGCCGCATCGAGCGGCAAATCTGCGCCGACGAGACTTGATTCGCTGACGGAAATTGACTCCTGCGCCAAAGCGCTCGAAAATGCTGCCATCGTTAATACTGTAAAAATTAAAAAGCGACCGAAAAACTTTTGGTAGAAATTGTTAAGCATAATTTTGTGTCCGGATTTTTGATTTGTTTGAAAAGCAGTCTCCAAACACTAACGCGAAAGCAGCGCAGAAAAAGTATCAAAAAAACGATTGAGAAAATCTCAACCGCTTTCCTGTCTCTGTTATCTTGACGCGCAGTTTAAATAAAAAAGGCCGGTCTTCGTGAAGACCGGCCTTTCTGCTGGTTCAAATAATCAAATGATGTTCAGTTTGCTTTAACTGCTTCGACAATTGAAATTTGGGATTGGGTGGCGATAACGCGGTTTAGTTTTAAACTGGCGGCGGCCAGAATTTCGCGGTATTCTTCTTCGGTTCGTTCAATGCCGCCCGGCGAAACCAGCATTTCCAAATCCATCAGCTTGCCCGGATGCGCGGTGTTTCCGGTCGGAATGATTTGTTCGGCGATTAAGACTTTTCCATTCGGATTCATCACCGAAGCGATGTTTTTTAGGATTTTAACCGCCCGGTCGTCATCCCAATCGTGGATGATATGCTTCATCAGGTAAGCGTCCGCGCCGGTTGGGACGGCTTCAAAAAAATCGCCGCTGACGATTGTGACGCGCTCCGCTACGCCTTCTTTTTCCAGTACCTCGCCGGCTCCGGCAATAACTTCGGGCAAATCAAATAGCACGCCATTTAAATTGGGATTTGCCCTTAAAAACTCGGCGAGCAGTTTGCCGTGTCCGCCGGCAACATCAACCAGCGTTTTGATGTCGGAGCAATCGTAAGCTGCGGCGACCGGTTTGGCGACGGCTTGCGAGTAGCTGGTCATCGCTCGGTTAAAAATTTCGGCTTCAGCCGGATGCTGTTGCAGGTATGGAAAGACTTCGGCTCCGTGAACCTTTTTCCAGGCGGCTTCTCCGGTCTGAACGCTGTGGAGCATCTCTCCGTAAACTTGCCAGTGCCAATTTGCGCCCATAAAAATCGCCGCATCGCGCAGACTGTTCGGGCGGTCTGAGAGCAGAGTTTCCGAAAGCGGTGTCAATCCAAAAACTTTCGGGTCGCTTTCGTCAAAGATTCCGACGCTCGAGAGAGCGCGGAGCAGGCGGTAGAGCGAGCGTTCGTGCGTTTGAGTTTTTTCGGCTAAGACAGAAACCGTTTGCGGCGCGTCCTTGAGCAAATCCGCCACTCCGAGTTTGGCGACGACTGCAAGTCCTTGCGAAACAAAGCAGCCCAGAGCCATCTGAGTCACAATCGCTTCGGGCGGTAAGTGTTGGTTTTCCGTGTTCATATTGTTGATCTCCTGATTGAAATTTTGGGGTTCTCCTTGAATTATCGAAAACTAAATTTAGAGTTTATGAGCGGCGAGATGAAAACTGCTTCCGTCTCGCCCGAATAAATTGGCTGATTATTTTTTGCTGACGGTCGCGACGATTGCTTCTGCGACTTGCTTGAAGAGCGGCGAAATAATGTCTTCGCCGTTTGATTTAGCCTTTGCTTTAAGCGTGTTGGCGAGAGCCGGATTGGCTGAGCCGACCGCGACCAGTTTGTAGTCGAGCGTAATTTCATCTTTCGCTTTGACGCTGCCAGACATTTCTCCGGCTGAAACGATGGCGTTGGCGGCAATCTGTCCGGCAATATTGCCAGCCGCGCTGCCGGTGTGTCCGATGCCTGTTTGCGCGACGGCTTGACCAAGTATTTTTCCAAACCCGAAGCCTCCGCCCCCGCCTTTTTTGTGCGACACATTTGTGTAAACAACGTAATCGCATTCTTTTTCTTTGGCTTCGGCATCAATTGCCGAAGGCAGTTTGGTTTCGAGATTGACAAGCTCTAGATTCGGCGTTTTTAAATAACCGGCCAGCGTGTTTTGGATTGCGGCGGCTAATTCAACGGCGTTCATTCCTTCGCCGACGCTGCCCGTTTTGATTGTCGCTATTCCGAGTCTGATGACACCGGCTCTTTTCGCGCCGACCGAAGCGGATTCGCCCGAAGTTTTACCGGCCAGAACTTTGACGTTTTGATTGAGAGCTGAATTATTTGACTTGCTTTCCATCGAACTGCTTGACATTGACATTCCGCTCGTACGGCTGCCGTTCATGCTGCTTGAGGCTGAAGATTTAAACATCTCAGCCGGATTTTTGACTTCGCGATAACCGGCCGGAACGTCAAACAGCGAGGCGTCAAGCGTGGCGTTTGATAACTCGATAACTTCGTTCGTGATCGAATAGGATTCTTTGCCATTTTCGTCAAACATCGTCATTTTGGTTAAAACCGGATAACCGATTTTGGCCGTACCGACGGTTTTATAAACCGATTTGTCCTGGCATCCGGATTTTTTGCGATTGATGTAGCTTTGGGCGCGCCACATATCGCAGTCGAGAGCAAAGGCGGCGTCAATGTACCAGCCGTCGGTTTCGATTTTGCTTTTGGTTTGCAAACAGGCGTCGGGCGAAGACGATGTTTCCATAGTTGTGATAATATGGCGCGCAGGATAACCAAACATTTGTCTGCGCTCGCCCGTATCTTTATTAGTGACAATGGTTGTGACCGTGCCGCCTTTGCTGACGGGTTCTGATTTTGAATGTTGAAGATCGGCTTTGACCGGTTCCGAGCTGCTGCCGTCATCAAACACATTGACCAGGTACGCTTGAGCCTGCGGCATAATTTGAAGATCGCGGCGTAAATCGCATTGCAAAATTGTGGTCATCGTTCCGCCCGCCATCTCAGTGCGCTGGCGTTTGCCTTTGATATAAATCGTATTCTCCGTCGTCTGACCTTGCATCGTTTGGCGCGATTTGATTTTGACGTCGGCGAAAACGTTAACAGAAGTCAGAGTCAGAGTGGCAGTAAATAAAAAGAAATTAATGAAACGTGATAAATTTCTCATGATGCTCTCCTCGCAAGAAATGAAAGTTGTTTGGGCTTGAAAACCGTTCGTTTTTCGCCTTCAACCTAGTAACGCGTACAACGGGCGCAAAAAGTATCACCGGAACGAAATTGCGGAAAATAATTCAATTTTTTATACTCGGGTAAACTGGAATCAAAGCTCTTTGCGGCAAGATAAACTGGTGGAAAACGACACATCCAACAAAGAAATAACACTACTGCTGATTAAATTAACCGACGGAAATGAAACCGTTTTGGAAAAACTTTTGCCGCTGATTTATGACGAGCTGCGGCAATTGGCGGGGCGTTATTTGCGCCGCGAGCGCTCAGATCACACCTTGCAGCCGACGGCTCTGGTTCACGAAGCTTATTTAAAACTGGTGGATCAAACTCAGGTGCGCTGGCAAAACAGAGCGCATTTTATCGGCGTCGCCGCGCAGGTGATGCGCCGGATTCTGGTTGACCACGCGCGTCGCCATACGGCTGAAAAACGCGGCGGCGCGGCGGAGGTTTTGCCGCTCGAAGAAGAGATTTTAGTAGTCAGCAATAGCCAAACCTCTGAAAAAGGCCTCGAACTGCTCGCGCTCGACGAAGCGCTCGAAAATCTGGCCAAACTTGATCCCCAAAAAGCGAAAATCGTCGAACTGCGCTATTTCGGCGGGTTGTCGGTCGAAGAAACCGCCGAAGTCATGAATTGCTCAGCCGTGACGATCAAGCGCCAATGGCGAATGGCCAAAGCGTGGCTCTATGGAAGGATGAAGGATGAGGGATGAAGGATGAAAAAGCAAAGCAAGATTTAAAACAAAGAACGAAACGGTATGCTTTGCGAATCATCCGCTTATATGAATCCTTATCTAAACAAGGAGCTGCGCATGTTATTAGCCATCAACTTTTACGTTCCGGCACAAGTCCGGGTGCGCAATATCGAGAGGCTTGTCGCGCAAAATCTGACGCTGATTTTATTAGTAAAATTGAAGGAGTGCTGCAGGAACTCGAAGAGAGTAGCTATTGGCTGGAATTGTTAATCGAGGCTGATTTTGTGACGGAACATAAATTAAAGGCATTGTGTGATGAAACGCAAAAGTTGACTGCAATTTCTGTGGCGATAGTTATTAAGACGAAAAATCGTAAATTGAGTCAAAAATAAAATTTCATCCTTCATCCTTCATCCCTTTTATGAATCCAACTCGTTGGCAGCAAATTGAGGAAGTTTTTCAATCGGCGTTAGACCTTGAACCCGCCGAACGCTCCCGATTTGTCTCGGAAACCTGCGCTGGCGACGCGGAGCTCAAGGGCGAAGTCGAAAAATTAATCGCGCAGTACGAAGAAGCCGATCAGTTTATTGAATCTCCGGTTTGGATCAACAGCGATTTGTTCGATTCGGTGGCGCAGAAATCCTTTGCAAAAAAGGTTGAAGTGGCCAACGGGCAAAAAAATGATCCGATGCTCGGGCGGCGCTTCGGCGCTTTTGTTTTGACTCAGGAATTGGGGCGCGGCGGGATGGGTGCGGTTTATCTAGCCAGGCGCGCCGACGGCGAATTCCGTCAGGAAGTCGCCATTAAACTCATCAAACGCGGAATGGATTCGGATTTTATTGTTCGCCGCTTCCGCCATGAACGCCAAATCCTGGCCGCGCTCGAGCATCAAAACATCGCGCGCCTGCTTGACGGAGGAACGACCGACGATGGATTACCGTTTTTTGTGATGGAGTTTATCGCGGGCGAACCGCTTTATAAATACTGCGATGCTCACAAATTAAACATCACGCAGCGCGTCCAGCTCTTTCGCCAAATCTGTTCGGCAGTTGCCTACGCCCACAAAAAACAAATTATTCATCGCGACATCAAGCCGGGAAATATTTTGGTAACGCCCGCCGGAGTTCCCAAATTGCTCGATTTCGGGATTGCCAAAATCCTTGATCCAGATTTAATTCACGAATCAATCAATCCGACTTCGACCATGATGCGGTTGATGACGCCGGAATATGCCAGTCCCGAACAGGTTCGCGGCGGCGAAGTCACGCCCGCTTCGGACGTTTACGCGCTCGGCGTCCTGCTTTACGAATTGCTGACCGGTCATCGCCCATACAGTTTTGCGGAGCGTTCACCGCACGAAATTTCGCGCGTAATTTGTGAAACTGAGCCGGAAGCGCCGAGCCGGATTGTCACCAAAAACGATAATCTGCTGTCAAACTATGTTTCAAACGGGATGACGGCTGAAGCGTCTGCCAGAGAGCGTTCTTCCAAACCGGAAAAGCTGGCTGCGGAACTAGCGGAAAATCTGGACAACATTATTCTCAAAGCGCTTTGCAAAGACACCGCCGGCCGCTACGGCTCGGTTAAAGAATTGGCCGATGATCTCGAAAGACATCTCAATGGCGAGGACGTTTTAGCTCAACCGTATCAGCCGTCAGTTAAGGAAAGCGAAAAACAATTTTCGCTCGAACCGGTCACGGGCAGCAAATCTCTGGCGGTGCTGCCATTTAAATTGTTGTCGGTGATTGCCGGTGAGACGGGCGAGAATACGGGCGACAAATTTCTGGAACTGGGTTTGGCCGATGCGCTCATCACGCGTCTCTCAAACGTCCGCCGGTTCGTCGTTCGCCCGACCAGCTCGGTTTTGCGCTACAGCGCTAATAAATCAAAGAACAATCATCTCGACCCGCTCGCCGCCGGCAGGGAATTGAACGTTGAATACGTTTTGGACGGGCATATTCAGAGAGCCGGAAACCGGATTCGAGTTTCCGTCCAGCTTTTAAATGTGCAGGAGCGTTCGACCATTTGGGCGGATCGGTTTGACGAAAATTTTACCGACGTGTTAAGTCTCGAAGACGCCATTTCGACACAGGTCGCCGTTTCTCTGATTCCGAAAATTTCGGGCAACGAACGCGAACAGCTGCTAAAACGCGGAACCGACAACGCGGCGGCGTTCGAAGCCTATCTGCGCGGACGTTATCACTTTAATACTTTTACCGAAGAAGGCTTTGCCAAGGCGATTGTTTCTTACAATCAGGCCATCGCGCTTGATCCAAATTATGCTCTGGCCTTTGCCGGCATCGCGGATTATTACAACTGGCTCGGAATTTACGGCGTGATGCCGCCGCACGAGTGTTTTATGGCGGCTATCGAAGCGGCGACCCGCGCAATCAAATTGGACGAAAGCTTGTCTGAGGCTCACGCCTCGCTCGGGTTTGCCCTCCTCTGCGCAAATTACGATTGGCGGCAAGGCGAAGAATCATGCCGGCGCGCGCTCGAACTAAATCCGAACAATGCGACCGCGCACGTTTGGTATTCGCTCCAATTGATTATGGAAGGGCGTTTTGAGGATGGAATCAAACATGTTTCGCGCGGCATCGAACTGGACCCTTTAACGCCTTTTAATCAATATCATCTGGGTTGGAGCTTGTATCACGCCAGACGTTACGACGAAGCAATCGCCCAATATCAGAAAACGATTGCGGCGCATCCGCTTTATCCGCTCTCTTACTACGGCTTAAGTTTTGTCCTCCGCCGGACGGGGCGTTACGACGAAGCGCTCGACGCCATTAAGCGCGGGCAGGAACTTTTGACCGATAGCCTTTTTATGCTCACCGCTTACGCTCAGGCCTGCGCGGCGGCGGGACAGCGCGAGGCGGCTGAAAAAGTTCTCAAAAGACTCGATTCGCTCTCCGAGCAGCGTTACATTTCTCCGTATCAGGTCGCTTTAATTTATAATTTTCTGGGCGAACGTGAAAACGCTCTTTCATCGCTCGAACAAGCGTTGGAAGAGCGCGAATCATGGCTGGTCTGGATGGGTGTCGAGCCGTCGTTTGATAATCTGCGGGGCGAGCCGCGTTTTATTCGTTTGCTCGAACGCACCGGCAATCCGCTTTTCTCTCGTTCTGAAACGATGAGAATTGATTGGCGGGATACGGACGGCGGCGAAACCAAGGAAACGCGTCGCTTTCCCGATTCGGCGGCGAGAAATCGTCAAGCAAAAATTCGTTACGTCATGCTCGGCGCTGCCGCCGTTTTATTGTTGGCGGTCGTCAGCGTCATCGGGTATTTATCGCGCAATCCGCCATCTAAGACAAAAGTTGAAAGCGCGGGGGACCAAACGGTTACCGAAACTGTTTCTGTTCAGCCGGTCGTCGCTCCCAAAAATACTTCGATTGCCGTTTTGCCTTTCACCACTCTCAACGCTAAATCGGACGATGAACAATATCTCGGCGTCGGAACGGCGGATTTAGTCACTAATAAACTAAGCGATTTAAAGGAAATCAATCTGCGCTCGGCGTCAAGCGTTCGGCGTTATCTCAACACTAATAAACAGCCCGCCGAAGTCGGGCGCGAACTGGCGGTTGATTACGTTGTCAGCGGCACGATTGGGCGTTCGGGCGGAACAGTTTCGGCCAAGCTCAACATGACCGATGCGGCAACCGGCGCGGTCATTTGGACGGAAGATTTTGACCAGCCAAACAATAATCTTTTCGCATTGCAGGAAACGATCAGCGAAAAAATAGCCAATTCGCTGAGTTTGCGGTTAACCAAAGCCGAACAGCAAAATTTGAGCAAACGCTTTACAAATAACAACGAAGCGTATCAGCTTTATCTGGCGGGACGTTATCATTTCGGCAAACGCACTATCGAAGGACTCAGACAGGCAATCAATCTCTTTCAGCAATCAATCGAGCTTGACGATAAATTTGCTCTGGCTGATACCGGACTCGCCGATTGCTTTGCCCTTCTCAACTGGTATCAGGAGCCGCCGCCCGCAGATGCGTGGGAAAACGCCCAAAAATTTGCCGGTCGCGCCGTTCAGTTAGACCAGAATCTGGCTGAGTCGCACGCCTCTTACGCATTTATCAAATTTCATTACGAGCGAGATTTTAAGGGCGCCGAAGATGAATTTAAGCAAGCCATCGCTCTCAAACCGAATTACGCGACCGCGCATCAATGGCTCGCCTTCCTGCTTTCGGCGGAGGGGCGACATGATGAAGCGCTGTCGGAAATGCGGCGCGCCGAACAATTGGAACCGCGTTCGGCTGTCATCTCGACCGGCGTCGCCAATGTTCTCTTGTATGCCAGGCGATATGACGAAGCTATCCAGCAGGCCAAGCGAGCCCTCGAACTCGACCCCGGTTCGATTTCAGCCCACGTCGTTTTGCGCTGGAATTACGAAAAGAAAAACATGACTGAGGACGCGCTCGGCGTTTATGAAAAGGAGCGTGTTTTTGCCGGTGATACGCCGACCACGCGGGCCAAATTCGCCCACGTTTTGGCGGCTTCCGGGCGCGCCGACGAAGCCCGCCGCGTTCTTTCCGAACTGTTAAATTCCAGCCAGGCCGAACACATCACGCCCTACGAAGTTGCTGTTATTTATTCGCTTTTGAACGACAAGGACGCCGCTTTCGAAAATCTTAAAAAAGCCAAAGACATTCATGCCGTCGGATTCTCGTTTGTCCGTGTTGACCCGTTGCTCGACAATTTACGAAATGATCCGCGATTTGACGAATTAACCAAATAGGCCGCAGATAAACGCAGATTTGGAAGATTGACGCTGATAACTTTTTCAAATCTGCGTTTGATTTGTTGTCTCTGCGTCATCTGCTGTCTATTTTCAGATTTGGCAAATTTCAGCGTCAATGTTAGCTTATTCGTGCAATTCCTAAAATCTTTGAGGGAAATTTAATGGCAACGATTAACGAACAAATTTTTCGTGAATACGACATTCGCGGCATCGTCGGCACTGATTTAACTGAGGAAACGGTGATTCCGATTGCAACGGCAATCGGGACTTATTTTCGGCAGCACGGCGCAAAAATGGTGGCGCTGGGTCGCGACGCGCGTGAAAGCTCGCCTCAGTTTCGTGATTTATTTATCAAGGGTTTAAATTCGGTCGGGTGCAGTGTTCTGGACGTCGGGATGGTTCCCACTCCGGTTTTATATTTTGCCGTTTTTACCAAACCGGTTGATGCCGGAGTGATGATTACTGGATCGCACAATCCGGCGGATTATAACGGTTTCAAATTGTTGCTCGGCAAAGACAGCTTGCACGGCGAACATATTCAGGACATTAAACAAATCGTGCTCGGCGGAAAGTTTGAAACCGGTTCGGGAACAGTTGATGAGTACAACATCACCACCGAATACATGGATTATATCCACCAAAACGTCTCGATGGGCGACCGCAAATTAAAAGTCGTGGTTGACAGCGGCAACGGAATCGGCGGCATCGTCGGCGTTCCGCTCTACAAAAAGCTCGGCTTTGAAGTGATTGATATTTTTACCGAACCCGACGCCCGTTTTCCCAATCATCATCCTGACCCGACGGTGCTTAAAAATCTGCAGGACGCGATTGCAAAAGTGAAAGAAACCGGCGCGGATTTGGCCATCTGTTTTGACGGCGATGCCGATCGAATCGGCGTCGTTGACGAAAAAGGCGGCGTTTTATGGGGCGACGAATTAATGGTGATTTTATCCCGCGCGATTTTAAAAACGCAGCCCGGCGCGACCTTTATCGCCGATGTCAAATGCTCGCAGAGACTGTTTGACGACATCGAACAAAAGGGCGGCAACGCCGTCATGTGGAAAGCCGGACATTCACTGATTAAAGCCAAAATGAAGGAAACCCACGCCGCTCTCGCCGGAGAAATGAGTGGCCACGTCTTTTATCAAGACCGCTGGTTCGGGTTTGACGACGCGATTTACACTGGCGCGCGATTACTCGAAATATTAACGAACGACAGCAAGCCGGTTTCCGAATATTTATCCGATTTGCCGCACACGGTTTCGACGCCGGAGCTGAGAACCGAAGTTGCCGAAGAGAAAAAGTTTGAGATTGTCAAAAAATTAACCGAAGCTTTCAAACAAACAAACAAAGTCATTGACATTGACGGCGCGCGCATTCTATTTGACAAAGGCTGGGGATTGGTGCGGGCGTCAAACACACAGCCGGTTTTAGTTTCACGTTTTGAAGCCTTGGACGACGCAAGTTTGAAGCAGATTCAAGATACAGTTGAAGCAAAAGTGAGAGAATTGAGTTAAAAACAAATTTTGCGCAAAGGCGCAAAGTTCGCCAAGAAAATTGTTAATAAGGTTTTCTTTCGATTTATGATTTTCTGATCTACTTTGCGAACTTTGCGCCTTTGCGCGAAATCTCTTAATGGAAAATAATAAAGTTGACTTAGAAAAAATCGCTCAAGGCGTTCGTTTGATGCTCGAAGGAATGGGCGAAGATCCCGACCGCGACGGATTGCAACGAACGCCGCAGCGCGTGGCCGAATTTTATCAGGAACTGACCGCCGGAATGTGGGAAAACGCGAGTGAACACATTGTTCCGCTGCCCGGCGACTCGCACGACGAAATGGTGATCGTCAAAGATATCCAAATCGCTTCGGTCTGCGAACATCATCTCGCGCCGTTTGTCGGCAAGGTGCACATCGCTTACATTCCCAAAGACGGGCGGATTGTCGGGCTCTCAAAACTCGCCCGCATCGCCGAAGTTTTCGCCCGCCGTCTGCAAGTCCAGGAACGCTTAACCGCGCAAATCGCCAACACGCTTTTTGATAATCTACAGCCGCGCGGCGTGATGGTCGTGATGGAAGCCGAACACACCTGCATGACTCTGCGCGGCGTCAAAAAACCGGGCGCGAAAACCATCACGTCAACGGTTTTGGGCAATTTTCGCAGCGATCCGCGCACACGCGCCGAAGCGATGGCGCTAATTAAAGGTTGAAATAATTTAATTATTTCTAATAATAAACGTGATCTCTCTGCGCCTTTCCCCGACATGGTTATTGCTCATTTGCCTGATCTTTTTACCTGTCGTTTGTAAATCTCAAGAGCATAGTACTGAGGCTCGGCGTATCTTTGGGTTTTATAAGACACACGCAGATAGTGAACTAGCTTACCTTGATGAATTTGTAGATGAACTCGGCAAAAGCGATCGGATGCAGGCTTACATCATTGGATACGGCTCTTCAAATCTTCTTCAAGGACGATTTCTCAGAAAAATATTTGGCTATCGAGATTATTTGATTAACAGAAGGGGAATCGAGCCGGCTTTAATAAATGTTATTAAAGGCGAAAATAAAGAATCTCCGCTGGTGGAATTTTGGCTCGTTCCCAAAGGCGAAGCTTTTCCGAAACTAGCTCCGGAAGTTCCTCTTCAACCTCAAACAGCCTTCAAATTTGACGAAATTTTATTGGGCATCGGATGTCTGCCAGAGTTTACAGTGGATTTGTATGAATTTAAAGATGCAATAAGTTTTTATGCTCAAGCATTGAATGAAAATGCGAAACTCCGCGCTCGAATCGTTGTGCACCCAAATCGGCGTGAAAAACTAAAACAGGCCATTGGAATCGCGGAAAAAGGTAGAAAATTATTGATTAGTAAATATAAAATCAATTCCAAAAGGATTAAAATTCAAGTCAGCAAATTTCGTCAAGACTGCCGAAGAGTTGAATTATGGCTTGAGCCTCTCCAAAATTGAAAAGATATGAAACAATTCGCACAATGTCCGAAATGTTCCGCTTCGAACGCTAAAAAAGTCGGTTTTACGTGGTGGGGCGGTGCGCTCGGCCCGATGATGTTTTCTCACGTTAAATGCCAAAACTGCGGCAAAACCTACAACGGTAAAACCGGCAAAGACAACACGACAAAAATTTTTATTTATGTGCTGGTTTGCATCATAATCGCCTTCTTTGTATTTGCCGCCATCGGTTTTCTCAACGCTTTGAAGTGAAATTTGTTTTGCACTCTCGAGAAAATTAATTGCTCAAAAAAAAATAAAAACGTCGCAGAGGATAAAATCTGAAATATGAAACCCGATACGCTTGAAAAAGTTTTGGAGACAATCAAATTTGAAGGCGAGGACGGAGAAGGCGAGATTTATTTCGCCAAGTTCGACAAAACAATTAAGCTTGGCTTTATCGAACGTCCGGAAGTTAACAATTACTACAAAAAATGTATCGAAACATTTTTCAAATGGGACGACGCCTTGTTTGAAAAATTAGCCCAAGCAAGTTTTGATTATTATCAGGATTTCCTCGAAGCTGTCGGTCCTGAAGACATGCCCGTGATCAAATCACCGTCGGAAGTTTTAAATTACTGTCAACCGGTTAACTTAAATTTGGACGCTGACGACAAAAATCGGTCAAACACGTTTATCACCGTCGAACTTGATTGTGATTGGGAAATTGAACACGGAATGCAATGGACGGTGAAAAACGACAACGAACTCGTTTTTGTCGGCGCGTACGACGGCGTTTCGATTGATTATGCGCCGCAGGCTTACGGGAATTTTGCTCGCAAATAAATCTAACTTAAATTGACCCCTCTAAAAATTATGAATAGATGCTGTTTAGTCTTGGCTATTTTGATTATCTTTTCAGCTTCGCCCAATGCTCTGCCGCAAAGCGGCGATTTGACGGCGCGTTTTAACGAAAACACTTTTAGAGCGCACATCAAATTTTTAGCTGACGATTTGCTCGAAGGCCGCTCGCCCGGAACGCGCGGCGGCAATTTGGCCGCCAATTATCTGGCCGCGCAGCTGGAGCTTTTGGGAATCAAAGGCGCCGGCGCGGACGGCAGTTACTTCCAACCAGTTTCCCTCGTCGGCGTCAAAGCCGATCCTGCCACAACTTTGAACATCACAGGCGCTTCGGGCAGCCAAAGTTATAAATTCGCTGATGAATTCGTCGCTTTCACGGGAGCGCAAACCGAAGACGTCAAATTGGACGCGCCGCTCGTTTTTGTCGGCTACGGAATCAACGCGTCCGAACAAAAATGGAACGATTACAAAGGTTCTGCGGAAGATTATCGCGGCAAAATTTTAGTGATGATGGTCAATGATCCGCCCGCAACTGCGGCGGAACCAAATCTCTTTGGCGGCAAAGCCCTGACATATTACGGGCGCTGGACTTACAAATTTGAAGAAGCCGCCCGGCGCGGCGCGGTCGGTGCGCTCCTTATTCACACCGACGAATCCGCCGGATACGGCTGGAATGTCGTTCGCACTTCAAACGGCAGTTGGCGTTACGACGTGGCGCGGACACCCGCCGACACGACGCCTTTCCTGCAAATGCGCTCGTGGATGACGAATGAAACGGCGAAGAAAGTTTTTGCCCAGGCCGGAAAAGATTTGGACGCGCTCCGTAAATCGGCGCAGAGCCGCGATTTCAAACCGGTTGATTTGGGTTTGAAGGCAAATATTGAAATCAAAAGCGAGCTGCGCCGCGTCGAATCGGCAAACGTCGTCGGAATGTTGGAAGGCAGCGATGCGCTTAAGCGAAGTGATCCCAATTTTGCCGGCCAATATGTTGTTTACTCGGCGCATTACGATCATTTAGGCGTCGGCGAACCTGATAAAACCGGCGATAAAATTTACAACGGCGCGGTTGATAATGCTTCGGGCTGCGCCTCAGTTCTGGCAATAGCCGAAGTTTTGGCGAAAATGCCGCAGCCGGAGCGCCCGCGCCGCGCTTCGCTCTTTTTGTTTCCGACCGCCGAAGAACAGGGTTTGCTCGGCGCGGACTGGTATTCCAAACACCCGATTGTGCCGGTTGACAAAACCGCCGCCGACGTTAATCTCGATTCGATGAACTATTTGGGCAAAACAACGGATTTTAGCGCGCTCGGCGTCGAACGTTCGAGTTTGCAGCCGCTCGTCGAAGCGGTGGCCAGGGAGCGCAATCTAAAACTCGTGCCGGACACGAAACCCGAACAGGGCTCGTTTTATCGCTCGGATCATTTCCCGTTTGCCAAAGTCGGTGTGCCGTCGCTCAACATGGAAAACGGCGAAACTTTTGTCGGGAAACCGGAAGGCTGGGGAAGAGAGCAGTTTCAAATTTTCAACACCCAGCATTATCATCAGCCGTCCGACAATTACGACCCGAACTGGGATTTTAGCGGGATGATTCAAATGGCCGAAATTTCACTCGCCATTGGCATCAAAGCCGGAAACGCCGACAAACTACCAGCCTATAATTCGGCTGACGAATTTGCTAAAGCGCAGCCGACTCGAAAATAGTTTTTCAGCGATTAACGATACAAAAAACGCAGCTTTGATTAGGCTGCGTTTTTTATTGGACTTGTTGATTATTTGTTCCTTTTATCAGCAATCGCAGCAGCTTCCGCATTCGCAGCAACTGCTGCAGCAATCACATGAATCGCAGCCGCAGTCGCCGCAGTCAATACAATCGCTGCAGGAATCACACCAACTACTGTTGCCAGCGCCTTGTAATTTGCGAGCGGCTTTTCTGGCGGCGCGGCCTGTTATTTCGGGCGGCAGGTTCGCCGCCATCTGCGCCGGGACAGCCAAAACCGCCCCGACGAGTGCGCCTAAAAACATCAAATTAAATCCCATTCCGGCGCAATCCTGCCAGGATTTTGCTTTCGCGGCTTCGTGCGGAGCGATAAAAGCTATCAGCGCGACTACCGCAAAAGCGGGCAGATACTGCCACCGATTGGCCGTTAGCTCCGCGGCAATTTTGGCGGCATTTTTCCAGCGCTGGGCGAGCGGCATTCGTCGTTTTGGCGAACAGATCAGCGGCTTGGTTAAAACCGGCAGATTGGTTTTGAGTTTTCTGGTCAGATTGTCGTTCAAGCGCCAGACAAAAAGCTCTTTTAGTTGTTCCGTAATCGCCAATTCTGCCAATCTCTCCGCCATTTCATTTTCTGCAAAACGAATCATCTCAGCCGCTCGGCGGCGCAGCGCGCCTGAGAGCGTGTTTTGGGTTGACTCGAAAGCGCGGCGAAAGGCGTTAAATTGACCGGAGCGAAAATCTTTTTCGTAATCTTCAAACGCATCGAGCAGGTAAATTAATCTGCCGAACGTCGCGCCGAGCCGAAACATCGTCTCTTGAGCGGTTTCTCGCCCGACAATTTTAGCGCCGTGCGCGAAAAATAAAGCGGTTGCCTGCGCCGTCGGTTCCGCCAGCAAATTCAAAATATCATCGGGCGATTCGCCGCTGATATTCGCTTCGATTTTGTTTTGCTCAAGCAAAACCGTGCGTAATTTTTCGAGCGGAAATTCCATCTCGGCGAGCTTTTCGGCGGCTTTCTCAAACGATTTGGCAAAGGAGCGGTGAGCGAATCGCCAGCGCGATTTGTTTTCATCGGCGATGTGGTCTTTTAATTTGAAATCCGCTAAAACAAGATTTGCCGTGGCCGCAAATTCAAGTGCCAGCGGAATGTCGGTTTTTGGTAAATTCAGACAGTTAAATGACTGCAGGGAGCGCTGCCACGAATTAAAATCTTCGCCGCCGAGCGCGGTTAAAATTTCGGCCAGAAACACTGTGTCGTGATTGAGCAGCAGACGGGCTTTGTGGCCGTAAAGCGTGCCGACGGTTTTGCAAGTTCCGCAGTAATTCAGTCGGCGCTGCAGCCGCTGCTGATCGCTCTGACCGCAACTTTTCGCTCGCATTAAACCGAACATATAAAGCTCCTCAAAAAAAGATTGGATTTGCCGAAATAAAATTTAAGGAACGTCACAAGACAAAAAAACTTTAAAGCAAAAGCAATTTAACTGAAGATGAAGATTTTATCCAATCAATGCGGAAGATTTTTGAGGAAAAGAGAAAGGACGCGCTATCAAACAAGTTAGCGCGCCCTCTCGATAAAAATAATTTTTAGATTTTAGAAGCGGTAATCGCATCTTCTCAAATTATCTTTGTAAGTTATTTTGCATTGCGAATTTGATCTGCGATCCCGGCGACGACAATTTTCATATTGAAACTTGGCTCTCTCGCGGCATCGTCTTTTGTTTTGAACGATTACCGTGCCGGTTGCGGAAGCTGAAACACCGGTTGTCGCTGCCGTAACGATGGACGGAGCGGCCGATAAACCAACCGATGCAATCAAAATAGCCGCGAGAAACAGCGAAGCGAGAATGTTCTTAAGATTTATCATCTATTCCTTAAACTCCTTACTCTGGATTTCAATTTAGTTAGCTTTTTAACAATAAAAAAACACGATTCGGCCGGTTGCAGCCGAGCCGATATTTTTCTAATTTTAAAAGCGCTGACCAATCTTAAAACAGCGCAAAGATATTAATCAAGAGTTTTTTTGCTGAGCGTTCAGTTTTGGAGCCAGATAAAAATGCCAGAGAATTCTGGTCGCAATCGCGCGCCACGGTTTTTTCCAGGCTTCGGCTATTATTTCAAGCTCTTCGGTTATTTACTCAAAGCTATTTATCTTTTGATATCAAATTGACAAAGAGCCGATAAGCGCCCGCAACTCCAGCCGGAAGCTGCCGGAAAAATGCGATTCCCGTATAGATAAATTTGCCTTTGCCGTAATTTGCGATTAGCAGAGAGCCATTTTTATCAGCTTCTCCCGGATCATGCATTTCCAAAACGGGTATGTAATTTTTCCGGTCAAACTCGCCTGCTAAATAAGCTCCGCGCTCCTGCACCCAGCCTTCAAATTCTTTGTCCGTAATTTTATTCGGAAAATTTAGCAAATCGTTTTGTTCGTTGAGAAACTTAACTGGAGCTTCTTCAATTGTTACGCGGTCTGACGATAGTTTGAGCGGAAACGGCGCGAAATTTGGCAGCAAAGTTTGATCATTAGTGTTGTATTGAACAATCATTCGCCCACCGTTTTTGACAAAATTGAGCAAACGTTGATTTTGTTTCTTGAGAGTTTCGCGCACATTATAAGCCCTGATTCCGGTAATTATAGTGTCGAAATTTGCTGTCAAATCGAGCGACTGTAAATCTTCGTCAGAGAGCAGCCTGACGTTGTAACCAAGCTGTCGTAAATTATCGGGAATCTCATCGCCCGAACCCTTGATGTAGCCAATGCGGGTCGGGACAGTTTTAATATCAATTTTAACTAATTTAGATTCGGCCGGTAAAAATAATGTTTGTTTGGGAATGTGCGGGTAGTCAATTGTAATTTGACTGGAATAATACTCTCTCGTGCTGCCTTTCTCTTTAAGAAAAACTACAGCTTGGAGAGAGCCGTTTTGAGGTGTAATCGGTTCTTTGGAAGGAATCATATTCATGATATCTGGCTCATCTTTATCAAATTCTTTAACATAAGGCGCAATGATAAAATTAAAGGCAGCCTCATCATTCTTTTCATTTAGATCAAAATGGAAATCGGACGAACCATTATGCGGTATGATTCGCCAACCTTGCGGTAGATACAACCATACTGTTCCTTCAACTTCTTTACGATTGGCTCGAACAACAACGCGAACCGGTTTAGGTTGAAAATCGGTAAAAACTATCAACGGCTGGGTAATGGAAACTACGACCGGTGGCGCGACCACAAAAGGTTGATAAGTCTCACCTCGCACAGGATCAATATAGCCGTATACAACTGGAGCGCGGTCTCCGACGATAACTCCAGAAGTGCTCATAGACACAGTTACGCTATTATATAAATTTAGCTCGGTATGTGACTCCTCAATCAATTCCTGTCCCCCTAATTCCTGCAAATATCCTCTGGTTGGATATCTCAACCAATAAGGTTGAGTAACTGGCGCGTCGCTGATAACTTTAATCGGTATTTGCTCAAAATAAGCTTTGAAAGCGGCCAATTCCCGTTTGGGCATTCCTCCGGGCGTATAGTGATAACCGCGAGCATCCCAGTTCATTTCTGCTTCGTTAAACAGAAAAGGTTGCGGAGAGCGGTTTATTAAAGTCACGTTAATTTTTCTTTCGTCTCCGGGACTTGTGATGGGATCATCTATGATAGCTTTAAACCACAACCCTGAGCAGGCTCGAACCAATTTAGCCACATCATATCCCTTGTTAAAGGCAATAAAACCTTCTCGTGACGAAGGCGATATTGAAGAGTTTCCGAGATGTGTTAAAAGCGGGATTATCTCAAACGGAGCATCAGGATTAAAAGAGGATTGAACCTGCTCAAGCGACGATTGTATTTTATCTCCGCCATTGACTTGCGACCAGCTATTTTTTATCCCTTCCAACATGTCCAGTTTTGCTGGTTCACCAGCAACGGGCGCGAAATATTCGATCTGTGAATCTCTGAAAGGAATATTTCTTTGAACTTGGGATTTGTGTTTGGCGCGGCTTTCGGCGCCCATTTCAGTGTAGGATTTTCCTAAGAGCGGATTGAATTTCCCGACATCAATTGAAATGGCATTGGCAGGCGACGTGTCGCCTTCTCCGACAAAAGCGTTCCAGAGCAGGCGTTTCGGTTGCCAAGCCGGTCCGGGAAACACTTTTTCGTCGCCTGCAAGTTTGAATGCTTCCGCTGCGAGAATTGCCGACGCAATATGCTGCCCGTCGCCGGCGCGCGCATCGGGCGGAAACCGTGTGATGATGACATCAGGGCGGAATTTGCGAATCATCCAGACGACATCCGACAAAACTTCCTGTTTGTTCCATTTCTGGAAAGCTTCTTCCGCCGATCTTGAAAACCCAAAATCAATCGCTCTGGTGAAAAACTGTTCCGCGCCGTCAATTCTGCGCGCCGCTAATGATTCCTGCGTGCGAATAACACCAAGTATTGCGCCGCTTTCTTTGCCAAGCAGATTGTCTCCCGCTTCGCCGCGCGTGAGCGAAAGATAGGCGGTGCGGCATTGCATTTCGTTTGCCGAATACGCGAGAACTGCCGAGTTTTCGTCGTCTGGGTGCGCCCCAATATACAAAACCGAACAGAGCTTTCCCAATTTATTTAAAGCTAGTTTGATTTCTGCCGCGTTCATAGCGCCGGAAGTTTGGGCGGTAATGTTTTGAGCCGAAAACACGAAAGCCGCTAGGAAAAGTAAAATGAGTTTTTTCATACAAAAGCGAATTTAGGCGAGTAGCGCAGATGATTCTAACTCAATTTTAAAACTAAATCGTGTTAATCTCTAGACTCGGATGAAAGGAGTTTTGCAATGACCCCGCTACAGCAAGAGTTTATTAATAATCCAAGCGCGATTTTGAACGCTTTATCATCGGCCCTGCCAAAAGTCTTTGAACCGACGAACGGTAATCAAGAGGAAATAGAAAATACGCCAAAAATCGTGGACTTTGAAAAACAAGCCGAAATCGTTGATGGAAAGGTTGAAATAAAATCAATGCCGGGATTACGTTCAAGCGGAATTGCCACCAGAATCGCCGTCGAAATAGGAATCTATTTGAAAACCAATAAAATCGGCAGACTTTATGGTTCTGACGCAACATTTACTACGATTGATGGAAATGAGCGGATGGCTGATGTGGCTTTTGTCGCAAACGAAAAACTTAAAGATGGAGAGCCGATTGCAAAAGCGAATTTTGCTCCCGATTTAGCCGTCGAAGTCATTTCCCCAACCGATCAGCAAGGTAATGTCGCAAAAAAAATCGCAGAATATCTGGCTTCCGGTGTTAGAGAGGTTTGGCGGGTTGAGCCTGAAATCGAAACAGTGACGGTTTATAAATCATTGACTGAGATTAGAATTTTTACCAAAAACGAATCGTTGACTTGTGAGGAAATTTTGCCAAATTTCAGTCTCGCGCTTGGTGAGATTTTTATCACTTAATTTTGTTTTGATTAAGATAAAAATGCCAGAGGATTCTGGTCGCAATCGCGCGCCACGGTTTCCACGCTTCGGCCATCGTTTCCAGTTCCTCTGAGGTCGGACGAGTCTTCAGTTGTTTGAGTTTTTGCGCGCCGACGATAACGCCCAAATCGCCAACCGGAAACGCATCGGTGCGCCGCAGACACATCAGCAAATAAATGTCGGCCGTCCAGCGGCCGATGCCTTTGAGTTTAATCAGTTCGGCTTTGACAAGTTCGTCCGGCAGATTTTCCAGGGCGTTGAGGTCAAGTTCGCCCGTGACGATTGCGGTTGCCAGATTCTTTGTGTAAAGAGTTTTCTGGCGGCTAAAACCGATTGCTCTTAATTCCTCGTCGCTGAGCGCGAGAAAACCGTCTGGCGTTATTTCACCGAGCCGCAATCGAAGCCGCTCGAAAGCCGCCAGCGCGGATGAAATCGAAACCTGCTGTTCGAGAATAATGTGAATCAGAGTGGAAAAACCGGCGGGACGAATCCAAATCGGCGGCTCTCCCAAGGTTTTGACAACGCGCGCCAAATCCGCGTCTCGCTTGGTTAAAAGCGAAATCAAGTCGGAATAATTGGTTTGGTTAAGAGTCTGAAAATTTTTGCTCATCTCGGTTGTAAATTGTAAGCGAAGAACGCCGAGAAATTACAGCCGAAGACGATTTTTCAGCATCAGGATAGAATTGGCGGGAGATTTGAGTTGAACTTCTGCCTAATGTTTGGCAGTTGGAGAGCGCGGATGGGGAGAAAAAATAAAGGTTTTTGGCAATCAACCGTTTTGCGAATAAATCGTAATAAAGTAAATTACCGTTTTAAGTCTGAGCGCTCTCGTTTGAATAATAAAACTTTCAAATAAAAGATATTAAGTTCCAGCCGGCGCAGTGACGGCGCTTCGTTTAGCGTCAACCTCGTTGATAAATTCATCAACGATTGTCTGGTCAAAAGTAAGTCCTCCGGCTGGGTTTACTTCAAGCAGCAGGTTTTTAGAGAGCGTGCCATTCCAGGTTAGAACAATGCTCTTAGTTCCAAACTCGTGTTCTTTTTCCAAAAGCTTGCGCAGTCTCATTTTGTCTTTGCCGAGAGACATTGAGCGATTGTCTGATTTATCAGAAGGGCTAAACATTAAAAGTTTAGGTTTCGTCATATCCATCTTGCCTTTTAAAAACTAAAATTACAGTAATTGGAATAATCCCGAAAACTGCCACAGTTTGCATATCGGGAATTATCAGATTTACTTTAGTGATTTTTTGTTGTCCGGATTAATTTACGGCCGGGTAATTATTTTTAAAACAATTACCAATTTAAGCCGCCCCGACCATAAAACTCGCGCAATCAGTCGGCTTTCCCGAACCAAAAACAAAAGGAAAACATTTTCGCGCAAATTAATCAAAGCGGCGGACGGGTTTTTTCAGTAAAATCTAGTCTGGCGTGTTTTAACTTTTTGATTCGTTAGAGACACTTCCGGCGCGCAAGAAGACGGCGATCCGGCGAGAGCGAAGCCGGTTAATTTGCGCAACCGGGCGCATCGGCTCTATGATGAGTTTTATTTTTTGAGAAACAACTAAAAGATTGCAATAAAATCGAAACGAAGCAAAGCGTTTGAATTGAAGCGAGGAAGCCGGCAAGCCTCACAATTGTTGGTCTGACTGGCCTTATTTGCACGGAAAGGGCGATATTTTAAGGGACTTTTTTATGCAACCTGAACCAGCGCGCAAACCGTTGTACGCACATCTCTACTTTCAAGTTTTAGCGGCAATTTTCCTCGGCGTTCTGCTCGGTCATTTTTATCCGAATCTGGCGGTTACTTTGAAACCGCTCGGCGACGGATTTATCAAGCTGATCAAGATGTTGATCGCCCCGATTATCTTTGCCACCGTGGTCAGCGGAATTGCCAAAGTCAGCGACATGAAAGCGGTCGGCAGAGTCGGGCTCAAAGCGTTTCTCTATTTTGAAGCTGTTTCCACGCTCGCTCTGGCCATCGGCTTAATCGTCGTCAACCTTGTTCAACCCGGCGCGGGCATCAACTCCGACCCGAACACCCTCGATACGCAAGCCGTGGCAGCTTATACGACGGGCGCGAAATCACTGACCGCGACTGATTTTATTTTACATATTATTCCCGATACGGTCGTCGGCGCTTTTGCCGGCGGCGAGATTCTGCAAGTGCTTTTATTTTCGATTTTGTTTGGCGTCGCGCTCGCCCGCTTTGGCGAAAAAGGCAAATCAATCGTCAAAGTTATTGACCAACTGTCTCACATCTTCTTCGACATTATCAGGATAATTATGTACGCCGCGCCAATCGGAGCTTTCGGCGCGATGGCCTTTACTATCGGGCAGTACGGCATCGGCTCTCTCCTTTCCCTCGGCAAATTGATGGCCTGTGTTTATCTGACCTGTCTGCTTTTCGTCTTTCTTGTGCTGGGTGCAATTGCCCGTCTTTCCGGTTTCAGCATCTGGCGTTTTTTGCGTTACATCAAAGAAGAAATTTTGATTGTGCTGGGAACGTCATCGTCCGAAGCGGCGCTGCCGAGAATGATTGCCAAGATGGAAAATCTCGGCTGCTCCAAATCCGTCGTCGGACTCGTTATTCCAACCGGTTATTCGTTTAATCTCGACGGCACTTCGATTTACCTGACAATGGCGGCGGTCTTTGTGGCGCAGGCGACGAATGTTCCTTTGAGCCTCGGTCAGCAGCTCGGAATTCTCGGAATTTTGCTCCTGACTTCAAAAGGCGCGGCGGGCGTCACGGGCAGCGGTTTTATTACTCTGGCCGCGACGCTCTCTTCGGTTGGAACCGTGCCGGTCGCCGGGCTTTCACTGCTGATCGGAATTGACAGGTTTATGTCCGAGGCGCGGGCGATTACCAATTTAATCGGCAACGGCGTGGCGACGATGGTTGTTGCCAAATGGGAAGGCGCATTAGACATGGAAAGAGCGCAAACTGTTTTAGCCGGAGGCTCGGCAATGGCGGCGGATGAGCAGACGCGGGCAACTGAAACCGAAGCCGAATCTCCGTTTCAAGCGGCGAAATCAAAATTATAAAATCGTCCGAAAGACTATGCTAAAGCCGACAAATAAGTAGTTCGCGCTCGTAAATAACTTCCGGCGGAAGATGATCGTGCAGCTCAATAAAAAGCTCTTCGTGGCCGAGAACTTCTTCGCGCCATGACGAACGGTCAAACTCCTGCAGGCGGGTAAAACTTTCCCTCGAAAAATCAGAGCCCTTCCACTCCAAATCGTCGTAGCTCGGCATCCATCCAATCGGCATTTCTCTGCCGAGCGCGCGGCCATGAGCGCGGTCAACGATCCATTTTAAAACCCGCATATTTTCGCCAAAGCCGGGCCACATAAAGTTTCCTTCAGCGTCTTTGCGAAACCAGTTAACGTGAAAAATACGCGGAGTTTCGCTTAAGGAGCGCTGCATTTTGATCCAATGACGAAAATAGTCGCCCATGTGATAACCGCAGAAGGGAAGCATCGCAAACGGGTCGCGGCGCACCTTGCCGACTGCGCCTCCGGCGGCGGCAGTCGTCTCCGAACCAACCGTCGCCCCGATGTAAACCCCTGCGCTCCAATTAAACGCTTGATAAACCAGCGGCATGGTCGTAGCGCGCCGACCGCCGAAAATAATCGCGCTGACGGGAACGCCGGCGGGGTCTTCCCAGGCCGCGTCAATCGTCGGGCACTGCGCGGCGGGCGCGGTAAAACGCGCGTTCGGATGAGCGGCTTTGGCTCCGGTCTCTTTGGCAATTTGCGGAGTCCACAAATTTCCTTGCCAGTCGAGGCATTCCGGCGGCGGGGTATCCGTCATGCCTTCCCACCAAACGCCGCCTTCCGGCGTCAGCGCGACATTGGTGAAAATAGTATTTTTCGAGAGCGTCGCCATCGCGTTCGGATTGGTTTTAACCGAAGTGCCGGGTGCGACGCCGAAAAAACCGGCTTCGGGATTGATGGCTCGCAGACGCCCTTCGGAATCGGGTTTGAGCCAAGCTATATCGTCACCGACCGTCCAGACTTTCCAGCCCTCAAAGCCGGCGGGCGGAATCAGCATCGCAAAATTGGTTTTGCCGCAGGCGCTCGGAAACGCGGCCGTCACATAAGTTTTTTCCCCCGCCGGATTTTCGACTCCGAGAATCAGCATATGCTCTGCCATCCAACCTTCGTCACGGGCGATGTTAGAAGCAATTCGGAGCGCGAAACATTTTTTGCCCAGCAGCGCATTGCCGCCGTACCCTGAACCGTACGACCAAATTTCACGCGTTTCGGGAAAGTGAACAATGTATTTTTCTTTATTGCAGGGCCACGAAACGTCTTTTTGATTGTTTGTCAGCGGCATTCCGACCGAATGGAGGCACGGCACGACGCGTTTTTCGGCTTTATCAATTTCTTTGAAAACCGGCAGCCCGATTCGCGCCATAATTCGCATGTTAACCACCGCATACGGCGAATCCGTCAGCTGAACTCCGATCTGCGACATTTGCGAACCGACCGGCCCCATGCTAAACGGCAAGACATACATCGTGCGTCCTTTCATCGCGCCGCTGAATAATTCCTTCAGCTTTTTGCGCATTTTGAAAGGCTCTTCCCAATTATTAGTCGGCCCGGCGGCATCTTTGGAAAGCGAGCAGATAAATGTCCGGTCTTCGACTCTGGCAACGTCGCTGGCATCCGAACGGGCGTAATAAGAGCCCGGAAATAAATCCTCGTTTAGTTTGATAAAAGTTCCGTTCGCGACCATTTGGGCACAGAGCGCATCGTATTCTTCCTGCGACCCGTCAACCCAGTGAATCGAATCCGGCTGGGTCAGTTTGGCCATCTTTTCAACCCATTTCAGCAGATTGGCATTTTTGCTCAAAGGAACAGCCCGGTTGCGGTCAGTTTGCGCCGCAGTAAAGTCATTCGCGGCAAAGTTTCGGTTATCAGCAGAATTCATAAGCTATCCACCATTATTGTTGCGGTCAGTGCGGTTTAAAATAAATCAGGATTGACCTCCTGTCATCCGGAAATGCCTTTTTATTATGGCAAATTTTGAACGGTAAGTTAACCTGACGAACTTTCTTTAGCCGCGGCCGCCAAATTTCCCGCCGCCGCTTCGATTGTTCACTCGGGTTACCAAAAGTATTACCGAATCCTAATATTCAAATGATAAATTGACCGATTGATAGAGTTTCGCGGATTGTAAAAAACTTCGTATTTACATTGAAAAGGTGCGAGCGCATTTTTAATGATCGGAATGAAAATCCCTAATCTACACTATTGAAAATTACTGAAGATCACACCGTTATCGAGTCTTGACCGTTATTTAAATAGTTTTCGCTCAAAAGATGATAGATGAGTTTGCTGGGAATTTCTAAAGTGTCAAAGTCGGTTGCTCTTCTCTGATAAACGATATTTTGAAGATTCCAGAGATACATTTGAGCCTGCGTTGCGCCCGGCAGCGGTGAAAAATCGAGCGGCAGTTCCAAATAGGTGTAAACTTTCTGACAAACGGCAAGCCATAACTCAGCTTCATCCGCTTCCATGTCATCGGTTGGCTCAAACCCAGCGCAGGCTTCTTCGCAAAGTCTTTCATATTCTGCTTCGGTTATTTCTTTCACCTCATCGGCCATAAATTCAAATCCCTTGCTGATGCTTTAAATAACTCGCTTCCTTTGCGATATCAAACTATCGGTTAACTAATAATAACTTCACGCTCTTTAAATCAAGGCAGCCGTTGTCTACGTCTTGATAAATTGTGAGAATGTCTGAGGGAACTCGCAATACTTTATTCGGATTCAATCCCGGTCATGCGTTCAGCCAGATTTGCCACTACCGCAATTAGTTCGGCCGGTTCAACGGGTTTAGCAATATGCATTTGAAAGCCGGAGCGAAGCGCCTGCACCCGATCTTCCGCTCTGGCGTAGGCCGTCAGCGCCACCGCCGGAATTTTGCCCTGCTCACCCGCCAACGCGCGCAATTTTCTGATCAGGGCATAACCATCTTCTTCCGGCATTCCGATATCGGTGATTAAAACATTGAATGATTTTTGCTTCAAATGTTCGATAGCTTCGGCAACCGAAGCCGCGACTGTCACTTCCGCGCCGCAGTCAATCAAAACCGCCCGGATTAATTCGCGCGCATCACGTTCGTCGTCAACCACCAGCACGCTCAACTCTTTCAACTCTTCCGGGCAATCAAGTTGTTTGCCGGTTGCGGCCCGCGGGTGCACCCTTGATTCAGTTTTCCGGCGTTCGGTGTTTCTAAGGGGCAGAAACGGCAAACTAACTGTAAACGCCGAACCCTGTCCTTCGCCCGCGCTGGCGACCGAAACCTGTCCGCCGTGCAATTCAACTAGCTGACGGACAATCGCCAGCCCCAATCCTAATCCGCCGTGCGCTCTGGTTGATGTTTGGTCGCCCTGCCGGAAGCGGTCAAAAACGTGCGGCAAAAATTCCGCTTCGATTCCTTTGCCAGTATCGCTGATGACAATTTCGACATGCGAGTTGATGCTCTCCAGCCGGACCTGCACGCGTCCCACTTTCGGGGTGAATTTGATAGCGTTTGAAAGTAAGTTCCAGACTATCTGCTGCAGCCTGTCGGGATCGCCTGAGATCAATCCCGCGTGCGGGTCGAGGAGTGTTTGCAGGCGAATGTTTTTTGCTTCGGCAGCCGGTCGCGCCGCTTCGACCGCCGCCATGATGACGCTCGGCAAATCAACCGGCCGCACATCGAGCCGCAATTTACCGGTGATAATCCGCGAAACATCGAGTAAATCGTCAATCAACTGGTTTTGCGCGCGGGCGTTGCGCTCAATCGTGGCCAGCGCTTTTTCCGTTTCCTCGCGTCCAAGCGCGCGATTGCGCAGAATCTGCGACCAGCCGAGAATGGCGTTAAGCGGCGTCCGCAATTCGTGCGAGAGCGTTGCGAGAAACTCATCTTTCAGCTGGTTGGCGTTTTCCGCCGCTCGTCGCGCTTCCTGTTCGCTCAGGAACAATTGTTCGCGATCCTCTTCCGCCCGCTGGCGCTCGGCTTCGGCGAGACGTTTGGCGTGAATGTCAGTATTTGCTCCGATCCATTCGCGGACGTTGCCGTTGTCATCGAAAAGAGGCACTCCGCTTGCGGCGAACCAGCGATAGTCGCCGTCTTTCGTCAGAACCCGAAATTCCGCCGAGTAAACGCTTTTGTTTTGCACGGCTTCCTGCCAAATACGCTTCGTTTGTTCACGATCATCCGGGTGCAGAACATCCAGCCAGCCCCACTTGAGCATTTCTTCCGAGTTTTGACCGCCAACCTTATTCCATTGATTTTCAACCAGACTCAACTCCCCGCTCGGTGTCGCGTGCCAGATAACGGTTGAAGTTGCTTCAACCAGAGCGCGGTAACGTTCTTCCGCAGCGCGCAGACTTGTCTCGCTTCGTTTGCGCTCGGTAATATTATTGAACAAAATGGCAACTTTCCTGCTTTCCGGTTCTCCGATGCGAAAGGCGTAAACGTCAAACCACCTATTTAGGGCTTCCGAACCTTCGACAAAACGAATCGGTTCGCCCGAAAGCGCGACGCGACCATAAATCTCAGACCATTTTTCTTCGAAATTTGGAATCAGTTCGCTAACGCTCCTTCCGCTCAGCGCTTCGTCCGCGGGAATGCCGGTTAATTTCTCAAACGAAGGATTGATTTCTAAAAAGCGGTGATCATTTGCTTTCCCATCGCGGTCAAACATGACTTCAATCACGCAGAATCCTTCGTCAATCGAATTAAATAATGTCCGATAGCGCGATTCTGACTCGCGCAAAACGGTTTCGGTGCGTTTTCTCTCGTTGATATTAAGAAAATAAACCGCTAACCCATCGCTCGACGGATGCGCGCGAACTTCAAACCAAGAATCAAGCGGCGGATAAAATTCCTCAAAAGTGACGGCCACCTGTTCGGCGACAGCTTTTCGATATTGTTTGTCGAACGTGCTGTTGACGCTCTCCGGAAATTCATCCCAGACGTTTTTGCCCAGCAGTTCTTCGCGCTGGCGCCGCAAGAGCTGCTCCGACTGACGGTTGAGAAAGGTAAATTTCCAATCAAGATCAAGCGCGAAGAATGCGTCAGCGACGTTCTCCAAAATGTTTTCAAATACCAAAGAGGGGGACTCCGCGTTTGGCGGCGGGATGTGATCTGGGCTGTCCGGTTTCTGTTGCTGCATCTGGCTCTCAAAAACTTAATGACAGAATCAATAAAGGGATTAAAATTATTAACTTTTAATTTAGCATTGATGCGGAAATTGTAAAGAGGGAAATTTCTCGGCAATTGATCGCGCTATGATTTTACGAGCAGAAAAAGGCGAGCTTGTTTCTCATCGAAAAACAAACTCGCCGTCAAAGTTCAATTTTTGGCGGACGAAACACGCCAGACGATGTTTGAGCCGTCGTCAGTCACCAGCAGCGCTCCGTCTTTTGCTACCGCTACCCCGACCGGCCGCCCCCAGACGCCGCCGTCCGAAGTGACAAAGCCGGTCATAAAATCTTCGTACTCGCCGGTCGGAACGCCGTTTTTGACGGGAACGCGAACTACTTTATAACCGGTGCGGTGAGCGCGATTCCACGAACCGTGTTCGGCGGCAAACGCGTCTCCGTTAAATTCCTTGGGAAAATTGCTGCCCGTGTAAAAAACCATTTCGAGTGAAGCCGAATGCGATTGCAGCAAGACGTCGGGAACAATTACTTTGTCGCGCAGTTCGGGATGCTCGCCCTTATGACGCGGGTCTTGATTGGCTCCCAAATAATACCAGGGCCAGCCGTAAAACCCATTTTCCTTAACTCTGGTAATGTAATCGGGAACAAGGTCGTCGCCGAGACCGTCGCGTTCGTTAACCGATGCCCACAAATCTCCCGTAGTCGGATTAACGGCGATGCCGACGGCGTTTCTGATTCCGGCGGCATAAATTCGCTGACCTGTTCCGTCCGGGTTGAATTCGAGAATATCGGCGCGGCGCTCTTCGTTCTCATTCGGATTTTCATAATCGTTTGAATGAGAACCGACCGAGACGTACATTTTTTTATCGTCTTTGGAAAATGCGATGTCGCGCGTCCAGTGACCGCCCCCGCGCAATCTGCCGCCGCCCGGAATGTCCGAAACAATTACTTCGGCCTGCCCGCGAGCTTTTAAATCGCCGTTTTGATATGGATAGCGCCAGACCGCTCCGGTGTTGGCAACATAAATATATTTCGGGTTCGGGCCGCTCGGGTAAAAAGCGATTCCAAACGGCTGCTGCAAACCGTCAACAAAAATCTCGTTCGCATCGGGTTTGGCCGCGCCGTCTTTGGCGCGCAGAACGCGAATTCGTCCCGGCGAGCTTTCGGCAATAAAAATATCGCCGTTCGGCGCGGTGCGAATCAATCGCGGATTGTTCAAACCGGAAGCGAATTCCTCAACCTTAAAACCGCCGGCGACTTTCGGCATCGCGCCGGCCGGTCGCCTGGCGTTGGGCGGCCCGTTATCAACCGATTTAGTTTCGTAAGGCGGCGGCAGATCGGCGGTCGTAATCCGACGCCGAACGCCCGGCGCGTCGGTCGTCCAGTCACCGAGCGCGTTTTTTCCGGTCAGCACCTCGCCTGTCGGCTGCGCGGCGGTTGCGCTCGAAACGGTTACACTAGGCCTTGAAGCCGATTGCTGTTTCGCGCCCGTCACCCAAACGCAGGCACCAATCACAATTGCCGCCAGACATATCAATATTCCAAAAGCAGAAGTCTTTAATTGCATATTTCCCCTGTTCGATTGATCAAATATTTTGTTGTGAATCTTTAATGATGCCTTGAGCGATTATCAGGTTGACAGCTTTCTCAAAATTTAACTGCTTTCCTTTACTAGCCTCTACATTTGTCTGGTATTTTGACTCCTGCTACTGTCTTTTATATTTCTGCGCATTTGGAGATTAAAATGAAAGACCTATTTCCCGAACATTATTTCCTCAATGAAGAAGAGTTTAAATCCCTTTGGAGCGAAGCAATTTTTTCCTTTGATGCTAATGTATTATTGAATCTTTATCGTTTCGGTGTCAGTGGACGCGAACAATTGTTTAATGTTTTTGACAAACTTAAAGATCAAATACAATTAACGCATCAAGCCGCATATGAATATCAGAAAAATCGGATTAAGGTCATAATTGAACGAGATTCGATAATACAACAGCTAAAAACCGAAGTTGACATTTTAGTTGAGAAGGTTAAGAACACCATAAATCCTACACTTAGCAAAAATGAATTGTCTGTGTTACTCGAAAAACAACGCAATGAACTGAAGGGAATAATTAGTGGCGAGTCAGATCAATATCTCAACCTCTTATATTCTGATGAAGTTAGAACACGATTAGATGATTTAACTACTGCAAAAATCGGCAAGCCATATACGCCACAAGAGCTTGATGATAAACAAAAAGTGGCTCAAAAACGATTCAGTAATAAAATCCCGCCTGGATACAAAGATGAAAAAAACAAGGACAATGATCTAAACAAATATGGAGACTTTATTTTATGGTCTCAATTGCTTGACCTTGCTAAGGAGAAAAAGAAACCTATCATTTTCGTGTCGGATGAGCAGAAGGAAGATTGGATATTGGAGGTGAAACCTAGAAAAATAGGTTCAAGACCTGAGTTAATTAAGGAAATGTTTGAGTTTGCTGGAGTTCGCTTTCATCTTTATTCTACCCAACAATTTTTGAGATACGCTAAAGGATATTTGGGAGTAGAGACAGGCGATGCTACAGAGCAGGCGAAAAATGTTTGGCGACGAAATGAAGCTCTATATGCAGGTAGCTCACCAATAATAGACCAACCTCGTAGAGTGTTAGTCACATCAGGTAGTTTGATAACAACTGGATTAAGAGGAGGGGGGTGGGCCCTATCTGGGGATAACTTCTCTTTATCAGGTGGCGGCAGCTATTCAGGCACAAACGGCCCAAAGCGTGCCGGGGAAGTTCTTACATTTGATTTTAACAATTCTGGAGGTGATTTGTATGGAGGCCCGGGAAATATGGATGGGAATTCATATGACCAAATATTTTATGAGGGTTATCTCCGTTTCAGAGGGGAGCTGGTTTTGCCGAATAACCTTGTATCGAAATACTATAATCCTGAAGAAACTAATTATATTTTTTTGACCGCGCCATTCCAACTCGAAGGATATTTGAGTGGTTGCCCGCACTCAACTATCTCGGGATGTGCGGCTGGTTTTTTATTTAAAATAAATCTATATGGCCAAGGTCTCGCGACAGTTAAATTATGGACACGTCGGATGGAAGAAGGAGATTCGATTTATGATGTGTCACAAGTTGACTATGGTTTTGATCAGAATGCCTAAAAATTGCAGTTATGAGACCACATCCTAAGTTGATATGTAATTACTACAATTACTAACAAACATCTTTAATTTTGAACGATCAAAAAATCTTCCTACTTTTTATCGAGGTTGCGTTTTGCAGATAATATGTGAGTACCGGAGGTCGGAATTGAACCGACATGGGCGTTAAGCCCGCCAGATTTTGAGTCTGGTGCGTATACCAATTTCGCCACTCCGGCGTGAACTTTGAATATTAAACATTTGAGCCGCCCGGCGTCAACCGCTCAAAACATTTTACGCGGACAAAAAGTCCGAAAAAATTCAAAATTCCGCCGATAAAGGTTTAAGAAATACGGGACAATAGCAGAAGCCAGCGCGTGAGCAAGGGCGGGTTGTGTGTTCCGCCCTTGCTCACGCGCTGGCTTCTGCTTATGCCCTCTGCAGGGCGAGAAATTCATTAACGCCCCGGGCGGCGCGCCTGCCGTCGGCGATAGCCCAGACGACGAGCGACTGGCCGCGTTCGCAGTCTCCGGCGGCAAAAACGGACGGGACGCTGGTTTGTTTGTTAGCGCCGACCGAAATTGTTCCGCGTTCGGTGAGCGCGACGCCCAAACCGTCGAGCAAATTTCCTTTTTCAACTCCGACAAATCCTAACGCCAGAAAAGCATAATCAGCCGGAAAAAATCTCTCGGTTCCGGCTATTTCGTTAAAAGCATTGTTTTTCCATTCGACTTCGACGGTTTCGATGCCAACCAGATTTTGGTTTTCGTCGCCGACAAATCTTTTGGTTAGAGTGCGGTAGGCGCGCGGATCGCTGCCAAACAGAGCGGCGGCCTCTTCCTGTCCGTAATCGGTTTGGAAGGTGCGAACGCGGCTCAGCCAGCTGTCGTGCGTAAATTCTCTGGCGGGCGGCTGCGGCATTATCTCAAGCTGGACGACGCTCGCGCAGCCGTGCCGGAGGGAACTGCCGACGCAATCGGTTCCGGTGTCGCCGCCGCCGATGACGACCACGCTGCGCCCGCGCATCTCAAAAAACTGCTTGTCGGCAAAAACCGAATTGAGCAGGCTTTTGGTGTTTGAAGTGAGAAAATCCATCGCAAAATAAATGCTGCGTAAATCTCTGCCGGGAATGTTTAAGTCACGCGGTTTCGGTGCGCCGCCGGCGAGCACAATCGCCTCAAAATCTTCGCGCAAATCCTCCGGCGAGATGTCAGCGCCGACATTGACACTGTGGCGAAACTCAATGCCTTCGGCGCGCATTAAATCAACGCGGCGGTCAACCAGCCGTTTTTCGAGCTTCATGTTGGGAATGCCGTACATCAGCAAACCGCCGATGCGGTCGGCGCGCTCGAAAACCGTGACCGAATGCCCGAGTTTATTCAGTTCGTCGGCGCAGGCGAGACCGGCCGGACCGGAACCGATAATCGCCACACGTTTGTCGGTGCGAAAGTCGGGCGGGTTGGGCGTAATCCAGTTTTCGGCAAAGGCGCGATCAATAATCGCCACTTCGATTTCTTTGATCATCACCGGCTCTTCGTTAATTCCGAGAACGCACGATGATTCGCACGGAGCCGGACAAACGCGGCCGGTAAATTCGGGAAAATTATTGGTCACAGCGAGTCGCTGATAAGCCGCCTGCCAGCGTCCCTGATAAACCAGATCGTTCCATTCGGGAATCAGGTTGTGAAGCGGACAGCCTGCCGTCGCGCCGCTGATTGTTTCTCCGGTGTGGCAAAACGGAATGCCGCAGTTCATACAGCGCGCGCCCTGTGTTTGCAGCTCGGCGTCAGGCAGCGGATGATGAAATTCGTCCCAATCACCGGCTCGCACCGCTGCCGGGCGCAACACAGGCAGACTGCGCTTAAATTCGAGAAATCCGGTTGCTTTTCCCATCAGAGCAGATTCCTTTCGCTAGACAACTTCAAACAGTAGAAATTAAAGAGTTGATAAAAGAATTTGACAGGGATGAACAGGATGCAGGGGATAAATTCAAATCGGCAAAGATATTTGTTTTAAATCCTGTGTATCCTGTCCATCCCTGTAAAAATATTTGGTTTCCGGCCTTAGCCATTTCAGACAGATTTCAGGCTACAGCCATTTGCTGAAAAACCGAGATTTCGGCGGCTTGCGGCGACAAACCTTGATTGATCATTTGTTTCTGCGCTTCTCGAACGCGGCGGTAATCGTTTGGAATAACGCGAACAAATCGCTCGAGGCTCGTTTCCCAATCGAGCAAAATCTCGGTTGCAAACTGACTGCCGGTTAGTTCGAGATGCCGGAAAATCAGGCTTTTGACGGTCTCGATTTCTTCCTCTTCGTCGAGTCCGGTTAACGAAACCATTTCCGGGTTACAGAGAGTTGGGAAATTGCCGCTCTCGTCAAAAATATAAGCAATTCCGCCCGACATTCCGGCGGCGAAATTCTTGCCGGTTTCGCCTAAAACGACGACGCGGCCGCCCGTCATATATTCGCAGCCGTGATCGCCGACGCCTTCGACAACCGCGTCGAGCCCGCTGTTGCGGACGGCAAAACGCTCTCCCGCGCGACCGGAAACAAAGGCCGCGCCCCCAGTCGCGCCGTAAAATGCGGTGTTGCCGATAATCACGTTTTCACGCGCGGCAAAAACTGCTTGTTTAGACGGAAAAACTATGATTTGACCGCCCGATAAACCCTTGCCGACGTAATCGTTTGCATCGCCTTCGAGCGTTAACGCGACGCCCTGCGGAACAAACGCGCCAAAGCTTTGTCCGGCGGAACCCGAAAAATTTAGTCGAATGGTTTCCGGCGGCAAGCCTTCGGCTCCGTATTTTCGGGAAATCGCCGCGCCCAAAATTGTGCCGACCGCGCGATTGGTATTCTTAATCGAAAGCTCGGCAAAAACATTTTCGCCTCGTTCGAGCGCCGGACGACAAATCTCAAGCAATTCGGTTTTGTCCAAGGTTGTTTCCAGCTCATGCTTTTGCGCAATCTGCTGAAACCTGCCGTAGCCGGCGGGAACTTCGGGTTGATACAAAATCGCGCTCAAATCCAGATTTTGCGTCTTGGCGTTTTTAATCAGCGGATTGATTTCCAGCACATCTGCGCGACCGATCATTTCATTAATTGTGCGAAACCCCAGAGCAGCCATCGTCTCGCGCACTTCGCGGGCGACGAAAAGCATGAAATTAACCGCATTTTCCGGCTCGCCCGTAAATTTGGCGCGCAAAGCCGGGTCCTGCGTCGCCACTCCGACCGGACAGGTGTTGAGATGACAAACCCGCATCATGATGCACCCGAGCGAAACGAGCGGCGCGGTCGAGAAACCGAATTCTTCAGCGCCGAGCAGGGCGGCGATAACGACATCGCGACCGGTTTTGAGCTGTCCGTCGGTTTCGAGCCGGACGCGGCTCCGAAGATTATTGAGCAGCAGAGTTTGATGCGTTTCCGCCAGCCCGATTTCCCACGGAATCCCGGCGTGTTTGATGCTCGAGAGCGGTGAGGCGCCCGTTCCGCCGTCGTGCCCGCTGATTAAAATCAAATCGGCTTTGGCTTTGGCGACGCCCGCCGCGATTGTTCCGACGCCGGTTTCGGCAACTAATTTGACGCTGATTCGGGCGTTTTCATTGGCGTTTTTTAAGTCGAAAATCAGTTGCGCCAAATCTTCAATCGAGTAAATATCGTGATGCGGCGGCGGCGAAATCAGCCCGACGCCCGGAGTCGAATGACGAACGGCGGCAATCCACGGATAAACTTTTGAACCGGGCAGTTGACCGCCTTCGCCCGGTTTCGCGCCCTGCGCGATTTTGATTTGAATCTCATCGGCGTTAACCAGATAGTGGCTGGTCACTCCAAAACGCCCCGACGCCACCTGCTTAATCGCGCTTTTGCGCGAATCGCCGTTTTGGTCGGAAACAAATCGAGCCGCGTCCTCGCCGCCTTCGCCCGTATTGCTTTTGCCGCCCAGACGATTCATCGCAATAGCCAGCGTTTCATGCGCTTCCTGGCTGATCGAACCGTAAGACATCGCCCCGGTTTTAAAGCGTTTGATGATTTCTTCGATTGATTCAACTTCATCGAGCGGAACGCTCTGACGCTCCGGTTTGAACCGCAAAACTCCGCGCAGGGTGGCGAGATTTTCCGCCTGTTCGTTGATTAACCGGCTGTATTCTTTAAAAATTTCGTAATCGCCGGTGCGGCAAGCTCTTTGCAGCGCGTGAATCGTACGCGGATTGAAAAGATGATATTCGCCCGTTTGCCGCCATTGATAATTGCCGCCTGAGTCGAGCGAATCATCGTTGTGCGGCGGATGATAAGCCTGCCGGTGACGCGCCAGAGCATCAGCGGCAATTTCATCCAATCCGATGCCGCCGATTCGCGAAGGCGTCGAAGTAAAATATTTTTCGATTACTTTTTGATTAATGCCGAGACACTCGAAAATCTGCGCGCCGAGATAACTCTGAATCGTCGAAATACCCATTTTCGACATGATTTTGACAACGCCTTTGTTGATGGCTTTGACGTAATTTTTAACCGCCTGCGCCAGGTCAACGGGCAGCAATTCGCGTTCGATTTGCTCTCCGATTGTTTCAAAAACCAGATAAGGATTAATGGCAGTCGCGCCGTAACCCAAAAGGAGGGCGAAGTGATGAACTTCGCGCGGTTCGCCGCTTTCGAGCACAAAACCGACCTGTGTTCTGGTTCCTTCGCGAATCAAATGATGATGGACGGCGGAGACCGCGAGCAGAGCCGGAATCGGCGCCAGCTGTTCGTTAATTCCCCGATCCGATAAAATCAAAATTCCGTAACCGTCGGAAATCGCCCGGCTCGCCTGTCGGCACAAATTTTCCAGAGCCGATTCCAAACTGTTTTCCGCCGCGCTCGAATCAAACAGCATCGGCAGCGTGATTGATTTAAAATCCCGGCAGCAGGTCGCGTTTTCCGCATCGCCCAGAAAACGCAGTTTTTCCAACTCGTCATTGGTTAAAATAAACGAATTGAGCTTGATTTGACGCGCGGCTTCGGGCGTCGGTTCGAGCAGGTTTTCTTCGGCTCCGATCATCGTGTCGGTCGAAATCACGATTTCTTCGCGCAGCGCGTCAATCGGCGGGTTTGTCACCTGGGCAAAAAGCTGTTTGAAATAGTTATAAAGCAACTGCGGTTTCCGCGACAGCACCGCGAGCGGCGCGTCGTTGCCCATCGCGCCGACCGCCTCCGCCCCGCTTTTGGCGAGCGGCGCGAGAATTAGATTTAACTCTTCTTCCGTGTAACCAAAGGCGCGCTGTTGACAAAGAATATTTTCCCCGGCGGGTTTGACGCTGACCGGCGGCGGCGGCAAATCGTCAAGATAGAGCAAATTCTCTTTGAGCCACCGGCCGTAAGGCTGTTCCGCCGCCACAGTGGATTTGATTTCCTCGTCGGTGACGATGCGACCCTTTTTCGTGTCAACCAAAAACATTTTGCCGGGCTGCAAACGTCCTTTCTGAATGACATTGGCAGGTTCGATTGCGAGCACGCCGACCTCCGAAGCCATCACCACCAAATCGTCTCTGGTCACGTAAAATCTGGAAGGCCGCAGTCCGTTGCGGTCTAAAACCGCTCCGATTATTTCGCCATCGGTAAAAGTGATGGCCGCCGGCCCGTCCCACGGCTCAATCAAACACGAATGATACTCGTAAAAAGCCTGCTTTTCCGGCGACATTGCGTTGGCGCTCGAAAATGGCTCCGGAATCATCATCATGATTGTGTGCGGCAGACTTCGTCCGGCCAAAGTGAGCATTTCCAGCGCGTTGTCAAAAGCGCCCGAATCGCTCGCTTCGCCGTCAATCACATGCAAAACTTTTGGTAAATCGTCGCCAAACAGATTGGACTTAAACTTTTTCTCGCGCGCCTTCATCCAGTTGGCGTTTCCGCGCAGAGTGTTGATTTCGCCGTTGTGCGCTAGATAACGCAGCGGCTGCGCTCGATTCCAATTGGGAAATGTGTTAGTGCTAAAGCGCGAATGGACGAGCGCCAGCGCCGTCTCGAAAGATTGATCCTGCAGGTCCGGGTAAAAGGAGCGCAGCTGAGTTGCCGTCAGCATTCCTTTGTAAATAATTGTCTGCGTTGACAGGCTCGCAAAGTAAAAATTTTCCGCTAATTCGCCATTTTGCCGGGTCAACAATTCTTTTGCCCAGCGCCGGGAAACAAAAAGTTTTCGCTCAAAATGCTCGCGGTCAACGATTGTGCGGCCTTTTTCGATAAAAACCTGCATGATTCGCGGCTGTGACTGTTTTGATATCTCACCCAAATCCGCATTATCCGTGGGCACATCGCGCCAGCCCAAAATTTTCAAACCTTCCGCCTGGACGGTCTGTTCAAAAGTTTCAATACAATACTGCCGCTCTCTGTCGTCAACCGGCAGAAAAACCATCCCAACCGCGTAAGATTGTGGGGGCGGCAAAACGATGTGCAGTTTTTCACATACCTTTTGAAAAAAATCGTGCGGAATCTGTGTTAAGACTCCGGCCCCGTCGCCGGTATTTTCTTCCGCCCCGGTTGCCCCGCGATGATTCATGGCGACCAGAACTTCGAGCGCGTTTTCGAGCGTTAAGTGCGATTTGCGCCCCTTAATATCGGCAACAAAACCCACGCCGCAAGAATCATGTTCAAACTGCGGTTGATACAAACCAATTGGTTGTGAATTGGTTAATTGCATTTCTGTCTCTGTTAAACTTTCTTTGCGAGATACTGACGGGATTAGTTCTTACGCCGTTAAAAGATTGACCGCTAGAAAAAAATGCTCAATCAAAAACGAGATTGGAAGAACGCCCAGCCAGAGTCTAATTGTCTTAATTTTATAATATATCCTGAAATTGCTTATTAGTAAAATCAATCTTTTTTCTGAAGAGATAAGGATGGTTTATGTTAGTGCGAGGGATTGGCCGGGTTTTAACAGGCTAAAGCAAGTTGTTATTAAATTTATTTGAAATTACCGGTTTCACATTTGCAACAAAATTCTTGCAAAGACAGCTCGCACCAACGTATGATGAACCTGTTTAATTACGCGATGCAGAGATTTAAGAGCGTATTTGACTCAGCATAAGTCACAATCTGAAATTATTGTTTTTGCCGGATTGTAATTCAACTGCCTTTAAAATCCCCGCTGTAAAGATAGATTATGGGAGACTCAAACCACATCGAAATTCGCATTCTGATTGTTGACGATGAGTCGCAATTGAGAAGCGTTCTGGCAGAATTTGTCGGAACATTATACCAATGCGTTCAAGCTGAATCCGCCGAAGCCGCACTCGCTGAAATCAAAAAAACTCAATTTGCCGTGGTTATCTCCGATGTCAATTTGACGGGGATGAGCGGTCTGGAAATGATTCCGCTGATCAAAGCCCGGTCGCCGCAAACCGTCATCCTGATGATCAGCGGTCAGCAAAGCCTGGACGATTCGGTTCAAGCTTTGAGAGAAGGCGCCTTTGATTACATCGCTAAACCACTGGAATTACATCAGGTTGAGGCCGCAGTCCGCCGCGCCGTTGAGCATTACGAGCTGCAAATTATTAAGCGCCGTTATAACCAGCATCTTGAGCGTTTGATTGCCGAGCGCACGGCCAAACTTGATCAAGCTCTGGCAGACCTTGAAAGTTCGTATCGCGCCACTCTCAAAGCTCTGATTCAGGCGCTCGAAGCCCGCGACCACGAAACGCACGGGCATTCTGAAAGAGTCGTGACTTTTAGTTTGCGGCTCGCTTACGAACTGAGTTTGGAGCCGGAGCAGCTGCGCGCGCTGGAATTTGGAGCCTTGCTTCACGACATCGGTAAAATCGGCGTGCCTGATGCGATTCTGCGAAAACCGGCGCCTCTGACCGATGAAGAATGGCTCAGAATGCGGCTGCATCCGCTGCACGGAGAGCAGATTCTGCGAAGCATTCCGTTTTTAGAGGGAGCCGCCAAAGTCGTTTCGCAGCATCATGAAAAATGGAACGGCTCCGGCTATCCGCTCGGCTTAAAAGCTGATGAGATTGATCTAAATGCGAGGATTTTTGCCGTTGTCGATGCCTACGACGCGATTGTCAGCGACCGCGTTTACCGGACGGGGCAGACTTACGAGGAAGCCTGCGGAGAAATTATCAAAGGCATTGGAATCCAGTTCGACCCGGACATTGTCGCCGCTTTTCTTCGAGTTCCCAAAGAAGATTGGGAAACTCTGCATCAGCGTTCGCTCAAGTATCGTCCCGAGCATTTTTCTTTCCGAGATTTAGTTATTGAAGTAATGAACGAAAGCGCCAGCCGCCGGAAGCGAATTGAACTAATTAGCGAGCAAGCTTTCGCGCCTGCGCTTGAACTGCGGTAATCGCCACCGCGTCCACAATATCTTCTGCCTTGCAGCCGCGCGATAAATCGTTGCAGGGTTTGTCGAGCCCCTGCAAAATCGGCCCGATGGCCGTTCCGCCGGTTAACCTTTCAGTCAATTTATAGGCAATATTTCCGGCGTTTAAATCGGGAAAAATCAGGACGTTGGAGCGACCGGCAACCGCCGAACCTTGGGCTTTTGAACCGGCCACCGACGGCATGAGAGCCGCGTCTGCCTGTAATTCGCCGTCAATGGACAAATCTGGACGCCGCGCTCTGACCGTCTTGGTCGCTTCGATAACTTTGTCGAGCAGCTGATGTTTAGCGCTTCCCTTGGTCGAAAAAGAGAGCATCGCGACTCGCGGTTCGACTTCGAGCAGAGCGCGGCACGAATCGGCGGAGGCAATCGCAATCTCAGCCAGCTGCTCCGCAGTTGGATCAACTACCACGCCGCAATCGGCGTAAACAAGCGCTCCGCCTGCGCCAAAGTTTTTGTCCGGAACAATCATCACAAAAAAACTCGATACGATTTTAAATCCGGCTGCCGCACCGACGCAGTGGAGAGCCGCGCGAACGGTATGCGCCGTCGTGTTGGTCGCTCCGGCGACCGAACCATCGGCTGTGCCTGAACGGACGAGCAGATTCCCGTAAAAGAGCGGGTCGCGCACGGTTTGTTCGGCTTCTTCAAGCGTGACGCCTTTGGCTCGCCGCAATTCGTGATAATAATGCGCCATTTTGCCAAAATCGGCGGCTCGCAGATAATCAATTATTTCCACCCCGTTTAAATTTGCCCCAACACTTTTAGCAACGGAGCGAACTTTTTCTTCGCTGCCTAAAACCGTGATTTTGGCGATATTTTGGGCAAAGCACATTTCGGCGGCCAAAACCACGCGGGCGTCTTCGCCTTCCGGCAAAACAATATGCTGCAAATCGGCGGCGGCGCGGCGGCGAATTTTTTCTAAAATAGTCATTTGTCCTTTGTCCTTCGTCCGTTGTCCGTTGTCCGTTGCAAAGGACCAAAGTCGAAATAAAAATTTATCACAAGCCGTCAATTATCCTTAAACTTGCTCTGGCGCGCTTTCTTTTTTAGACTCAAGTAACGGCAAGGGAGAAAATGTTATGGCGAAAGAAAAGTTGGAAAAAACGAAGGACAAAGGACAAAGGACAAAGGACAAGCTAATATTAAAATCGCGAATGCAAAATTTGTTGATGTTTTTGCCGAATCTGGTGGCGCTCTGTTTTCGGCTCTTAAAAGACGCGCGCGTGTCCACCGCCGACAAAGCCCTGCTGGTCGGCGCAATCATTTATTTTATTTCGCCGATAGATTTTATCCCGGATATTTTGCCGTTTATCGGCCAGGTTGACGACAGTTATTTTATTGCTCTGGCCTTGCTCCGGCTAATCAATCATACGGACGAAACGGTTATCCGCGATAACTGGAAGGGCGGCGGCGATATTATTAAACTGGCTAATTCAATCGCCGGTATCGCGCCGATGCTGCTGCCAAAACGCGTCAACCGAATGCTCAATGCCCGCGTCGAGCTAGCGCCCGCCGCCGACCTCATGAAAGCAGCCAAAGACCGCAAAACTCCGGTCGTTCGCGTTGTTTCTGAAAAGTAAAGAAGATCTTAGCTGACGGGATTAACCGGCGATAAAAATAGACTGCAGATAAAGCTGATAGAGAGGATTTTCGCAGATTAAAATAATTATTTTAATCTGCTCTTATCAACCGAATTCGAGTTGTCCGCCGTCTATTTTCTGTTATCTCCAGAGAAATTAGTAAATTCATTTTTTAAAATTTACTTAAAAGTTTAAATTCAAAGTGCCGGACGTTTGCGGCGAATCAAGATTGGTCGTCATTTCCAGAGTGCCTCTGAGCCGTCTTTTAATTGGTAATAAAAAGGGACGTAAATAGCCGGTTGACATCAATTGAGCCGAGGTCTTTTTGTTGATGACATTGCCGCTCGCATCTGGTTTAAAATCAATCACACCGGACACGACATCGCCGTACAAAGTGCCTTGATATTGACCGTTGAGATCGTATGTAATCATTGACCAAGAGCCGCCAAGGATGGTCAAAGTCGTCGCGCCGCTTGGCAAACTTGAATAATAATTAAGCGAAACGGTTAAATGTCTGGTTTCCCACTCGCCTGTGCTGTCGAGAATATAGCTGTTGCCATAACGGGTTGAACCCGCTTGTTCTAAAACTCCCGGCGATGTTTCCACGCCATTATAAAAGAAAGCGCCAACAATCGGTTCGGGTTTTGGATTTTGATCAAAAGTCTGGCCGTTTGCCGCGCCGACCAGTAAAATCAACATGGCCGCGATTTGAATCATCTGTTTGTACATTTTTTATCTCCTGTCGGTTTAAATTTGAATTTCTCGAAAACCTGAAATTGTCTTCGTTTACATAGCGCGACAGGCGGCCGAATTTTCTGTCACGCTTTTGAGAAAATAATTTTGACTATTTTTGAGAGAGCGCTTATGCTTACGGCGAAACGCGTTTCATAGATACCGGATAGTCGAGGTTGCGATGTATGATTGATTGCTCGCCCTCACCACCAGAAATCACCCAAATGTTGCGAGCTTGGGGCGACGGAAACCGCGAAGCGGCAGATGCGCTCGTCCCGCTCGTTTATGACGAACTGCGTCGGCAAGCCCGCCGACATCTCCGCCGCGAACGCGCCGGACACACTTTGCAAACGACCGCTTTGGTTAACGAGGCTTATCTAAAATTAATTGATCAACGCGGCTTTGATTGGGAAAGCCGCGCCCATTTTTTCGCGATTGCGGCGACCCTGATGCGGCGAATTCTGGTTGACCATGCCCGCACGAAACTGCGAAGAAAGCGCGGCGGTTCTGCCATCATGGTGACGCTTGACGAAACCCTGCTCGCAGGTGCAACAGACGAGGCAAACACCGATTTGCTGGCGCTCGATGAAGCCTTGGAGAAACTCGTTGAACTGGACGAACAGCAGGCCCGAATAGTCGAGCTGCGATATTTTAGTGGATTGAATATTGATGAAACGGCGGCGGTTTTAAAGCTGTCGGAAGCAACCGTCAACCGCGACTGGAAAATGGCAAAGGCGTGGCTGCGCCATGAACTAATGCGAACAACTTAAACTGATAGAGTTCAGCACTTACTCAAAATGCGGAAACACGCCCTCGCTAGTCAACGCTTATCTTTCACGCTTCATCCAGACTTCTGCAAAAAATGAAAATGAAAAAGTCCTAAAAATTAAACGAGAGAGATAATGAACCACGAGAGCTATCAAAAAGCTAAAGAAGTTTTCCATGCTGCTCTCGAACGTCCGCCTGCTGAACGTGAACAGTTTTTAATCGAAATCTGTGCTGATAACCATGTTTTACGTCAAGGCGTCGAAGGATTACTCGGTGCTTACCAAACAGATTTTTTAGAACAACCGGCGGTCGCTAAAGTAGCCGAATCTTTTACTGACGTTTCCCTCCTCGCGGTCGGTCAAACAATCGGTCATTACGAAATCAGAAACAAACTCGGCGCGGGCGGAATGGGCGAGGTATTTCTGGCTCACGATAAAGAGCTCAAACGTCTCGCCGCGATCAAAGTTCTCCATTCTGATGTCGCCACCGATATGGAACGAGTGCGCCGCTTTTTGCAGGAGGCAAGAGCGGCTTCAGCTTTGAATCATCCCAATATTTTGACGATTTATGAGGTTGGAGAATCAGACGGCAGGCGATTTATCGCGTCAGAATATATTGCGGGCGAAACCTTGCGCGAACGCCTTAAACGAGATTCGCTCTCGGTCGCGGAAAGCGTGGAGATTGCAGTCCAGATAGCGGGGGCGTTAAATGCCGCTCATAAGGCGGGAATTATCCATCGCGACATCAAACCGGAAAATGTCATCTTGCGCGAAGACGGACTGGTCAAAGTGCTGGATTTTGGTCTGGCCAAGCTCGCCGAAACAAAAAATGATGATCTCGACTCGAAAACAGCCACACTTGGTCAAATCCAGACCGAGCCGGGAATGGTGATGGGAACGGCGGCGTATATGTCACCGGAACAGACTCGCGGCAAACATACTGATGCCCGTACGGATGTTTGGAGCTTTGGCGTTTGTTTGTATGAAATGTTAACCGGAAAACAACCGTTCACGGGCGAGACGACAAGCGATATAATTGCCGTCATTCTCAAAAGTGAACCTGCTCCGATCTCTGATATTAACGGTCAAATTCCGGTCGAGATGGAACAATTACCCCGAAAAGCATTGCGAAAAATTAGTGAAGAGCGGTATCAAACCTTTAGTGAACTGCTAATTGATTTGCGACAGGTCAGGAAGCGTCTAGAGTTTGCCGCTGAACTTGAACATTCCAATCCTTCAAACAAACCAAGCCAAGCTGAAACAAAAAACTCCGGTATTGAAACAAATCAAATTTCCGAGCCGGCGTTTTTTACTGTGAACCCAAAACAACAGCACCGCAGCCTTTATGTGGCGGGCACGATGGCAGTCGTTTCGATCTTAGTTGTTGCTGCATTAGTATTATCTCAGTTTCTTAACCGAGAGAATAAAACTCTTGTGACGAACGCCCCCACTCAAAATCGGAATCTGACGTTCAAACGTTTGGCGCGGGATTCAGACGTATTTAATCCGGCAATTTCGCCCGACGGTAAATTAATAGTTTATCGGCACGTCGAACACAATGAATCGAGTTTGTGGACGAAAAATCTGGCAACCGAAGTTGTCACTCAGATTATGCCTGCTGTTAAAGATAACTACCGTTGGGGTTCGGCGCATTATGAGGCAGCGCGTTTTTCGCCGGACGGGAGATGGATTTATTACAAAATAACTGAAGAACAAAAACCTTGTTCAATAGTACAAATTCCTGTCTCGGGCGGAGAGCCGCGGTCAATTGTGCCCTGTGGCGAAAGCAATTTCGCCGTTTCACCTGATGGCAAACAATTGGCGTTCGTGCGTGGCTATGATTTAATTGTTGCAGATGCGGACGGCAAGGGAGAGCGCACACTAGCGAAACGCGGTGACGGAAAGAACTGGTTTAATTCTTGGTCCGCAGAAATGTCTTGGTCGCCCGACGGCACAAAGATTGCAATCGGCGGTGGTCGGCGTGAGCCAAATGAGCGTTTATTCGCCGAATTAATCGAAATTAGCGTAGCGGACGGAAGCGAAAAGTTAATTCCGATTCCCAAATGGAATTTTGTAGACCAGGTAGCATGGCTGTCCGATTCAAGCGGTTTGCTTGTTATCGCTAATGAAACTTATTCATCAGAAGGGCAAATCTTTCATATTGCATACCCGAGCGGCGAAACGCATCGCATCACCAATGATATCAGTAATTACGTAAGGCTTAGTGTATCGGCTGATTCTAATTTGCTGGTTGCGGATCAGGTCATGGGGCAATTAAACATTTGGGCAGGCAAATTATCAAATGCCAATAATCTAGAGCAAATCACTTTTAGTCAGTCCGCACGTGATGGTTGGTCAGGTTTGGCATTTTTGCCGGATGGCAACATTCTTTATTCTTCCCCCCGCAACGGCAATATTGATTTGTGGACGATGAAGCCGGATGGCAGCGAACAGAATCAACTAACTCGAAACGCCGGGGATTTTAATGGGTATCCAGAAATTACCTCTGACGGGCGTTTTATCGTTTTTACCTCCTCACGCACCGGAGAACATCACATTTGGCGAATGGACATTAACGGGCGAAATTCCGTCCAGCTCACCCACGGCCTTCAAGAAGATTCTGCAAGTATTTCCGCCGACGGTAAATGGGTTTACTATCAACAGAGTGAAGGTAAAGGCTTTACTATCAATAAAGTTTCGATTAACGGCGGCGAATCGGTACTCGTTTCTGGAAATCTTAACGCTGGCCGCCCAAAGAACTCACCCGACGGCAGGTTTATCGTTTACATAGATATCAACAACAAGTGGAAAACCGGATTGATAACGGCACAAGGAAAAAAAATAAAGTTTTTTGACTTCAATCCGATTCGTCACATCTTTTACTGGACACCTGATTCAAAATCGCTTATCTATCTCTGTCGCAATTCGCGCGCGATTTGTCAAAGCTTTATTGATGGCATAAGCAAACCGCAAATTATTGCTGATTACAAAAATGCCTGGTTGGTTAATTTTGCTGTCTCAACCGATAGGGACAAACTAATTGTTTCGCGCGGTAATTACACCAATGAAGCCGTTTTAATCACAGATTTTAAATAAGCTTCGGGTTAACTGCTCATTTCGTTTGAGTTTAGTGAAACAATCTACAATTGTTTTCAGCTAAATTTTCCTGCTCTCGTTCCCTGAAACAAAAACCAAGTTATTCAACGAAGCAGTCTAATACAGAAATAATTTAGGTTGGTGTGTTATACAGCCAACCATAAAACGTCAATTTCTTTACCCGCAAACCATCACACAAATATGGTTTGCCAGCTTCGATAACTGCCTCCTCCACCGCTTCCAAACTTTCAAATATCCGATTCTTCAGCTCTTGACGCAACTCCTTGAACAGCCGTTCCACCGGATTCAATTCCGGCGAGTACGGCGGCAGATGCTCAATCTCAAGTTGCT
>JBBQUS010000009.1:0-100614 GCA_038212235.1 Pyrinomonadales bacterium
GTAACTGTTCGGGTTAAACTAAATTGAAGAAACGAGTAACATTGCTTATGAACGGTTTTTAGAACCTGTTGGAAATCGGAATCTCGTTTCTTTTTTGGTAATCAAATTTTATCATCTGATTGCCGAACTTAATATACAAGTTGGAATGAGCAAATTACTACCATTTGAAAAACGGTTCGTCTTACAAAACTCACAACTATGTACTCCAGCCGCAACTACCGGCTCCCAAGCTTCGGTAATATGTTGATTGAGTTTTTGAAGAAATTCTAAAGATACGTTTCCAGTTTTGTAAGAGTAATTATTGTTAAGCCACCCGATAGCCCGAACGTCAGCCCCCGTTGCAAGTTGGCACTCATTACTAAAATCTGGAAAGTACATGACATCTTTATTTGATTTTGAACAATGAGCTTATTTGAGGCTGTTATTTAATTTGTACTAATCTCAAACGATATGTTCAATAATCTTTGCTAACGATTTTGACTGCCTGACGCCATTTCGCCGTAAAAAGCATAATCGGCTTTTTTGCCGTTAATTTCCACTCGCCAGTTGGTGAAATCTTCGGCGTTGTCGCAATTGTTGCCGCGTCCTTGAAAAACTAGAAAATAGGTTGTCGGATTGACAATTCCCGCTTGAAAAACTCCGGTGGCGTTTCCTACATTTCCTTTAAACCGCCATTCTTTATAAAGCAGCGGGCCGCCAGCGCCGCCTTCTTTGCCGTCGTGAATGTCGGCGGCGAAACTAACCATTGTCAGAGGCAGCGGGAGCGTCAGCGTTCCGGTATGACCGTTTGAAGATTTGAAATTTAGTTTCCACGATTTGCTGGCAAACATTTCCGAAAGATTAAACACAAGCTCAGTTTCCGGTGCTTGCGAAGTTGGATTTTGGAAGAGTTTGTCCAGACCTTTGATGTTGTCTTCGCCGGCAGTTTGGTAAAGTTCGGTTTTCGCGGCAAACTTCATTTGGCCGAACAAATCAAGTTTGTAACTATCCGGTTTTGGTGCGGAAATTCGATACGTTCCGGGTTCTGAGCAACAGGCGCAAGCCAAAACGCTGTTTGGCACAGATAACAGGCAAAAGACAAAAGTGGCGACGGTTGCGAACCACAGTTTGAGATTTTTCATTTTGGAGATTTTCCTTTGAAAGCAGCGGAAAATTAGCACAAAAGCCAGGAAAAACAAAACCATCTATTTTCTCTGGCATTTCGGACAATAGAACGTCGAGCGCGCGCCCTGAACAATCCGCTTGATCGCTGTTGCGCAATTTGGACAAGGCGCGTTTTCGCGGTCATAAACGCGCCAATGCCCTTCGTAAACGCCGCCGTAATAGCTCCCGTCAATATTCTCCGGGTCAACATTTAAAGTCGAGCCGTGCGAGATTGATTCGGATAAAACAAATCGAATCGCCTCAAAAAGTTTTTTGGTGCGCTGCGGCGAGACTTCGGCGGCGACGATTTCCGGGTTGACGCGGGCGAGAAAGAGCGCTTCGGCGGCGTAAATATTGCCAAGCCCGCAGACTTTCGTTTGATCGAGAAGAAATTCTTTTAAACTACGGCGCGACGACGCTAAAATCTCCCGAAAGTATTTGAGCGAAAACTCATCGGAAAACGGTTCGGGCGCTAGACAGGCGAGTTCTTTGGTTTCCAGCAATTCATTTTGGGCGACGATTTTCATCATCCCGAAATGACGCTGATCTTCAAAGACAAGCCGCATTTCATCGGCAAAGTAAAACACCGCATGAGCGTGTTTCGGCAATTCCCGGTCCGGCGGCAACAACAAAAAACGTCCGGTCATCCGCAAATGCGTGATTAAAATTTGAGCGGAATCAAGATAAAAAAGAATATGCTTGCCGCGTCTCGCGACAAATTCGATTTTGGAATTCTTCAAACGTTTGGCAAATTCGATTGGTGTGTGCGCGGGCGCAAGCCGTTCCCGCAAAAGCTCGGCGGCGACGATTTTGCGATTTGAAACAAGCTTGCTGAGCGATTGCGCGACTAATTCAACTTCCGGCAATTCCGGCATAAAAACAAAAACTTCGCTGTTAATTCTATTTCTGATCCTGCTGCCTGAGCAGTTTTGTGGTGTCTTCAGTAACGCTCGACGGCGGCATCACGAGTTCGTTGGTGTTTGCTTCATGCCAAGCGCCGCGCGTCGGAACCGGCTGGGCGGCAGGCGGAGCATAACCCTGCTGAACCGGATTAAAATTTGCCGATTGCGGCGGCAACGCGCTCAAACCTCGGCCGCTCTGAAATAACGGGTTAGCATTTTCTAATTTATTTGCCATCGTTAAATCTGACTGATAAGAGTATTTTGGCACTCCGCTTAAAAAAATTGCGGAAAAAAGTATTGTCAGAAAACCGCCCAAAAAAGTCAGAATTGCGACGAGAGGAATAACATAATCGCCGAGGCGCGTTTCATCCAGCAAAATAGCCGCGATAGGCGTCAGAATGACTCCCAAAAGCATTAGCGCTCCACCGAACTTGATTCCTCGAACGCGCATCGAAGAACCGCTCTGAATCGAATTTGGTAGAATGTGCGGTACGTTGCCGTTGTTAGCGATCACCTGGGCGATGCCGGTTAACAAAAAACCGCAGCGCGAACAAAACCTGGTTATATCCGAAACCTGCTGCTGGCCGCAAATAGGACAATACATTTTTAAATTCTCCTGAAATGGATGGAAAGAAACGCTTCTTGTTCCGCTTACGATAATTCAACCGGTGAAGTTCGATTATAAACGAGCACAGCAATTGACCGAAATCAGCGCGGCAGCTGCGCGTCGGAAAACAATCTGAACGTAGCGAACGCGCGCCCCTGAAAATTTTCGGCGAAAGCCAAAGTTTCAAGTAAAAGCTCAAAAATCGTTTTCATTCCGCCGGGCGCGAGAATTTCTTTAGAAAGCTCAACATCGGCTGTCAACATCTGAAAACCTTTTTGCCGAGCCGCTTCAACTTCGTCCAGATATTCTAAAATTTTCGCGTGATTGCTCAACTCCTCCGGCAGAGTCCACTCGAACGGGTCATCCCAAAGCTGTGCGGCAATTCCGCCAAATGTTTGTTCGACGCGCCCGGCGCTTCGCAAAACGTATTCGCCGCACGAATAAACAGCCGAACCTATTTGGCTTTCACGCGGTTGCCAAAAAATTCTGTCAGCGGGCATCAACGAAACAAACGCGCAGTTTCGTTGATGCAAACGGTTAAACTGCGCGTCTATTGTTAAAATAAGTTTCATTTAGTAAGACAGGCAAGAATCAGCCGAATAACTCAAAATGTTCTTACTAACTATAACTTATTATTGGTTAATTGATCCGCCGGTCACTTTCGATCATGCCAAGTCCGTAATTTTTGCCGTTGAAAACCACTCCGTTCTGCACTCGTCCTTTGACGCCGACCCGGGCGCCTTCGGTCGGTACTCCGCGCTGCGACACAACCCAAATACTGCCGGTGCCGTCGCTAACTTTATAAATTCCGCCGCCTTGCCCGAGAATGCTGACGCCATAGCTGTTTGAAACCGTTCCGATAATTCCAACCTCTTTATTTGCATATTTGGTTGGATTATTAATCAATTTAGCGACTGTGACGCTATCGCAGGCAGCGGCAAAAAATGCGACGGTGGTAATTATCAAACCAAGCAGAATCGCTCTTATCTTCATTTACAATCTCCTTCAATTCGTATTTAGACTTACGTCGGAAGAGTAACGCGTTTGATTAGAGATTCTATTCTGCCGTCAAAGTTTGTCCTGCGGGCAAAACAATTCGGGCAGAGATGATTGGCGCCCGGTAAAATTTAACTCTTTAATGTAATCAGCGAAAGCGTCGCGCCGTTTAGGTCATTGACCACGCAAAATCGTCCGGTGTTGGGAACATCATGCGGCGGGACGCAGACGGAGCCGCCCAAAGTTTTAACTTTTTCGGCGGTCGCGTCAACCTCATCAACCGCAATATAAGGCATCCAGTGGGAAGGAGTTTCGCCAAATTCACCGCCCATTTGAAACATCCCGCCGAACGGCTTTTTGTCTGTGCCCAATTCCGGTGTAAGGAGAATCAGATAAACTCTGGGTTTTCTGCATTTTCCTGTCAAAAAATTCCGTATAAAACGGTTTACTATCTTTAACGTTCTTTAAGTGTAGTTCCATCCAGCAAAACTCGCCGTGTGCCGGTTTTTTGCAGCCTTCCATAATCTGCATCCTGCTGTTTGGTGATTTTAACCACCAGAAAGCCAAGAGATTTTCTTGGTTTCGGGCGGCTTTGGATTAAACTCGTCGCTATTTCGAAAACTTCGTTTTTCATAATATTGAGATAAAGACAAAAATGGCGGGCAGCTTTATCTAGTTGCTGCCCGCCATTTTCTAGTTGCTCTAGCTGACGCGGCGCAGACCATTATAGTTATTGGTTTGCATCTGCTGTTGTTCCGCTTGCTGTTGATTTTGTCCCTGGATTTCCTGCAAGTGTTGGATAAACGCTGAAGCAGCTTTTTTCGAGAGTTCATCGGTTTTGCACGACATTACCGTTTCGCATTCCTGATCGGTGTCAACGCTGCTTTCGCGTCCGAGCGCGCGAATCATGCCTAATTGTTTTGGAGTTACTAAATCGGCCAGAGATTTCGCCACCGGATTAGCGGGAAAACCACCGCCGTTCGGGTTATTGCCGCTGCCTTCACGTTCGATCACTTCGGATTCGCGGCGATATAATTCGCGGGCGATGCCGAATTTAACTGCCGCGCGTTTAAGAGCGTCGTGTTCGGCTTTCTTAATGCCCATTTCGCTTTCAAAACTGCCCGTCCCGATGCCTTCGCGCGTAACGTTATCAATTGTAATCGCGGCGGTTACGGCAACCGTATCACCGATTTGTTTGATGTCTCGAATTTGGTGCGACCATTGCGGCGCGACACGGTCAAGAATATCCGCAACCGTGTGCCATTCGACGTAATCAACCATGTGAACGTTTCCGTTTCGATCGCGCCAGCCTTCGCGTTGTTTGACCATCTGCGGGTCAACGTTTTGACGAAGGGCGTTAAGGGTTTGCGCGAACGGCATTGGAATAACGTTGCTGATTGTCGGCTGTGATTGAATTTCCTGTGCATTATTTTCACGTTTTTCGACTTCGGAGAACGAAGTTTGCTTTACATTTTCTCTTTTCATTGTGTCTTCCTTTTTGTCTGTTGTGTCCGCGAGTTCGGAAACATCGGATTTGCGCGCAGAATTTTGAGCGAGTGATTTTCTCGCTTCAATCGCTTTGCGCACGGCGGTTCGTCCATTTTCCGCCGTTTCGTCCTCTGTTTCGTCAGACTCATGTTCGGAGCGCTTAGACTCTTCTGTTCGCTCCTCATTTGCGTTTTGCGTTTCGACAGCCTTGACCGCTTGCGGCAAAACCGGTTTGAGCGGCGCGGGTTTTTTCATCGCAGTTTCAGTTGTCTTAGCCAGGAGGGAATGTTTGACGGCTAAAATGTGTTCACAGCGAAATGCCGGATCGGTTGCCGACGCTTCTTCGAATTCCAAACAGTTGCAGCACACTTTAGCGTTCTCATCGCGCCAGACTTCGTAGAACCGCGAGCGCGAGCGTAAACCCGGTGTACCAACTTGAAAACGGTCGCCTTCGCGCGTCACTAAATTCATCGCCGCAATTGCTTGCGCTCTCTTTTCGCGCATTTCAATCGAGTTTTTGGCTGAGCCGCTGGCTACTTCTTTGGTTGCTGTTTTAATGGTCATTTCTGCTTTATCCTTAACAGTTTGAATTGCTTTAATAACTGTTCGTTTCATTCATGAAACATTGTCTCACATCACCCGCTGCGTGTCAAGTATGAAACTTAGTCTTGCATCTAAAAAATTTCTGTGTTAGTTTCACAAATGACTCGAGTGTTTTATTCGAGAATCGAGGTTAAAAATTTATGGCAACAGCAAAAAACGGAAGTTTTATTAACACTAAGGAATTAGGTCGCGCGATCAGACGCAAACGTGAGCAAATGCAGCTTTCGCTGCGCGACGTAGCAACGGAAACACAGGTTTCGGCTTCGACGCTTTCGCGGATCGAGAATGGTACAGGCAAACCGGACGCCGACAATATTGCGCGCCTGACTAACTGGCTTGATATGCCGGTTGATCGCGTGATGAAACGCACACAGAAAGCCGATACGGTCGAGCCGGTAATTTATTACCCACATGAAGCAATGCCGGAAATTATCGAAGCACACCTTCGCGCCGACCGCAATTTGTCGCCGGAAACCGCGCGGGCGCTGTCGGAGATGTTTCGCGTCGCTTATAAGCAGTTTAGTAAACCGGGCGAAGAGTAATCGCGGCGAAAAAAGTTTTTTGAGGATTGAGTGAAAATTTACTTTCGCTCGATCCTCTTTTTGTGTTTAATTGACGGTGATGGACACAGCTAATCTTCCGCCAAGTAATAAAGGCCGACAATACGAGCTGAGAGCAATCGCTTTGCGCGAATTCGCCGGGTTGCGGAGCGACAAAGATTTGCTCGATCCGTTTGCCCTCGCTCGTTACGCCAAATTAATGGTCGTGCCGTTTGACGCTATCAGAGATTTATTACCGGAAGAAATTATCGAACATCTGCTTGGCGCGGGTAGCGATAAATGGTCTGGCGGTGCGAGTGGGCTGCCTCTCCCAAACGGACAAAAGCTGATTATTCTAAACCCGACTCATACCGCGACTCGTCATCAAGCGACGCTGATGGAAGAAATCTCGCATGTTTTTTTGGGGCATCAGCCATCCAGACTCGCCATTAAAAGTTACAATCAAAACGGTCAGGAAATCGCCCGCGATTACCGCCCTGATATCGAGGAAGAGGCCTATTCGGTCGGTGCTGCGGCTCTCGTTCCATATTCGGCGCTGCGCGATTTTGTCCGCGAAGGGAAAAGTTCGCGTCAAATTGCCAAGCATTTTAACGTCAGCCGCGAACTTGTCGAATACCGCTTAAAAATCTCGCGCCTCTGGCCAAGCTATCTTGAAATGATGAAGGGCAACAATGTTTTTAATGAAGGAGAGTAAAATGAACAGACCGAGCGATGAGCAAAAAGATGAGATGACCGAAGACGAAATTGACGAATCTTTGGAAGAGTCGTTTCCGGCGAGCGATCCGCCGTCGTGGACGCTCGGCCATGAATCACACGGCGAAACGGATAAAGACGAAAACGAAAAAGTCGAGTCTCGATAAATTTTGCTGACGATTTGCCAATAAACTTTTAGGGGCGGCGGCTTCTCGCGCGCCCCTACATCTTTTATTTTGTTTCGACTGAGTAAGTAATTGTCGTTTTTCCGTTTGCCGGAACAATTGTTTTGGTTTGAATGGCGTTTGTGCCAAGTTTTTCCCAATTTTCTTTCGGAATTGAGCTTTCCAAAATCTGCCACTGATTTTTATTAAAAGCTTCAGTATTTTCGCGGACGTAAACTTCAGCCGGAAGTGAGTTGCGGTTGGTCAAAGTAATTTCGATTTGCGTTGTCAGTTTGTCGCGATAATTGCCGTATTCATCTTTGTAGTTGTCGGAGCGGCGTTCGAGAACGCGGCGCGTCCCGAAGATTGTTGACGAACGCCCCTGCGTCACGGTAAATTCGCCGTCGGGCGGCGTTAGCTGGACGCGGTCTTGCCCGACAACCTGCTGCAAACCGTCGCCGGTTCGGGCGTAAATGGTGACAGCCCCGGCAGGCATCGAATCTTTGGTTGGATTTTTACCGACCAGCCGGACTTCCAAACCGCGCGGCAAAAGATTGAACCCGCCGCGCCCAAGCGTTTGCGTGTTGTATTCGTTTTCAAAAACGTTTCGCTGGACAACCCCGAGCCGGGCGCGTTGGAAAAGCGGAAAACGGCTGACCGTTTTGTTCGCGGTCAAATCAATGTTCAGACCCAACCGGAATCTGGTGAAAGCGCTGATTTTGTCAGTTGAAGTTCCATATTCCGCTTCGCGTATTTCCGCGCTATCATAAACGGCGTTTGACTGTGCTTGAACCGCATACTCGCTGCGCACAGCATTATTGTTTAAGAGCGCAATCTCTCCGGCGATTAAATCAACTGTATTTGCGGACAAATCCGTCCCGGTGTTATTAAAAATTGAAACCCACGAATCCAGATTGGCGACTGTCGGTGGCGCGCCGTTTAAGGTTGAATCCAGGACGAGCGAATACGCATTTTGCCAAGCGACGTTGGGCGCCAGATAATCAACGGTCAATTTTCTCGCACCGGGCGCGCCTTTATTTTCGATCAGCAGATGGAGCACAGGAGATTTCTCGCTTTTGACGTCCGCGCCGTCAAACGTCACGTCCTGCCGGATAACTTCGGCGTTTTCAGCCAGCACGCGGACGGTTCGCAAATCGGCTTTGGGCTGCAAACTGCGCCATTCGATTTGATTCATTCCGGTTTGCAGATTGATCGCGCGCTCTTCGGTTATTTCGGCGATTCCGGCGTCGTAGATAGTGATGTTTTTGACATCTCCGGCAAAACCGGCTGACGTGCATACAGAAACCCATATCACGAACAACAAAATTCGGTGCAGCATATTTTTTCTCCTGTCGGTAAAAGGTTAGATTTCGAGACTCGCTGGGAGCGGGTAGTCATCGGATGCAGTTTGAACAACTGGCAGTTGTTTGATCATCTCGATTGATTTAAGTCTTTCAGCATAAGGACTTGGCAGAAAACATAATCGAGCCGAACGTGCGGGTTGTAAACCGGAAAAGTATGCCCGATGTCATTCGAGAACAACCGCCGAAAGCCGTCAACACAACTTATAACGATAAAATATCGTAAAATCAGCAGGTGACTCACCGCACAAGCTAGCAGCAGTTAAAAAAGGTTTTTCTAATTTTTTATGATTGCCCTCTTCAAAATTATTGATTGCGAGTTGCAACCTTTCAATGCTTCCCTGCGGAGTTTCTCTTCCATTTGAGGCGTCAGCATTAAATTTATTACTTTAACCACACAAAAACCTTAGTTATTAGCAGCGATCACATCTTTAAACAATTTATCGAGCCACATGTTCGAGAGTTTTTCCTGAATGCTGTTGGCCTTCAAACGGTCATTTAAGTTCTGAAAATCAACGCGGTCGAGCGATTGATCCTGGTTGTAGCAGGAAAAGACAAACGATTCTTCGCCCGTGTGCGGGTCAACGTGGCGCTGCAGACATTGGGCGCAGATTTCTTTCATCATGCACTGCATCGGGCTGTTGATTGAACCGATGGCAACGTGTTCGGGTTTTAGAAACGCTGCCAGCGCGTCGTGGCGGGCTTCTTTGACCGCCGCCATCATTCGGTCGGAGCCGATCACGATAATCCGGTCAACGGTTTTAAAATCAACCAGGGGCTCGCCAAACTCGCCTGCGACATAGGCGAGCATTGCTTTGACGATGTTGCCTCGGAAATGATGATCTTGCGGGCGCGCCGGAATGATTTCCGCGCCGTTGTCGGTAGCCCAAATCACCTGATCAACCGCGTCTTCGATGTCTTCGCGTTTGAAAAGGTCTTCGCCGTGTTTGTAGCCCGCGAAATACAAAACCCGATTGTTTTTTTCGCGCAACGCTTTGGCAATCGAAAACAACACGGCGTTTCCCAAACCGCCGCCCGCCAGCAGCACGGTTTCATTTTCGGGAATTTCGGTCGGCGCGCCGGTCGGTCCCATCACGATAACTTCTTCGCCTTGTTCGAGAAGCGAGCACATTCGCGAAGAAGTTCCCATCTCCAGCACAACCATCGAAAGCGTTCCGGCTTCGCGGTCAACTTCCGCGCCGGTCAGCGCCAGATTTTCCATCAGCATCTTGGTTCCGTCAACTTGATGAGCGGCCGTTTCGTAGTTTTGCAGACGGTAAAATTGACCGGGCTGAAATTGTCTGGCCTGCATCGGAGCGCGAACAACTACGTCAACAATATTCGGCGTCAGCCGTTCGACGCGGACGACACGCGCCAAAATATCGTCTTCCAGCTTGGCAATTAGATTAGTAAATTTTGATGTAACGCCAGCGTCTCTGCTGGCTGTTTCGAGCGCATCTTGCGCTCGTTCGTTTTCGTGAGCGCGAGACGCGCTCACAACAGCTGTCGGGACGACAGCGTTACGACCGATTTCATCGGCAAATAATTCGACGACTTTTTCATAACCGTCTCTGGCCGAAGCCATCGCTTTGACAACGTTTCCAGCGTAGGTCGGATGATTGTCGCCGTAATACGAAATAAATTTTCCTTCGTGCTCGTAAGAAGTAAAAAACCCGGCTTCGCTCTTGGCTGTTTCGACCACGTGAAATTCGCCGTCGCCGTTTTTTTCGAGTTTATGCGCGGCGAAATATTGCTTCCACTCGTCCAATTTAAAAGTGCCGGGTTTTTCTTTTTCGTAAATGACATTTGGCGCGGTTCCGGCGGCAATGTTGACCGTTCTGGCGTTAAGCTCGACCATTTCGCCGGTGTTTTCCCATTTGCCGGTTTCCTGGCTGAAACTAACTTTTTCAAAACGAAGCGCTTTGATCGCCCCGAATTCATCCGGCACTGCTTCGCGCGGATCAAGATTTTCGATAAAGTTAATGCCTTCTTCGAGAGCCTTTTCGATTTCTTCGTGATTGAGGCGATACGCAGGCGAATCCTGCATTCGCTTGCGGTAAACGAGCGAGACGCCGCCCCAGCTGCGCACGAGATCAACAAAATTAGGCTTTTCACCTGCTAATTCGGCACGTTGCCGTTCGGCTTTAATCGCGCGTCCGTGTTCGAGAAATTCCCTGTATGTTGCGCTCTCTTCATCATTTAACTGGGCGAAAATCGCTTGCTCACCGGAAGCCTTTATCAATTTTTCATGCAAATCGAGCATCTTCTCGACTTGCACCGGATAATATGCGGCGATTTCGGTCGAAGTATCAATTCCGGTTAAACCTCCGCCGATGACAATAGCGGGCAAACGGACTTGTAAATTTGCCAGCGTGTCTTTTTTAAATGCGCCGTTTAATTGCAGCGACATCAGAAAATCTGATGCTTTGCGAATTCCGCGAATTAGATTGTTTTTCATGCGGACAATTGTCGGTCGTCCCGCGCCCGTAGCAATCGCAATATGATCAAAACCGTAATCCCAAGCGTCTTCGATTGACATTGTGCCGCCAAAACGGATTCCGCCGTAAACCCGGAAATTCGCGCGCCGCGTCAGCGTTAGCTGCAACACTGTCAGAAAATTTTTGTCCCAGCGAACCGTAATTCCATATTCGGAAACGCCGCCGAAACCCGACAAAACGCGTTCGTTAAGCGGCTGCCGCAAATGATCGGCGTCTTTGACCGGAACGGGCGTTTTCGTGCCGTTCGCGCCGGTTAAATCGGCGGCCAGCGGCTCGATTTTTAAACCGTCAATCCCGACAACGCCAAAACCCTCATTTAAAAGATAATGCGCGAGCGTGTATCCGGCCGGTCCCATCCCGACCACCAACATGTCTTTGCCGTTGTACGGCAGAGCAAAAGGGCGTTTGGCATTAAGAGGATTCCAGCGCGTCAGCAAGCTGTAGATTTCAAAACCGTAAGGCATTTCCAAAACATCGGTCAAGACGCTTGTTTCCGCCTGCGGAATGTTGACCGGATCCTGCTTCTGGAAAATGCAGGCTTTCATGCAATCGTTGCAGATGCGGTGGCCGGTTCCGGGACACATCGGATTGTCAATCATCACCAACGAAAGCGCGCCGATTGAGTCGCCCTGTCGTTTGAGCAGGTGCATTTCCGAGATTTTTTCGTCGAGCGGACAGCCTTCGAGCTCGATTCCAAGCGGATTGCGCTTGAGCGAGCCGTCGTTTTCGTGCAAACCTTTGGAGCAGGAATCTTTTGAACGCTCGTGACAAATCAGACAATAATGCGTCTCATAGAGCGCTTCGCGCTGTGTCGCGCGCTGGTCGGTCAAAGCAAAACCGTCGCGGCGTCGCAGCGTTTCGGGCTTTCCCTGAATCAGCTCGGATAATTCTGCGGCGGGGCGCGTAATGTGCACCAAGTTTTGATAATCGAGCGTGTGCGGAACTTTAAAAGATTGCCAGGTTTGCACATTTTTCTTTGCTTCCGGCACAAAAGAATGGACTGCCGCCCACGCTTCAATCAGGCGCAGATTTGCTTTGACAAGTAATAAATCGCCGGTTGCTTCGCTTGCCAAATCGTTTTCAAAACCAGCAATTACTTTGTCGTAAGTCGCATCAATGATTGTTTCGCGGGTTCGGCGCAAACTAACCAAACTTTGATTTTGTTCATCGGTCAATTCAATATTTTTTGTTAAAGCTTCTTCAAGCGAAAGTAATCTGGCGGTAGCGATTGAAAAACGCAATTCGCTATCTTTGCCATTTGTTTCCGAGAGAAAAGTATTGACATCTAATTCATTGAACGCGGAAGTCAATTCCTGAAAATCAAGCGCGGCAGCTTGTTCGACGTTAAACTTTTTAATCGCGCGGCGCTGGACAAAAGTTCTGAAAACCCAAACCGGATCTTGCCCTGTGACGGAATTTTGCAGCGTCGCGCGTTCCGGTTCGATTTTAAAAAGGCGCGCGATAAAGTCTGAGAGATACGGCGCGGCGTCGGTCAAAATCTTTGACTCGACTTTTTGTTCGTACCCCGCGCCGCGCGCTTCAAGATACTGCATCAAAGCTGTGTGCAAAGAGGTGTTTTCACCCTCTAACTCGTTGTAAAATGCCTCGGCCAGTTGGCGCAGTTTTTTCGGTTCGTATAAATCGGCGTAAGCAAACCCCTGGATGTTAAGCTCAAAATTATGATTAATATTTTCGTTGCCGGTGCGTGTCGCTATCATATTTATTTAGATGACTTATTTTGTATAGTTGTCAAAACTTAAATATAACATTTGTGCTTTTGCCCGACAAAAACGCTTTTTGAAGACGATTTCTTTCGCTGAACCGGATTTCGAGACTGCGCCTTCTTGAACGTGACAAGCCAACTAAGGTATTTTTGAGCTTTGACTTCCCTAAATATTTTGAAGTTAAAAATCTCTCCGTTTTTCTCCCGTAAACGGCAAAATAAAAGTTTTGGGCATCAAAGCGCATTTGAGACGGGGTTTGGCTTGATAAAACAGGTTTAATAATTTTATGGCAAAAGATGAAAGGCTGCTGCCGCTGCCGACCGAATTGCAAAAATATAATCCGCCTGATGTTCCGGCGTCCTACGCGCCGGTTTACGACGACGCGTTCGCCGAAAAACGCTCGTTTCATGAATATCTGGCGGTCGTGCTCAAACGCAAATGGATGATTCTGGCGATTATTCTGGTTCCGACCGTCATCATGGCGGTTTATATGTATCGCCTGCCGTCGCAGTACGCCGCCCAAACGCAAATCTCAATCGCCCCGCCGCGTCCCAAGTTGAGCAAAGATGCCATCAACATTAACTTTGGTGGTACCGACATCCAGTATCGCAACACGCAGCTAAAACTAATTCAAAGCCCGGAATTGATGCGCGATGTAGTGGTTTCGCTTGGTTTACAGCGCAACCCGCACTTACTTGACGAAGCGTCGGGGCCGGGTGTGATCGGGAAGATCGGCAGCACACTGGGCGGAAAACAGCCTGAAAGCTCGGACAAAACCTTGACTCTGCCAGTTTTAACCGACGACTCCATTAATTCGGCAATGGATAAAACAACCAAGCTCTCGTCCGAAGAAGAAAAAACCGCCGAGGCTTACGCGCAAGCGCTGGTCGGCGGTTTAAGTGTTGACCCGGATGAAAAATCCTATTTGGTCACTCTCAAATATCAGCACACTAGCAAGGATTTGGTGATCAGCATCCCCAACGCCGTAGCTAAAGTTTTTATTGCCAAAGACATCGAAAGCAGCACCGAGCAGGATAAACAGGCGAGCGAAGAAAACATTAAAGCGATTGCCGATTTGCAGCAGACGATTAACAGTCTGGAAAATCAGCGGATTGATTATCTCAACAAAAGCGGTCTGCCGCTCAACGAAGGCGGCGAAGCCCTAAATGCCGGGAGATTGCAAACCTACAGCAGTCAATGGCTGGGAGCTGAGGATGATCTTCGTAAAACGCGCGCCGAATATGAAGCTGCCGTCCGCGCCGTATCTTCCGGCAATCCTTACTCGATTCAGGCCTTGAACGACAGCAAACCCGTTCAGGACGCGCGCCAGCAGCAGCTTGTTCGCAGATCAGAACTGGAGAAACGAAACGAAGACATTGACAAGCAAATTGCTGATCTGCAAACCGAACGCAGCGAAAAAGCAGTTAAATACACGGACGAAAATCCGGTTATCGTGCAAATTGACAAAAAAATCGAGACTCTTACGGCGAACAAAACGGAAATGAGAAAGCAGGCGTCTGCTAAAATCGAAGCGGATTCAAAACAGCTGGCGAAAAGCGCGACGGCGGAAGTGATGGGAATGCTCAAATCCCGTTACGAATCGGCGGTTCAGCGTGAAAACGAATTGCGTTTAAAATATTTTGCCGAGCGCAGCACGTCAAACGGGCAAGCTCAGTCCGAAGTCAAATTAACCACGCTAACTCAGCAGATTGACACCAACCGCAAACTGCTTGACAGTTCCCTGCAGCAGCAAAAAAATCTTGAGCTGCAAATAAATTCGAGCCGTCCCGACAACATCAAAATCACAAATCTGGCGCAGGGCGCGGCTCTTGTCGGTCCCAATCGGAACCGCAATATTTTACTGGCGATGCTGGTAGCGCTGGCATCCGGCATTGGGCTGGCATTCCTGCTCGATTATCTCGACGATTCAATCAGATCATCGGACGATATCGGACGACATTTAGGTCTCCCGACGCTGGCTTTGATTCCCTACAACATTGATTCGAGCGGCGCTCCGAAAAATTTAACGGACGCGTCAGCCGGAATCGGCTCAACCGCTTTAATCACGCTTGACGATACGCGCTCAGCCATTGCCGAAGCATATCGTCATTTGCGAACATCACTGCTCTTTTCATCAGCCGGTAAACCGCCGCAAACGATTCTGGTGACATCATCACAGCCGTCCGAAGGGAAAACCACAACAGCTATCAATATGGCTATCACTCTGGCGCAATCCGGGGCTGACGTTGTAATTATTGACTGCGATTTGCGCCGTCCTCGGCTCCATCATCATTTTCAGCTGCCAAACATGCACGGGCTGACAAATTATTTATCGGGCGACCGCAACGCCGAATTACTGCTCAAGCCGCACGACCGTCTGCCGAATTTAAAGGTCATCACGAGCGGCCCGATTCCGCCGAATCCGGCCGAAATGCTGGGGAGCAACGAGATGCGCACCCTAATTGATTTTCTCCGCTCAAACTTTAAACACGTTATCGTTGATTCGCCGCCCGCAATTTCATTTACGGACGCGACGATTTTAGCCACTCTGGTTGACGGCGTGGTGATTGTGGCGATGGCGGGCAAATCCTCGCTCCATCTCGTCCGTCGCTTCAAACAACGCTTAAACGGAATTGGCGCCAGAATTTACGGAGTAGTTTTAAACGGCTTGAAACGAAATTCCGTTGACTACGGCTACGGTTATTATGGATACGGATATAACTATTATGACAGCTACGGTGACGAAGGCGACGAATCAACCCCGCGTCTCGAAGACATCGAAATGGAAAAAGAAAAGCAAGTCTAAAAAATAAAAGCCAGTCATTTATGCCTGGCTTTCTTTGGCAACTTGAGCGACATAAAGGGTTAAGGCTGTTTCCCAATCAGGCAAAGGCTTAAGTCCAAACTTTTCGGAAATCAGACACCGCAGTTTGGAATTTTGCGGGCGCGGCGCGGGACGCTTTAAATCGGCGAACGAAACGTTTTCGATTAAATTTGTGTTTACCAAGGGCGCGATAATCTCGGCTATTTTTTGCGCGAAGCCGGCGTAGGTCGTTCCGGTGCCGGAATTTGTGACGTGATAGATGCCGGGCAAATCCAGCGCGGCTAATTCTCGCAAACGTTTAGCCAAATCCGGCGCGAAGGTTGGCGTTCCGTTTGAATCGGTAATTGCCTTGACAGTCTTGCCCTCTATCAATAACTGCGGCATTTTACTCAAAAAATTTTTGCCGTTCATCCCGAAAATCCAGCCCGACCGGACGACAATCGCCCGCGCCAAGCTCGTCAACGCCAGATGTTCGCCTTTTAACTTGGCTGTGCCGTATTCGCTCGTTGGATTCGGGTTATCGCGCTGCGTGTAGAAATCTTTTTTGGCTCCGTCGAAAACATAATCGGTCGAAATCGTGACAAAATTCGCTCCGACTTGACGACAGCCGAGCGCCAGATTTTCCACTCCGTAGGCATTGGCGGCAAAATTTTTCCGGCTGTCAGTTTCGCAGCCGTCAACATCCGTCCAGGCCGCGCAATTAATGACCGAATCCGGCTTTTCGCGGTTGAGAACGAGAGCGACTGCTTCTCGGTCGGCAATGTCGAGTTCAGTTCGCGTCAGTGCGACCACCGCATCGCCAATATTGCTGCAATATTTAGTTGTTTCGCCGCCGACCAGTCCGCCGGCTCCTGTCACCAAAATTTTCATCGTAAAATGTCACGCGCCGATTTTCAGCCCGTATTGTTGCTGATAATAATCGAGGTAAGCGCCGCTTCGAACCCGTTCAACCCATGTTTGATTATCCAAATACCATTGAACCGTTTTTTGCAAACCGCTCTCCCAAGTTTCCAGCGGTTTCCAGCCGAGTTCAGTTTCGATTTTCGACGGATCAATCGCGTACCGACGGTCATGTCCGAGCCTGTCGGTGACGAATTTTATCAGTGAATCGGGCTTGTCGAGCGCTTTCAGAATTGATTTGACGACATCAATATTAAACTGCTCGTTGCGCGCCCCGACGTTATAAATGCCGCCTTCTTTGCCGCGTTCCAAAACCATCAGCAGGGCGCGGCAGTGGTCGTCAACAAAAATCCAATCGCGGACGTTTTTGCCGTCGCCGTAAACCGGCAGAGCCTCATCATTAAGAGCGTTGGCAATCATCAGCGGAATCAGTTTTTCGGGAAACTGACGGGGGCCGTAATTATTTCCGCAGCGCGTAATCACCGTATTCAAACCGAAAGTGTGCTGTGAGGCACGGACAAAATGTTCGGCAGCAGCTTTTGAAGCAGCATAAGGTGAATTTGGCTCAAGCGCGGAAGTTTCGGTAAAAAAGCTTGTCTCATCCGTTTCGGGCAAGCTGCCCATCACTTCGTCGGTTGAAACCTGGAGAAACCGTTTGACGTTTTTCGCCCGCGCCGCATCGAGCAAAACCTGCGTTCCCAAAACATTTGTCCGCACAAACTCACCTGCCGAAGTGATGCTTCGATCAACATGCGATTCAGCGGCGAAATTAACCAGATACTCGCATTCGTCAGGCAAAGCGGCTAAAACCGCCGTCTGGTCGCAAATGTCGCCTTTGACGAACACGTATCGGGCGCGTGAGTTTTCCGGCAAATCCGCTAGATTTTCCAGATTTCCGGCGTAGGTCAGAGCATCAAAATTAATGATTTCAACATCGCTCTGTTCGGCTAAAGCAAGATGAATAAAAGCCGCGCCGATAAATCCCGCGCCGCCCGTGACAAAAATTTTCCGCATAAAATTACAACTGAAACAGCAATCGGTAATGATACCTAATTTTAAGAGAAATAAAAAAAGCGGCAAGGTTTCCTAGGAAATCTTGCCGCAAAGTTTGAGGAGAGAGTTTACAAATACTATTGATTCGTTAACTGAATTTTGCCGTTGTTCAGTTTCGTCACCATCGTTGTTGCCACATAAATCGGAGGCGGCGGAGGCAGCGGCGGAGCTTTGACCGATTTAACATTTTTTGCGGTCGGAGCGGCGGAATTAACGCGCAAGATGCTGCGAACGTAATTTGGATCACGCACCATTTCATAACGCGCCGAAATCCGGGCGACGTAATTTTGCGTTTCAGCGTAAGGCGGAATCGTGTAGCCGTACTTGATCACAGCTCCTTCACCGGCGTTATAACCGGCCAGAGCGAGCCGCACGTCGCCGTTGAAAGTGTCGAGCAAAAATTTTAAATATTTGACGCCGCCTTCGATATTCTGCTTCGGATCGAAAATGTTTGTGACGCCAAAACGAAATGCGGTGGCGGGCATCAATTGCATCAAACCGCGCGCTCCCTTGTAAGAAACGGCTTGGGGTTTAAAGCTTGACTCCTGGCTCATGGTTGAATAAACCAGCAGCGGATCAACGTTATAACGAAGGGTCGAATCCAAAATGTAACCGTCAATTTTAGCGTCGCCGGTTGAAAAACTCCCCAAAGTTTTCCCTGCGGACATTCGCATCGAAGGCTCTCCGACAGCCCGATTCATTGCCGTTAATTGGACTTTTGAATTTTCTGATTTTCCTTGTCCAGGTTTTTTCTTTTCTTTATCGCTGACTGGAATTACCGGTGGAGGCGGAGGGATGTAAGCAGGGACACTAAATTTAGTATCGTAATTGGTCAAGGTCTTTTGCGCCGAAACCGTGAAAGCGGTTGAAGCTATTAAAAGGGCGCAAAAGAGTAAACAATTCTTCATGAAAAATATGAGTCTTCCTCTCATTAAATTTAAGAGGACTTAAAAACTATTTTGATAGTGTGAAGATAGAGCAACCGCGAGTGTTCAGAGATAAGTTCATTTTTGAGTTTGGATTTCTCGCCAGCAGGTTGCTCAAATCATTGAAACATATTGCTCCAAGAAAATCAACAATAATAAGTTCGCCGGAAACAGGGGATCGCAAAATTATTTTGTTCTCAGTGATGTGCGGCATTTTCGCAAGAGCTGAAGATCATCGCAGCAAATGTTTCAGCGCGTCCCCAATATTTTCGAAATTAAACTTGAAATGATGTTCGTGCAATTTTTTTGGCAAAACTAGCGCGCTTGAAAACAACAGTGCGTCCGCCAGTTCTCCGAACATTAAACGAAGGGCAAATTCAGGCGTTGGAACAAGTGCCGGCCGGTTCAAAACACTCCCTAGTTCGGTGGCAAATTCTAAATTGCGAACCGGATTCGGCGCGGTGGCGTTAACAGCATCCAGCAGGGTATCGTTTTCAATCGCAAATTCAATTACGCGAATCAAGTCGCCAAGTTCAATCCAACTGACATATTGAGTGCCTTTGCCGACGCGCCCGCCAACGCCCATTTTAAACGGCGTCAGCATTTCTTTGAGCGCCCCGCCTGCGGGTGACAGAACAATTCCAATTCGCAGATTGACGACCCGCCGGACTCCGACTGTTTTGGCGCGCTGCGCCTCGCGTTCCCAATCAACACAGACTTTGCCGAGAAAATCGTCTGCCGGCAAACTGTCTTCGGTTAAAATTTCGTCTCCGCGATTACCGTAATAACCGATTGCCGATGCACAAATCAAACTTTTCGGTTTGTTTTCGAGCTGCGCGAGCGCATCAACCAAAACCCTGGTTCCGACTGTCCGGCTTTCTTTGATGACGCGCTTGCGTTTCGTCGTCCAGCGTTCGTCAGCGATTCCGGCTCCAGCCAGATGAACGACCGAATCAAAATTTTCAAGGCGTTTCAGTTCCGTCTCGCCAAATCCGCGTTCCGCGTCCCATTCAATTTCATGCGCGCTGCCGGGCGATTTGCGGACGAGCGAATAAACATCGTGATTATTCTTTTGTAAAAACGGAACGAGCTGATGCCCGACTAGCCCCGTCGCACCCGACACTAAAATTTTCATACTTTGTATTTTGCCGAATCTCGTGTTTCAATGAGGTCTTTTCGTTAAATTTTAAAAGAGAGTGCTGATTTTATGAAACTCAATTTTTTGGTTCCAATGCTCGAAGCCGCCGATCTCAAAGAAACTATTCGATTCTACACCGAAATTCTTGGTTTTGAGTGTATTGATTGTCTGCCGAATCAAACAAATCCATCGTGGGCGCGTTTTGAGAAAGATAGCGTCACTCTAATGTTCACCGAACTTGACCAGCAATCGGCGCACTTAAAACCAGAATTGACCGGAACGCTCTATTTTCACCCGGAAGATATCAACGCCGCCTGGCAAGAATTAAAAGATAAAGTCGAAGTCGAATATCCGCTCGAAGATTTTGATTACGGGATGAGAGAATTTGCAATTCGCGACTGCAACGGATATCTGCTCCAATTCGGTCAGGAAGCCGAGGATCGATAAAACGAGAATAGCAACATCCGCTTTTTATGCGGGAATACCTGACAAGATTTGCGGCATCTTAAATGATACATTTACCAAATAAGGAGCATTAGAAAAAAAGTGAAAGAATTTACTAAACCTTCCGACGCTGAGCTGCGCCAAAACTTATCTCCCGAGCAATATTATGTGACGCAGCAAAACGGCACTGAACGCCCGTTTCAAAACGAATATTGGAACAATCAGGAAGAAGGATTGTACGTTGACATTGTTTCAGGGGAACCATTATTTACTTCGAGGGAAAAATTTGATTCAAGCTGCGGCTGGGCGAGTTTTCACACGCCGCTCGAACCTGAGAATTTTGTCGAGAAAACCGACTCGACGCACGGCATGGCGCGAACGGAAGTTCGCTCGAAACACGCCGATTCGCATCTCGGTCACGTCTTTAATGATGGGCCGCCAGACAAGGGCGGTTTGCGTTACTGCATGAATTCAGCTTCGATGAGGTTTATTCCGGTGGAAAAACTTGAAGCGGAAGGTTACGGTGAATACCGGGATTTATTTGAAAAAGAGTAAAAAACTGAAAATGGAAAACCGATGAACCGGAACTGACAAGATGAAGCACAATTGACAAAGTGAATTAACGGGTTTAATTCTCGTTCTTTGTTTGCAGTTTTCCATTTTTAGTTTTCCATTTCCTATTGCGCTTTACTAAATTCAAAAGCGACGCGGACGTTAAGCGCGTTTTGGACAATTTCAGGTTTCATATCAACGGCTCGAAGTCTAATCGAGCCGTTGGCGTATCTGACCGGCACGGTTGCCGAAACCTGCTCGGCTTTTAGGATTTCGAGCGGATTTATCCGGCTGTCAATCGAACCTTGCACCACACGGGCGACAACGCCGCTGGCGAGGCTCGGGATTCCGTCCAAATCAACCTTTGCAACCTTGATGCGCCCGAACAAAGTCTTTGTTGCGCGGTCGTATTCGAGGTTTAAGTTGGCCTGCGCGACGCCTTTGAAATTCGAGCAGCCGACAAACGGAATATCGTATGTTCCCGTAAAAGCGAGCGGCGCTGAGATCCGTCCGTCAACAAAACGAATTGCGGTTTTGACGCCGTCGTTTTCGCGCATCAGAGTAATTGACTCGTCACATTTCGAGCTGCGGATGTCGGGTTTCTGATTTGGGGTTTTATCGCTGACCTTCAAACTTTGCACTTTTGACTTTTGACTTTTGTCTTTGGACAACTGAAACTTTGGCGTGTCGAGATTGGCAAAAACGGCGTCCAGAAACGAGTTGAGAAATTGTTCGTTGAGCGTTACAGTGACTTCGGGCGCGCTGCTCTGCGCTTGAATGGAAACAGAGCTCCACAATAAAATCAACAAAATCGGCAAAATCTTTTTTGATAAATACATAAACAATTTTTACAAACCACTTTTGACAATATCATGCAGACGCAGCAGCCCGACGCATTCGCCCGTCTCACTGGTAACGGGCAAAACCGAGATTTGACGCGGACGGTTTTCCATTAATTTGAGCGCTTCATAAGCCAAACAATCCGGCGCGACGCAAACCGGTCGGTGCGTCATCATCATCTCGGCGGTTAATTGACCTAAATTTTCCGCAGCGGTTTTTTCAATTGTCCGGCGCAAATCGCCGTCGGTCACAATTCCGATTAGATTTGTTTGCGAATCAACCACATTGACCGCGCCCAACCCGTATTTGCTGATTGAATGCACAACTTCCAGCCAGGGAGCGTTGATTGCGACATTTGGGCTTTCATGCATTAAATCAGCAACGCGTAAAGTCAGACGTTTGCCCAGTCTGCCGCCCGGATGATTGGCGGCAAAATCGGCGGGCGTTAAATTCTTCAACTGCATCAGCGTCATCGCCAGCGCATCGCCGATGGCGAGCGCCACGGTCGTCGAAGTCGTCGGAGCAAGATTGAGCGGACACGCTTCTTTATCAACCGACGCGTCCAAAACTATTGAAGCGTGGCGCGCCAGAGTCGAATCAACATTGCCGACAATCGCGATGATTGAAACTTTTCTCTGTTGAATTGCCGGAAGCAGCGCGATGATTTCATCGGTCTCGCCCGAATTGCTTAGAGCGATGACGACATCGCCGTCCGTTATAATACCGAGGCTGCCATGCACGGCATCGGATGGATGCAGAAAGACAGCGACGGTGCCTGTGCTGGTTAATGTTTGAGCGATTTTTTGAGCGATGACGCCCGATTTGCCGATTCCGAGCAGAACAACTTTGCCGCAGCAGCAGGAGAGCAGTTCGACCGCGCGGTTAACGGCCGCGGGCTGCAGACGGTTCGCCGCGTTTTCGATGGCGGCGGCTTCGATTTGTAAAAGTTCGACAACTTGAGAGAAAGAATCTGATTCTTTAAAACCGGATTTTGGATTTTGGATTTGTGGCGTCATTATTGGATTTAGATGTTTTGGATTTCAAATTTATCGAAAGAAAATAAATTTCTTAAACACGAGCTTCTCTTTCAATCCAAAATCCCAAATCTAAAATCCAAAATTACTATGAGGCTGCGTGCGACGCGTCGCGCATCACGAGATCAAAAGTGCCGGGCGCGACTTTGCGAAAATAGCGGTTGCGGTTGAGCGAGACGGCAATGCTGATGGTCGGATTGTTGCCCGTAAAACTCATGCCGCCTTCGAGCAGACGATTATAAATTTCATTGACGTGGAGCGATCTGCCGGACTCGCGCATCAAGACCGAACAGGCCTGCGTAATCGTCCGGTCGCGGAAACGATAACTTCTTACTTCGACTTCGGGATTTGCCGATGGAATATCGTTTTTGCCGCTGTTGCGATGCATTGGAACGACGGAACGCGAAGCATAATTGGGTTGGTTTTTCTTTTGCGGCGCCGGATAACGCGTTAGAACCTCGTCCAGATCAAATGCTTCGTCATCATAATCCATCATTTCCATTTCCAAATCTCGCTCATGCGAGCGCGGCGCTGGTTTCTGCGCGTTTTTATTGGAGCGCACTGAAAACAAGAGACTATGAATGGTTTTTTCGATTTGCTCGGAACTGCTGTCGAGAGCCGCCACTTCCTGTCTTAAGTTTTCGGCTTCACCTTCGATTTCTCGCAGACGACTCACTTTTTGAGTGCGAGATTGCCTGATCTGCCGCAAACTCTGCTCGAGCGTCGAAATTAAATTTTCGTTTACCATAAGTGGTTAGTAGTCAATAGTAAATAGTACATCGTGACTAGATTAATCTTACTGATTTTTCCCATTAACTATTCACTATTTACAATCTTACTATTCAAGATTCACGATTAACAATAAATGCCGCAATTTCCTTCAGCGCGTCCGTGTATTTTGAAGACTGTAAAATTTGCAGGTTGCGCTCGGCTTCCGCCGCATAAAAATTTGCTCGTCCGCGTGTTTCGGCCAGCGCGCCGTGTTCGTCCAAAGCGCTCAATAAACTCTGGCGGCTGACTCGGCGATAATTTCCGTCGTGCATGATTTTCTCTAAATCGGCGCGCCACCCGGCATCTTTTTTGAGGAGCAAAATCAGCGGCAGAGTCAATTTGCCTTCGAGCAAATCCGCTCCGGCAGCCTTTCCTAAAACGTCTTCTTCAGCAGTAAAATCAAGCAAATCGTCGGCCAGCTGAAACGCCGTTCCGAGATTCATTCCGTAATCACGCAGGGCAGCCTGCTGCTCCGACGTGCCGCTTCCCAATATAGCACCAATTTCGCAGCACGCGCTAAATAAAAATGCGGTTTTCCGCCGCAAAACGTCAAAATAATCGTCTTCGCTAATGTCCGTGCGCCCCAGTAAAGTCAGTTGAATCAGCTCGCCCTCGGTCATTTTGCGCGTCAATGTGGTTAAAATATCAAGAATCGGCAACGAGCGTTCCTGCAAACTGGTTTCAAACGCGCTCATGTACAGCCAGTCGCCCATTAAAACGGCGGTTTGATTGCCAAAACGGGCGTTGACCGAAGGCCGGTTGCGGCGCGTTTCGGCGTTATCAATAATGTCGTCATGAACCAGCGTCGCCGTATGCAGAAACTCCATCACGGTCGCGATCCTGATTGCATTAGCGCGTCCGCCATCGCCGCCGACCGCATAATTTGCCAAAATATTGAGCGCCGGACGCACGCGCTTGCCGCCCGAAGCCCGCAGGTAATCTCCCAAAAAAGCGATTACCTGAACGTTTGAGCGAGCCTGTTTTTCAAATTCTTTCTCAACGGCGGCAAGCTCGGCGGAGATTAATGAAAACACCCGCCGCGCGGCAAGGCGCGGGTCAAGCTGCTGAGATATCGAAGTAAAAGTCTGCATTTAATCAAAAACCAAAGATAGCTAGACAGGCAAAACGTCAATTCGAGCGAAAATTATTAAACTGCATATCAATTCCAAAATCCTTCTTTTTCAAACCGGCGATGACTTCCTGAAGCGTGTCGCGGTCTTTGCCCGAAATTCGGACGGTCTCGCCCTGAATTGAGGCTTGGACTTTGAACTTTTCGTCTTTGATGAATTTAACGACTTCTTTGGCTTTATCGGTCGGGATTCCCTGCTGAATTTTCACCAGCTGCCGCACCGTTCCGCCCGCCGCAGGTTCTACTTTTTCATAGCTGAGCGCTTTCAAAGGCACGTTTCGTTTGATTAGCTTAGTTTGCAAAATGTCGTTCATATTTCGCAGACGAGTATCGTCTTCAGCAGTTAAAACAAGGTTTTTGTCTTCGAGTTCAACGGTCGCTTTGCTGCCCTTAAAATCGAATCGCTGCCCGACTTCTTTGACAGTTTGGTTAATCGCGTTCGTTACTTCCGCATAATCAACTTCGGAAGCAATATCAAATGAGTTTTCTTTTGCCATAAATCTAATTGTAAATGGTTAAGGCGCAATGGTAAATTGCCCGTCCTTGGAAAAACTGTTTTATCAATTTGCGTTTAGTGAGATTTTAAAAAAGTTTAAGAAATTTTGCGTCGTTGCGCTCGCCAGTGCTTCACTTTCAACGTTGTAAAAATCGGCTAAAAACCGGGCGGTTTCAACCACGCGGGCCGGTTCATTTCGCTGTCCGCGAAACGGCAGCGGCGTTAAATACGGGCAGTCGGTTTCGACCAGCAATTTGTCGAGCGGGACGACGCGGGCCGAGTCGCGCAGATTTTCCGCCTTTTTAAAAGTGACGTTTCCGGCAAACGAAATCAGAAAGCCTGTTTTCATCAAACTCGTCGCCATCGCGGGCGTGCCGCCAAAACAGTGCATGATTCCGCCGCGAAAATCTGGAGCGGAACATTCTTCGGTTAAAATCTGAAGCGTTTCGTCGTCCGCCGCGCGGCTGTGAATAATAATCGGCAAATCAAGCTCACGGGCAATGCGAATTTGCTGCCGGAAAACCTGAGCTTGAACGTCGCGCGGGCTGTGATCGTAATAAAAATCAAGCCCTATTTCGCCCCACGCAATTACTTTTTTTGAGTTTCGCGCCAAATTAATCAATTGTTTTTCGGCTGCAATATCAAAAGTTTTGGCGTCGTGCGGGTGAACTCCAATCGCGCTAAAAATATTTTCGTAACTTTCTGCCAGCGCAACGGCGCGTTCAAACGCACCCGACAGCGGTTCGCCCGTTCCAATGTTAAGCATTAAACCGACTCCTGCATCGCGGGCGCGTTTGATCACCTCATCACGGTCGTCGTCAAACTCTTTGCCGTCAATATGACAATGCGAATCAATTAAAATCATTAATTTATTTTAATTTTAAAGACTGTAATAACTTTTCAAACGTAGCTAAATCTTCATCGTTGACGTATGAAAATGCTAATTCAAGCGCAATGTTTTTTCGGTTGGCTAGGTAAAGCTGTAATTTAGTTCCATTCAATGGGTTAATCAAACCTACATGTGCAAAATCAACACCATCTATCCGCACATTCTCAACCGGCTTAATAGTTTGCAGCCCAAATTTGCCAACATATAAAGTCTCAGTCGAATATTGAAGGAGTTTTCGTGGAACGAAGCCAATGAAATTAACACGTTCAACCACGATTTTGAGAGAAGCATTCCCTTCAGCTCCAAATGGCAACTTTGTTAATGTTAGTAGATCTTTAGAATTTTTTACCGATAAATCAAATTGGTCTTTCAAGCCTTGTCCCTTCTTTGCTGTTAGAGCGCTTCCCGTTTTACCCCAAAATTCTAATTCCTCTGAAGTTAATTTGTTCCAGTTTTGTGGCAATGTCAGGGATAAATCCAAGTATTTGGAGCTAAAATCTGACCCCTGTAAATTCAAACCAAAATTTTCAGGAAGCGGTGGCGCAGGCGGCGGAGGCGGCGGAATTTTAACAATAACGAATGAATTAAAGAAATTTTCAATAGTTTCTTTGTAACTGTTCTGGATTGATTCAGGTGCTTTGCTCAGACGCGGCGTAATTACTACCATTTGAAATAATCTCTGTTGAATCAAAAATATTCGGTATGTTGAAGTTACATCAACTTTTTCTACTACTAATTCCCGTCCGAAGTGATCTCCAAAATAAACATCCTTCTCGTCAACGAGAGCAGAACCGGCAGCACTCTTGATGATGTTGTCACGACCGTTATCGTAACGAATTTTTAATTCAAGCTGATCGGTAACCGGCGCAGGATAATCCGTGTAACTAACCAGATAGGAGGCTGCATTACCAATAGCAGAGTATTGATTGAGGGTTATTTGACCTACTGCTGTATCAACTGCTGAAACGCTTTTTCTTGGTGTTCCCGGAAGTTTAATTTTGAAGCCGCCATCTTCTGAGACAAATTCTTTTAGGCGCGCATCAATCACTGCGACTCGCGGTGGAGGCGGCGGAGATGGAGCTTCATATATATCTATGACTTTCTCTTTCGGCCTAACGGCTTTGACCGATTTCTTTTGTGTAAAAACAACTGTGACGGATGATAAAAGCAGAAGAACCGTTACACAATTGATAATGGTTGGTTTCATTTTTTCCTATTTCAACCTTGCGCCAATTTTTACATTTTCCAAAAACGAAGCGAGTGCCGGCGTGTCATTGCTATTTTCGAGTGACGCCGCGCAGATCATGCCCTGTGATTCAAGTCCGCGCATCATTCTCGGTTTTAGGTTGGCGACGACGACGACTTTTCTTCCGATCAGTTTTTCCGGCTCGTAATATTCCGCTAAACCGGCGAGGATTTGACGCGGTTTTTCTTCGCCCAGATCAATTTCAAACCGGAGCAGTTTGTCCGCTTTCGGGATTCGCTCAGCAACTTTGATTTCGCCGACACGCAGTTCGACTTTTAGAAAATCATCAATCGTAATGAACTGTTCATCTTCGTTTGTCGCTGATTCCTGATTTTTTACTTCAGATGTATTTTCAGCAGGCTGCTGACTGTTAACTGTTGACTGTTGACTGTTTTCAATTTCTGCCATAATTTTCTTTTTATCAAGTCTTGGAAATAAGGGCGCAATTTCTCCGATTTTTGTTTCCGGCGGGAGTTCGCCCCAAATTAAATTTTCAGGATTTATTTCGCTTAAATTTTCGCCCATCCCGATCTGGCTGTAAATTTTTCTGGTCGCATCGGGCATCACCGGATACAGCAAAACGCAGAGCCAGCGCAGGCTTTCGGTGGCGCGGTAAAGCACGGCGGTTAAAGTTTCGCGCTTGAGCGGGTCTTTGGCTAAATCCCAGGGTTTTGATTCGGAAATAAATTTATCAACGCGGGCGACCACCGTCCAGGCGGTTTCAAGCGCGCGGTGAAACTCAAAATCGTCGTACTGCTGCAAAATCGTGTTTCTGGCGAGTTCCAAAACCGAAGACAGCTCTCCGGCGTCTGGATTGACTCCAGCGCGTTTGGCATTGAGAAAATGAGCGTCGGAAATATCGCCGTTCGGAACGAGACCGTCGCAATAATTACGAATCATTGTCAATGTTCGCGACAATAAATTCCCCAGACCGCTTGCCAAATCTGAGTTGGCGCGGTCAATCAGATTTTCGTAGCCGAATTTTCCGTCCTGTCCGAAAGCCATTTCGCGCAAGACAAAATATCGCACCATATCGTTAGAAAAATGCCGGTGCAAAATGCTTGGCTCAATCACATTGCCAATAGATTTACCCATTTTGCGTCCCTCGGCGTCGAGCCAGAGCCCATGCGCAAAGACTAGATCAGGTAATTTGATTTCCGCCGCGAGCAAAAACGACCACCAATAAACGGTGTGAAAGCGCAAAATATCTTTGCCGACAAGATGCATCACGTTTTGCCAGTATTTTTCAAAACCAACCGCTGCCCGCTCATCGTTTCCGTAACCAATCGCCGTTATGTAGTTTGAGAGCGCGTCAACCCATAAATAAATAGTATGCTCTGGGTCATCAGGAACTGAAATTCCCCACCACACGCTTTGCTTGAGACGCGAAATTGATAAATCCTGCAAGCCCTGTTTGATAAACGCGACGACTTCATTTCGGCGCGCTTCGGGACGGATTCTTTGAGGATTTTCTTCAATAATCGCTTGTAAGGTTTCGCCGTAATCTGAAAGTCGGAAAAAATAACTTTCTTCTTCAACTTTGTCGAGCGGCGTCAAATGAATTAAACATGTCGGCGGCTCATTTTCAGTATTAGATTTCTGATACTCGTTTTCGGTTTTAAATTCGGCGCAAGCGGCGCAAAACCAGCCAGTGTAAAAACCTTTGTAAATTGGTGCGTTGCCTTTCGGCGTTTTGCCCGCCGCGATTTTTCGCCAGAGATTTTGGACGCCTTCGTAATGAAACGGTTCGGTCGTTCGCATAAAAATGTCGTAACCGTCGTTAGTCTCACCAATTCCAAAATCAGCCAGCATTTTTTTCAGTTCGCCTGAAACATAATCGGCTTGCTGTTTTGGCGTTCGATTATTTTTTTCCGCCGCGCGTTGAATATTTAACCCATGTTCGTCTGTTCCGGTCAGAAAATAAGTATCAAAACCGCGCTGGCGTTTGTAACGGTTAATCGTGTCGGCGACAATCGTCGTGTACAAATGCCCCAAGTGCGGAAGGCTGTTGGCGTAATAAATCGGAGTTGTTACGTAAAATGTTTTCATGCAAAAATTTTAAATCGTTTTTAATTATAGAAAGCGAAAAAGCCGACCGCTTGAGCCGACTCTTTTTTGTCAAAACTCAGTTAAAGCTGCCAAATTATTTTGCCGCGCCGAATTGCATCGTAAAATTCATCTGTTTCATAGAAGACGTTTTTCTTAAGTATTAATAAATTTAACTGCCTGAAAAAGTTTGATAATAACCGCAAAGTCATTATATTTCAAAAATCATCGAACAAGACAGCAAAAAAGCGAGCAGTTGGAGTTAACTGCTCGCTTCTGTTATTAGTTGCTCAATCTGTAAATTGAACAAATGTTTGTTACCACCGACGATATAAGCGACCGTTGCGGTAGAAGTAACGGTTGCTGTTGTTCTGATTCGGGCGATTGTGGTAGTAACCGTAAGCCCGTCCGCGCGGTGCGGTGCGATAATAACGATTATTATCCCGGTACCGATCACGCTGGGATTCGCGGCTTTCTTGGCGATACTCGCGCCGTGCTCTGCGAACATCCTGACGATATTCGCGCCGATTTTCTCTTCTTTCCTGACCGTAGTGACCTCTGCCTTGCGCCATCGCCGAATTTGCGCTAAACATTAAAAAACCGAAGGCGACCGTCATCAAGACAGCCTGTGTAACTCTCTTTAGCATTTCTGTTCCCTTTCCAGACATTTTTGATTTTTTGCCTCCTGTTTAATAGAGACAACAAAACCTGTGCCGAAGTTACAAGAAAAATTTCAATCTTGGCTTACAAAACTAATTTTAACTTTTTGACAAACTTGCAGATAATCTCCGCGTCAAGATTTGAATTAAGCGAAATTCTCAGGCGCGCACTATTTTCCGGTACGGTCGGCGGGCGAATCGCTCGAACATCAAAACCATCTGCCTGTAACTGTTCGGCGATGGCGACGGCTTTTTCGCTTGTGCCGATTATTACCGGAATGATTTGCGAGTTTTCCGATGAAACCGGAATTCCGTTTTCACTCAAAAGCTCGCGCAAAAATTTGGAAAGACGCAACAACTCAAAGCGGCGATGTGGTTCCTGTTCGGCAATTTTAATCGCTTCGATTAAAGCGGCACAGACGGCGGGAGCCGGGGCCGTCGAAAAAATGAAGGAGCGGGCGCGCTGAATCAGCAATTCAATCGCGGCGGCAGACCCGGCGACAAACGCGCCCGAAACGCCCAACGCTTTGCCGGCAGTGTTGATCGAGAGAAAAACGTCTTGAGCAATGCCGTATTCTTCGATCAAACCGCTTCCGCGCTCGCCATAAACCCCGACCGCGTGAGCTTCGTCAACAATTAAAGCAACGTTATATTCGCGGCAAATCCGGCTGTATTCGTTGAGCGGCGCGATGTCGCCGTCCATCGAAAAAAGCGATTCGACGACTAAAAATCGCTGACCTTCGCACGGAGTTTTTTTTAAAAGTTTTTCCAGCGCGGCAGCATCGTTATGCGGAAAAATCACGCGTTCAGCTTTTGCCAGGCGAATTCCGTCAATGAGGCTCGCGTGATTGAGTTCGTCGCTAAAAATAACGTCGCCCGCTTCGAGAAAAGTTGTCAGAATTCCAATATTAGCGGCGTAACCGGAGCCGAAAAACAGTGCGCGTTCGGTTTTCTTAAATTCAGCAAAACAATTTTCAGCCCGGGCGAAAATTTCGCGCTCGCCCCGCAAGAGTCTCGAACCGGTTGAGCCGCAGCCGGTTCGCTCGATTTCGGCAATCATAGCCGCTTTTAATCTTTCTTCATTGGCCAAACCGAGATAATCATTTGATGACAAATCAACGCTTAGCGGTGACGGCGGTTTTAGCGTGCGCCACAAACCGCGTTCCTTGATTACTGACAGGTGTTTTTCGGTTCTCTCGCTTAAATTCATAAAGCACCGGCGGCGCGGGTGGCTTCTTCCTCTTCTTTGCGCCGCAAACCTTCGCGCCCGTCGTAGTTTAAGAACTGCGGAAGCAGAGCAGACAAAAAAACGGTTCCCAAAACGCATAAAATGCCGCCTGAGACAACCGATGTTCGCAAACCGAAAAGACTTGCGACCAGACCGGATTCGGTGTTTCCCAAAAGAGGCCCTGACGTGTAACTAATCATTTCCATTCCGGCAAGTCGTCCGCGCAAATGATTTGGAATAGTTTGACTCCAGATTGTCTGCCGAAAAATGCCGCTAATCATATCGAACGCTCCGGCTAATGCCAAAAACATCAAAGCCAGCCACAAATTATCGGTCAGCCCAAATCCAACAATAGCGATTCCCCAAAGTCCGGCGGCAATCGCCACCATCACACCTTGACGATTAATCCGGCGCGTCCAACCACTCGTCAGAGAAACCAGCACCGCTCCGAACGGAACTGCCGAATAAAACAGCCCGATTGACGCACTGGCGCCAAGTTTGGCGGCGATTGCCGGAAAGAGCGCCGTCGGCATTCCGAAAAACATCGCATTGATGTCAATCAAATAAGTACCAAGCAGTTCCGGGCGACTGCGGGCGTATTTAATGCCTTCAATGACCGAACGCAGGCTCGGACGGTCGGCGTTTTCGGGCGCGGGAACGGCGCCAATCAGCCAGACTGCCGTGAGGCTGGCGGCAAACGTTAATAAATCAATCAGATAAGTCGAGGTTGCGCCGTAGAGACCAATTAACAAACCGCCGAGCGCCGGCCCGATAATCGCGCTGAGATTCCACCGAAGCGAATTTAACGCCGAAACTGCCGAAAACAATTCCGGCGTCACAATTTTTTGCAAAAGCGATTCAAAAGAAGGTCGCTGCAAGGCGGAAAGTCCGGCGTGAAAGGCTGCAAAAACAAACAAAAGCCAGATTTGCGGATGCGGCAAAATTGAATTTATCAACAGGCCGAGCGTGACAAGAGTCTGGCCGATTTCGGTCAAACGCAGCATTTTCCGCTTGTCAACCGCATCGGCCAGCGCCCCGCCGACAAAAGCGAGCGTGACAATCGGGACAAATTCCGCCACGCCCAAAAGCCCGACCATGAAAGAGGATTCAGTCAGCTGGTACATCTGCACCGGAACCGCCACAAAACTCATCATTGAACCGAAGGTTGAAATTATTTGTCCGAAAAACAATAGGCGATAATCATGTGAAACCTGGAGCGGAGTCATGTCAATGGCAAACGAACTAAAAAAGCCACGCTTTCCGGCGGGCTTTTCGATTTGTCTTTCGGCTTCCTCCTCGATGCCGTAATTTGCTTCGGGCGAACCGGACGAATGAACTTTTTCTAACATAAAAATCTTTGAAATTACAGATTAGCACAGACGCGCGGAATGAGTTTAGCAGCGTTAAAAGAGAAGAATCGCCGGTGCTCAAAAACTGAATTTCCCAATTTTCTTTATCTGTTCATCTTCCCGGTCATTTCCGACATTTGCCCGCCGGACAATAAATCAAGCGCCGATAGATAATTTTCGGGCGTCAGCCGCTGCACGACGTCAATCAAATGCGCGTCCATCCCAACTAAAATTCTTTTGGAACGCTTTTTAACGCCTCTCAAAATAATCTCGGCGGCCTGATCGGCGGTTGTTTTAGAAACTTTTGCGTGATATTTAATACTGATTTCCTTTTCTTTGTCGGAAGAATTTTCTCCAACTTTTCCGTTGCGGGCAATATTAGTGGCGATTCCGCCCGGATGAACGCAGGAAACCGCGACGCTCGTATTTTTTAATTCATGACGCAAAGCTTCGGTGAAACCGCGAACGGCAAATTTGCTAGCGCTGTAGGCGGCGTTGCCGGGCGGCGCGATTATGCCGAAAACGCTCGACAAATTAATGACATGCGCGACCGGCTGAGCGAGCAAAATCGGCAGAAACAGCTTGACGCCGTAAACCGTTCCCCAAAAGTTAATGTTCATCAACCATTCGATATCTTCGAGCGCGACTTCTTCGATTGTACCGAACAGAGCGACTCCGGCATTGTTGATTAAATGCGTTACTCTGCCGTGAGTTTGCACAACGTCATCGCGGAAATTCTGCATCTGTTCAAGATTCGACACATCAACTTTGTGCGTTGAAACGCGCAAGTTTGGCAATCTAATAATCTGCGCAGTTTCGCTCAAACCGGCCTCGTTAACATCCGAAATTGCCATCGCGGTAATCGGCTCGCGCGCCAGACGCACGGCTAACGCACGCCCAATTCCTGACGCCGCTCCGGTAATAACGACAACCGACTCATTGGTTAAACTCATTTTTAGGGGTGAATTGTAAATGGTGAATAGTAAATAGTTAAGTCAACAGGCAAATTGTTTTCTATTTACTATTCACCATTTACTACTCACTAATAAACTTGAAGGTCCGGATTGGACTGTAAATTCAATTCTGTTTTCGGTTTGATTTGAGATTTTAATTTGTTCCGTAATTTGCGTTCTTTTTTGAGCAAACGCGGCAGCAAATATCGGGCGATTCGCATTTGCCGCAAGGCTTTGATCGGATTGACTAAATGTGACGTTGGCAGTTTCGCGCCGGATTCTTTCATCACCAATCCAATCGGCAGCTCCATTTCGTCTTGCAGTTTGATTATCTGTGCCAATAGCTGCGCCAATGGCGTAAAAAGCGGCCCGATGCCGTAACGGGCTTGTTGTGTGCCGATGATGTACAAATGTTTGTAATCAGGCGAAACGCATCCGCCGTAGAGCATCGCCAAATTGCCGTCCTTGATCGTAATCATCCCTTCAGGAAGAAAAGGAAAACTAACATAAAACCCCGTCGCGCAAATGATGGTGTCGTATTCATCGCTCGTTCCGTCAACAAAGTAAACGGTTTGGCTGTCGTAACGAGCAACGTCCGGACGCGGTTTGACGCGTCCGTGTTTGAGATAATGCAAAATTTCGGTGCTGATCGTCGGATGCTTTTCAAAAACTTTGTGGTCTGGTTTGGGCAAACCGTAATCTTCATATCTGCCGATGACAATTCTCAGTAAAGTTTTTAAAATCAATCGCTGAAGCGGAACGGGCAAAAGCATGGTCGGAGATTCTGCAACCGGCTTGCCGAGCATTGTTTTCGGCAAAAACCAGTAGCCGCGCCTGAGACTCAAATCAGCTTTTTCCGCCACCCGTGCCGCTTCCGAAACAATATCGCAAGCCGAATTTCCGCCGCCAATTACCAGCACTCGTTTTTCGATTAGTTGAGCGGGTGATTTGTAGTCCTTTGAATGCAGATATTCACCCGTAAATTTGCCCGGATAATCAGGAAATCGTTTGTGCCAGTGATGCCCGCTGCAAACCAAAACGCCTTTGTAAACGCGCTGCTCGCCCGTTGCCAGTTCGACGTTCCAAAGTTCGTCGGCGCGGGGGCGCACTGCCGTCACTTTAGTGTTGAATTGAATATTTGGATAAAGATTAAAATGCTCGGCGTAGGATTTAAAGTAGTCGCACATCTGCTGCCGGCTGGGAAAATCCGGATAACTGGCGGGCATCGGAAAATCGGGATATTCGGTCGTTTTGCGCGAAGAAATAATATGCGCGGTGCGATATGTTCCGTGCAGCCAGTTGCCGCCGACTTCCCGGTCGGCTTCAACCGTTTCAAACCCGATTCCGGCTTGTTTGAGCGCGTTTGCATGAGCCAAGCCGCACGGCCCCGCGCCGATAATCAACAGTAACTCGCTCCGGTTTTCCATAACCTTCAAAATTTTTCTTTATTCGCTAATTTTGTTTGCTTTTAACTTTTGACGACGATAGAAAGCAGCCGCTTTCGCCCGATTACCGCAAGCCGCCATGCTGCACCAGCGCCGCGAATGATTTTTCGTCGCATCGTAAAAGTATAAAACACAATCCGCGGCTTCGCACTTTTTAATCAACTCGGGGCGCGCGTAACACAACAGATCGGCGGCGCTTTCCGCGACCGGCGCCAGCAGTTCGCGCGGATTATCAAAAGCCGCGTGAAAACGCTTTTCAAAACCTTCGGCGGTCTGCCAGATTTCAACCGTCCCGTTTTTGCTCTTGAGGATCTCGTTGAGCGCTTTGACGGTCTTCGGCTTAACAGTGCTACCGTTTTTAAGCGCCGCAATCATTTCGCGCAAAATCTCCCGAAATTCGATTGCCGAATCAAATTCTGTTTCGGCTTTCGGTTCCCCGCTCCAATTCGCTAAAAACTTTTCAGCCTGAGCCGATTCGAGCAGCCGCGCGGCCACCGCCCAACCCGCCAAATCCGTTAAATTCGCCAGTAAATCAAGCGGCTTGCCGTCTGACGCGATTAGAGTATTGACAAAATCCACGCTCAAATTATTGCCGACAATGTGAAATTTGTTCGAGTCAATTTTAAAGACTGTTTCAATCCTTTTCATACTTTGATTCTAACTTTCAATTTTCTCCTTGACAAGTTAGAAAACTTATTATAACCTTCAAAACATCCTTTTTAAGAGTTAGAAAACAACACAACCATGAGGAATTAGCGGAAATGAAAAAATTAATCAATATTTTATGGAAAGTTTATTTGGTGGCGGCGCTCATCACTTTTTGGGCAGTTGGAACGGTAAACGCGAAACCGACTAAACCGGTCGGAACGGCAGTAACTTACAACTCAATCAGAGTTGACAATCTCGACATCTTTTACCGCGAGGCGGGTGACAAGTCGAATCCGACGATTCTTCTTTTGCACGGATTTCCAACCTCGTCGTTTATGTTTCGGAATTTGATTCCGCAGCTTGCAGACAAATATCACGTAGTCGCGCCGGATTACCCTGGTTTTGGGCAAAGCTCAATGCCGAAAGTCAATGAATTCGAATACACGTTTGAAAATTTGACGAACATCGTTGATAAATTCACGCAGCAACTTAATTTAAACAAGTACAGCATTTACGTACAGGATTACGGTTCGCCCATTGGTTTTCGGCTGGCGGTCAAGCATCCTGAAAGGATTCAGACGATTATCGTTCAGAACGGAAACGCCTACGAAAACGGGCTGTCCGAAACCGCCGCGCCGCTCAAAACTTATGGTGAAACGGGAGATCCGAAAATCGGCGAAGCGTTGAAAGGCTTTCTCAAAATTGAAACCACTAAGTTTCAATACACGCACGGCGCACACAATCCGCAGTTGATTTCGCCCGACACTTGGACGATTGATCAAAGCCTGCTCGACCGCGAAGGCAGCGAAGCGATTCAACTCGCGCTTTTCAAAAATTACGTCACAAACATTCGACAATACGACGCGTGGCACGATTACTTTCGCAAATATCAGCCGCCGGTGCTCGTTGTGTGGGGAAAAAATGATCCCTTTTTTACCATTGACGGAGTTGAAAACGGTTTCAAAAAAGACCTGAAAAACATCGAAGTCAATTATTTTGACGGCGGTCATTTCGCGCTTGAGGAATACACGGACGAAATCGCCGCGAAAATTAGAAGTTTCTTACAGAGGAATCTCAAAAAGTAAAAAATTTTCGGAATAGCTTCTAACTCTTAATACATTTAATAATTGGTTAGGCGTTAACAATTTTGTTAAAGACGATATCTGTCAGGAGCAAAAAATAAACGCGCTAATAACGTTTGAAGGCTCTTGGGTTAAGATATGGGGAGACAAATCCAGAGAGCCCTTCGTTTTCTCGGTCAACACAACATTCATAACAAATAAGGAAAATAATATGAGCAGCTTTAATGGGAAGGTAGCAGTTATTACGGGCGGCAACAGCGGAATTGGTTTGGCGACCGCCAAAGAATTGGCGGCGGGCGGCGCGAAAGTCGTGATTGCCGGTCGCGACCAAAAAACTTTGGACGAGGCGGTGCGTTCGATTGGTGAAAACGCCCTTGGCGTCAAAACCGATGTGACGAATTTAAAAGACCTAGAAAATTTATATAACGAAACTAACTCAAAATTCGGGAAAGTGGACATTCTTTTCGTTAATGCCGGAATCGCCAAATTTGCGCCGCTTGAACAAAGCGACGAAGCTTTGTTTGACGAAATCGTCAACATCAACTTCAAAGGTTCTTTTTTTACGGTCAAAAACGCTCTGCCGCACCTGAATGACAACGCGTCCATAATTTTTACCACCACGGTCGCGGCCAAAAAAGGTTTTGCGGGCGCCAGCATTTACGGGGCGAGCAAAGCCGCCATTCACGCGCTGACAAAAATTTTCGCCGCCGAGTTAGTGGGCCGAAAAATTCGAGTCAACGCGGTCAGCCCGGGCCCGATTGAAACTCCTATTTTTGGCCGAATGGGAATTCCCGACGAAGCGCGGGAAGAAACCAAACAGGGTCTCGCCTCGCAAGTTCCGATGAAACGACTGGGAACGGTTGAAGAGGTGGCGAAAACCGTCGCATTTCTGGCTTCTGATGATGCGTCATACATCACCGGCGTGGAAATTGATGTTGACGGCGGCATGGGGCAGCTTTAATAAATTCAAAAGTCTTTCAAAATTCTGATGAAAGACAAATTAAACTTGGCGTTCTCTCCGCGTTAGATTTTGGTTTGATTGACGCAGTGAGAACGCCAGGAATTATGGGAAATGAGATGTCGCACAAATTTTTTGATCTGACTTTTACGGAAAGCGTCAAGCGAGCGCAGGAACACTACGGAACGCGCAAAAATTACGCAAGATTTGAAAGCGGCGAGCCTGATTTCTACGGTTTAACTGATGCCGAAGAAGATTTTATCAGCCGAACGGACGGTTTTTATCTGGCCACAGTCGGCGAAAACGGACAGCCGTATCTTCAGTTTCGCGGCGGCAAGCCGGGTTTTTTGAAAGTTTTGGATGCGAAAACACTGGGCTACGCTGATTTCCGAGGGAATTTGCAATACATCAGCATCGGCAATCTGGCGGTTAACGATAGGGCGGCTTTGTTTTTAATGGATTATGCCAATCAGCAGCGCCTGAAAATCCTGGCGCGGGTCGAAGTCAAAGACGCCAAAGACGCCACCGAAATGATTGAAAAACTGGCCGTTCCCGATTACAAAGCGCGTATTGAACGCGCGATGATTCTGCACGTCGAAGCGTTCGACTGGAATTGCCCGCAGCATATTACGCCGAAATTTACGCTTGAGCAGCTTCGGCAAATGAATGCCCCGCTTTACGAACACATTGAAAAACTCGAAGCTGAAATCAAAAGGCTGAAAGGCGAAAACGAATGACGGACGAAGATTTGGCCAAAACCTTCTTAATCGAATGCGACCGTCGCAAATCTTTACTTTCCGCTCACAGCTGATGCGATTCCGGCTGCAAAATCAATTCGCCCAAAACCCCGTCGCCTGGCTGCGTCGCCGCAAAATAAACAGCGTTGGCGGCCGCTTCGATTGACAGCATTTTATCGCGCTGGACGCGCATGGTAATGTTGTCCCAAAACGCCGAATCAACTCCGCCAAAATGCATCAGGCTAAATTTAACGCCCGCGCGTTTATATTCGAGCGCGAGACATTTGACCATCCCGGTCAGAGCGTATTTTGCGGCTGAGTAAGCGACGGCGTTGGCCATCGGCGCGCGTCCCAAAATGCCCGGAAGAACCACGACGCGCCCCGATTTTTGACGTTCCATCACGGGCAAAACTGCTTTAAAAGCAGCAAACGCGCCGCGCGTGTTGACGTTAATCAGTTCGTCAAAATCTTCGACAGTCAGTTCGCCAAAAGGTTTTAAAATTCCTTTGCCCGCCGCATAAACCAGAAAATCAATCTGCCCGAAACGATTTACCGTTTCATCAACCAGATGCTGCAAATCGGCTGGAATCGTCGCGTCGGTGGCGAGAGCCAAAACTTTTGAGTTGTAATGCGAAGCAAGTTTATATTCGAGTTCGAGCAATTCGGCTTCGTCGCGCGAAGCTAAAACCAAATTTGCCCCGTCTTTAGCAAAAAGCTCGGCGACAGCGCGCCCAATCCCGCGCCCCGCGCCCACAATCATTGCGGTTTTTCCCGTTAAATCCATTTCGCTAACCCCTTGTTCGTTTTAAGATTTGATTGTAAGTGTTAGAAATTATTTTTTCTACTCCAGCCGTTGATCAAACCTTTAAATGCGCGGCAATAAAATTAACCGGCGGCACCGGCATCCTCATTTTCGGTGAAAGAGAAATTCGTTGACAAAGTTAAAACCGACGCTAAAAGCGAACGCCTGCGAGCCGCGCCGGAAACCGTCCTGGCTATTAAATCTTTTTGGATACCAAACGTTGGTGGCAATCAGACTGCCGGTGTAGCTGCCGATGATGCGCGACGGGTCAAAAACACGTTTGCCGCTTGAAGTGCGTCCGGTGAAAGAGGTTAAAAGCGCGTTTTTAAATCGCGATCCAAAATCTCTTTGCCTGCTTTTGTAAAAATGCGAGTCGAGTTTAAAAGTTTCGTCCAAGCCGTAGGTGACAGTTTCCTGAATCACGCTCTCGCCCAAATTTGAACCGAAGCGGCGCGCAAAACCATTGGCGTTGCGTTTCCATTCAGGCGGTTTTTTGTCGGCCTGATCAATGGCGGAAGCAAATCCGACTCCAAGCAGGGCGAAGGGTCCGACGGCGTTATTCAGATAACGCTTGAAACGTTTTTCGGTAGTCGGGCGGACGTACCAGTTGGAATTTTGAGGAACAGTTGGGGCGGGGGAAGCAGTCGCCGCGGGTGTAGACGCTGGAGCGTTTTGCGCTTTTGCAGACCAGAAACCGCAGCTTAACAGAACGGCCAGCCAAAATACTTTTGTCATTTATTTTGTTCATTCGGCATTCAAATTTGTCTCTACGGCAAAGCCAGAGTGCCGAATCCACTGGATTTGAAAATTATTAACAATTTGGCGTCTCGAATTTTAATCGTTTCTCGTGCGCACAATTTTAGTAGTGTCAAATCCTTTGTCGGCAGCGATTTTAATCAGTTCGTCGTATTTGGCTTGGCTCATTTGCGAATTGCGGCTTAAGAGCCAAAGATAGTTGCGGCTTTGATCGCCAACGAGCGCGTATTGGTAATCTTCGGCATCAAGCGCGATAATCCAATAATCGCCCCATACGGCAGGAATAAACGATAAAAATCTGGGAGCAAAGCGAACTTCAAGTTTGGCGTTGGTCTGTTTATCCTGAATTCGGGCTTCGCCTTTGGCAACCGTCTTTTTCCCGTTGGCCTCATCGCAGCGATTGGTAACTTCAATTTTGCCGTTTTCTCGCAAAACATACTCGGCCGTGACGTTGCCGATGCACTGTTTCTCAAATTTATTCGGCAGCCGCGCGACCTCGTACCATTTTCCGGCATAGCGTTTTAAATCAACCGAACCAACTGTTATCAAAGGATTCTTGCTATCTGACTTGATACCAAAAATATTTGCTGTCGCTGAGACAACTATCACCGCTCCGAAAATCAACTTTAAAAATATTGTTTGCTTCATAACATTCTTACTTTCTCGATTAGAGACACATTTTTGCCGAAAACGTCGGCTCAAAAAAGATTAATTCAGATCTGCTTTATCAGATTATACGGTTATGATCTGGTTGTTAATTTGAGGTTATTAAAAAAATCATCAATTTCCAAATGCCAGATTGTTTGCGCATTCGCGCCGGGAGCCGACAGCAATGCTAGCTTGCTTATTATCAAACTTATTTTTTGAGCAACGGCTTGAGCGATTTGTAAACATTATCGGCGACAATCCGCGTGCCTTCCGGATTTGGGTGAATGCCGTCGGCTTGGTTAAGTCTGGCAACACCGCCCACGCTTTCGAGAAAGAACGGTTGAAAGGCGACTTTTTCTTCGTTTGCCAAATCCTGATAAGCCTTATTGATGGCTTGCCCGCGCGCGCCGCCCAAATTTAGCGGAGCGTACATTCCGCACAACAAAACTTTGACATTTTTGGCTTTGGCTTTTCTGATAATCTGATCCAAATTAGCTTTCATCTGATCGGTTGAAAGCCCTTTCAAAATGTCGTTGGCGCCGAGTTCGAGAACCATTATTTCGATGTTCGGCTGGTTGAGGCTCCAGTCAATTCGCTCCAAACCGCCGCCCGACGTATCGCCCGACATTCCGGCGTTCAAGACTTCATAATCGTAGCCGTCAGCTTTTAATTTTTCCTGCAGCAGCGAAGGATAACTTTCCTTTTCGGTCAAACCCAAACCAATTGTCAGACTGTCGCCGAAAGCGAGAATTTTCGGTTTGTTGGTTGATACGACCTGGGCGGGCGCGGCATTTTTATTGCTCCCTTGTGAATCCGTTCCGGTCACCGACGAAGCGCCACAACCCGCTGCAAACAACGCCAAACCGCTCACAAGCAAAATTAAAATTTGGTGGTAAAAAGAATTGCTAATCATTTTTTGAGAATTAATCTCCTCTCGAATCGGTCGCAAAGTTTGATGCAGGGAAAAGCGTTTTTTCTCGCCGCTCTCGATTTACGGTATGATTAAATTTCTCCAGGCAATTTTATGATTGAACTCAAAAACGTAGCAAAGACCGTTTCTTCGGGCGATGAACAACTGACAATTCTGCACGCTCTCTCGCTGGAAATTCCTGACGGACAATTTATTTCGATTGTCGGCGCGTCGGGCAGCGGAAAATCAACTCTCCTGGGGTTAATCGCCGGACTTGACGCGCCTTCGAGCGGTCAGATTTTGATTGACGGCGCGGACATCACCGCGATGAGCGAAGACAAATTAGCCACCCTGCGAAGCGAAAAAATCGGTTTTGTCTTTCAATCTTTTCACCTCATTCCCAGTCTGACGGCTTATGAAAACGTGGTCATTCCGCTCGAAATCGCCGGAGCGAAGAATGCCAAGAACCGCGCCAACGGATTGCTCGAATCAGTCGAATTAACCAACCGCGCGCATCATTACCCATCGCAATTATCGGGCGGCGAACAGCAGCGCATCGCGATTGCCCGCGCCTTTGCCAACAATCCGAAAATTTTGCTCGCGGATGAACCGACCGGCAATCTCGATTCAAAAAACGGCAGGCACATTTTCGATTTGATGACCGAACTGCACCGCACCAACGGCTCGACTCTGGTTTTGGTGACACACGACGAAGAACTGGCCAATGTCGCGCAAAGGCTGATTCGCCTCAAAGACGGCAAAATCGTTGACGAGCATTTGAATTAAATTCATGAAAACTCTTCGCAAATTATCTATTTTCGGCTGGCTGATAATTTCGGTCGGTGTTGTCGCGGCGCAGCAAACGAGGGATTTGACCGCTTATGTCAATCCGTTTATCGGGACGGGCGGACACGGGCATACTTTTCCCGGCGCGACCATGCCGCACGGCGCGGTTCAATTATCGCCCGACACGCGCGGCGCAGATTGGGACGGCAGCAGCGGTTATCACTATTCTGACAGCATCATCTACGGATTTTCGCAGACGCATTTGAGCGGGATCGGAATCCCCGATTACTGCGACATTTTATTTGCGCCGTACATTTCAAAAGAAGATTTTTGGCAGGCCAAACAAGGCGACGAGACGATGAAAGGCTACGCTTCGCGCTTTTCGCACCAGAACGAAAAAGCGGAAGCCGGATATTATTCGGTTAAGCTCGACGACGAAAACATTATTGCTGAAATGACCGCGACAACCCGCGCCGGATTCGAGCGCTACACTTTTCCCGAAGCCACCGACAACGCCAAAATCACGCTCGATTTAGCCTGGCGCGACAAAGTTTTGGATTCGGAAATAAAAGTCGTCGGCAATAATCAAGTTGAAGGATATCGCCGTTCGGAATCCTGGGCAAAAAACCAGATTGTCTATTTTGTCGCCGAATTTTCCAAACCGTTCGAGAGTTCAAAGATTTATCTTGACGATGAAGGCAAACTTGCTCCTTCGCCGCAATTCAGCGGCAAAAACATCAAAACTGTTTTTCGTTTCACCGTCCGAAAAGGTGAACAAATTTTAGTCAAAGTCGGAATTTCCGCCGTTGATATTGAAGGCGCGCGGAAAAACTTACAGACCGAGATTCCCGATTGGAATTTTGATAAAGTGCGCCAAGACGCGAAAAACGCCTGGCAAAAAGAATTATCGAGTATCGAAGTTTCGGGCGGCACAAACGAACAGCTCACCAATTTTTACACCGCGCTGTATCACACCAAAATCGCGCCCAATGTTTTCCAGGATGTTGACGGGCGATATTTGGGCGACGACAAACAAATTCACACTGCCAAAGATTTTACCAATTACACGGTTTTCTCGCTCTGGGACACGTTTCGCGCGGCGCATCCGCTCTACACAATTATTGACCAGAAACGCTCCCGTGATTTTATCAACACTTTTATCAAGCAGTACGAACAAGGCGGCAGACTGCCCGTCTGGGAACTGGCGGCCAACGAAACCGACTGCATGATTGGCTATCACGCGGTTTCCGTGATCGCGGACGCGATGGCAAAGGACATCAAAGGTTTTGATTACGAAAAAGCGTTTGAAGCGGCGAAACATTCCTCAGAACTCAATCATTTCGGGCTCGAAGCCTACAAACGGCGCGGCTATATTTCTTCGGAAGACGAGCAGGAATCGGTTTCCAAAACGCTCGAATATGCTTACGACAATTATTGCATAGCTCAAATGGCAAAGATTTTGTGGAAACGGCGCGAAGTAGAAATAAATAAAACCGGCTTTGAAACCAGTTGGAATCAGAAAGATATTGAAAGTGAAAAAACCGACTATCAACATTTCATTCAACGCGCACAATATTTTGAAAATCTTTTCGATGCGGAAACAGGATTTATGCGTCCGAAACAAAACGGCGGTTTCATTGCGCCGTTTGCGCCAAATGAAGTGACTTTTAACTTTACCGAAGGTAACAGTTGGGTTTATTCATTTTTCGCGCCGCACGACATTTCGCGTCTGATTGAACTGCAGGGCGGGCGCGAGAAATTCGCTCAAAAACTGGACGCCCTCTTTACGACGACTGACAAACTTGCCGGGCGCGAACAGCCTGATATTACCGGCTTAATCGGACAATACGCGCATGGTAATGAGCCTTCGCATCACATCGGTTATTTATACAATTACGCAGGCGAGCCTTGGAAAACGCAGAAAATCATTCGCCGCATTTTGGATGAATTCTATAAACCGCAGCCTGACGGTTTAATCGGCAACGAAGACTGCGGGCAAATGTCGGCGTGGTACGTTTTGAGCGCGCTCGGGTTTTACGAGGTCAATCCTTCAAATCCAGTTTACGATTTGGGAACGCCGCTTTTTAAAGAAGCGAGGATTCATCTCGAAAACGGAAAAACTTTTACGATTCGCTCCGTGAACGTTTCGGACAAAAATATTTATCTCAAGTCGGTTAAACTGGGCGGCAAAGACTTAAAACAAACATATTTTTCGCATTCGCAGTTAATGAACGGCGGCGTTTTGGAATTTGAAATGGCTGATACGCCCGTCACCGATTGGTTTACGGATTTTTCAGTTTCAAAAACTGGAACTGATTCTTCAATTGTTCCGACGATTGACGCGACGCGCGTTTTCTCGAAAGAAACAACTGTCAAAATCGCTTCGCTCGATAAAAATGCGAAGATTTTCTACACTCTCGACGGCAGCGAACCGACGCCCTCATCGCTGGTTTATATCAGGCCTTTGAACTTAACCGAATCGTCAACCGTCAAAGCAGTTTCGGTAAACGCAAGCGGCGAAAAAAGTTTTACGGTCGAAGCAAAACTAAACAAAATGCCGCACGATTGGACGGTCAAAATCCTGTCAAAATATAACCGCCAATACACGGGCGGCGGAGACGAAGGATTGATTGACGGAATTCGCGGCACGACAAATTTTTCGGCGGGCGCGTGGCAGGGTTATCAGGCGCAGGATTTCATCGCCGTCATTGATTTGCAGCGCGAAACCGAAATCAAAAAACTGGGCGGCGGTTTTTTGCAAAACGCTCGGAGCTGGATCTGGATGCCGACGCGCGTTGAATTCGAAACCTCAAACGACGGCGTAAATTTTACGAAGGCGGGCGAAATCAAAACCGATATCGCCGTCACCGAGATGACCGAACAAACGCGCGATTATCAAATCAAAATCCCCACAATCAAAGCGCGTTTTGTCCGCGTCACGGCCAAGAATCTGGGCAAAATTCCGGCCTGGCATCCGGGCGTGGGCGAGGACGCTTTTATTTTTGTTGATGAAATCATCGTCGAATAATTTTCGCGTTTCAGCATCAAACTATTTGTCTCTATTTTCCTAGATGAATTTTATTTTCAATCTAACTTTACGCGAGATTCGCTCGTCCTGGCGGCGATTGTTTTTCTTTTTTATCTGCATCGGAATCGGCGTCGGTTCGATTGTCGCGCTGCGTTCGGTCACGCAAAACTTAAATCGCGCCGTCGCAGCGGAAGCGCGTTTTATTTTGACCGCCGATGTTGAAATTAATACGACTGCGCCTTTTAGCGAAGCCGAAACTGCCGCTATCAATCAGGTTGCAGCTAATAATGTCAATATTATCGAAGCCAGCAGCGAAACGATTCAAACCAACACTATGTCGCGCCCTTCGGACGACAGCAAAACGGGCTCGCTGATGCTCGAATTAAAAGGCGTCGGACGCGGGTTTCCGCTGGTCGGCGATTTTAAATTGAACGACGGCAAACCGTTTGATTTCAGCTTGCTTGAAAACAAAGGGGCGGTGGTCGCGCAACTCGTTCTCGAACGATTAAGTCTGGCGGTCGGCGATAAAATCAAGATTGGCGGACAGGATTTTGAAATTCGCCAGAGCTTTGCGACCGAACCGGGCGGCACAAACGGTTTTCGTCTCGGACCGCGAGTTTTTATTGACAAGAGCGGTTACGAAGCCGCCGGACTGGACAGCTTCGGAAGCCGCAACCGCCGCCGGATTTTGTACCGCACCGACAGGGCGGAAGACGCTGAACCTCTCGCAGCGCAGTTTCGCGCCGCGCTCAAAAACGCCAAAAGCCTCGCCGTTGCTCGCTCCTACAAAGAATCCCAGGACAATCTCAAAGACAGCTTTGACCGCGCCGAAAACTTTTTGTCACTCACCGGTCTGGTGATTTTGGTGCTCGGCGGCATCGGCGTCTGGAACGTGACGCGCGTTTTTGTCGAACAAAAGAAATCCGCCATCGCGGTTCTAAAATGTTTGGGCGCGACGGGAACCCGCATCACGCTTGTCTATCTTTTGCAGATTCTGGTCTTAGGCGCGCTCGGCAGCGGCTTTGGAGTCGGGCTGGCGCAGACCGCTTTGTTTTTTATCAAGCTCAGATTTGAAACAAGTCTGCCCGCGCAAATGAGCTACAATCTTCAGCCAAACGCGATTTTACAGGGCATTTTGCTCGGGCTCGCGGTTTCGGCGCTCTTTTCCCTGCTGCCCCTCCTGCAAATTCGCAACATCAAACCGCGCTTGATTTTGCGCGATACGGCCAATGAAACGTTTAAGAGATTTTCGCTTCTTAATGTGCTGGTCGGCGCGTTTGTCGTGGCGGGGCTGCTGCTGCTCGCCGTCTGGCAAGCGAATTCGTGGCGCATCGGCATTTATTTTCTGCTCGGACTGGCGGTAACGGCGGCGATTTTATATGCCGGAGCGTTTTTGCTAACCGCAGTTTTGCGCAGGTTTCGCGCCGTTCCGGTCTTTGCGCTGCGACAGGCAATCAACAGTCTGCATCGCCCGGGAAATCAAACCCGCGTCGTTTTGCTCGCCGTCGGTCTGGGAGTTTTCGTCGTCATGTCGGTGCAGTTGCTGCAGGCGAATTTGCAGCGCGAATTTGATTTGTTCCGCGAGGGGAATTTGCCCTCTCTTTTTCTGATTGACATCAGCCGCGCTCAGGCCGCAGATGTCAAAAACCTGATCAGGGAACAAACGGGCGAAACAGTTGAATATATTCCCGCGGTGCGCGGGCGGATTGCGGCGATCAACGGTCAGCCGTTTGATTCGGAACAACGCGACATCAACCGGCAAAGCGGGCAAATCGGGCGCGAATACGTTTTAACCTACCGCCCCGCGCTGGTTGGCGAAGAAGAAATTGTGGACGGACAATTCTGGGATGATAAATCTCTTTTGCCTGCGGATGAAGGCCAGGTTTCGCTCGACGAAGGCATGAAAGACGGACTTAAAATAAATGTCGGCGACCGCTTGACTTTCGATATTTACGGGCAGAAACGCACCGCCCGAATCGTCAGTTTTCGCCGTCTCGACGTTCGCAATCCGCGTTCGACTTTTCAGATCGTCTTTCGTCCCGGCACGCTCGACGACGCGCCGCAGACATATCTGGCGCCGATTTACGCTCAGCTCGACGCGGGCGCGCGGAGCAAACTGCAGCGCGCTCTGGTTGACCGCTTTCCTAACGTCTCGGCGATTGATACCGCCGACGCAGTGGCCGCCGTCAAACGACTGCTCGACAACATCACGCTCGCCGTTTCGTTTGTCGGCGGTTTTGTTTTCCTGAGCGGGGCGTTGATTTTAATTGGCTCAATCGCGCTCACTAAATTTCAGCGAGTTTACGAAAACGCGATTTTAAAAACTCTGGGCGCCAGACGCGGAACGCTCGTCGCGATTCTTTTGACCGAATATGGTTTGCTGGGAATCTTGGCGGGGATTGTCGGCGCTTCGGCGGCGGTCGCGCTTTCTTACGCGGTCGCAAAGTATGTTTTAAATATTGCCTGGCATTTTAACCTGAACCTGACTTTGCTCGGTTTTTTTATCACAGTTTTTCTCGTAATGATTGTCGGCGCGGTTTCGAGTTTTGACGTTTTGCTCAAAAAACCGCTGGCGACGCTCCGTTTGCAATAATCAAGCGACGTCCGCCGTTGCAGCTTGCGATGAGCGCAAACATGACTTTTGTTCGGTCAAAAAATTGGATATCCGGTCAGTTCTTAATTATTTTTATTTTCACGGAACAATTTTTTGTCTTCAGTGTCTAACCAGTTATCAGTTTCCTCTTGACCCTTCGGCTGGCACCGGGAAGAGGACAAAATGTTTGATCAATTAATTTTAACAAATGCGCATGACACCGCGAAACAGGCGAGGTATTTCGGAATTACAACTTTAATCTACGGCGCGCTTTTAGCAGCCGTGATGGTTTGGAGCATTTTCAGCTTCGACCTTTCTAACTTAAACGAAGGCGACTTGGATTTTAACCAACTCGTAGCGCCAGTCGCAATGCCGGAAAATGCGCCCGTTCCGGTTTTGCCGGACAAATCTCTGCCAAGAGTCGCCGCGACAAATCCACACCAAAACATTGATACAATCAAAAATCCGGTGAGAGATATTACTAATTCAACCGAGACGCCGGACACGGTTTCATCAGTAAAAAGTAATGCAACTGCGGTTCGTGACAAAATTGCTTTCACTATCGGAAACATAGACCGTAGAGCGACTGGCGACAATGACGGTCCGGATCGAAGCAGTGCAGCTATTGGCGGCGGCACACAGATCAAAATCAAACAGGCCGAACAAATTAAGGATTTAGATGCCGAAGCGCCGTTAGCTCCAAAACCAACGCCTGCGCCGGTTGTCAAAAATGTAACAGTGTCCAAAGGCGTGATTAATGGTATCGCGGCAAATTTGCCCAAACCTGCCTATCCTCCGGTAGCGCGGGCGATGCACGCCGGCGGCGAAGTTAAAGTTCAGGTTTTAATTGATGAACGCGGCAACGTCGTGTCGGCCAACGCGGTTAGCGGGCATCCGCTCTTGCGAGCGGCGGCGCAGGCGGCGGCGCATCAAGCCAAATTCACTCCGACACAGCTCTCCAACCAGCCCGTCAAAGTAACCGGCGTAATTATTTATAATTTCGTCGCCCAGTAATATCCTGCCGCCGGAGACGGGAGCGGAGACCAAGCCGCTCCCATCATGATTTTTAAGAGTTAAGCATTTAGAGAAAGAAATTTACAAGGGATGGATAGGATAGACAGGATAAATTCAAATTAGCTGTAAAATTGTTTTAAATCCTGTGTATTCTGTCTATCCTTGTAAAAATTGCTTTCCCTTGGTCAATTGCAGCAGCTGCTGAATTTTATTCAACGTTTGGGCGATTTTACTTTTCTCTTCAGTCGCGCCAGTTTTTCAAGCCAACTTTCAGCTTCTTCGAATTGGGGAAAGCGGCGTTCATCGCGGCGGAAAACGGTTGTGTGAACCCGTCTGCGGCCGTTGACGGTTTCGGTCGGATGTTTAATGTGAAGCAACTCGTGGTAGAGCACAAATTCGACGACAAAGCCCGGGATGCGGGCGTCGTCCAGAGTTCGGCTAATGACGACGGTTTCGTGAAGCGCGTCGTGATGGCCGAAAATGCGAAACGTTTTGCCTCGCGACCAGGTAATAATTGGTTTTGACAGCCCGTTTTGAAAATAAATTTGATTAAGGCGGGCGAAAATTTTGTCCAAATCGTAAACGTTTCCTTTTGCCGAAGAAACGATCTTGCGGCCGCGCTCGCGCCGATTTTCTCTTGATTTCTCGGCGATATGCGGTTCTCTGACAAAATTTTCGTAGGTTTCGCGCGCCTGTTTGGGAACCCGCCGCCGCAGAAGTTTAGCAACTAAAACGAGCGCCAAAGCTCTCTGAACTGCCAGCGGCGCGCCGCGCATTAAATCCGCCAGACGAACAATCACCTCGCCGTTTCTGATGCGAATCGTCTGTCTCAGACCAACGTACTCATAAAACTCAACTCTGACCGGCGGAATCTCGCGTTTGCCGCCAAGTTCGGCAAACGCGGTCGAATAAAATTGTTTGATTTGCGGTAAATCCTGAGTTTCGTTGTCCACCGAATAATTCATCGAAAACTGTTTATTTTGGCGATTATAACAGGCTAAAACAAAATTATCTTCTTCGCAGTAAAATCATTCCGACGCTCAGCAGAATTAACACTCCGCCAAGAATGGTTTGTTTTTGCAAGGTTTCGCCGAGCCGCCAGTTGCCGATTAAAACTGCGGCAAACGGCGTGACGAGCGAGATCATCATCGCTTTGGTTGCATCCATATTTTTTAAAAGCCAGTAATAAAGCCAGAACGCCGCGATTGAACCGAGCAGCGCCAGATAGAAAACCGAAAATATCGCGAGCGGCGTCCAGTGAAAATAAAGCGGGTTTCCTTCTTTAAAAAGGCCGATGATGAAAAGCGGAATCACTCCGCAAATCATTTGCGCCGTAAGGAGCGAAACCGAATTCATCTGACCGCCGAAAGCTTTGACCAAAACGCTGGCGTAGGCTGCGACAAAAGCCCCGACGACAATCGCCGTGCATCCTGCAAAAGCGAGCGCTCCTGAAACGTTAAGTTGTTCGTAAAAAATAATCGCGACGCCGCCGATACCCAGTAAAATTGCCAAAACCTTTTGCGCCGTGATGGGTTCATCCGGCAGATAAATTTGCGCGATGACGAGTCCGAAAGCCGGGATTGTCGCCTGCAAAACGGCGGCTAAACCGGAGGAAATATATTGCTCGCCCCAAAACAACAAACCGTAATTGATGCCAAACTGCATTAAGCCGGTCGCCACTACGAGCTGCCAATCACGTCTTGTTTGAGGAAGCGAAATTCTCCGCGCGGTTAAAATAAGCAATAAAACCGCCGTCGCGACGATAAAGCGAGCCGCGGCAAAGCTGACCGGGGGCAAGCCTTCGTCCAGACCGAATTTGATAAAAACCCACGTCGAACTCCAAATCGCGCACAAGATCAGCCAAACCAGAATAACTTTCATTATGTTGTCAGTGATGGGTTGTAATAAGTTTTTGAATTTAATTACTTGTTATTTCATTTCGTAAAAGCTCAAACATGAATCTCCTTGTTTAAGCATTCGCCAGCGCCTGAGCCCGCGAACCAAATCGGGAAGCTCGTTTTTGTGATAATGTTCGGCGATTAAAACACCGTCCTCGCGCAGCAGGCACGCGCCCTCCGTCCCGAATATTTCCAAAACCGGACGATAATCATCCGAATATGGCGGATCGTAATAAACGATATCCCAGCCTCCGTTTTCTTCGGCTGAATTTTCAAGCAGTTTTTTATTGGTTCGGCGCAAAAATTCAACCGCTTCACCCATCACGACTTCGGTTTGATTTTCCGGAATATCGAGCGCGTCGAGATTAATTTCAACCAGAGCGCAGCATTTACGCGAACGCTCAACAAAGGTGACAAATCCGGCTCCGCGCGAAACCGCCTCAGCGCCGATGGCTCCGGTTCCGGCGCACAAATCCAGAAACCTGGTTGCTTCGCCGATTCGCGGCGCGAGCACGTTAAAAACCGTTTCGCGCAGGCGGTCAGAGGTCGGACGCGTTTTGAGGTCCGGCGGATTTTTTAAAACTCGGCCGCGGTATGATCCGGCAATAATTCGCATTTTGTTCAATTAACAAAGGCGACTCGTCTGCAAAAGTCGCCTTTGAACTCGGAAGAATTTTAATAACGCTCTGACCACAGCGCGAACTTCTACTTCTGAGTAAAAGCGGAGCGTAACATACCAATTCAAGCCTTATCAAGCGGTAACATTGTATCACCACAAACCATTTGTCCTTAACATTCTTTAGCCTATCCCAAGTATCCAAGTTCGCACTAAAACGTAAATTATGGCCCCGGCATAAGGTCTTAATCGTTTAAGAAAAAGCCGGCGCAGAAGTCTCAAAGCAATAATTGAGGCTCATATTTTTTTTCAAAACAATCCATTTGCACGAACGCATTCGTAACTTAATCGAATCATTGAAAAATGATTAAACCCCTACATGCCGCCCACACCTTCGGGGCGGCTTTTTCTTGCTCAAGTTTAAGTTGCGGATGCCGATAAGATGACCGGTTAAATTATCAGAACACTCGCGCCGCCTTCATTTTGGCGGCTTCTTTATTTTGATGATAAAAGCAAGTGCGTTAAGATTTGCCTACATTTGTGATCAAATAAAAGCTCGGAGGCTTTGCAGTAAATTTATGGCTTATTTAACTAAACACAAAATAACTCTGGCGCTCATTATCTGCTTACTTGGGAGCTTCAAGACAATCTCCGCGTGTGATTGCCGGAGCATTTCAACCGAAGACGCGATTAAACAATCAGGCATAGTCTTTTCCGGCAAAGTCATTGGTTTCGAATATCGTAAAGGTATTCCAGATTTGTTTATGGATCGGCAGGCAAAGGAAACAGGCAAGCAAATTGATTACGAAACACGCGTTGTCAAAGTAGAAGTAGAGCAATGGTGGAAAGGGAACGTGCCGACCGAGATTTTTCTTGTGACTCGAAGCACCAAAAGCGTGCTTGGAACATCACGTTGGAGTTGTGATTACAATTTTCTCCAAGACGAAAGTTATCTGATATTTGCTACCGGAGATGAACACCGAGCGAACCTTTGTTCAAAAATACAAAAATTGTCAAAAGCAGGAGAAGATTTGAATATTTTGGGCGAAGGCCAAAAACCGATTAAAAGCACGGATGGACCAAACAAACCACCGGACAAGAAACATCAAAAGCCAGAATAAATCGATCTACTCTTCTTGCGCGTTAATGTCTGCTACCTAACAAAGTATTCTCCCTTTTACTGATAAAGTCGAAGACAACAAGGGGTTGTGCGAAAAAGCTCGGGTAGCAACCGGCGGTTTGTGTAGTCAGGTAAAACGTCCCAACTTATTTCGCACCAAAAACACAAAGGAGGTCAGTTATCAGCTGACCTCCTTTGTGTGCTTCAAATGTTAGTCAAACCTTGTTCCGTTAGTAATGTTTATGCCCCCGGCGCGATTTGAACGCGCGACCTTCCGCTTAGGAGGCGGACGCTCTATCCACTGAGCTACGGGAGCGAGACAGCTAAATTGAATCTATCAGCGACTGGTCAGGTCAATTCGAATTATTGATAATTTCAAACCGCCGTCCGACAATCTCTGACTTTGCGGTTTCCTCTAGCTGATATCCAGTACCGAATATAGTTTGATTTAATTCTTAAATCAAATTTTTAAACTATGCGGGAAAACATGGGATCAGAGTTTTGTTCGGCATTATTGGGACGACAATTGTTTGGTTCGATAAAATTTGCCGTGATCTCCGCCGTCAATCTCGGTCTTAGCCCGAAAAGCAATCTCGGCCAGTTCGTCAAGCTCTTCGATCAACCCGCGCTTTAGCATTTCAGGTATGATTTCGTTGTTGTCAAAAGAATATTTGATTAAATATTCGCCGGTCGAATTATGGGCGAGAACCTGTCTTTCGTTCAACTCGGATTGGTATAAAATAACGTCGTAAGACATGATTTTGAGCGCTTTTTCAATGTCGTTTTCCAGCAATTGAGTATCTTCCGAAGTTTCGTTCATAGCTTCAACTGTATCAGAAACTAAATCCTGAACTGAATTTTAGTAAAACAATTTGAACGGTTTACAACAGTAAAATTATTGAATCATCTGGATTTAAAATTCAGCGGTCAATTTTGAGCGGCGACTTTTGCTCTCTCGATCTGCGAAAGTTTATCCATAACCTCAGACAAGTAAACAAAATTTTTCTTTTTCCCTAATTCGTTCAACATCTCCTTAGCTTGATCATTTTGTTTGGTGGCCAAATAGTAACTGCTTAAAACGTACCTTGCGTAATCGCTATAACTGCTTTCAGGATATATTCCAATCAAACGCTCCAAAACTTGAACTTCTTTTTCGCTATTTACAACACCTATTCCCCAAAAAACGGTAGTCAGATTCTTCTGTTCTTTTAAAAGCGTGTATGCCGCTAAATTCTCGCCGGTTGGCTCGCTGATTGTGAAGCTCAACCAATTTGAATCAATCTTTTGATTGTGTTCGCGACTGTTAAAAACCGCTTTTATTTTGTATTGTCCGGGTTCTCCAAAGTATCTTTCCAACTGATAATCCAACACTTCGGTTTTCACAATCTTAACTCCGGGTGGCAACAAACCGTTTTCGACAAAGGTTCTTCCGTTCAGAAGAGAGAGCGCATCAATCTTTTGCACAGAGCCGTCAGGTTTTTGAACAAGAATCTCAAGGTAACGCAGGTAAAGTTCAAAGGCGGCATGGCCCCAAATGCTTGTGCTAGTGTTGTTCTCTAAGGTAAAAGTCACCGGAATCGGTTCGAGCGGAACGAAATTCGAAGCTGAAGAGTTGATTTGTAAACTTAGCTCTCGAAACTCACCATTTTGCGGAAGAGCTTTTTGAGCTTGAATCACAAACGTCATTCCGAAAAAAGAAATCAGAAAGCAGATCATTCTAAAATTCAATTTTTTCATAATTCCCCTTTTTGCATTAGTGCTCTTTCAAACCATCAGCTATTCAAGCATTTAAGATTGATATTTGAGAAGCGAGTGAATGTCATACCCTGCGAGTTTAGAGCGTCCCGGCAAAAATTCAAGTTCGACGACAAATGCTAATCCGACCACGATTCCGCCCAGGCCTTCGACCAAATCTACGACCGCTTTGGCAGTTCCGCCCGTGGCAAGCAAGTCATCGGCGATTAAAACGCGGTGTCCCGCGCCAATCGCGTCGGTGTGAATTTCAAGCGTGTCTTCGCCATATTCGAGCGCGTATGAAACGGCGGTTTTTTCGGCGGGCAGCTTTTTCGGCTTGCGCACCGGAACAAAGCCAGCGCCCAAATGGTACGCCAGCGCCGGCGCGAAAATAAACCCGCGTGCTTCGATGCCGATCACCATGTCAATCTGTTTTCCGGTGTATGGCTCGGTCAGTTGATCAATTGTCTGCCGAAAACCGTTGGCGTCTTTGAGCAGAGTCGTAATGTCGTAAAAATTAATGCCGGGTTTCGGAAAATCCGGCACTTCGCGGATCAGGGATTTCAAATTTTCCATTCATGGTGAATGGTGAATGGTGAATAACAAATAGTGAATCTAAAAAAATTAATTTCTTACTATTCACCATTCACCATTCACCATTCACCATTAAAGAGCTATCTTTCGATTCTAAAGGTTGGGTAACTGCGGCTTGGCTCAAGCACAATTTCCTCGATTTGAGTGACAACTGAATTGGTCGAACCGGCGACGAGTTCCATTTTAAAATTTTCAACTGCCTGTTCGCCGCCTTCGGCGAGGGCCTCGACGCGTCCGTCGGGCAAATTGCGAACATATCCGGTAACTTGATGACGCGCGGCAACGCGTTGGGTAAAATAGCGAAATCCGACGCCCTGAACGACTCCGCTCACAATAAACTTTCTGGCTGTCTTCATCTGTTTCGACTTTAACCGAGCGCCTCAAGACATTCCGCCAGTTCACGATGCCGGCAGGTGTACATCGGCGTATCGCGCAACGTGAATTTGCTCGCCTGCGTAAATCTCAGTTCTTCAACCAGATCGAGAAAATCCTGCGGCTCGTCCGTTTCAAAAGCGACGACGAATTCCTGATCGTCCAGACCGAACGAATAAGTCGTGTGCAGTTTGACCGTGATATATTTCATTCCGATGCGGATGTGTTCGTCCATCAAATTCTGCCGCTCGTCCGGTGTTTTCATATACCATTCGCGAGTTTTGACAAATGGATAGACAAACAGATATTTGCCTTTGCCGGGAATGATATGAAGTCGGTCTTCGACGTGTTCTGGATGAAATTTGTCAATGTACATCGAACGTTTGGTCATCGAAAGGAAGTTTTCAGTGATTTCCAGATGACGCCCGAGCTCGGTTTGACTGAGTTTAAAGGTCATCTCCTGAAATGCGTCCAAATCGTAACCGATGCGCCAGAGCATCAAATCAACGTTTTTTCGCAATCCGACGAGCGAATAGCTGGTCAGCAGCATTGCCTTTTCAAACTCCGCGCAGATTTCCTGGAACTCGGCCTTGCCCCGTTCGCGGTCGGCTTTGCCAAGCATTTTCCAGGACGGCAGCAGTTTGTAAAACACGAAATTAACAAACTGGCGCTGAACGGGCTGCGGGCTTTCAACTTCCTTGTTGTGCGAGACTAATCGCAAAGTGGCGGTTTCGGATTTTCCAACTTCTTCTAAACTCATTTTGGATAATAGGTAATAAGTAATAGGTAATAACTATATTAGTGCGTTTTCCGGCAACGACTAATTACTTATAACCTAATATCTATTTCCTCCTATTTTGCTTTGAAGCCAGCCAGATTGCAAACGCTCCGCAAACAGCTTTTGAAAGTTGAAAGAAACTTGAAATCAAAGTATTTTTAGCACTGGAGCGGGAATGTGATGCCGAAACGTCTTTTGCCTTTGATAAACTTGCTGGGTATTCTGCTCACTGTCATCGGCGTTTTTATTTTTGCCAACGCTTTCTCGGGTAAAAGTTTTGTGATCGGCAATCTTCGGCTTCCGGGCAGCACGGACACGGCAATGTTCTTAATCATGTTAGGCTTGATTTTGTTTGCAGTATCTTTTATTGCCGGCAAATTTTCCGGAAAACGATTTTAAACATGAATTTCAAAAATCTTCTTGTCGCCATTTTGATTTTCTTTTTCGCCGTAAACATTGCCGCGCGGGCGCAGCAGCGTCCTTTGATTACCGAAGACGTGGATATTGTGCCGCAGGGTTCGGTCAGAATCGGCGCGGGTGTTGATTTTCTGCAAAACGCCAAGTTCCGGCTTTCCGGTTTAAAGGGCGATGAAACACGCGTCGGCGTAATCAACATCAACGCCGGTTTTGCACCGAACATTTCATTTGAAATTGCCGGAACGCTGCAAAATTTTCTCGCGATAAATTCGGCTCAATCGCCCCCGCCGATTCCGCTTTCCATCGCTGCGAATGCCAATTCGACCAACGACATCGGCGATTTTTCGATTGCCGCTAAAATCAAACTAAGAAACGAAACCGGCAATTTGCCCGCGCTCGGATTTAAATTCGGGTTTCAAATTCCAAATACGGATCAAGCAAGAGGTCTCGGAACCAATCAAAACAACATTTTCGGTCTCGTGCTGGTCGGCAAAAAATTTGGTAAACAGTACAAAGATAAAACCAGACAGATAAATCTTTTCGGTAATCTCGGCATTGGAATTTTGCCTGCGCCGCTCGAACGTTTTACGCAAAATGACGTTTTGCTATACGGGCTGGCGGGAATTTTTCGCGTCAACAAAACTTTTAATGTTGTTTCCGAAGTCAACGGACGCGCCAGCACGCGCTCCGGTCTGGCGCCGCTCGGGACGGAAAGTCAGGGAGAATTTCGCCTGGGAACGCAAATCAAAACATCCGGTCTGCGTTTTGACGCAGCCGGCTCAATCGGTCTGACCAAATACAGCCCGCGCAGCGGCGTCACCTTTGGCGTGACCTATCAGAGCCCGACGATTTTTACCCCGGCACAATGAAACATATAATCAAAAGTCTGAAGTCTTAAATTTAAAGTCACCTGGCCATCTGAGACTTCGGATCATAGTCTTTTGACTTCTAAACCATGCGCGCAGTTATCCAAAGAGTTTTAAGAGCAAGCGTAGCGGTTGAAAATAAAACTGTCGGGCAAATTGAAAGCGGCTTGCTGGTGCTGCTCGGAGTCGGCACTGACGACGCGGAAAAAGACGCGCTCTATCTGCTTGATAAAATAATCGGCCTGCGAATTTTTGACGACGCGGACGGCAAAATGAATCTGTCTCTGTCTGAAACCAATAAGGCTTTGCTCATCGTTTCGCAATTTACACTTTTTGGCGATGTCAGGCGCGGGAAACGCCCTTCTTACAGCGATGCGGCTCAGCCCGCGAAAGCAAAAAGTTTGTATGAGTATTTTGTTAGTGAAGCAGCTAAAACAGCGCCCAACGTGCAAACCGGCATTTTCCAGGCGATGATGCAAATCGAGCTGATTAATGACGGGCCGGTGACGATCCTGATTGACAGCCGCAAACTTTTTTGAAAAATTCGACCGTCAGAGAAATTCGTTTTACAGCTATAAAATATGATCAACCGTACATTTTTGTTTTTAATTTTAGTTTCGAGCATTTTCGCTTTTGCCTGCACCAACAATCAATCAAACGCCAACACGGCGGCAAATCTTAATTCGCCAAAAGCCGTTCCGCCTTTTACCAAAGACGCCAAACCCATCGCCGACAATGAAATTGCTGTAATCGAAACCGAAGGCTACGGCACAATCAAAATGGAGCTTTATTCAAACATCGCGCCGGCGACGGTCGCGCAGTTTAAGGCATTGGCAAACGAAGGTTTTTTTAACGGGACGACCTTTCATCGCATTAATCAGAGTGTGATCCAAGGCGGCGATTCAAACTCAAAAGATGATAATCCAACCAATGACGGTGCGGGAAGTTCCAACAAACCAAACATTCCGCATGAATTTAGCGATATTGCGTACGACGCGGGAATCGTCGGCGCGGCGCGTCGGGGCGGCGGCGGCAGTTTGACCGAGCAACAATCTTGGGACACCGCAAACTCCCAGTTTTTTATTACGCTCAAACGCGAACCCGGTTTTGACAAGCTCTATACAGTTTTCGGCAAAGTTATCGAAGGCATGAACGAAGCTCGAATTATCTCAGGCGCGCCAACGACACCGGGAACAGAACGCCCGGCCGAGAAAATTGTCATCAAAAAAATTACGATTGAGGCAAGAGCTATCAGAATAAATTAAATAACTTATAATTTGCCCAATGCGTAGAACAAGAATTGAGCAAATGACTTTTCGCCTTTCGCTTTTATTGTTAATTATCACGTCTGTCAGCTTTTTTGCGGCAGCGCAGACTTCTAAACCGCTCAAAATAGCGTTTCTCGACGAAAGCCCGAACTCTCAAAAGTTTGCCGAGCAGTTTGCGCAAAGCCTGTCGCAAAACAGTTTCAAACTGATTGACAAGGATTTGGCGCGCGCCGCCGCGACGGGCGCTAAAACTGTCAATCCGTTCAATTTAACCGTTGACGAAGCAAAAAATCTGGGCGCGTTAATTGACTGCAATTTTTTCTTTGTCATCAAAAGCGAAACCATCCGGCGTTCGTCGTTTCAAAAAGAAGTTTATTTCGAATCTTACGCAATCATTTTTCTGGCCAGCGCCCAAACCGGTCAGCTGATAGTCTGGACTGACAAGCATTTTGAAGCCGACGCGCCGGCTGTCGCCGAAGAAGCTTTGCTTAAAGAAGCAAAAAAAATTGCATCTGAATTTTCTCCTAAAATAATCAACGCCGCGGAACGCGAACGCGCCGCGCGCGCAGAGAGTCCGGCAAGCGCCGTCTTGATTGAAGATTTGCCTGGTGAAGCGACAGCCGCCGAACAGAATTTACGCGTTCCGCTGCCTTACAAACGCTTGACGCCGGAATATACACAGGCCGCTCGGGAACGCTCCATCGAAGCGACCGTTGATGTTGCGGCAGAACTTAACGAGCGCGGCGATGTTGAGCGCACCGAGATTGTTCGTTGGGCGGGTTTTGAGCTGGACGAAGCGGCGGCCAGCGCGGTCAAGAAAATGCAGTTTCGCCCAGCTTTGCGCGACGGCAAACCTTTAGCAATCAGAGTTCTTTTGCGTTATAATTTTCGCGATTTACAAAAACAATGAACAGTCAACAGTTATCAGTCAACAGTTATCAGTCAACAGTTATCAGTTATCAAATTTTTTGCTGTATCAGGCAATCGTTGTTTGTTTATCTAGCGATGTTCTTTTTACTGTTAACTGTTGACTGTTCACTGTTGACTGCCAAGGCTGAAACGCCGCCGACGCGCGAACAGCGTCTGGAGGTTTTTGACGATGTTTGGCAGACAATTGAAGACCGCTATTACGATGTTAATCTCAATAATGTAGACTGGGCGGCGCAGCGCGAAATTTACCGTCTCAGAGCCGCCAACGCCAGCGATAACGCCGAGTTTTACCAAATTTTAAAATTAATGGTCGGCAGTCTGCATGATTCGCACACCAGAGTTTTCACGCCCGAAGAAAAATCGGATTGGCGCAATCCGCGATTTATCAGCGTCGGCGTCAGCATCCGCGAAATCGAAGGCGAACTCGTTTTTACCAACGTGGAAAAGGATTCCGAGGCCAATCATCTTAGAATCAAAATCGGCGATGTGTTGACCAGCGTTGACGGCGTTCCGGCGAAAGATATTTTGGAGCGGCGGGTGCGTGAACAACCGGGAGCGTCAACGGCAGGAATCGGGCGTCTGCGCGCGGCTGCCGGAATTTTTGAGGGGGCGGCGAATTCTTTCGTCCGCGTCGGTTTTCGCGGCGCAAAACGCGGCAGCGAGCAATTTGCCGTGCTCAAGCGCGAATGGGAAAACCGGCCGGCGAGCATCAACGCGCGGCGCGTCGGCACGAGCTTGATCATCACATTTGACGCTTTTTCCTCTGATATCGTTCAGGATTTTTTCCAGATTTTAGAAGATCAAATGCGCGGCGTACGCGGAATCGTCCTGGATTTACGGACCAATCGAGGCGGTTCAGCCGAAGCTATGAACGACATCGCCTCGGCTTTTCTTCCGGAAAATCAGACCCTCGGCAGATTTATTGACCGTTCGGGCAAAACCCAAGTTGAGGTAAACACGCGCCGATGGCTGCTTTACACGGCCAGCGCCGCCAGAGTTCCGTTCGTTCCGGTTGCGGTTTTAACTTCGACGGCAACGGCCAGCGCGGCAGAAATTTTTGCCGCCGCGTTAAAAAACTCCAAGCATGTTCGCACACTCGGAACTACCACTTGCGGCTGCGTTTTGGCTGTCAAAGGACAACACGCGCTGTCGGACGGCGGCGTGCTCGAAATCAGCGAGCTTGATTTTCAAATGCCGGACGGCGCTCGCCTGGAAGGCATCGGAGTTCCGGTTAATGAAACAATCACACAGTCGCACCGCGATTTGCTCACCCGCCGCGATCCCGCGCTCAAACGCGCTCTGCAATTGATTAAAAGCTAAAGATTAAAAGCCGACGGATTCTGCAAAATAGTCCCGGCGGCAATAAAACGCACGGCAAAATCAAAAGCGTTTTCGCTTATTTTATTGTTATCGTGCAAGAACCAAATGGTGCGAACGGCGGCGGCGGTTGCGCCCGGCGTCAGAGTCAAAGCCGCGACGCGGTCTCGCATCGCGTTCGGCGGGTTCCCTTCAAAATAAGCTGCAATCGAAAGCAGATTGTCATTGGCCAGTTCAGTCCCCAAAACAAGGGTGTATTTTTGCAGTTCGGGCGCCATCGCCGCCGAGGTGACGGCCGCATCTCCGCGCGTGTCATTTAATTTAGAAAGCGCGGCGGCGGTCAGAAAAGCGCCTTTTAGATTGTGCTCTTGCCCGATTTTCTCAAAACTCTGGGCGTTTTTATTGGCCGTTTTTAAATTATCGCGAAACGCCGAAGAACTTTTTAAAAGCAGTATTTTCGCCTTGATCAGCGCGACCTGTTTTGAGTTTAAAACAGGATTCTGGTTATCGCTGATGCTGCGCAAAAACTTCAACGCCAGCCCTTCGATTTTCTCGTCTTCGCTGCTCGCGCCAACCACATTCGCATTGCCCGCGTTTGAATTTTTGTTAGTCGCTTCGATGCTGTTGTCATTGGTATTGTCCAAATTACTTTCTGCTGTTCGGCGATTAACCGGCGGCTCGTCATCATTGGATTCGTCACCGGAATCGCGGTTGCGCTGTGAACGGCGGCGATTACTGGTTTCCGGCGGATCTTCAGGGACGTTACGGTTGATTGGCGAAACCGGCGGCCGACCGCTGCTTAGAACAAAAATTAGAATGCTGATTAGAGACAGAAATAAGACGCCGAAAACGGGTGCGATAAAATAAGGGTTTAGCCAAAACGGAGCGATTTCGCCCGCGTTTTGCGAGGCGAATTTCCCGTTTGGAGACTTCCCCGAACCGTTTGTCTGATTAGAAAAATCCGCTGTTACTTGACTGTGAATCTCAACCACGATCTCAATTGCGCCGCCGAGCGTTAATTGATCGCCGTCTTGAAGCGCGACTGGTTCGGTTAGTTCTCTGCCGTTAAGTTTAGTGCCGTTGCTGGAATTGTTATCGGTGATGATAAAAACATCGGCGAATCTTTGAATTTCGGCGTGCTTGCGCGAAAGCGCGCTGCTCGCAACTGCCAAATCGTTGTCCGGCGTTCGCCCGATTGAAAAACGCTCGGTCGTCACCGCAACCTCGCGCCGCCCGCCGCGCTCATCCGTAAATTTTAAAATCAAATCAGCCACAACAGTTAAAAATCCGTTTTCCGCAGTCCAAAGTCAAGCGACGAATAAACTCGTGCTGTATTGCGAAAGTATGAACCGGAAAAACTTACCGAACCGTGTTATATTCAACCGATTGAGGTGATCTGATGACGCGCACAATTGACATCAAAGAAGCGGATAATTCATTCCAAGCCGTCGGTGTCTTGACGCGCGCCGGCTACGAAGTTGTTGTCGAAGAAAACGGCGAGCCTTTGGTCAAAATCATTCCGCTCGTTAGACCGGAAATGAAACAGAGAGTTTTAGGTTTAGGAGCAGAAAAGGGATATTTTATGAGCGATGATTTTGACGACGAATTGTCAATAGGATTTGATTTAAATAACAGGTAAAATTAATTTTTCAATTCACAAATATAATTTAAGTTTTAAATCTCATGCCTGTCGCCAGAAATGAAGCCATAATTAATCCCGCAGTTTTACTATGGGCAAGAGAGTCTGCCGGTTTTCGCGTGGATGAGGCGGCAAAGAAAGCTCAACTTAGGTCAGACGTTTTATCAGCTTGTGAATTAGGTGAGAAACGATTAACTATTATTCAGCTCCGCAAACTAAGTAACGTTTACAAAAGACCATTAGCATTTTTCTATTTGCCTGCTCCACCTGAACCCGAGGTTGATCAAACTATACAGGATTTTCGACGCCTTCCTGATGAAACTCAACAACGCTTTTCTCCAGAGTTGATAATTGAAATAAGAAAAGCCAAGTATCGTCGAGAAGTAGCAATTGAAATGTTTCACAATCTTGAAATACAAATTCCAAATTTTCTTTTGACGACGACTTTAGACAGCGATATTGAACAGGTCGGAACCCAAATTAGAGAGTTACTTAAAGTAACTAAAAAACAGCAAGAAAACTTAAAGGAAGATTATCAATCATTAAATTATTGGCGTGAGGCTATTGAGTCAAGCGGTGTGTTAGTTTTTCAAGCCTCTCTTAATATAAAGGAAATGCGCGGGCTTTCGATTGCCGAATTGCCCTTACCCATTATTCTTGTGAATCGTGAGAGAGTTATTAAAGCACGCACTTTCACAATGTTGCACGAATTAATTCATATAATGTTGCGTTCCGTAGGGGTATGTGACTTAGAAGCTCAGTCTAAAATCGAGGTTTTTTGTAATGCTGTTGCAGGAGAGGTTCTAGTACCAACTGAATGGCTCAAGGAAACCGAAATTTTCAATCAAAATAGTAATGAAAAGGATTGGAATAACGACTCAATCTATAAATTATCTGAATATTTTAGTGTTAGCCGTGAAGTTGTGTTACGTCGTCTTTTAAGCGTTGGAAAAATCAGCCAATCCTTTTACCGCAGTAAAAGAGAGCAAATGTTGCACGATTATAATGAGTCAAAAAACAAAGAGAGCTCCAAAAAATCAAGTGGCTTCGCTCCTCCACATACAAATGCAATAAGTATGGTAGGAAAGAATTTTGCTCGACTGGTAGTTGATAGCTATTACCAAAAGAACATTGGCTTAGCTGATGTAGCAAATTACTTAGGAGTAAAAGCTAAACATTTGTCGAAAATAGAACAAGCGATATCAAATTCCACCAAAACTGCTGGAGAGTCTCGTTAATGTATTGTATAGACAATAGCTCACTTATCCATGGATGGAACGAGACATATCCTCCTGAAATTTTTCCAACCTTGTGGAATAAGATTCAGAATCTTGTAGATACAAAGGTATTAGTATCTACTGAAGAAGTTTTGATGGAGATATTAGCAGGAGATGATGATTTATGTGTTTGGGCAAAAAGGCAAAAAGATTTTTTCTTCCTTTGGACAATGAAATTCAATTAGCCGTCGCAGAAATCCTGACTGATCCAATAAATTCTAAAGTTTTAGATAAAAAGAAAATAGGTAAAAACGAAGCCGATGTTTTTGTGATAGCAACAGCGAAAGTCTATGGATTTAAAGTTGTAAGCAATGAAAAATATGTTCAACCAATTGATGTACTAATTGCCAGAAAAATTGGCATACCAAATGTTTGCCAGAATCTAAATATTCCACATCTAAATTTTTTAGAATTCCTTAGAGAACAGAATTGGAGATTTTAACTCGTCAGTCGGCGATAAATATTTGGCATTCGTTCGGGCAAACTCAAGACGTCGTCAATGATTGTGTAGCCGACATCGCCGTATAAATCTTTTAATTCAGCTTCGGCGTCGCGGTCAATCGTGATGCAAAAAGGGATGATGCCGCTTTGTTTGGCGTCAATCAGAGCTTCGCGGACGTCTTCGCGGGCGTATTTCGCGTCGCCGTAATCGTGGTCGTACGGCCTGCCGTCGGTCAGGATAATCAGCAATTTGGTGCGCGCGTCCTGGCGCAAAAGTTTCGCCGCCGCGTGGCGAATCGCGGCTCCGAGACGCGTGTTGTTTTGAAAGGTGATGCCGCCGATGCGCCGCTCGATTTCTTCCGAATATTTGTCGGCAAAATCTTTGACGATGTAGAATTTGACGTTGCGGCGGCCCTCGGAGGTGAACCCGTAGATCGAATACAAATCGCCGACGGCTTCGAGCGCTTCGCTCATCAAAACTAAGCCTTCTTTTTCGATTTCGATAATCCGGCGACCCGGATGCGTGTAAGGCTGCAGAGGGTTTCTGGCAATCGTCCGGGCGGTCGAGCTTGATTGGTCAAGCAGAAACGAAACGGCGACATCGCGCTGTTTGCGGAGTTTTTTCGAATACAGACGGTCATTCGGCATTCCGTCGGTGCGGCGGTCAACGACGTAATCAACGAGCGCGTTTAAATCGTAATCTTCGCCGTCAATTTCGTTGTGAATGCGGGTCAGATTTTCCGGCTTCATCAACTGAAACTGGCGGCGAATCGAAGAAATTGCTCCCTTAAACCGTTCGCGCGTCAGTTCGACAAAGTTGCGGTCGCCGCGTCTCGAGTTCTTTTCAATCACGCGGCTCCAACCCGTTCGGTAATCATTTAATTCCCGGTCCCATTCGTCATAAACAAAAGCCGTTTCGCCCGTTTCGAGCGGTTGTTCCGGAACTTCGTTAAAAGCCCAGGTTTCCGCGCCGCTCAATTCCTCCGGCTCAAAATCTTCGGCCAGATCGTTCCAGGCGTTGAATAAATCGCGGGCGTCGCTCATTTTGTCCGATTTATTGCCCTGTTCGGTTTTGTTCGGAGCTTCAAACGAATTTTCCTGTGATTCGTCCATTTCCTGATCGTCGGCAGTGTCAACCGTTTCCTCCGGCTGCTGCTTTTGCTCCGGGTTGATGCTTTGAAAAAGCGAGTACACTCGGTTCGTCGCCATCAAAGTATCGGCAACGCTCGAAGTTTCCAAACTCAGATAATCGAAAACGACCGATTCAAGCTCAATCACGATTTGCGCGAAAAATTTCCGGGCGTCGTCCGTCGCTCCGCCGCAGAGCGCGATTTGAAACAATAATTCAAACGGAATTTGGTTGATCGGCAAATCAAAAACAAGCGGGCGCGTGCTCTTAATCAGCTTTTGCATGATGTCCAAATCTCGTCGCAATCCCTTGTAAATATGGCGCAGACGGCGATCAATGCGGCCGTTTTCGAGCGTTGTAAAAATTTTGCGGGCGAGCGAGAAATCCGGAAAAACTTCTAAAACCTGATGATAATCGGAACCCGGCGGCAAAATCATTTCGCTTTCGGCGTTAAGCTTTGCTTGCTCGGTGGGCGCGAGAGCCGCCTCGCCTTTTTGCACGTCTTCGATGTAACCGGCGAGCGAGAAAGCGTCGGTTTCCTCGGCCGTTGCCTGGTAAAGCCGGGCCAGATTTGTGTAAGCCGCTTTGAGCCGGTCGGTATCTTTTTCGTTGGTCCCGAATTCGATTTGTCCGGCGGCGTGCGCCGCGAGAACTTTGTAGAGCCGGAAATCCAAATCGTCGTCGCCAAATTCCGAAACCGACGCGGGCAGATAAATCGTTTTCCCGTCGTTGATGCGCGATTCCTGCGGCAGAGCCGTCAGCGCGGCAATTTCGATTTGACGGTCAGTCAAACCCTCGATATAAAATCTCAAAACGGTTTGAACGGCGTCGAGCGGCAACCCTTCCGAACCTTCGTGCAGGCGATCATGACTGCGTCTGGTTTCAAGCGCGAAAAACGCCCGGCGCGCTTTGTGAGAATCAAACTTGTCAGGCTTTAAGCCTTCCTGCACCCAGTCTTCAAACTGTCCGATTGAAACCTGCTTCAAAGCTTTCGGAGCGGTGCGAAAACAGGCGAGCGCGGCTTCAGCATCAATTTGGGCGATTTCTCCTATCAGGCGCAAAACGCGAACCGTCAGAGAGGCTAGTTCTTCAGATTTTCTGACGGTTGAAATTTGCCGAAAAAAAGCTCCGCTCGAACGAACAAACGCGACCAGAGTGGCGTTGCCGTGTTTACCGACAATCTTGAGAACTTCGCACCAGGCATCAAAAGCGTGTTCGATCCGGCGCAAACATTCAGCGCCCGCCGCCAAAAAATGCAGCGTTACGCTGCCGCCGAATTCCAGCATTTCGCTCGCAGCTTTGAGCAGTTGGACGGATTTTTCGGTTGGTAAATCGCACAAGACATCGGGCAGTGATGCCCAGAAATCCGCCGCCATGCCGCCGGTTCTGACGGCAAAAGCGCTCGCTAAATTAGCGGCTTCACGCAAAACCGCATTCCTCTCCGTTCCAAAATTTTCAAAACATTTGACGGTCAGCGTCGTGGCTTTGAGAAAATCCGCGCTGTGTTTGGCCGAGCGTTTGGCGACTTCTGCGGCCACGCCGAAAATCTGGTTGAGAGTCGAAGCATCTCTGACAGCTTCGGCAATCAGCGGAACGATGCGAAAGGTTTCGACCGCAACGGCGGGTGATAAAACCAGCTGCCGCAGGCAAATCTGAAAGACGAGCGAGCGCGATTTTTCCGGCACGCGGCGAAAATCTTCGATTCCGGCAGCAAAAAAGTTGACTCCCAAATCCGCGTTTGCCATCGCCAGTCGCCGCCCCAGCTCGCCCCACGTCTTAATGTCTTCGGCTGAGAGAATGTCGGCGGCAGCCGGAACCACCTGCAGAAACTCGCGGCTGACACGGAGCGAAACGCCCGCTAAACTGGCGCTGGTTTCAAGCGCGGCTCTCGATTTGCCGTTTGGCAATCGGCTCAAATCTCTCGCTAAACCGGCAAATGTGCGGCGTTCGCCGCTGTTTTTGAGCGATTTTAAACGCTCTCGGAAGTTTTGCTCCAAAGATTCGGTTTCGTTTTCAGAACTCGCCATATAATTATTACCGCATGACAAGCGCCTTTCGCGCAAGCGCAACGAAACTTAAAGAAATAGACCGCAGATGACGCGGATTGAGCAGATTTTCACAGATAAAATTATTTTTTATTTGCGTCAATCCGCTCAATCCGCGTCATCTGCGGTCTATTTAATTGCTGGATTAGTACTTTGCCAGTTTGATAATCGCTTTTTGGACGTCTTCGGATTGCGGCAAAATGTAATCTTCGACCTGCGGCGCGTAGGCGACAAAAGTATCGGTCGCGCCAATTCTTTTAACCGGTGCGTCAAGATATTCAAATAATTCGTCGGCGATTCTGGCGGCGATTTCCGCGCCGTAACCCCACGAAACCGAGTCTTCGTGCGCGACGATAACACGGCTGGTTTTCTTGACCGATTCGGCAATCGCTTCCCAATCGTAGGGCGAGAGGGAGCGCAAATCAATAACTTCCGTTGAAATTCCGTGAAGCTGTTCGGCTTGTTTGGCCGCGACGAGTGAACGCTGAACCAGGGCGCCGTAAGTGATAATCGTTAAATCCGTGCCTTCTTTAACGGTTTTCGCTTTCCCGAACGGAATCAGAAATTCGGGCGATGGATATTGCGATTTATTGTACGCCTGGCGATAAAGATGTTTATGTTCGAGAAACAACACGGGATCATCCGAGCGAATCGCCGTTCTGAGCAATCCGTTGGCGTCGAGCGCGTTTGACGGATAACAAATGCGAATGCCGGGCGTGTGTGAAAAAATCGTGGTGCCGGATTGCGAATGATAAATGGCGCCGCCTTTTAAATACCCTCCGACCGGCACGCGCATCACGACGGGAGCTTTAAAATCGCCGTCCGAACGCCAGCGCATCGTCGCCAGTTCGTTGCGGATTTGGTGATAAGCCGGGAAAATATAATCAAAAAACTGAATTTCGACCACGGGTTTAAGCCCGCGCGTGGCCATTCCGATGGCGCGTCCGACAATATTGGCTTCGGCGAGCGGCGAGTTAAAAACGCGGGCGCTTCCGAATTTGCGCTGTAAATTCGCCGTTACTTTGAAGACGCCGCCTTTGCCTTTGACCTGTTCGAGATATTCTTCGCGCGAGCAGTCCGCGACATCTTCGCCAAAAACGATGATGCGGGTATCGCGCTCCATTTCCTCGTGCAGACAGCGGTTAATTAAATCAACCATCGTTCCCGCATTGCCGGAAAGTTCCGCTCCGTCTTCGGTATCAAAAGTTTGCCGGTCGGTTGGGTCAATCTCGCTCGAATAAACATTGCGATACGCCGTGTTGGGCGCTGGCTGCGACGAAGCGAGCGCAATGTCGGCGGCAGCATTTACTTCGGTTTCAATCTCTTCGCGGATTTTTTGCAGCTCTTCGCTCGTAGCGAAATTATTTTCCATCAGGAGAACCGCAAACTTTATCACCGGATCAATTAAAGCGTCGGCATTACGTTCAGTTTCTGGACGATAAAGTTTTTCGTCGTCCGAAAGCGAATGCGAGTACGGACGAACGACTTTGGCGTGAATGAGGGCTGCGCCTTTGCGCTCGCGACAATACGCTACCGCCCGTTTAAAAACTTCGAGGCTTTCGAGCAAATCGGTTCCGTCGCATTTTTGAATGTAAAGATTCGGAAACCCCGAAAGCAGCGCGGAAACATCGCCGCCGGCAGTTTGGACTTCGACCGGAGTGGAAATCGCGTAACCGTTGTCTTCAACCAAAAAAATCACCGGCAGTTTCAGATTGCAGGCCGTGTTTAAAGCTTCCCAAAATTCGCCTTCGGACGAAGTTCCGTCGCCGATGGACACATAAACGCATTCGTCGGCATGAAAACCGGTGATTTTGTCCTGCAATTCTTTGACTAAATTCGCGCGGTAACCCGCTTCCGCCGCGCCGACGGCTTGCAGGAGCTGCGTTCCGGTCGGGCTGGATTGCGAAACAACGTTTAAACCTTTGTGTCCCCAGTGCGAAGGCATTTGCCGCCCGTGCGAGTTTGGATCGGTTTCCGCGCCAACTCCTGAAAGCAGCATTTCGGTCGCCGTCATGCCGAGTTGAAGCATCAAAGCGCGGTCGCGATAATACGGGTAAAACCAGTCATAACCCGCTTTCATCGCCATCCCCGCCGCTGTCAAAATCCCTTCGTGCCCGGCGCCCGAAATTTGAAAGAAAATTTTGTTCTGCCCTTTGAGCTGAATTTCTTTGTCGTCAATCCGTCTGGACAAATACATTGTCCGGTAAACGGCGAGCATCGTCATTTTGTCTAAAAAATTATCTGGCGTTTTATGATCGGATGATTGCGTTTGTTTTTTGGCGCGAGCCTGTTTGGCCGTTTTAATTGTGCCGTTACTGTTATTAATACTTTTATTAATGCTTTCGACCGGCTTTTTAGCTGATTTCGATGCCGGTTTAACCACCGTTTCAGTTTCCGGCAGTGTGGTTTTCGCACGACCGGTGCGGGCTTTTTTCGTTGCTGCGTCCATTGTCGAATCCTTTAATTATGATAATGAATTTTAATAGCCAAATAAAAAATAGTACCTTTTTGCGCTAAATTTTGCCAAAGTGACCTATCTCGCTCTCGGTTTGAGAAAATAAAACCCTTATTTACTGCCCTTGCTCAGCCGGCGTTAAATAGCTGAATCTAATCGGTGTAGTCAAATTCGAGAGTCTCTTGATAATCAGCCGCCATCGAAGGATGCCCGTGTTTATCAGCAGCCTTGATTCCCAGGAGAAAAGCGTTTTTCGCCTTTTCCCGCTCGCCCTGTTTTTCGTAAGCTTTGGCGAGCATTCCATACGCCGCGCCTTCATCGTCAGCCTGATTAAGATAATTTTCCAAAACCGGAATCGCTTCGGTGTAATTCTCCGTTTTGAGATACTCATTGGCCAGCCCGAACAAAACCATCGTATTGGTCGCGTCTGATTCGAGCATTTGTTTGAACACTTCGATTCTATTTGACATTTATTAAACTCTTTCTAAAAAATTCTCTAAAACAAAAACTTTGCGGATGCGAAACCGCAGAGGGCTTTGGACAATCGCCGCCGCCTTCAGGTTTTCCACACCGGAAACAAAATAGGGCTGATGACAAGCCGGAATTTCAAGCAGCCAAAGCGGCGCTTCCAAATTCAGTTCATGACACAAGCTTTCAACCGTCGAAGCCAGCAGCGCGTCCGTTTTATCGTCGCCTAATTCAAAAGGTTCTTCAAGGGCAGTCAAATCACGATTCGCGCGAAAATCATCAACAAAATCGAAAAAATGAATTTTCCACCAGCGCGGATCAGCGACGTTTTTTTTCTTTGTTTCTCTGAGCGTAATCATGAAAAGCGTTCCAACAATTCTTCAATTAAAAAGCAAACATTTCTAGAAGAATTGCCTACTTCAATGTAGGGGCTTGTCTCCGCCCCTATACAATTTTGCCCAAGTTCCCCATTTTACTTTCCGCTAATTACAAGTTTGGCAATCGTCTGCAATTGCATATTCGACGTGCCTTCGTAGATGGCGCCGAATTCTTAACTGTTACGCCAATTTGATGTCGTAGTTAGCAAACTCTGTATCGTCCGTAATAACCAGCAAGTTTTCGACGCTTGATTGAGCGATAATAATTCTGTCAAATGGGTCTCGGTGATGAAAAGGCAAAGTCGAAACCTGTAAAATATGTGAGGCTCGAATCGGCAGTATTTCAATGTTTTCCACCACAAGCTGATTGATAATGTTAGCCAACGGCTGTGATAACGTTAGTTTGCCGAGACTTATTTTTATTGCAATTTCCCATAAACTAGCGATGCTGAGAAAAACTTCGTTATTTGGGTCAACGATAATTTGCCTGCGAGATTTTGCCAGCAGAAGATTTCCCTCGAGAAACCAAATCAAAATATGTGTGTCGAGCAGCAAGCGCATCACATATATTCCTTAAAATCTTCGAGCGGCGCATTAAAGCCATCCGCAATATTTATTACTAAATTTTTCATGCTACCGAACTTGCGCGCTCTTTTTTCGGAATTGTCAATCTTCTGCAATTTAATCAGATCCAGATTCACCAATTCGTCAAGCAATTTTTTCGCTCGCGGCTCTAAGATTTCTATTTCGTATGTTTCCATTTTCATTTTCCTGAAATTACAAGTTTGGCAATCGTCTGCAATTGCATATTCGACGTGCCTTCGTAGATGGCGCCTATTTTTGAGTCGCGCCAGAATTTTTCGACCGGGTAATCTTTGACGTAACCGTATCCGCCGTACAATTCGATGGCTTTGGACGAGACTTTTTCAGCCGCGCGCGACGAGTAAAGTTTAGCCATCGCCGCTTCTTTCAAAAACGGTTTTCCGGCATCTTTGAGACGCGCCGCGTTGTAAACCAGAAGGCGGGCGGCTTCAATCTCCATCGCCATTTCCGCCAGTTGAAACTGGACGGCCTGAAAATCGTTGATGGCTTTGCCGAACTGCTCACGTTCCGAAGTGTAAGCCAGAGCCGCCTCAAACGCGCCGCGCGCAATACCGACCATTTGCGCGCCAATTCCGATGCGTCCTTCGTTCAGGGTTTCAATCGAAACTTTATAACCACGGCCTACCTCGCCCATCACGTTTTCCTTAGGCACGCGGCAGCTTTCCAAAATCAGTTCGGCGGTCGAGCTGGCGCGGATGCCGAGTTTGTCTTCCTTTTTACCGACTGAAAATCCTTCAAAATTCTTTTCGACGACAAACGCCGTGATACCTTTGTAGCCCTGATCGGGCGCGACGCTCGCGAAAACGATAAAAATTTCGGCCTCTTTGCCGTTGGTAATCCAGAGTTTCTGCCCCGTCAGCTCGTAATAATCACCCTTGTCAACCGCTTTTGTTTTGAGCGCGAAGGCGTCCGAGCCGCTTGAAGCTTCCGAGAGGGCGTAAGCGCCGACTTTTGATTCAGCCATTTGCGTCAGATATTTTTTCTTTTGCGCGTCGGATGACCAGCGAATAAAGGCGTTGGCGACGAGCGTGTTCTGCACGTCAACAAAAACCGACACTGAAGCGTCAACGCGGGCGATTTCTTCGATGGCTAAGATTGCGTTAAAAAACGAAGACCCCGCGCCGCCGTATTCTTCCGGCGTTTCGATGGCCATTAAGCCCAGTTCAAAACATTGCTTGATTAATTTCGGGTCTAGCTGGCCGGCTTTTTCCATTTCTTCGACGCGGGGGCGGATTTCGCCTTCCGCAAATTCGCGTACCGATGCTTGAAATTGGCGTTCTTCTTCGGTTAAATCCGTTAGCGCCGGATTGGTTAATTCGCGTTCCAAAACTGCTGCACTCATCTTCGTGTCCTTGTTAGTTAAAGTTAAAATAGGCAAAATAGGATGATAAACAACCGGAAGCGAAACGCAAAACCACGCATCGCCCAAGCGGTAATTGAGACACTTTTTTGACAATGACTTTTAACCAACCCAGTGAACGCGGCGACAACTCGCGTTTGAAAATTTTAGCTGTAATCCTGACAATTTTGGGTTTAGGTTTATTCGGCTATTTTATTTACGAAGCCGGAATCAACGAAATATGGAACGGCATCAGCCGACTCGGCTGGGGATTTTTGCTGCTCATCGGTTTGTACGCGCTTAAGCTCGGAACCAGAGCGGCGGCGTGGACGCTCTCGCTCGAAAAACCGTATCAGCTCGGTTTCTTTCAGGCTTATCGAGCCGTGATGATGGGCGAAGCGCTGACGGCTATTATTCCGCTCGGCATTTTGACGAGCGGCACGACCAAAGCGGTTGCCGTCCGAAAACACTTGCCCCTCGTGGTTGGATTGTCGTCGGTGGCGGTTGAAAATCTTTTTTATTCGCTCGCGACGGCGGTTTTATTTTTGAGCGGCGGCGTGATGTTCATCATTTTGTTTCAGCCGACGGGCAGCGCGGCGCTGGCCAGTTTCGCTCTGATAGCGATTGTCTTCGCGCTGATTATCGGCGGCTTTTTGATGGTGATTTATCAATGGCGTTTTGCCAGCAATCTCGCCAACTGGCTTTATAACCGCAACGTTGCGACCGGTATTTTGCATCACGGGCGGGCTGAAGTGCGTCGTTTTGAGGATTTGATTTACGGATTTTATCGCCATCAAGCCAGTCATTTTTTGCCGATTATTCTGCTTGAAACGATTTTTCACGGGCTCGGTATTTTAGAAGTCTGGATAATTTTAGGGGCCATCAGCGACGTTTCGATTCATTTCAGCACCGCTCTTCTTCTCGAATCGGTTAATCATATAGTTTTATTTGTTTTTAAACTGATTCCGTTTGCGCTCGGAGTGGACGAAGCCGGGGCGCGCTTTATCACCGACGCGCTCGAACTCGGCGCGGGCGTTGGCGTAACCATGGCCATTATTCGCAAAGGACGCGTTCTGCTCTGGACGTTCCTCGGTATTATTTTAGTCGCCCAGAGCGGATTCTCGTTCGGCGAAATCAACGTCGAATCTAAAACCGTTGTTAATGATTGATTGATAACAGAAGTAATAGTTGATCGGATGTCAAGTTTTTTAAATGGCACTGCGAAATATCATTGTAATCGGAGCCTCCGCCGGAGGACTTGAAGCTCTCAAAAAACTTGTCTCGGATTTGCCGAACCAGCTGGAAGCATCGCTCTTTATCGTCTGGCATATGTCGCCGGATGTTCGAGGCGTTTTGCCGCAGGTTCTCAACCGCTTTAATACTCTCCACGCGGCTCACGCCTACGACGGCGAATTAATTAAAACGAATCGAGTCTATGTGGCGCCGCCCGACCGTCATTTGCTGCTTGAACCGGGGCGCATGCGCGTCACCAGAGGCCCGAAAGAAAACCGTTTTCGTCCCGCCGTTGACCCGCTTTTTCGCTCGGCGGCGTATACTTACGGAGCGGGTGTCATCGGAGTAATTTTGTCAGGCGCGCTGGATGACGGAGCGTCAGGTTTGTGGATAGTCAAAAAACGCGGCGGCGCGGCAATTGTCCAGGACCCGTTGGACGCCAAAGTCCCGTCAATGCCTGAAAACGCGATTCGCGCAGTTGCGGTTGATTATACCGTTCCGGTTTCCGAAATAGCTCCCTTACTCGTTCGCCTGTCGCAGGAAGAAGTAACAGAAATTCCTGAGATTGTAATGGAAGATAATGCAGAGAATGAAAGATTAAGAGCCGAGGTTATGATCGCCGCAGAAGCTAACGCATTTGAGCTGGGCATGATGAAATTTGGCGAGTTGACCCCGTACACCTGTCCTGACTGCGACGGCGTTTTGTTTTCGTTAAAAGACGGCGAACTCTCGCGTTTTCGCTGTCACACCGGCCACGGTTTTTCCGCCGACAGTTTATTGGCGGCTGTGACCGAAAAGATTGAAAAGAGTTTATGGAGCGCGGTTCACGGCGTTGAAGAAAACGTAATGTTGCTCAACCATTTCGGTGACCACTTTGCCGAAGACAATCAGGCAAAAATCGCCGCCCTGTATTTCCGCAAAGCTCGGGAAGCCGAGCAAAGAGCCAATCTCGTGCGACAGGCGATAATTAATCACGAACAATTTAGCAGAGACAGTTTGCGGCAAGAGGCCGAAGCGACAAACGGCGACCAAAGAAAATGAAAAAAGCCAGAGCGTCAAAACCCGAATCTACGATTGATCAGACAATCAGACCGAGCCGCGAAGATTTTTTGATTGTCGGCATCGGCGCGTCGGCGGGCGGCGTTCAGGCGCTCAAAGAATTTTTTGAAAACGTGTCGTCTGAGAGCGGGATGGCGTATGTTGTGATTCTGCATCTATCGCCCGATTATGACAGCCAACTGGCGACAATCCTGCAATCGGTCGCCGCTGTTCCGGTCACGCAGGTCACGAAAAAAGTTTTGGTCAAACCAAATCACATTTACGTTGTGCCGCCGAATCAAAGTCTGAAAATGCTTGCCGGTCATATCGTCGTCGAGCCGATTCACACGGTCGAAGAGCGCCGCGCGCCGGTAGATATTTTCTTTCGCACCCTGGCCGACTCGCACCAAGCGCGCGCCGTCGCCGTGGTTCTTTCCGGAACGGGCGCCAACGGCTCAATGGGTATGAAACGCGTCAAAGAATGCGGCGGCGCGGTATTTGTCCAAAATCCGCGCGAAGCCGAATATTCTGACATGCCGCGCAATTCGATTGCGACCGATCTGGTTGACGCAATTTTAAACGTCGGCGAAATTCCGGCGAAAATTCTGGCGTACAAAGAAAGTCGTCTGACAATCGAAATTCCCGATGAGCCGGAATCCCGGCCCGAAAGCGACCAGGCGGCGCTGCGCGAGATTCTCACGCACCTGCGCGTCCGCACGGGAAACGATTTTGCCAATTACAAACGCGCCACCGTTTTGCGCCGGCTGGAACGCCGGATTAACGTTCGCGAGCTTCCAAATCTTCCGGCATATGCCGCGTTTTTGCGCGAAAACCCCGAAGAAACACAGATTTTGCTAAAGGATTTGCTGATTTCCGTTACCAACTTTTTTCGCGATAAACAAGCATTTCTTCAATTAGAAGCAGAAATCATCCCTAAAATTCTGACCAATCATCCAGCGGGGAGCCAGTTGCGGATTTGGGTTGCGGGCTGCGCGACTGGCGAAGAAGCTTACTCGGTCGCCATGCTGCTCGCCGAGAAAAGTCTTGATACTGTCAATTTCCCATCCGTTCAGATTTTCGGCAGCGATATGGACGAAGCGGCGATTGCCACCGCCCGCGAAGGCCTTTATACGCTCAACGACGCAGCGGACGTTTCTCCCGAGCGGTTGAACCATTTTTTCACCAAAGAAGCCAATGGCTATCGCATTCGGCGCGAGCTGCGCGAGATGGTTCTGTTTGCCCCTCACAACCTCCTTAAAGACCCGCCGTTTTCACATCTCGACCTGGTGACGTGCCGCAATCTACTGATTTATTTTAACCAGACGGCGCAGGAAAGGGTGATGGAAACCTTGCATTTCGCGCTTAATCCCGGCGGTTTTTTGTTTCTGGGTTCGTCCGAATCAATTGACGGAGCGGGTGATTTGTACGCTCCGGTCAGCAAGGAATTTAATATCTTTCAAAGCCGTCAGGTCGCGCCGCGCACCATTCCCGTGCCCGATTCGCCATTTCGCTTTAATTTGCCAACGCTGGAGCAGAATGATAGAACGCTAAAACCGACGCAGGAACAGGAAAATCGCGTTCTCGAACGAATCTCTTTTGCCGATTTGCACCAGCGCTTACTGGAGCAGTATGCTTCGCCATCACTTATCGTGAACGAAGACTACGATATTGTGCATTTATCCGAGAGCGCCGGTCGTTTTTTGCAAATGGCGGGCGGCGAACCTTCAAACAATTTATTAAAGATGATTCGACCTGAGTTAAGGCTTGAATTGCGGACCGCGCTTTACCAGGCCATTCAGAAACAAACAAACGTCGAAGCCAAAAATCTTAGATTTCAAAGCGGCGACCGGATGGAAACGATCAACGTTCAGATTCGCCCGGTTTTGCGTGCCGATGATACGGCGCGCGGCTTTATTCTCATTATTTTCGAGATGACGCGCGAGATTAGCGATACGGTTGAAGCGATTTTCACTATACCTGACCCGGTCGCTCATCATCTCGAAGAAGAACTGATCCACATTAAATCCCAGCTTCGCTCGTCAAACGAGCAGTTTGACGTACAAACCGAAGAGCTCAAAGCGTCGAACGAAGAATTACAGGCGATGAATGAGGAATTGCGTTCCGCCGCCGAAGAATTAGAGACGAGCAAAGAAGAATTACAATCGGTTAACGAAGAATTAATCACGGTCAACCAGGAACTAAAAATCAAAATCGAGGAAATTTTGCAGTCAAACAATGATTTTCAAAATCTGATTAACTCAACCGATATCGGCACGGTTTTTCTTGACCGGACGCTCCGCGTTAAATTATTTACTCCTGCCGCCCGCGAGATTTTCAATCTGATTCCGGCGGATCTTGGACGCCCGCTTTCCGACATTACGAGCCGTCTCGAAGACACCGATTTAATCGGAGATGCGGAAATCGTTTTGGAAAAGCTGCGAACCATCGAACATGAAGTGCAGACGGATGACCAGCGCACGTATTTAATGCAAATTTTGCCGTACCGCACCGCCGAAGACCGGATCAGCGGCGTCGTGGTCACTTTTGTCAATATCACGCACCGCAAACAAGCCGAAGAAAATCTCGTTCAATCGGAAAAACATTTTCGCGCCATCGTTGACCAGGCGGCGACCGGAATCGGCGAAGCCGATCTGACCGGAAAATTCACTCTGGTCAACGACCGTTACAGTGCCATCACCGGCTACACTCGGCAGGAAATGCTCGGATTACGAATGCAGGATATCACGCATCCTGAAGATTTATCCCGCGCCACCAAACTCCTTGAAAAATGTTTGGCTACCGGAAAGCCTTTTAATATTGAAAAGCGCTATATTCGCAAAAGCGGCGATATAGTTTGGGTCAGCAACAGTATTTCCGTCATTGCCGACAGTCAAGGCATACCGCTTTACACGCTGACCGTTTCGCTCGACATCACCACGCGCAAAGAGACGGAAAATAAACTTAGCGAGTCCGAAGAAAATCTTCGGCTCGTTTTGGAAAGCGCCACTGATTACGCGATTATCGCAACCGACCCGGCAGGTTTCATCAAAAACTGGAATCGAGGCGCGGAAAACATTTTCGGTTATACGGAAAAGGAAATTATCGGACAATCAGCCGAGGTTTTGTTTACACCCGAAGATAGCCAGGTCGGTATACCTCAAAAAGAAATGAGAACCGCGCTTGAGAGGGGACGCGCCGAAGATGAGCGCTGGCACATTCGCCAGGACGGCTCCAGGTTTTTTGCTTCCGGCGTGATGACGCCGCTTGCCGGCGGCAGTCGCGGCTTTGTTAAAATCGCCCGCGACCAAACCGGGAGGATCGAATCGGAAAAGGCTTATCGCGATAAGGAAATGCTGCAAAGAATGCTGGGCGCGCAGGAAGATGAGCGTAAACGCATCGCCCGCGATTTGCATGACCAGCTGGGACAGCAGTTAACGGCTCTCCGGTTAAAACTTGAGGCAACCAGGAAAGAATGCAAAGTCGAAGAAATCTGCGCTAAGATTGATGAGGTAAATCTGATTGTCAAGCGAATTGATTCAGATGTGGATTTTCTCGCCTGGGAGCTGCGCCCGGCGGCGCTTGACGATTTGGGACTGGTTGCCACGCTGACCAATTACGTCAATGAATGGTCGAGACACTCGGGCGTTGCGGCTGAGTTCCATTCGACCGGACTGAGGCGAAAACGACTGCTTCCGGAAATCGAAACGAATCTCTACCGGATTACACAGGAAGCGCTCAACAACATTCAAAAATACGCCGCTGCCAAAAAAGTTGACGTCATGCTCGAGAAACGCCACGGCATATTTATCTTGATAATCGAGGACGACGGAAAAGGATTCGACCCGGAAAGCAAGAGGTATTTTAACAAAGGGCTCGGCTTGATCGGAATGCAGGAGCGCGCGGCTCTCATTGGAGGCAGTGTCGAGATTGAATCCGCGCCAAAGCAAGGAACAACTATTTTTACGCGCATTCCGGAGCGCTACGCCGAAGAAAACGGGCGAGAAAAATCAAAGAAAAACCGCCGTTAGAAGCGACAGATTGTAGATTTCCGCTTCTTATAACAAATGGACAAACTAAGAATATTACTTGCCGAAGACCACAAAACCGTCCGCGAAGGGATAAAGATGCTGATCAACGCTCAAGCCGATATGGAAGTCATCGGCGAAGCAGGCGACGGCCGCGCAGCCTGTCAATTAGCCCAACAATTACAGCCGGACATCGTCGTCATGGATATTTCAATGCCGGAAATGAATGGTTTGAAAGCAACCGCGAAACTGCAAAAACTCTGTCCGCAGATTAAATTACTAACGCTCACGCGCCACACCGACGACGGCTATTTACAGGAATTACTGCGCGCCGGAGTTTCCGGCTATGTTCTCAAACAAAGTGCTTCGGATGAACTGCTGCGCGCCATTCGGACAGTTGCTACAGGCGATAAATACCTCGACCCGGCAGTGACCAGCAAAGTCATCGGCAGCTATGCCGGCAAGCAAATCAGAATGGGCGGAGAGGCTGGCATTGCCAGCCTCTCCGCCCGCGAAGCCGATGTGCTGCGTCAGATTGCGTGGGGCTACAGCAACAAAGAAATTGCTTCTCAGCTTTTAATCAGCGTCAAAACCGTCGAAGCGCACAAAGCCAACGCGATGCGAAAAATGAATATGCGCAGCCGCATAGATATCGTTCGCTACGCCATTTTGCAGGGCTGGCTGCAGGAGAATTAAAACATTCTTCAACCCGAAAAAGCACGAATCCTCGACCTGAATTTATTTCGACGATGATATCAATAATGCCGACATTGACGTCGGCGCTGCTGTTTTTATCAGAACTTGCAGAAAAAGATAATGCATTCGCCAACCAAATAAGCTATCTTTTCAACAAACAGATTTTTGTTGAAGAGAGCGGCATCGGCGCGAGCATTCTGAGACTAACAGCTCAGAGATAAAAGACTCGTTAAGGTGAAATTCGCTCTAAAATCTCAATTGACCTTTTAAATTAAAAAGTTTTGGGCATCTGTGACGGAAAATCAAGGGAGTCATAAAGAAAAGCATCATGATTAAAAATAAGGCGGAGAAAGATAACAACAATAACAAATTAAAAGAGTTAGAAATGAATCGCGAGAGCGGCACAGATCAATTTCTGACGACTAATCAGGGCTTGCGAATCAACGATAATCAAAACTCGCTCAAATCCGGAGAGCGAGGGCCGACGCTCTTGGAAGATTTCATTATGCGCGAGAAAATCACGCATTTTGACCACGAACGAATCCCTGAGCGCATCGTTCACGCGCGCGGCGTGGCGGCGCACGGCTATTTTGAATTGACCGAATCGCTCGCCGAATATACGAAAGCCAAAGTTTTGACCGAGGTCGGCAAACAAACACCGGTTTTCACTCGGTTTTCAACCGTGGCCGGTTCGCGCGGTTCATCCGATTTGGCGCGTGACGTGCGCGGTTTCGCCGTTAAATTTTACACCGACGAAGGCAACTGGGATCTGGTCGGCAACAACATTCCGGTCTTTTTTATTCAGGACGCGATCAAGTTTCCCGATCTGATTCACTCGGTCAAACCCGAACCGCATCGCGAAATTCCTCAGGCGGCTTCCGCGCACGACACGTTCTGGGATTTTATTTCTCTGATGCCCGAATCAATGCACATGATTATGTGGGTGATGTCGGACAGAGCGATTCCGCGCTCGCTGAGAATGATGGAAGGTTTCGGCGTTCACACGTTTAGACTGGTAAATGATGCGGGTAAATCAACTTTTGTTAAATTTCACTGGAAACCAAAACTCGGCCTGCATTCGGTCGCGTGGAACGAGGCGCAAAAAATTTCCGGTTTCGACGCCGATTTTCATCGCCGCGATTTGTGGGATGCGATTGACAACGGAGACTATGCGGAATGGGAGTTTGGCGTTCAGCTGATCCCGGCCGAAGACGAACACAAGTTCGATTTTGATTTGCTCGATTCCTCTAAATTAGTGCCGGAAGAATTGGTTCCGGTCAAAATCATCGGCAAAATGGTCCTGGATCGCAACCCGGATAATTATTTCGCCGAAACCGAACAAGTCGCTTTTCTGCCGACAAACATCGTTCCCGGCATTGATTTTACTAATGACCCGCTTTTACAAGGTCGGCTGCATTCGTATCTTGACACGCAGATTTCCCGTCTCGGCGGTCCCAATTTCCACGAAATTCCAATCAATCGCCCGCTCGCGCCCGCGCATAACAACCAGCGCGATTCACAGTTTCGGCAAACGATTAACAAAGGCAAAGTAGCGTATCAGCCGAACACTCTGGCTAACGGATGCCCATTTCAAGCGATGGTCAACGAAGGCGGTTTCAGTTCGTTTGAAGAAAAAATTGACGCCCACAAAATTCGCGCGCGGAGCGAGAGTTTTACCGATCATTTTACGCAGGCCGCGCTCTTTTTCAACAGTCAGTCGGATTATGAAAAAACGCATCTCGTTAACGCCATCAGTTTTGAACTTGGCAAAGTCGAAACGGAGGCGATTCGTTCCCGCGTCGTTTACGTTTTGAAACAAATTGACGACACTCTGGCGGAACGCGTGGCGGATAACCTCGGCATTGAAATTCCCGCCAAACTTGATTCCCCGCTCAACCACGGCGTTCCGGCCGGGGCGGATATGGCAAAATACGAATCAAAACCGAAGAAAACCGGCGGGCTGGCAAAATCGGCGGCTCTGAGTATGGCTAACACCATTAAAGATTCAATCAAAACGCGCCAAATCGCTTTTCTCGTAGCTGACGGTTTTGACGCGGACGACGTCAAAACGATGAAAGTCGCGCTTGAAAAAGAAGGCGCGATGCCGAAAATTATCGGGATGAAATCAAAATCGGTCAAGTCTTCTGACGGCAGCGAAATCAAAGTTGACCACGCGCTGCGCACCACCGCATCGGTGTTATTCGACGCAGTTTATATTCCGGGCGGCGAACAAAGCGCCAAAACTTTGATGGCGGAAGCGGACGCTTATGAATTTGTCAACGAAGCGTTTCGCCACTGCAAGGCAATCGCCGCAACCGGAGCCGGCATCAATTTTCTGGACGTCACTTTCGCCGGTAAAGCCAAAGAAGATAAAGCCGTGGTCTCAAGCGAGAACGGAACCAAAGACGCGGCGCAGCAATTTGTCAAAGCTATCGCCGAACATCGCAACTGGGACAGAGAAACAGCCCGAAAAGTACCTGCTTAAAAAGCTGACTGTTAGGCAGGCGATTGGAGACCAAAACATTCTCCAATCGCCTGCCTAATCTTTGCCCGGACAATGTTTTTTTTTCGGCTTGGAATAAAAGCAGCCCCAAATTTAATTTAAGAAGTAAGACAATTATGCCAAATACTGCGCTAACTCGACCGGCAGCCGGTTTGCTCTCAGAAATTGCTCCCGGCGTCTGGTTTATGACTACGGTTTTCGTCAATCTTTATTTTATCCGGGCCGACGACGGTTCATGGGTGCTGGTTGATACTGGTTTGACTCTCCAGGCGTGGCGCGTCAGCGCGGCTGCCGCGATGCAGTTTGGAAAGAATGTCAAACCGCTCGCTATCATCCTGACGCACGGACATTTCGATCATGCCGGTAATGCCATGGCGCTCAGCAACGAATGGGATGTTTCAATTTACGCGCATCCGCTGGAGATGCCTTATCTCACTGGTAAGTCCGATTATCCCCCGCAAGACCCGACCGTTGGCGGCGCTTTAGCGGAGATGTCCCGCGTCTTTCCGCACGGCAGCAGCGACTTTGGCAGCCGTGTTAAAGCATTATCCCAGGACGGCAGCCTCCCGGGTTTGTCCGAGTGGCGATATCTACACACGCCGGGACACACCTCCGGACACATTTCACTGTTTCGGGAACGCGACGGAGTGCTGATTGCCGGTGATGCGCTCGCCACAGTCAATCAGGAATCTCCTATTACGCTGATTACACTCGAACGAGAACTGAGACAACCGCCCGCGACTTTTACGACCGATTGGGATGCGGCTCGCGATTCGATTAACCGGCTCGCAGATTTGCGCCCTGCTGTGATTGCCGCCGGACACGGTTTGCCGATAACGGAAGATGCCGCCGACCAGCTGGCAGAATTCGCCCGGAATTTTCGCCCGCCGGCACACGGAAGATACGTTCGGCAGCCCGCTCTGACTGATGAAACGGGAATTATCGCTCTTCCGCCGCCCGTCCCGGATCCGGTGAGGCAAACAATCATCGGCGCATCAATTGTCATTGGCGTCGGGCTACTAATTACGCGGCTGATGAAACGCAGACCGCGATAAATTCGAGCTGCTGGCTGTTAATCTGTTAGAATCGGCTCGAGCATCCAAAAACCGCTGCAAAGCGTATTTCAAGTATGATTGAAAAGGAAGAGAACAAAATGGATAGACGATTTTTTTTAAAATCAGCGGTGATGTTTTCAGCTTTTACGGCAGCCGCCGGTTTGCCGTTTGTCGCCGCCTGTGCCGTCCGCGCGCGCGAAGCCGAAGGAAATACGGCGAAAGCTGCTGCTCCGGTAGATACTTTGCCGTTTAAGAAAGTAATTAAGACAGATGCCGAGTGGAAACAGATTTTGACGCCTGAACAATACAACGTGACGCGCCAGAAAGGAACCGAAAGGCCTTATTCAAGTCCGCTCAACGATGTCCACGACAAAGGCGTTTTCGCTTGCGTGTGCTGCGATTTACCGCTTTTCAGTTCGGAAACAAAATTCGATTCGCAAACCGGCTGGCCGAGTTTTTATGCTCCGATTGCTAAAATCAACGTTCGCGAAGAGGTTGATAAAAGTCTGGCCGAAACCAGAACCGAAGTTTTATGCAATCGCTGCGATGCGCACGCTGGTCACGTTTTTGACGACGGCCCGAAACCCACCGGCCTGCGTTACTGTATGAATGGAGTGGCGCTCAAATTTATCAAGAAAGCTTGATAATTCCCCAGTAAAAACGCGAATTGCCGGTTGCTGATGGAGAGAGACAAGCCAGACAGAGCAAACAGGGTTAATTTGGCAGGAATTGCCGCTGTTCTCAGCGCTAAACCGTTTCGCCCGCTCCGATTTTTTCCGGGGAAAAATGCGCAAACGCTGGCCGCACACGCATATCCGCGTCGTTTCGGTTTGCGGCTTTTGCTGCGCTCTGATGAAAGACGCTTTTTTGAAATCGAACCGGACGTTAAATTGCTGGCGCATTGTCGTTGGCAGACGAATGATTTGCCGGAACGCCGCTTGTCCCCGACGCTGATTCTGGTTCACGGGCTGGAAGGCTCAAGCGATTCAGTTTACCTTCTCGGCACGGCGGCGAAAGCATTTAGATCGGGTTTTAACGTCGTGCGCCTAAATCTGCGCACCTGCGGCGGAACCGAACATCTCACCCAAACTCTTTACCACAGCGGATTGTCGGGCGATTTGCGCTGCGTTATTAGCGAACTGATTGACGTTGATAAACTAGAAAAAATCTTTCTGGGCGGATTTTCACTTGGCGGAAATATGAGTCTCAAACTCGCGGGTGAATGGGGAGCAAATGCGCCTTCAGAACTGCGCGGCGTTTGTGCCGTTTCGCCTTCAATAGATTTAGCGGCTTGCGCGCAATTGATTGAGCAGCCGTCAAATCGAATTTATAACGATAGATTTGTCAGCAGTCTCAAAAAACGGATGCGGCGCGTTCAGAAATTGCACCCGAAGCGCTACGAAGTTGACGATCTCAAAGCGATTCGCACCATTCGCGAATTCGATTCGCGCGTCACAGCCCGTTACGGCGGATTTCGCGACGTGGCCGATTATTACGCCCGTTCGAGTTCCCTTCCGCTGATCAAACAAATCAAAATTCCAACCTTGATTATTCAAGCCCGGGACGATCCGTTTATTCCGTTTGATTCCTTTTTAGATTCTTCGGTGGCGGAAAATCCCTTTGTCATTCTGCTTGCGCCCGAATACGGCGGACACGTCGGCTTTCTCGCTCAATCAAACAGTTCAAACGGCGAAGACCGCTTTTGGGCTGAAAACCGACTAATCGAATTTTGCCGACTTCTCGCAAATTAGAGAAAAGGCGGTTTCGCGCAAAGGCGCCAAGCTCGCCAAGATTAAATTTTAAAACGAATTATTTTTGTTTTTCTTAGCGAGCTTGGCGTCGTTGCGCGAAATTTTCATAATTCCCTTTTTCACTTCTGACGGTGCTGCAATTCGTCTAAATTACGTTTTAGTTCGTCGAGCTTTTGTCCGGCTTCGCCCAGTTTGCCTTCTGCGGTCAGGCGTTGATAATCAGCCAGATTCTGCGCCGCGCGTTTGATTAAATCATCCGCGGACGAAGTGTCAGCGCCGGCCTGTTTATCTTCGGGCGTTTTTGCGCCGTCGCTTTTGGCATTGGCCGGAGTTTGTACATCGCCCAGCAATTGCCGCAGGGCGGTTTCAAAGTTGGCGGCATAAGTGAGTTTTTCCTGTGTTGCCAGAACGACCAATCTTAATTCCGGCATCGGGCTTCGTTCGGCCTGCAGATAAATCGGTTCGACGTAGAGCAAACCGGTTCCAATCGGCATCACAATCAAATTGCCGCGTTTAACTTTTGAGCCCTGTTGATTCCACAAAGTGATTTGACCGGCAAGCTGCGCGTCCTGATCAATTCGAGCTTCGATTTGCGACGGCCCGTCAATCACGCGCGACGACGGGAAATCATAGACGAGCAATTGACCATAAGCCGAGCCGTCCGAACGTCCGGCCATCCACGCAATCATGTTGTTGCGGCTGGCCGGGGTAAACGGGAGCACTTGCGCAAATTCCGCGCCCTGCTGCTCGCCCGGCAGCGGCATCAAAACTTGATACGGATCGAGCGGCTGCGGCGTCGTTTGCTGCTGACGATTGGCGTTGTTGGCCGGATTATTAACTGCCGCTTCGCGGGCGACGCTCCAGACATCTTCGCGCCCAAAAAACATCTTGGCGCTCGTTGTGTGGTAGAGCCCGAAGACATCGCCCTGAGTTTTAATCAATTCTTCCGGATAACGAACATGGCTGCGAAGTCCGGCGGGCATTGCGCTCTGGTCTTTAAAAAGGTCTGGAAAAGTTGCGCGATAGGCTGCGACTATCGGATCGGCCTCGTCAAAAACGTAATAGCTAACTGCGCCGCTGTAGGCGTCAATTGTTACTTTGACGCTGTTCCGCAGATAATTAACCGTTTGTCCGTTTAAATCGTAATGTCGCGAATACGGAAAATGCCGGCTCGTCGTGTAAGCGTCAACCATCCAAAACAAACGTCCGTCGTCATTAACGACCATGTACGGGTCTGAATCAAACGTCAAAAACGGCGCGACGCGGGAAATTCTGTCTTTGATATTGCGGTGCATCAAAACGCGGCTCTCCGCCGTCACGTCGTCGGAAAAAGGCAGTTTTGATAAATCGTCAAGTTCCCAAGCGATGGCCGTTCGCCGCAGCCAGCCGCCCACCGCAAAACCGCCGTCGCCTTCGTAATTGGTGTAATTGTTGTTTTCGCCTTGCGGATAATCAAATTCGCGCTGTTTGGTTTTGACGTAAACGTCGGTGTCGGTTTTTTCTCCAAAGTAAATTTCCGGGCGCGTGACGCGGATTTCGCCGACTGATTCAAGCGGCATATTTGAAATAATAAAATGCGGCTTCCCTTCGCTCGTAAATTCATTGACCGGATTCATCGTCACGCCGTAGCCGTGAGTGTAAACGAGCCGCTCATTAATCCAATTTCTCGATTGCTCCGGCAGCTTTTCGACATCAACTTCGCGCGTCGCGACCATCACCTGTCTGGGTTCGCCGTTGATTATGTAACGGTCAACGTCAACGTCAGGGAAATCGTAATAAGTGCGAATTTCCTGAATTTGCTGCAGAGTGTTTTGCAGTGCGCGCCAATCCCAGAGCCGGATGTTACGAAGAGTTCCTTGATTGGCGGCCAGATTAAAAGAAGCAAATGAAGTCTCCGCCGCGTATTCGCGCGATTCGACGTGTTCAAGATTAAAGCCGGCTCTGGTTCCGGCAATATTATGTTCAATATAGGGAGTTTCGCGTCCCAATTCATTCGGTTTGACGACAAAATTCTGAACGTAGGCAGGAATCAGGACGACCGCCACGATAAAAACCGCGACCGGAACAGCGAGCGCCAAAAGCAGCAGTCGTAATCCCTTTTTGACAGCAGCGTTAAAAAACAGAATCAGTGCGGCGACCGCGAGCGCAATCGTGACGGCGGTCAAACCGGGAATCAAATAATTTGCTTCGGTATAAGTTACGCCGCTAAACGAAGCGTGATCCGTCCACAAATAACCGTAACGAGCAAGCCAGACGCGCCACGCAACAACCAGCAGCAGCATGCCCGCAACGGCAGAAACGGCGGCATAAATGTTTTTCCCCAAACCGCCGCTTTTTCTTTTTTCGCCTTTGATCAACTGCTGCGGAACTGACAAAATCGAGTAAATAACCGTTGCTGCCAGCAGGACAATTCCGAGAGTCGTCAGCCAGGCGGCGATTTCCTGATAAATCGGCAGTGAAAATAAATAAAACCCGAGCGATTTGCCGAAAATCGGATCGGCTGATGCCGTCGCCGGTTGATGCAGGAAAACCGCCCATGTCTGCCAGTCTTCGGCGACGCCGATGCCGTAACTAAAGCCAAAAAATATGGCGGCAATCCAGGCGACGGGGCGCAAAATACGCGCCGGATTGACATCAATGGCCTGCTGATTATTAAGAATGATTTTGCGCGGCGCGAGATTGTCCAGTCCAAACAATCGTTCGAGAGCAAAGAAACCGCCGCGCAAAATTGCAAAAGTCAGAACTGCAAAAACGGCAAAAAGCGTCCAGCTCGCCGTGTAAGCCGTCCAAAAACGAGAAACAAAGCCGAGCGAATCGAACCAGACCGCTTCGACATAAACGCTGATTCCGTACATCAGCGCAAAAAAAAGGAGCGGCAGCGCGAGGGCAATAATCCACCAACGTCGCTTCGGCGCGAATTGGGGACGCGGCGTAACGTCAATGATTTCAGCGTCTAACTCGGAAAAATCGTTATTGTTCATTAATGGTTATTATACGCCCTTCGCATTTACTTGGCTAAGTTTAAACGGCCGTTTCTTAATTTCTCTGATACTTAAAAGTTGTGTATATTTTGGTTCAATGCCAACGATTGATTCTGAAAAACTCGATGTCTTTTTGCTCGAAGAGACCGTTTGGATTGCAGCCGCGAAAATTGATTCGCCAAGTTACGATTTTGCATTTCAAACTTTTTTTGCTTGTCGGCATCCGTATCAGCGGCCTGAAAAAATTCAGGCCGTCGGACGCTTTGGAGTCACGGATAATTACGCTGATTTCTATCTTTCTTTGGAAGCCAAAGATATCTTGTTAATTCACACGCCGGAGCAGCATTTGCTGGCCAGCGAATTAACGCATTGGCATCCGCTGCTTGCAGACCTCACGCCGCCGAGTCGCTGGTACGATGCGCCGCCGCCTGCTGAAGAAATTGAAAAGCATTTTTCGTATCCGGTTTTTGTTAAAGGCAGTCGTCAGACAAGCAAGCATAAAGCTGATTTGTCAATTATTCGCTCTCGCAATGAGTACGAATTTGCAGCCGAGCAGTACAAAAACAATCCGATCTTGCATTGGCAGCAGTTTGTTTGCCGCGAGTTTGTTGAACTGCGTTCAGTGCCTTCATCGCCAACCGAGAAAATTCCGCCCTCGTTTGAATTTCGCACCTTTTGGTGGCGCGGCCAATGTGTCGGCAGCGGCATCTACTGGGCAGATTTTGCCTCCTATTCGTGGACGGATGCGGAGAAGTTTGCGGCGCTAAAAGTAGCGCAAAAAGCGGCGCAGCATCTCGACATAGTTTTTTTGGTCGTGGACGTCGCGCAAACCAGAAACGGCGAGTGGATTGTGATTGAATGCAATGATGGCCAAGAGAGCGGCTACGCGGGAATTGCGCCGATTGTTTTGTGGCGGAAAATTATTGATACCGAACGTGAGTATTTGGAAAGCGTCGCAGCTTCCAAATTACCGTGAGCGAAGATTAGTTGTAGGTAATATCAGGCTGTTTTCGCGCTCTTGCTAATTTTGCGGTTTAATTTCTTTCAAATATTCGTGGACAAATTGCACGGCCATTGAGCCTTCGCCGACCGAAGAGGCGACGCGTTTGACTGAATCGCAGCGGACATCGCCGGCGGCGAAAACGCCGGGGCGGCTGGTTTCGAGGAAAAACGGCGGGCGGGCGCGTGTCCATTGCTCTGAACCCGCGATGCGCGTACCGGTTTTAATAAATCCTTTGTCGTCGGTTTCAATCTCCGGCGGCAGCCACGCCGTGCGCGGGATTGCTCCGATAAACGAAAAGACGCCCGCGACGTTTACTTTGCGCGTCTCGCCTGTTTGACTATTTCTGATCTCGCACGCTTCGAGATGCGTGTCGCCGAACATAGCGGCAATCTCGGAATTTGTCAGAAGCTCGATATTCGGGGTTTGCTCAATCCGCTGGGCAAGGTAATTTGACATATTTTTGCCCAAATCATCGCCGCGAATCAGGAGCACTACCTTTCTGGCATTCTCCGACAAAAAAATGGCGGCCTGTCCGGCGGAATTACCGCCGCCCACGACGACCACCGCATCGCCGCCACAATTCTGCGCTTCCATCTTGGTCGCCGCGTAATAAACTCCAGCTCCGTCGAAACGCTCGCGGCCCGGAACGTCCAACCTGCGGTAATCCGCGCCGCTCGCGACAATGACGGCTTTGGCTTTTAATTGCTCACCGTTTTCCAGATGAATGACCGAAAGATTGTCTGCGAATTCGAGTTTATTGACCTCGGACGGAATTGACAGCTGAGCGCCGAATTTCTCGGCTTGAATCGTCGCCCGCCCCGCTAATTCGGCACCCGAAAGTCCGGTTGGAAAACCGAGATAATTTTCGATTTTGGAGCTTGTTCCGGCTTGTCCGCCGGTCGCGATTTGCTCCAGTACAATCGTTTTGAGACCTTCGCTCGCGCCGTAAACAGCCGCTGCGAGTCCCGCCGGACCGCCGCCAATAATCGCCAAATCATAAAGGGCGTTTTCCGCCAGCTCGCGTTTGATGCCGACGCGTTCGGCCAGTTCTTCGTTTGAAGGGTTTCTGAGCAGCCAATCCTGCCCGTAGCCGACGACCGGCGTATCGGATTCTTTGAGATGAAATGTTTTGAGCAGCGCGCCGACATCCGGATTGGTTTCAAGATCAAAAAAAGTATAGAGAACATGATTTTTCGACAGAAAATCGCGAATCCGAAAAGTGTCACCCGAAAATTTGGAGCCGATCACGCGCAGGCCGGTAAAATCTTCGCGCTCGCTCAAAGCCTTGGCGCGAACAATAAAGGTTTGCAGAATCAAATCGCTCAAACCGGGCCGTTCGCTGATGATGTGACGCAAATCGCCTTCACAAACTTCGTAAACTTCAGTCCTGCCTTTTGCTATCGCATCAACATTTGAGGTTCTGCCCGTCAAATTTGCCAGATCTCCGGTAAATTCGCCGGGTTCATGAACCAGAATCGAATGTGCTTCGCCCGATGAGCGGTCAATAATTTCAATTGCGCCCGTTTTGATAACGTGAAACATAAAATCTGTTTCACCGGCGCGAAAGAGCACCTCACCGTCAAGGTAAGTTTTGCATTTGGCAAACTCGGCGATAACGGCGATTTGTTTATGATCAAGCTTGGGAAATGCCTCGGGAACTTCCTTTTTAAAATCAAAATCAGACATATTTTATCAATTCAATTCTTTGACAGTGGCTTTTCTCTCGAGATTGCCCCAGCCGACGATGGCGCCCTTGATAGCCGTTAAAACCGAACGCACCATTACCCAGTACATTATCTGGCGATAGCCGAAACGCTGCAGCGGCAGCCACCACAACAGGGATTTTTGCTCGCTTCGCTCAAACATAAATCCTAATCCGGCGGCCATAAAATCAACTACCAAAAATAAAAGATAATAAAGGAATACCTTTTCGAGCTTGGTCACGTCAAATTCGTTCGGATGTTCGAGACGCACAATCGCAAAAGCGATAAAACTCCAAATCATCATCAAATCCACGAGCGGCGCGACGAGCTGGAAAAAGATTTGAAAAAGCCAGACGTTTGGCATCGCGACAAATCCAAGCGCTCCGTATCTCGGGTTAAACAACGCCGCACGATGTTTCCAGAGGCATTGGAGCGTTCCGTAAGACCAGCGAAAACGTTGTTTAGCCAGTCCCTTGAGCGTATCCGGAGCTTCCGTCCAGGCAACCGCATCGTTTGAATAGCCGATTTTATAACCCAACCGTCGCACGCGCATCGTCAAATCCTGATCTTCGGCAAGCGTGTCCGAACCAAAGCCGTTGGCCCGGTCGAGCGCCGCGCGCCGCCACGCGCCGACCGCTCCCGGTACAACCGTAATCGCATTGAGCCAGCCAAAAACACGGCGGTCGAGATTTTGCGCGGTGATGTACTCGAGAGCCTGCCAGCGCGTCACTAAATTAATTCGATTGCCGACTTTGGCGTTTCCGGCGACCGCTCCCGTGCGCTCGTCTTGAAATTCACGAACGAGAGCCGAAATCGTGTTTTTCTCAAAAATAGTGTCGGCATCAAGCCCGATGATGATGTCGCCGCTCAAATGCAGAAACCCGAATTCCAAGGCCGCGCCCTTGCCGCCGTTTTCCTTGGTAAAAAGCCGGAGGCGAGTTTCCTCGCCAAACTTGGCTCTGACAACTTCGCTCGTGTTATCGGGCGAGCCATCGTCAACCACAATTATTTCAAGATTTTGATAATCCGAGTCAAGCAAACTCTGGAGCGTCCGGCAAATCACTTTCTCCTCTTTGTAAGCCGGAATAATAACCGAAACAAATGGCGCAAAGTCAGGATCCAAAACGACCGGAGCTTTCCGTTTATCGTGTCTCCACGCCAAAACGGAAAGCAGACCGAGCACAAAAACGCGAATTACGCCAAGGAAAACGCCGCCCAGAAACAAAGCTCCGAGCGTCCAGCCTAACCACGCAAAAAGCGAAAAAGCATAAATGTCGCTGCTGACCAAAACATTTTGTCTCGAAGTAAAAGCCGGCATCGTTTGAGCCTGCGTTAAACCGGCTAGTTCCGAAACCGTGACAAAGCGATAACCTTTATCCTGCAGTTCATGAATAATTCTGGGCAGCGCCTCAATTGTTTGCGAGCGGTCACCGCCCGCATCGTGAAGTAAAACGATGTTGCCGCGCGCGTCCGCGTCGGTGCTGTCCGAGGTAACTCCCTCAATGGTACGGTTGACAATTTCATCCGTTCCCGGCTGCTGCCAGTCGTCCGGATCAACGTGCAGACCCACTGTCAGATAACCCATCTGTTTGGCCATCACAATCGGCCCAACTTCGTCGGCGGTTCGCGGTTCGGCGTCGCCGAAATAGGGAGGGCGCATTAGCGTAGTCGAACGCCCGGTCAATGATTGGATTAAACGCTGTGTTGCGTTCAGCTCGACTTCAGCGACGACCAGGGGAATTTCGCCCATGTTCGGATGCGTAAACGAATGATTGCCGATATCATGGCCTTCGGCGACAATTCGCTGAACGAGAGCCGGATTGGTTTGACCGTTTTCACCAACGATAAAAAATGATGCCGGAACTTTTTCCTGTTTGAGAATGTCCAAAATCTGCGGCGTCCATTCGGGATCAGGCCCGTCGTCAAAGGTCAGCGCAACCAGACCTTTTTTATCACCGGTGCGCTCAATGACATAGCTTGAAGGAATCTGGGTGTAATTTTCATCCTTAATCGCATTGTTGGCATCAAGCGTGATTTCCCGCATTCCTTCTTTCGGCTCGGCGACGACATTTAGGATTTCCCCGGTTCCTTCAAAATCAACATCATAGTCAAAATGAATGGGTTTCAAATCTTCGACCGAGCTTTGCGCGTCGGGCGCGAATTTGGTCGCGCCGAAAATATTCCAGAGCGACGGATCCTCCGAACCCAATCGCCATAAAGCGAAGCCGGCGGCATTGAATTTTTTGGAATACTGAAGTTCGTTGCGGGCCGTCGCCGCGTCCAGAAACCAAATTGTGTGATGCGCGCCGTCGTCTTCGTCATAAGAGAAATACGGATTTCGCGACACCGGATCAAATTTTATGGTCGCTTCGGAATCTCTCGCCGCCAGAACCGCTTCCTGAAACGAAATATCCTCAGCCTCTTTGGTTTTATTTGACCAGTCGTAAGCATAATTGCCGATACAAATGATGGTTTTTGCCGGATCTAGCTCACGCATTCTTTTGGCGAGAGTTTGTTCAAACCAGCTCTGTCCGGCAATCGAGCCTGGCTTGCTGGTTGACCAATGCTCGTCATAAGCCATCAACATCAAGTAATCAGCCGTTTTCGCATAGGCTTGATAATCCCAGTCCGGATTATCGAACGGAACAGCTTGCGCGACAATCAGCCCGCGTTTTTGAAACTCGTCGTGAAGTTCCTTGATAAAAGCAAAAAGATTTGACTGGGATGACTTCGGAACTTCTTCAAGGTCAATACAAATGCCGCCGAATTTATTATCTTCGACCATTTTCAAAAGCGCGCTGACAAGTTTTTGGCGCGACGCTTCGTCTTTTACCGCGCGAGCCAACAAATCCGAATTCCACTCCTCGTCCTTGTAGTTCTGCACGAGCGGAATGACAACCGTGTCCGGTTTCTCCTTATTGATAAAATCGAGCGCCTGCTGGTCAATATCGCGAACCAACGGATCATCGCCGTCCTGCAAACGAATCCATTCCGGAACAACCCAATCCAGTTCCTTGATATTACGTTTGAGCGAAGCATAGCTCGTATCGTCCCAGTTAACGTAAAACCCAATCGAGAGCGGTTTTGTCGGATTCGGATTTGGCTGAGTGTAAGCAATGCTGACAACTTCCGGATTTTTGCGCTTATCAACAAAACGCGGCTTTTCTTTTTCAGCTTTTTCTGATTTCTGGTCTGTCGCTTTACTGATGACCTCGTTCGGTTCCTGAACGTTGGTGTTGTTTGAAAAAATCTTTTTGACGTTCAAACTGATGCCGGGCATGGTCGGGCGAATAAAAACAATGCTGATGATGAAAACAATCAGCAAAGTCGCTGTCAAGCTGATTAATAACGCAGCCAACCTATTAAATTTGCGCCAACGCGCGCCCTCTGGATCATAGAAAACTGGATACTTTTTGTCCGGCATATTATTAATATTTTATATTTTTGATGGCAGCGAAACTGAATTGATTGAAATTACAAGACATCCCGCAGATTGCCGCAGTTATAACACAGTTTGGTTAACGAAAATAAATTAATTTAATTTTCCCCGTGGCGCGAGCTGATTTATTTAGTAAAATCCCTGGGAGCCAAGTTACGTCTTGCTAATTCATGCAATGTCTGAACTATTCGGAGCGAAGTGTCTGGAACTATAAATGGCCAAAATAGTTATAACCTATTGTCTCAAAATATTTCAACTTAAGGTGCTCGTCGCCGCTTCAAAGAAAACGCCGTCAATATAATTTTACTGCTAATTTTGCAGCAGTTGATTGGATGATAATTCAGCAAAATGTGTTTAATTTATTATTAGCTTTTCGGGTCAGCGCTCGACCATTTTAATTTGCCAAAAGGTGTGCGTTTGCGTACTGAATCGTTTGCAACAAATTTTAAACTAACAGGGACTACTAAATATTCCAAACTGCAGATTCAAGAAGGGTTTTTAACATGTCGGAACAAACTTTTAAAGTCGGTGACAAAGTTATCTGGTCAAGCAGCGGCGGCCAATCAGAAGGCGAAGTCGTCAAAATAGCTCACGCGGACGGCAAAATTGAAGATTTCGAATACAAAGCGTCGAAAGGTGATCCGCGCTATATTGTCGAAACGGACGAAGGCAAAAAAGCCGCTCACAAAGCCGAAGGTTTGAAAAAGTCGGCGGCAAAGAAGGCAAGCGGCAAATAGCTTAAATCCTAATTACACCAAAATCCGCACCGGAACGCCGCCGAGCGCGGCGTTCCCCGTTAATTCGTCAATCAGAAATTCGTCAGTTAAATCATTGACACTGGCGCCGCCTTGATTGTTAAGCGTGACATCGCCGGTAAAATCAGCTCGCTGATGCCCGTAGCCGTGCGGAATGCTGACAACCCCGGGCGCGATTTCATCAGAAAACTCGCAGACAATTTCAATTTCTCCTGTCCGCGACGCGATTCGCACGAGTGATTTATCAATCAGTTTTTTCTCGGTCGCAGTTTGCGGATTAACCAGAGCGGTGCAGCGATTGCGCCCTTTGGTTAACCGTTCGACATTGTGCATCCACGAATTATTATCGCGCAAATGTCGGCGCCCGATGAGCAGCAAATCAAATTCCCCGGCAAAGTTTTGGGTCAAACTTTGCGCTTCATCAAATTCGCGCGCGGCGCGCTTTAAGTCACCCAAAAGCAAATCCGGCAGCAAATTAATGCGCCCGTCAGCCGTCAAAAGTCTCTCCGGCAAACACGGCCGCAGCGCCCCCAAATCAACGCCGTGCGGATTTTCGAGCAGCTTTTCGAGCGTCAGACCATCTGCCCCATAAACGCCGAACTTAATGCCAAGCGCAATTTTTTCAAGCGGATTGCGCGGCGCGGCCAATTCCGCGCTGTCAACCGCGGTCAAACGATTCGCCAGTTCCTCAAAAATCTCCCAATCATGCCGCTGTTCGTCTGTTTTCTCATAAAGCGGAGCGGAAATGCGCGCGGTGTTGCGAACGGCGAGCTGATGAAAAGCCACGTCGTAATGCCAGACTTCGAGGCCGGTGGTAGGCGGCAAAATGATGTCGGCAAAACGCGTCGTTTCGTTGACAAAAATGTCAACGGCCACGTAAAAATCGAGATGTTCAAATGCCTTTTCAAGCTTTATGCCGTTTGGCGTGGACAAAATCGGGTTTCCGGCAATGGTTATAAAAGCCTTGATATTTCCGGCTTCAATTTCTTCGCTGAGCGCGGCAACCGGCAGTTCGCCGTCAAATTCCGGCAGGCCGCGTTTCCGGCTCTGCCAGCGGTTAAAAACATCAACTCCTTTTTTAGCTCGCTGCAAAATATCGAACGCCGGAGCGGTGAACATTGCCCCGCCCGCCCGGTCAAAATTTCCGGTCAGGATGTTTAAAACATTAATTAACCATTGACAGAGGCTGCCGAATTTTTGAATCGAAACCCCGATTCGGCCGTAAACCACCGCAGTTGTCGCCGCCGAAAGTTCGCGCGCTAATCTTCGGGCATCGGCGGCGGAGATTCCGGTCGTCTTTTCAGTTTGTTCGGGCGTGAAATTGCCGGTCAGTTGACGCAATCGCTCAATCTCATCGCCAGTCATCAAATCCATCCGGGCATTTGTCAAGTTTTCGCCGAGCAAAACATTGACGAGCGCGAGCAGCAGATACACATCGGTCGCGGGTTTAATAAAGAAATGTTCATCCGCCGATTTAGCTGTTTCGGTTCGACGCGGATCAACGACGATAAATTTTCCGCCGCGCCGCTGAATCTCTCGCAGACGATTTGCCACGCCGGGCGCGGTCATCATCGAACCGTTTGAAGCGAGCGGGTTAGCGCCCAAAATCAGCATCAAATCGGTGCGGTCAATATCAGGAACGGGCAGCAAAAACGGATGCCCGAACATCGTCCAAGCGGCAAAATGATGCGGCAGTTGATCAACCGAAGTCGCCGTAAAGTTGTTCCTGGTTTTGAGCGCGCGCAGAAAATTCGGGCGCGTCAAAAGCGTCCCGGAATTATGCACGGTGGGATTACCGGTGTATGTTCCCACTGCGTCCGCGCCGTGTGCAATTTGTATCTCTTTGATTCTCGCGGCAATGTCGTCAAATGCTTCCGTCCAGCCGATTTGCTCCCAGCCGTTTTTTGTGCGGCGAACCGGAGTTTTGAGACGCTTCCGGTCAGCATAAATGTCCTTGAGAGCGACGGCTTTCGGACAAATATGACCTTTGCTTAACGGGTCGAGGGCATCACCTTTGATCTGCAAAATTTGGCTGTTTTCGTCGAGCGTGATTTCAAGTCCACAAATCGCTTCGCACAAATTGCAGGCGCGAAAATGGGTGCGCGTTGACGGGTCGGTCGGCATTGTCGGTTGTCCTTTAGAGAACACTTGAAATTAGAAGTTTGACCGGGTGATGCTAACATATTTGAGAGAATTTCGCGCCTTCAAAAAAGGGAAAAGTTTGTCGCGGGCAATTTCGCCAATTTGCGGCAGACGAGGTTTTACAGCATGGAAAATGAAGCTTGGTTAGACGGAGAATTAAAAGGTTTCGCGCCTGTTATGATGCCTGCCGCTCATGCTTTGACGCAGGCGGCAAGGGATTTGAAGAAGGCCGCCCCGGATTTAAACAGCCGGCAATTGCTGGCTCGCCCAAACAACGCCCCGTCAATCGCTTTTCATCTCCGACACATTGCGGGAAGCATTGACCGTTTGTTAACTTATGCCCGCGCCGAACATTTAACTGACGCTCAGTTTGCCGAGCTGAAAGCTGAAACTGCGCTCGATTCTTGTGAATCCGCAGCGGAATTAACCGAAAAAGCAGTTGGAAAAATTGCCGAAGCTCTCGATGCGCTCAAAAACACATCGCCCGAAATTTTGTTTGAAGCCCGTGTCGTCGGGCGCAAAAAGCTGCCAACCAACGTTTTCGGCTTGCTTTTTCACATTGCCGAACATACTGCGCGGCACGTCGGGCAAATCCTGACAACCGCCAGAATTGTCAGTAATGAGGCTGAAACATCCGCTCTGGAGAATATTCAATAAATTAGAAGAGCCAAATTTGCCTGCTGTTTTTACTGCGTGCAGTCAAAACAATCAGCCGACGAAATGCTTCCCCTCGGCCAAAGAACCGATTCTGCCGGAACAAAGCTTAGCCAACTATTTCAGCATCGAGAACTTCATCTTCGTTTGATTCGAAACGTCCGCCGGTTTCCTGAACTAAGAGAGCGATGGCCTGGTGAACCGAGATTTCCTGGTCGTCAAGATAAGCTTTGATTTGACCCTGTTTGTTTCCAACAATTCGGATTTTTCTCATAATCCAATTATACAGTTTGTCAGCCGATTGCGCTAAAAATTTCATCCGGTCCGGTTTCGTCGTAAGCGAGTGGTTTCAAAACTGCGTCTTCTAAAATTTTACAACAATAGTTTTCCCGGCTTCGCCAAATGTTTTATGATAGTAATCATCGGAGGCTTTTTATTTTGCACATTCATCTTGATCCGCTCGGCGGAATCGCGGGCGATATGTTTATTGCTGCGCTCTCAAACGCGTTCCCGGAGCTGAAACTCTATCTTGAGCAGGTAATATCAGAAGCCGATTTCCCGCAAGTGGAGATAAACTATTCGGCAAAAAATGATGGTGTGCTGGTCGGATTGGGCTTCAAAGTTTCATCTTTAGAGCATTTAAGCAAACCGGAATTCGCGGACATTGGACAGCATTCTGATGACGGCGTCAGTGAACATCAACACAAGCATGCTCATCACCATCGTGAACATAAACATGACAAACATCATTCTCATCGAAGTTACGCGGAGATTCGCCGCATTTTGAAAGAGGCGAGATTGCCGGAACGCGTCCGAGAGCACAGCCTCGACATTTTTCAAATTATCGGTGAAGCGGAAGCGGAAGTTCACGGCGTCGAAGTCAGCAAGATTGAATTTCATGAAGTTGGCGGCTGGGATTCTGTCGTTGACGTAATTGGCGCGGCTTGCGCGCTGGATTATCTGCATGGCGCAACCTGGTCATATACATCTTTACCTTTTGGCGGCGGCTTGATAGAAACCGCTCACGGAAAATTACCCGTCCCGCCGCCCGCAGCGGCACTGCTCCTGCGCGGTTTTATTTTTCATGACGATGGAATCAAGGGAGAACGCGTCACGCCAACCGGCGCCGCGATTTTAAAATATCTCAAGCCGCAAATCAGACTTCCTTCCGAGCCGATGGAATTGAAAAGAGTTGGTCACGGTTTCGGAACCAGGAGGCTTCCGGGTCTAAGCAATATCTTGCGAGTTTTAGCGTTTGAAGCGGTTTCGCAAACGCATAAAGATTTAATAACAGTCTTTAATTTTGAAGTTGACGATATGACCGGCGAAGAACTTTCCGTCAGTTTGGAAAGGCTAAGAGGCGCAGACGGTGTGCTTGATGTTATCCAAACGCCCGCGTACGGCAAGAAAAACCGGGTGACGATGAGCATTCAAGTTTTAGCGAGCCAGAACTCGGCCGATCAAGTTGCCAAAGAGATTTTGAGCCAGACGACAACGCTCGGCGTGAGGCATCAAACCGTTTCAAGGACAATTCTGGAGCGAGAAATAGTTCAGATTCAGCAAGGACAAGGAAAAGTTCGCGTAAAAGTAGTTCAAAGACCAAACGGGACAAAAACCGCGAAGGTTGACATTGACGATGTGATTTCCGCCTCAAACAATTATTTTGAATTGCGAAAGTTATCCGGCGCCGCTGAAAATGATATTCTGAGGGACATAAATGAGTAATACGATCAAATCAGCCGCGCGGCTTGAGTGCATCATCCGCGAAATGGACGATATTGCCGTGGCCTTGAGCGGCGGGATTGACAGCCTCGTTTTATCGGCCGTCTGCTCTGCCGTCGCCAGAAAACACGGGCTATCCTGCACAATTTTTCATGCCGTTTCAGCGGCGGTTCCTGAGCAGGCGACGGTGAGAGTAAAAGAATGCGCGGATAAATTCGACTGGAACCTACAGATTATCGACGCCAATGAATTTTCCGATTCGAACTATCGCAATAATCCTGTAAACCGGTGTTTCTTCTGTAAATCCGCTTTGTACGGCTCAATCCGAAAGGCGGCTTCTTCCGTGATACTGTCCGGAACAAACACCGACGACTTAGCGGAGTTCAGACCGGGATTACAGGCTGCTGAAAATTTCGGAGTCAGACATCCGTTTGTCGAAGCCGGCATTGATAAAAAGACTATTCGGCTGTTGGCATCAGAGTACGGCATCGGGCACTATTCCGAATTACCGGCCGCTCCGTGTCTGGCCAGTCGGGTGGAAACCGGAGTTTCAATTGAGCCGGAAGAGCTGCGCAGCATCAACGCCATCGAATTGTTTATTGCTGGCAAGTTTTCTCTTCAAACTGTTCGCTGCCGCCTGCGTCAAGGAGCGGTGGTGATCGAGATTGATCAAAACTCATTGCCCGAAGTTCAATCAAAGATTCAAGATGATGATTCTCTGCAAACGGAAATCCGTCGGTTGCTGGCCGGTCGGTTTAAAGCTTATCCGCTTGACTTCACCTCTTATCGAACAGGAAGCGCCTTTTTGCACCAGATAACATGACTTTCTCCAGAGATTTTATTGAGGATCCAAACCGGTCTCAACGAACCGGTTTGGACGAAGCAATTTTTTGCCAGGCGAAAACGGCTCCCCAGATTGCCCGTATTGCGGCACAAATCGCCGAAAACGGGCGAAGGGCGCTGTTCACCAGATTGACTCGAGAGCAGTATTCGGAATTGCCGGAGGAAATTCGATCATTGCTGGATTATGACGAATTATCGCAGACAGGATTAATTGGAACAGCGGCTGAGAAACTGCGGACTGATTTAGTTGCCGTTGTTTCCGGCGGCACTTCGGATGCCTCGGTGGTGGGCGAGGCGGTCAAGACGCTTGAATATTACGGCGTTGAAGCCGGAGTTTTTCAGGACATTGGTGTTGCCGGACTCTGGCGATTAACGGATTCTCTCGAATCGTTAAAAAAGTTTCCCGTCATCATCGCCGTTGCCGGAATGGACGCGGCGCTTCCGACCGTGCTTGGCGGTCTGGTTTCTTCAATCGTGATTGCTGTTCCAACCAGCGTCGGCTACGGCGTCAGCAAAGGTGGCTCAGCGGCGCTCAACAGTTTGCTGTCGAGCTGCGTTCCGGGAATCGTCGTAGTCAATATTGACAACGGCTTTGGCGCTGCTTGCGCGGCAGTAAGAATTTTGAATAAATTTCGCCGCAGCCAGCTGACGGTGTATTAAAATAACTTGAGTTGACCGTTTTCATCTATCTTGCCCTGTTGCTGAACGTAGTTTTTTATCATCTGTTCGTTCCCGTGCGCGCCCACTGTGCTGACGAAATAACCG
>JBBQUS010000010.1:0-95975 GCA_038212235.1 Pyrinomonadales bacterium
TGACCTGAAACCGTAGAATTGAGCCAATGGATTGGCAAGTTTCTTCCGATATTGAAAAATCAAATTTGGGAGAAATTTATGAAGAAGATTTACACCGACGAACAGATTGTCAGCTTTGTGCGGGAAGCTGAGAAAACGGAAGCAACGATTGCCGAGTTTTGCCGACAGAAGGGGTTTAACGAAGGCACATTCTATAAATGGAAAAAACGTTTTGGCTCGATGCAGGTGCAGGAAGTCAAACGCCTGCGTGAACTGGAATCGGAGAACGCTCGACTCAAAAGACTACTGGCAGATCGAATGATCGAGATTGACGCAATGCAGGAGCTACTGGCAAAAAAGTGGTGACGGTTGAACGCAAAAGAGAAGCGGTTGTTTTTCTGAAAACTAAAAAAGTTTCCGAACGCCGCTCGTGCCAACTAATTTTGCTGGCGCGTTCAACCTTTCAGTATCGAATCAGGCGAGAGCCGGATGAAGAGCTTGAAGCCCAAGTCAAAGAATTGGCATTCACCCATCCGCGTTACGGCTACCGGCGAGTCCACGCCCTGCTGAAACGAAGCGGGCAAAAGGTTAATCGGAAACGAATCGTCAGGGTTTGGCAGAAGTTAGCTCTGCAAGTTCCGCGCTCAAAGAAATCGAAGAAGCGTGTCCGCCAAACTCAACCGGTGATGCCGACTGCTTCGCATCCGAATGAAGTCTGGACGTATGATTTTGTCTTTGACCGCGATGCTGCCGGTCGCCGATTAAAGTTGTTGACGATGATGGACGAGTTCACCAGAGAAGGTTTGGCAATCAGGGTCGGGCGTAGTTTCAAGGCAACGCAGGTCAAGGAAGTTCTGCGTGAAGTCGGAGCAAGGCATGGATTTCCGCAATTCTTGAGATCGGATAATGGCAGCGAATTTATCGCCGGAATGATTAAAGAGTTATTGGCAGAGAATAATGTCAAAGCGGCATATATCGAACCGGGCAGTCCGTGGCAAAACGGCAAGGGCGAAAGTTTCAACGGGCGCATTCAGAGACGAATGTTTGCGAATGGAAATCTTCGGAAACATTCGAGAAGCAGAAGTTATCGCCGAAAGGTGGCGCAAATCCTATAACACGGAGCGCCCACATTCGAGTTTGAATTATCAAACGCCGATTGAGTTCAAACGTAATTGGGAAAACGGCAGAGATTATTGAAAGGTGAATCAGGGAGAAACTCACCAGCCCAATGGCTCAAGGTTTGGGGGCTTGACACCCTTTTGAAAGTATTCTGCGATTTCAGGCTTCGATTTACTAAGATAGGCAATCCCAGCACCCTCAATGGCTCGTCTGATATGTCCCGCAACTTCCGTGATATGACCACGCAGTAAATGACCAACAGCAAACAAAAATTGCTGTTGAGCAGAAAGAATCATATAAAATCTTAATTGAAAATCGTAAGCAGGAATTTCAATTCCACCTGCGGTTTTTCTGAAAAACGAAGTAGCGTTCTTGGATGAATTACTTTGAATAGCAGGAAATAGTTCTTCGAAAAGTTTTATTGATGGTTCATAAAGTCCATATATTCCATGCTTGCTTAACAACGTAATTGTAATTTGAATATTATGTTGATCGCCCTTAAGCATTGATGATATATGCGATTCTGTTTCTTGCATAAATTCAATTATTAAACTGGTCCTTTTTATTATTTCATTGGGATTTTTACATTATTTTGTTTGGCAAACCCAATCGCTTCTTCATAACGGGCGTCAACGTAGCGAATAGCGCCCATGCCTGGATTTGTGTTTTAAACTCCCTTAATTCTACGCGCCGCTTCATGGATGTTGTCGGCGACGATGACTTGTCCGGCGCGCAGTGAGTAAGTGAAATAGAAAGTTTAATTCGTGCCAAAAATTTGTCGAAAATCAACCTTAATGCCTTCGCTTTCGACTTCCTGGTTGTGAAAACGCTTTTCGCCATCTTTGGTCGTGACAAAAACCGTGTTGGTGAAAGGCTCTACCGTCCAGACGGCTTTGACATTATTTTTTACCAGCATTTTAGCTTTGTCGAGCAAATCCTGGATGTTTTGGCTGGATGAAATAATCTCGATTGCCAAAGTTGGCATTTCCGGATATTTGGTCACATCCTGAAAGAAATTAGGTTTAATTTTGTCCAAATTCAATCGCCTCTTCATAACCCGCATCAACGTGGCGAACGACGCCCATTTCCGGGATCAGTGGTTAAAACTCTTTCGAGACATTTTGCGGCTTTGGGAACTGTTGGCGACGATGACTCACCGGACGTGGATTTAACAACGGTAACAATCTAAAATTTAGAAAAGAAATTATTTGCCAATTACTTCTTTTCTAAAATGAATTCCCCAATTCAATAATTCATCCAACAGATTGTTCATTGACTTACCTAATTCCGTTAACGAATATTCGACTGCAGGCGGCACTTTGTCGTAAATTTTGCGATTGATTATTTTATTCGTTTCCAGCATTTTCAATTCCTGCGACAACATTTTTGCAGAAATATCGCCGATGTCCCTTTGAATCTCGCCGAATCGTTTAGTGCCGTACGATAGAGAGATTATGATCGGAACTCTCCATTTCCCATGAATTATTTCGAGCGCGTCCCTCGATGCTTTTAGTTTGAATTGACAAACCTCTTCTTCATTCCTTTTTTGCATTTTTACCGTAACTTTTAGGTAACTACTTACCAGTCGGTAAGCGCCTGTGTTTTTAAATAAACTCCGATTAGCAAGACATTTATCTTGCCATCTAAAATTATAGGAATAACAAATGACAATGCAAATACCAAGTCAATTTACACCGGAGAACAGCGCGATTCTACTGGTTGACCATCAGACGACAACAATGAATTGGATTTACAGCCAAGACAAAACAAACGTCGAAAACAATTTAAGAATGCTGGCGCGAATCGGTTCGGAACTGGAAGTGCCGATGCTGATTACAACAACCATGGAAGAACAAGTCGGACTGACTTTTGAAGACGTTCAAAAACTCGCGCCGACTCAGTTTGCCAACCGGATCAAACGCGGCGGAACGATTAATTGTTTTCTTGACGATAATTTTAAGGCGGCGGTCAAATCATTAGGCAGAAAGAAATTGATTATTTGCGGATTGACCACAGACATTTGTCTGCTGCATACGGTTCAGGGAGCGTTACGCAATGAATATGAAGTAATGGTAGCAGCAGATGCTTGCGGCAGTATGACCAAATTGGCAGACGATTTAAGTTTTGCCTATCTGCGACAGTTTGGTGTTTCGGTTGTTTCATCTAATTGCGTTTTATCGGAACTTTACGCGGATTTCGGTTCGCCTGACGGTCAAAAAGCTATGCAAATCAATCTTGAAGAAGTAGTTTCTAAATTGGGCAGGTAAAATAAAAACCATTGATGTGTTGAAGCCGACACATCAATGGTTTTTATTCACAAACAGACGACACTCTATTTTTGAAGCTAGCTTAACTTAATGATCGGAATTTTGACATTATTTTCTTTCGCAAATTCAATCGCTTCATTGTAACCCGCGTCGGCGTGGCGGATGACGCCCATGCCGGGATCGGTGGTTAAGACTCGTTCGATGCGTTTTGCGGCTTCGGGCGTGCCGTCGGCGACGATGACTTGGCCGGCGTGCAGGCTGTAGCCGATGCCGACTCCGCCGCCGTGATGGAGCGAAACCCAGGTTGCGCCGCCGACGGCGTTAATCATTGCATTGAGATAAACCCAATCGGCAATCGCGTCGGAGCCGTCTTTCATCGCTTCGGTTTCCCTATTGGGCGAAGCAACCGAGCCGCAGTCCAGATGATCGCGCCCGATGACGATTGGGGCTTTTAATTCGCCGCTTGCGACCATTTCGTTTAATTTCAAACCCGCCTTTGCCCGCGCGCCGTAGCCGAGCCAGCAAATCCGTGCCGGAAGTCCCTGGAAAGCGACTTGTTCCTGCGCCAGCGTCAGCCAGCGCGACAAATGATCGTCGTCCGGAAAGAGATTCATCATCGCTTCGTCGGTGCGGTAAATATCTTCTTTGTCGCCGGAGAGCGCCACCCAGCGAAACGGCCCTTTGCCTTCGCAAAACAGCGGGCGAATATAGGCGGGAACAAATCCGGGATAATCAAAAGCATTTTCCACCCCGGCGTCCTTCGCACGTTGCCGCAAATTGTTGCCGTAATCAAAAACGACTGCGCCGCGCCGTTTGAATTCGAGCATGGCTTCGACGTGACGCGACATCGAATCCATCGCCCGTTTTTCGTATTCGATCCGGTCGGATTCGCGCAAGACTTTGGCTTCGGCGACGCTCAAACCGGCGGGAATGTAGCCGTACAAAACATCGTGCGCCGACGTTTGGTCGGTGACGACATCTGGAATCACACCGTGTTCCAACAACTGCCAGTGAATTTCCGCCGCATTTCCCAGCAGCGCAATTGATTTGGCCTCACCTTTCGCAATACATTGGTCAACCCAAAATAATGCTTCGTCTAAATATCTGGTTGACCAATCAACTTGTTTGAATTTTTGACGCCTAATAATGCGGTCCTCATCTACATCAACAATTAACCCGACGCCGCCGTTAAAAGTAATCGCCTGAGCCTGCGCTCCGCCCATTTCGCCCAAACCCGCCGTCAAAACAAATTTTCCCTCCAGCGTCCCCCAGCCGTGCTGCCGGGCGAGACTGCCGAAGGTTTCATAAGTGCCCTGCAAAATGCCTTGCGTGCCGATGTAAATCCAGCTGCCCGCTGTCATCTGACCGTACATCATCAGACCCTCGCGCTCGTATTTATCAAAATTCTCCTGCGTCGCCCAGTGCGGGACAATATTTGAATTGGCGAGCAGAACGCGCGGCGCGTCCGTGAGAGTTTTAAAAATTCCGACGGGTTTGCCCGATTGGACGAGCAGAGTCTCATCCGGTTCTAAATTTTTGAGCGATTCCAGAATTGCGTCAAACGATTCCCAGTTGCGCGCCGCCCGCCCGCGCCCGCCGTAAACAATCAGATTGTCAGGGTCAAACGCCACATCCGGGTCGAGATTGTTCTGAATCATCCGGTAAGCGGCTTCGATCAGCCAGTTTTTGCAGGTTAGTTCGCTGCCGACGGGGGATTTAATAACTCGTTTCATAGATTTCATTAATTCGGTTTTTGCAATATAGTAACTTCAAATCCGGCTTCAGAAAAATCAGAAAGCAAAATGCTTTCGATCACGATTTTTCCCAGTAAACAAATTTTATGAAACGCAGAGAATTTCTACACCAGACCACGCTGGCAACCGCCAGTTTGATGTTTGGCAATCGCGCTCTCGGTCAAATGCGAAGCGATGCGCCGTCGCTGCGAATCGCCGAAGCTGAACGAAAATTTAAAAGCGCGGCGATTGAAAAAACGATTGCCGATCTTAAGAAAAATATCGGCAATAAAGAGATTGCCCGGCTCTTTGAAAACTGTTTTCCAAACACTCTGGACACGACGGTTGATTTTGAAATGATCAACGGCAAACCCGATACGTTTGTCATTACAGGCGATATTGACGCGATGTGGCTGCGCGATTCTTCCGCTCAAGTTTTTCCGTACCTGGCGTTTGTCAAAGAAGATCAGCCTTTGCGGGAATTAATCAAAGGTGTTCTCAACCGCCAAACCAAATGTATTTTAAAAGACCCGTACGCCAACGCTTTTTACAAGGACGAAAATAAAATTTCCGAGTGGAAAGCCGATGAAACCGAGATGAAACCCGGCGTTCACGAACGCAAATGGGAAGTTGACTCGCTTTGCTATCCCGTTCGGCTGGCATTTCATTACTGGCGGGAAACCGGCGACACGTCGCCCTTTGACAAAGATTGGATTGAAGCAATGCGCTCGGTTGTCAAAACTTTGAAAGAACAGCAGCGGCTCGAAACGGCCGGTTCTTACAAATTCCAGCGGCGCGCGACAAATCCGGTTGACACCGTTCCGCTCAACGGCTACGGCTTTCCGACCAGAAAAATCGGTTTGATTCATTCGATGTTTCGTCCGAGCGACGACGCGACCATCTTTCCGTATTTGATTCCGAGTAACTTTTTTGCAAAAACTGTTTTAGGCCAGTTGAGACAAATTCTGACATCACTGTCGGGCGCCGAGCAATTAAAAAAAGACGCCGCAGATTTAGAGAATGTTTTGAGCGCGGCGCTTGAAAAATATGCGGTCGTCAATCATCCGCAGTTTGGCAAAATTTATGCTTACGAAGTTGACGGTTTTGGTAATTCCTCGTTGATGGATGACGCCAACGTTCCATCTTTGTTAGGTTTGCCGTACTTAGAAGCGGTTAAATCGGGCGATCCGGTTTATCAAAACACCCGCCAATTCGTGCTTTCGCCAGCGAATCCGTATTTTTTCAAAGGCCGCGCCGCCGAAGGAGTCGGCGGGCCGCACGTCGGGATTGATTATGTCTGGCATTTAGGTATCATCGTGCGAGCCCTGACCAGCAGCGACGAGCGGGAAATCAAATCCTGTTTGGAAATGCTGCAAAAAACCCATGCTCAAACCTATTTTATGCACGAATCTTTTCACAAGGACGATGCCGCGAAATTCACCCGGAAATGGTTTGCCTGGGCAAATACTTTGTTTGGAGAGCTGATTCTAAAAGTTTACCAAACGAATCCACGTTTATTAAGTTAAAAGGAATTACGCGTTCACTGCCGGAAATCCCGCATCCGCAAGTAAATCAACAAGTTTAATCACGCGAAATATGAATGATTTTGACGAAAAATTAAGCCACCTCCAAACCCGTCTGGAAAAAATGGTCGAATATCAGAATTACTTTTATCGTGAAATCAATTTTATCCGCCGCGAGATCGAAGCGCTCAAACAAATTGCTCCATCTTCGACAAACCGGCGGCAAGTCGAATCAAAATACGCTGAGAAAGCCGAGCCTGAATTTAAACCGCAAATCCAACCGCAAACCGAATCGAAACCCGAACCCGAACTGCCGCCGCAACAGCCAAACCCGGACAAAGTTGACCTAAATCAAACTTCAAACGCTGTTCGCAATCAAACGCCGCCTCCCGCCCGGCAATCGCCGCATATCGCTGAGGATAGAGAAACAGAGCGCCGAGCGGCAACCGCCGGAGGCGCAAAATCAGGTCTCGAAGAATTGATCGGCAGAAATTTAATCAGCATTGTCGGCATCATCATCACGATTATCGGAGTCGGCATCGGCGCTAAATACGCGATTGACAACAACTTGATCAGTCCTGTAATGCGCATTTTAGCGGGCTATTTATTTGGAATCGGACTTTTGGGAATTGCAGTTTGGCTCAAACCTAAGTACATCAATTTTAGCGCGGTTCTTTTGAGCGGCGCGATGGCAATCTCGTATTTTATTACTTATTTTGCTTACGGATTTTATAATCTGATGCCGCAAACGCTGGCGTTTGCGCTGATGGTGCTGATAACGTTGGCGACGGTTGCCGCGGCAATCAATTACAGCCGTCAAGTCATCGCCCATATCGGGCTGGTCGGCGCGTATGCCGTACCGTTTTTGCTAAGCGGCGATTCGAGAAATACGACTATTTTGCTTGCTTATGTTGCCGTCATCAATCTGGGTGTTTTAGGCGTTTCGCTCAGAAAATATTGGAAGACACTTTTTTACTCGTCTTTCGTTTTTACGTGGCTGATTTACTCGGCAGTTTATTTGTTCAGTCCTTTTGCCGCCCCGCTAAACTTTGCCGAATTAATGATTTTCGCGGCAATTTTTTTCCTGACCTTTTACTCCACGTTTCTCGCCTACAAACTCGCTGCCAAAGAATTATTCGGAGCGGAAAATGTCTTGCTGCTGCTCGCTAATTCTTTTGTTTTTTACGGTTTTGGATATGCACTGATTCAACAACAAACAGGCGGCGAACGGTTTTTGGGTTTGTTTACGATAATTAACGCGGCGCTGCATTTTGCTGTCGCTCAGCTCGTCAAAAGATATGCTTTTGTTGATAAGGGGAGTGTCAATTTCCTTGCCGCGCTTGGTTTGATTTTTCTCACGCTGGCGGTTCCGGTCGAGTTGCGCGGGCATTGGATAACTTTGCTCTGGACGGCAGAAGCGGCGATTTTGTTTTATCTCGGACGCGCCAAAAAATTATCACTCTATGAATATTTTGCGTATCCGCTGATGAGTTTAGCTTCGGCTAGTTTGCTCAACGAATGGAGTTTGGCATCTTTGTCAGGCAACGGCGCAATCCGCACGCCCCTCTTAAATGCCGGATTTTTGACCGCGATTTTGTTTGCGGCGGGTTTTATTTTTATTTATTTTATCGGTAAAAAATACCAGCCTGCAGTGAGAAAGCCATTTAATATCGCCGCTCAATACTTGATTCCAACAATTTTGCTGGTCGCACTTTATAATGCTTTTCGAATTGAAATTGACAGTTATTTTAGCGCCGAGCTTGTCCGCACCTCTTACAATCTTTCGGATGGCAGCAGTCAGCAAGATTATGATTTAACTCTTTTTAATCTGATCTGGCAGCTAAACTATTCGATGCTTTTTCTGACGCTTCTTGCAGTCGTCAACGCCAGAAAATTCAAAAGCGATGTTTTGGGATTTATTACGCTTGGTTTAAGCACCTTCATCCTGTTAATTTTTTTAGTCGCAGGTTTGTATGCTCTGGGCGAACTGCGCGTCAGCTACCTCGCGCAAACAAACGCCGACATTTTCCATCACGGAGTTTTCCATCTTGTTATTCGCTACGTTTCTCTGGCGTTTGTGGCTGCTTTGATTTTTGCCAGCTCTAAATATATTAAAGAACATCTCAACCACAAATTTCCTGAACTAAAGTTAAATCTGGGTTTTGATTTCGTCTTTTACGGCTCATTATTATGGCTGACGAGCAGCGAACTGCTCAACTGGGCGGACATTTTGCGGTTAGCAGATGCCGACAAACTCGGATTGAGCATCTGGTGGGGAATATATGCGCTCGTTTTGGTCATTATTGGAATTGCGCAGCGAAAGAAACACTTGCGCATCGGGGCGATTGTGTTATTCGCCGTTACCCTCGTCAAACTTTTCTTTTACGATATTGCTTCTCTCGGTACGATTTCAAAAACAGTGGTATTTGTCTCGCTCGGCATTTTGCTGTTGATTATTTCGTTCCTTTACAACAAATACAAGCATTTGATTTTTGATGAAAACGAGGCTGAGCCGACTGTTGCTGATGAAGCTGAGAGTTTAGGTTAGGACCGGTTTAGGAGAAGGATTTTAACCACGAAATAACACAAAAATCTCGAACACTGACAAATAGGTGAGTTCATATTACTTTTCATGTTATTTCGTGTTATTTCGTGGTTAGGTTTTTAGTTTCTCATGGCATTGTTGCATGAATAGCTGCGGATGAGGTGAAAATGGTAGATTTTTTCTGCATGAAAAGAAAAACCAGTTACCGCATCCGCAACTGGGCGGATTATAACCGAAGTTTAGAACAACGAGGAAGTTTAACTGTCTGGATCAGCGAAGAAGCCATTGAAAACTGGCTTGACCTTGAGAAAACCGGAGCGCGTGGAGCTTCCAGGTCCTACTCTGATTTGGCGATTCAAACAATGGTTACTTTGAAAGCGGTTTTTCATCAAGCTGGGAGACAAACCACAGGATTGGTGAAATCGCTCTTTGAATTGATGAAGATTGATTTGCCCGTTCCGGATCATTCAACCCTCTCACGCCGGTTAGAAGCGCTGCCGGTCGAATTATCAGTTAAAGAGGCAAAAGGTGCGCGCCATATAGTGGTTGATTCAACGGGAGTGAAAGTTTACGGCGAAGGCGAATGGAAGGTGAGAACTCACGGCGTCTCAAAACGCCGGACATGGCGCAAATTGCATTTGTGCGTGGATGAAAAGACGCATGAAATAGTAACTGCCGCTGCCACAGAAAACTCGGTCGCAGATTGCCAGGCCTTTCCTGAACTGATTGCTGCCATTGATGACGCGATTGAACAAATCAGCGCGGACGGCAGTTATGACAAAAGAGGAGTTTATCAGGCAATCAGAGAACGAGGAATTTGCAGAGCAGCGATTCCACCGCGAAAAGATGCTCGCATCTGGCAGCACGGCAACACCAAACAGGAACGCTTGATTCGCGATGAGAATCTGCGGGCAATCAGAAAAAAAGGCAGAAAGCGATGGAAAGAAGACGCCAATTATCATCGAAGAAGTTTAGCGGAAACCGCAGTTTTCAGATTCAAAACGATTTTCTCGGATAAATTGAAATCAAGAAAAACAGAACATCAGTTTAATGAAATGGCAATCAAATGTGCGGCGTTAAATCGAATGACGCATTTGGGAATGCCGGAGAGTTACAAAGCGAAAGCATGAATCAGTAATCAAAGCAAAAATCAGATAGATTACTGATTCATGCAACAAAGCCGTTTCTCATCAACAAAAACTGAAATTTAAAACCGCAATCTTTTAGTTAGATAACGCCTTCTCTCGACAGATGCCCCCACATCCATTCTCTCGAACCGGCGTCGTTCTTGCCGGCTCCGGCAATGCCGCCGTGCGAGGTGTTAAAATTTCTGGAAACCACATTAACGTTTGGGTCAGCCGTGTTGCCGCAGGTCGGGAAGAGCTTGCTGTCAGTCCAGCTTTTTTTGGTCGCAACCGCGTGGTAAACCGTGGTCACATTGCCCGGAATAAAGTTTAAAAAATCACTGGTCGAGCCGTCCTGATCAACGGCGTCAAACAGAAACATCGCGTCAATTTTGCTACCGTAATTGGCCCGGCTTAAATCAAGCGCCACCTGAATACAGGCCGCCGCGCCGCGACTCCAGCCAATCAGGAAAATTTTACCCGAACCGGCCCTGATAAAAGCGGTCGCGGCGTCGGCCATTTTTCTGATATTAATCGGGCTCGGTCCCCAGGAAATCGCTGCCGGACCTTCTTTGTAAAGTTTGGGAAATTCTTTGGTGTCCCGGTAAACGTCCCAGACGTAATATTTATAATTGTTTTCTCCGCGAATTGTTGGTGAGCTGCCTTCGAGAGCAATGAGCATAATCTTTTGTTTTTAGAGTTTGTCCCTTTCAAATTTCTGCTTCTTTTGGGTTAAAATTCAAACTATTATTTCGGACATGAGATTGTCTTTTTCCGGCGAGCAATCGAATCGGGTGATAATCCGCTGCCCGCTCTATTTTGAAGATATTGGTCGGTTGTGTCTAGCTGTAATTTTCCCAACTGCCGCCCGCGCCGCCGCCGCCCGCATCGTCGCCGCCGCCAAAGCTAAAATCGTTGCCGGACGCGGCGCTCGATGATTCCGAATCATCGAGCGATGAATTGAAAACCGGTGAATCGGGTGCGGATTCACCGAAATTTGTTGTATCGGTAAAAATAATGGGCGCGCCAGGGATTGAGTCAAAAGGTAACTGATTGCGACGGTGAAACATATCTTCATCTTCGCCAGCGGGGCGGACGTTTTTGCGCCGCGCGATTGCGTTTTCGCAAGCCGAAAGCTCAACGAGCGCCGCGCGAACGTTTTCTCCCGCCCGGTTCGCCGCAATTTCGCTCGAGTTAACCAGAGCAATCTCTCTTTTTGCCATAAAATATCTCGCGCCCGCAATTGTAAAATATTTTCATCCGGTTCGAGCTCGAAGCTGCCGTGACCGAAAGCGCATTCGAGAATCAGGAATTGCGCCTGAGAGCGTTTAAGTTGCCGATAAAATATCTCAAAGTTGCGGCGGCGGCTGTGAAAACGGAGCGGATTGTAGTAACAACTAATAATCCATGCTTCCGGATGGGCAAAATATGGTTTCATCGGCAAAATATGATAACCCGCCGCTTGTTCTTTGAGAGCGTGCCGGGAAACAATATAATTTCTGTGACAAATCAAAGATTGTTAAAAATAAATTTATAATATGACGGATATTTTAAAATTAGTCGCGCGCCCGTCCGAAACGCTCTTTTTTAAGCGCAATGACCGCTTTGACGTGCGTCTGGGCGAAATAGTTTCATTTAACTCAAGCGATTATTTGGAAGCTGAAGTCGTTATCTTAGGCTGCCCGCAGGACGATGGCGTAATCAGAAATTACGGTCGCAGCGGAGCCGCCGCCGCGCCGGACGAAATCCGCCGCGCTTTTTACAGATTGACCAATTTCGGCATCAACGCGAAAATTTTTGACTTGGGCAATACCGTCGTTCAGGCGACGCTCGAAGAAACGCACGACGTTCAAACCACGATTGTCCGGCAGCTCGTCCGTGACGGAAAAAAAGTTATTTCTCTCGGCGGCGGCAATGATCTGGCTTATCCCGACTGCAAGGCTCTGTCGCTCGAAACCGAAAATATTCTGGCTTTTAATATTGACCAGCATTTTGACGTGCGCGCCGACGAAATCAGAAACAGCGGAACTCCGTATCGTCAGCTGCTCGCGGAAAAACTGATTGAACCCGACAATTTCTATGAAATCGGTTATCAGGAACACGCCAATTCTCCGGTTTATTTCGAATATCTGCAGCGTCTCGGCGTCCATACGATTAGTCTCGAAGAGTTTCGGCAGATCGGGGATTTTAGTCTCGAGATTTTCAAACTGCAAAACGACCGGCCGCTTTTCTGGGGTTTTGACGTTGATGTGGTTCGCGCTTCGGACGCGCCCGGCGTTTCCGCGCCTTCGCCGATTGGTTTGATGGCCGACGAATTTTGCGATCTGGCCGCGCTCGCCGGCTTGCAGCCCAACACCAGAATTATCGAATTTACCGAAGTCAATCCGAATTTTGATTCGGACGGGCGCACCGCCAAACTCGTCGCTATCGCGATGCACAGGTTTTGCGCGGCGCTCGCCGCCGGTTCATTTGGGCAATAACGCGTTTATTGTCAGTTGCCGTGAAACTATCGGCATTTGCGGCGCGTTTATTAAATCAGTTTCAATTTCAACTTTTTAGTATTAAAGATAATTTTTAACTGTTTACAGCGGCGCGTCTGAATCGGCGTCGGTCAAGTTATGGAATCCGGCAAGCAATTGGGACGTTACGAAGTTCGCTCAAAATTGGGCGCGGGCGGGATGGGCGAAGTTTATCTGGCGCACGATCAGAGTTTGGGGCGAGATGTCGCGCTCAAAGTTTTACCGGCTGAATTTTCATTTGATGCCGACCGCCTGACGCGTTTTCGGCAGGAAGCGCGCGCCGTTTCTTCGCTCAATCACCCAAATATTTTAACGATTTACGAAATCGGCGAAAGCGAAAGCGGTTGGTTTATTGCCACCGAACTGGTTCGGGGCGAAACTTTGCGCGATCTGATTCGGCGCGAAAAATCTCTGACCGTTTTGCAGGCGGTCAAAATTGCCGAGCAGATTGCCGGCGCGCTCGCAGCGGCACACGAAGCACACATTATTCATCGCGATATTAAACCCGAAAATATCATGATCCGGCAGGACGGGTACGTCAAAATCCTCGATTTCGGGTTGGCCAAGCCGACTCAGCTCCAGACAGCTCCGGAAGACGCGACGCTCGCCATCGCTCAGACGACGCCCGGTCTGGTGATGGGCAGCGTGCGGTACATGTCGCCCGAACAGGCTCGCGGCAAAGAAATGGACGAGCGAACCGATCTCTGGAGCCTGGGAGTTTGCCTCTTTGAAATGCTGACGGGCAAGCCGCCGTTTGACGGTGAAACAACGAGCGACACGCTCGCCGCACTGATTTATCAGGATGTCCCGCCGATTATCGAATTCGCGCCGGACGCTCCCGCAGAACTGCAGCGCATCGTCCGCAAAGCGCTGCGCAAAGACAAAACCGAACGCTATCAAACAGCCAAAGATTTTGCCATCGACTTGCGAACCCTGCGCGATGATCTCGAACACAACGCCCGAAGCGGTGAAGTTTCCTCGGAGATGCGCGCCGCCGCTTCACCCGAAAACCAGACAGTAATGTTTCCGGCTGAAAAGCAGACCGCCGCGCAGGCAATTCATCAAACCATAAATACCGGACAGTCAGCATATTCGCAGAGTCATGAGACTCAAACCGTCAACGCCGGAATTATCAATCCGGCAGTTAACACGAATAAGCGTTCGCGGTCTCTGGTTTTTACGGCGGTTATCGGGTTGCTAATATTAGCGGCGGCCAGTTTTGGCGTCTATCGTTGGTTTAGCGCCAAACCGGACAAAATTGCGGAGTCGTTTCGGCAAACGCAGGTGATGAGACTGCCTTCCGACGGCAAAGCCAGACTTCCCGCAATTTCGCCTGATAGCAAATATGTTGCCTTTGTCAGCGGCGAAGTCGGCAGTCGGAGTCTGGTCGTTCGTCAAATTGCCGCCGACAGCATGATTACGGTGGTTGCGCCAACCGGGCAGCAGTTTGTCGCAGTTGATTTTGCGCCCGACGGCAATTTCATTTTTTATGTTTTGCGCGACAAAGGCGGCAGCTTCGGAACCCTTTTTCGCATTCCGACTTTGGGCGGTGAGTCCAAAAAGATTATCGAAGATGTTGACAGTCGGTTGACTTTTGCGTCCGATGGGAAGCGTTTGGCATTTCTGCGGCACACGAACGAGGGAGACGACCTGGTAATCGTCGCTCAATCTGACGGCAGCAATCCGCAGGAGTTTACCTCGGCCAAACAACTCGGATACGATTATCTGGAGGGGCTGGCCTGGTCGCCGGACGGAGCCAAATTTATTGTCGGAGTTGGCAAATCATCAAACGAGACTTTTAAAAACACGCGCATCGCGGAAATCCTGTTTAAAGATAAATCCGTCAAAATCATCAATGACCAAAGCTGGAACGGGACAAGTGATTTTCACTGGCTGCGCGACGGTTCCGGCCTGCTTTTTCTCGGCAGCGAAAGCGACAAAGCTCCAACGCAGATTTGGTCGCTCAGTTATCCAAACGGAATTTTGCGGCGCATCACCAACGACACCAGCCAATATACTTTTTTTAGTCAGGCGGCGGATGACACGACTTTGGTCAGCATTGTGACAAACGCTTCGGCGAGCCTCTGGACGGCGGGCGGAGGACAGGCCAGGGAACTCAATCAACTCTCTGAAGATAATCGCCGGATGGACGGCGGTTCCGGGATTGCCGAAGCCGCCGACGGCAAGCTTTTTTATACGCGGGACGAAGAAAACGAAGTTAACATTTACAAATCCGACGCCGACGGGAAAAATGCCGTCAAACTTACCGGAAACGCCAAATATAATTTGGATTCGGCAGTTTCTCCGGACGGCAAGTTTGTTGTTTTTGTTTCAAATCGCGGCGGGGCTTGGCGCATCTGGCGAATGGATGCGGACGGACAGGGCGCGGTGCAGTTAAGCGACGGCGAAAATGTCGGCGATTCGCGTCCGTCAATTTCCGCGGATAACTCGACCGTTATTTTTTCCAGACAAATCGGTAATAGCGGGCGCGCTTTTATCGCGAAAGTTCCGCTCGCGGGCGGCGTGACGGAGAAGATCAGCGATAATGATAAAAACTACGACGCTTTCCCGCGTCTTTCGCCGGATGGCAAAAGTTTAGCTTACGTGTCATTCGACGCCGCCACGTTGGGTGACAAACAAGCATTGCTGGTTCGAGAATACTCTCAGGGAGCGCTCGGCAAAGTTAAATATTCATTTGATTATAATCTAATTGACGATTTTCGCTGGTCGCCGGACGGCAAATCGCTGACTTTGCAGCGAAGCGAAGGCACGCCGAATCTCTGGCAGTTGGCGCTCGACAGCAAAAAGATAACGCCGCTGACCGCATTTAATTCAGGCCGAATCTTTTACTTCGCGTGGTCGCGCGACGGCAAGAAAATCTTTGTTGTTCGCGGCAACGTCAATAACGAACTAATTCTCATCAAAAACTTGACCAGCTAGCACTGCTGAAACATTTTAAATTCGCCAGCGTTTTAACTTAAGTAAGTTACAAACTCATTCAAACAACTAAACAGGTAAAATCCAAAACAGCTCTATCTCCTAAAACTATGGAACAAACGGAACAACAGGAACATTTTGAACCGACCGAAACCAGTCAGGAATGGCAGGCGCCGCCGCCGCCGGAAGGCATTGACACCCCCCCTGCGCGAAGAAAAAGCGGTTATTTATTCGGCGCGATTGCCGCAATTATAATTGGAATCGTCATCCTGGCTCTGGGTTTTGCTAAAGTTTTGCCGGGTATCGAAGGCGGCGGCGGAATGCTGACATTTTTCGGCGTCGTGCTGCTGGCTCTGAGTTTTATTCCGCAGCCGGGAAGCGCCGAGGAACAGCAACCAATGAGCGAACTTGGAGGGCTTGGGAAAATGTTTTTTGCGCCAACCGAGGTCTTTCGAAATTTGCGGCGACACCCGCGCTGGGTCGGCGCTTTGCTGATTATGACGGTTATCGCAAGCGCGTACCATCTAGTTTTTACTCAGCGCCTCGGCGCTAAAAGAATCGTTGATTACTCAATTTCAAAACTCGAACAAAGCGGTTTTCAGCTTCCGCCCGAAGCCATCGAGAAATCCCGTCAGCAACAATTTGAGCAGCTAACCGATCCGGGCGCTCGCATCGGAACGGTGATTTCCAATTTTGGCAGCGCGTTCGTCGGTTATGCGGTGCTCGCCGCCATTTATTTATTAGTTGTGTTAGCAATGGGCGGAAATATTAATTTCTGGCAATCGCTTTCAGTCGTTGTTTACACGGCTCTACCGGTAACAATAATCAGGTATTTACTCAACTTTGTCATTCTGTTTGTTAAAGACCCAGGCGATATTCACCCGATCATCGGGCAGCAGTCGCTTGTTCAAGACAACCTCGGCGCACTTGTCAACCCCGCCGACAGCCCGCTTCTATGGGTTATCTTAACGTCAATCGGAATTTTATCATTTTACTGGTTGTGGCTGGCGGCAACCGGTTTGAAAAACACCGGAGAGCGCGTTAGCGGCGCGGCGGCCTGGACGGGGGCAATCGTCGCCTGGGCGGGCGCATTAAGTTTAGGCATCATTTTCGCTTTAGTTTTCCCCAGCTTTTTTGGTTAAAGCAAATCTAGTGTAAAATCGCCGCATCTTTCAAATGCTGGAACAGGATCGGCGGGATGAAACGGATAAAAATGAGCCCAAACTGATTTTAATTTATCAGCTTGGGAACTTCCGCGTCCGTTTTGCCGCCTACCTTCTGTAAGATTTTTAAATTTAGAAAAAATATGAAACGTTTAATTGTTGTTTTGATTTTTGCGCTTGCCTGTGCGGGTTCAACCTTCGGGCAAACCAATACCCGCTTTACAATCCAGGATTTACTTAAAGTGCGGCGCGTCGGCGATCCGCAGATTTCGCCAGACGGCCGTTCCGTCGCTTTCACGGTGGGCGACGTTGACAAAGCCGCCAACAAAACAGTGTCACAAGTGTATGTGATTGCTGTTAGCGGCGGTGAACCTAAACAGTTAACCAAAGCGCCAGGCTCAAATTCAAGCCCGCGCTGGTCGCCTGACGGCAAAAAAATTGCTTACACCACAGGCGGCCAAGTCTGGACGATGGATGCGGACGGCGGCGATAAAAAGCAAGTCACTAAGATTTCTACAGGAGCCGGCAATCCGGTTTGGTCGCCGGACGGCAAAATGATTGCTTTTAACTCGGACGTTTACCCGGATTGCAACGGCGACGATGCCTGCAACAAGCAAAAGGACGAACAGACCGAAGCCAGCAAAGTTCAGGCGCACGTCACCGACCGCCTGCTCTATCGTCACTGGACGGACTGGCGCAACGCCAAACGAACTCATGTTTTTGTCGTTTTCGCCGATAACGGCGGAACGGCGCGTGAAATCACAATCGGTGATTGGGATGCGCCGCCATACGGAGCCTCAACCGGCGTTGATTACGCTTTCTCGCCCGATTCAAAAGAAATCCTTTACCTGCGCAATCCGGATAAAGTCGAAGCCGTTTCGACCAACAGCGATATTTATACCTACTCGCTGACAAGCGGCGAAACAAAAAATATCACCGTCGCCAATCGCGGTTACGACGCCTCGCCTTATTACACTCGCGACGGCAAATTTATCATTTATCGCTCGCAGGCGACCGAAGGTTTTGAGTCCGACCGCTGGCGTCTGATGGCTTTTGACCGCGCCACCGGACAGGCCAGGGAATTGCCCGTCGGATTTGATAATTATGTCGAAGATCTGGCAATCGCGCCCGATAACCAAACCATTTACTTTACGTCAGGCGAAAACGCCAGCCAAAACGTCTACAGCGTTGCGATGACGGGCGGCAAACCCAAAAAACTTGGCGAAATCGGTTTTGTCTCGGATTTAAAGGTAACAGCCGACGGTAAAACGCTGGTTTTTACGCGCAGCACGGGAGCGACTCCGCCGGAAATCGGCAGGATGAATGCAGACGGAACCGGTTACGCGGCTCTGACGCACGTCAACGACGCTTTTATGCAGTCGTTCGGTTTGCAGAAGCTCGAAGATTTTAGCTGGACGGGCGCGGCTAACGCCAAAGTTCACGGACTCGTCACAAAACCCGCCAATTTTGACCCGAATAAAAAATATCCGCTTTTTGTGCTGATTCACGGCGGGCCGCAAGGCGCAAACAACGATTCATGGAGTTATCGCTGGAATTCGCAAATCTTTGCCAATCAGGGTTATATCGTTCTCAGCCCGAATCCGCGCGGCTCAACCGGCTACGGACAAAAATTTGTCAACGAAATTTCCGGCGATTGGGGCGGCAAAGCCTACACCGACATTATGAACGGCGTGGCTGATTTCGTGAGCAAAAACAAATATATTGACCAAGAGCGCATCGGCGCGGGCGGCGCGTCGTACGGCGGCTATATGGTTGACTGGCTTTTGGGGCACAACAACGATCCGCGTTTTAAATTCAAAGTGTTTCTCTCGCACGCCGGAGTTTACAATCTCGAAAGCATGGCGGGCGCGACCGAAGAATTGTGGTTCGTTAACTACGAATTTAAAGGAATGCCTTGGCAAAATGCGTCGCTTTACAATAAATGGTCGCCAAACAAATTTGCCGCCAACTTTAAAACGCCGACACTCGTCACGGGCGGCGAACTCGATTTCCGCGTTCCGGTTGATCAGGATTTACAGCTTTACACCGCCTTGCAGCTCAACAACGTGGAATCCAAATTAATCATCTTTCCGGACGAAGGCCACTGGATTCTCAAACCGCAAAATTCAGAGTTTTGGTACACCAACGTTCTGGATTGGTTTAATAAACATCTCAATCCGTAAAAAAAATAGATGAATTAAAACCGCCAAGCACGATTTGCTTGACGGTTTTTCTTAGCAAATCTGCATTTCATCCCGATCTAACCGTTAGCGAAAGATAATTATCAACGGAGGAATTGTCATTCCGAGCGCACCAGCAATAATGCACCACCATGCCATTCTGATACCGACGATTTCACCGTTTGACAGATTAATAATTTTTCTGGCTTTCAAGCCGGAGATAAGCGCAATTAAAGAACCAATTCCAGCCATCCAAAAAAGTGAGAAGACAAAACCAAAAGATAAAAGTTTGCTGACCTTAATTTGCAACTCAAGATCAGGCGGGATTGATACGCTCATAATAATTCATTTGGCTGCCCAAGATTTTAAGGCTAGAGTCCAAACGCGGCGATATTTTATCATTTCAATTCTTCCAGCAACATTGTTAAAGTTTGTTCCATCTGATCGGTTAAGGTTTTAGCGTTTCTGATTCCTTCAGACAGCTTCGCTTTGCCAATATGAGCAAAGGCCGCAGGCTTAAAATCTGCGAGAAATTCATAGCGCATGGCGACGGGAACGGCGAGACATTTGCCGGTTTGTTGAATTATTTTAGCTGCGCCGTTGTAAAATTTGAGCGGGCGAGTTGAATTGGGTTGAATTTCACCTTGCGGAAAAATCCAGACGGCGCGGTTTGGTTTTTCTTTGAGAAGGGAAATTGCGTAGCGAATTGTTTTAATTGCTTCGCGCGGGTTTTCGCGGACGACGGAAAACGCTCCGATTCGTCGAAAAAACTTGAGCTTTTGCAGATTCTTTTCTTCCATCATCGCAAAAGCATCCAACTCCGCCTTTTTGCTGATTACGAAAGCCGTCAGCGGATCCCACCAGCTCGAATGATTAGCGTAAAGCACGAGCGGCAAACTTTTATCGCGTTCGCGCAAATTCTCTAAACCCGTAATTTTTAGCTCGTGGAAGCGTCGCCAAAAAAGGTTGCGCGTGTACGCCAAAAACAAATTTTCAAACCACTGGCTCTTGTTGGCGGTAATCATGAAAACCGGCGCGGAACTCTTTTTCCAATGCCGCAGGTGATTTCGTAAGAAATCGTTTTTGCCTGAGCCGCCATGTCTTCAACCGTAATTTGTTTGCCCTGCTGTTCGCCAATAAATACTACTTCATCAAATAGTTTAACGCCGAGTGCGTCGGTCACGTCAAGAAGCGTTAAATCCATCGAAATGCGTCCGACAACGGGAACGAAACAGCCGTTGATGATGGCTCTGCCGTTGTTCGAGAGAAAGCGCGGCAGACCGTCGTTGTAACCGATTGGCACTGTGGCAATGACGGAATCCCTCTGTGTTTGAAAGGTGCGCGAATAACCGAGAGTTTCACCTTTCGGAACATTTTTGAGCAAAGTGATTTTCGATGTGAGATTCATGACGGGCAGCAAATTTTCGACGGTTTCAGACGGCGGAAAAATATCTTTGCCGATTCCGTACAACGCGCCGCCGATGCGCACCAGATTTCCCCAAGCGTTTCTGTGCGCCAGCGTGCCGGGTGAATTTGCCAAATCGCACCAGGTCGGGCGAAAACCTTTGTGGTGAAAAATCTCAACGGCAGAGTTGAATTCATCAATTTGCCGGTTGGTAAAATCGTTTGAATTTAAATCATCAGCCGCCGCAAAATGCGTCATCAAACCATCCACGCGCAAATTTTTCAAGTCTTTCAGCGTTTCGGCGAATTCAGCAACAGCGTCAAACCTGACTCCGAGACGCCCCATTCCGGTGTCAATTTTAATGTGAATATCGGCAGTCATACTGGCTTCCCGCGCCGCCCGGTTGAGACTCTCCGCCATTTCGAGTTGGTAAATAATCGGCGTAATTCGCTGCTGCAAGCAAAGCTGTTCTTGTCCCGGCCAAAAACCGCCGAGCGATAAAATGGGTTGTTCAATACCGTTTTGTCTTAATTCCAAAGCCTCTTCCGGCAGAGCGACGCCAAACCAATCAGCGCCTTCAGCCGCCAGTTTTTGAGCGCACCCGACTGCGCCGTGACCGTAAGCGTCGGCTTTGACAACGGCCATTATTTTCACGTTTCTGCTGATAAGCTCCCGCAGCCGTTGAAAATTCGCCGCCAAATTACCTAAATTGATTTCTGCCCAAGTCGGCCTCATCAGTTAACAGTTATCAGTTAACAGTTAACAGTTATCAGTTTAAACTATTGACTGTTAACTGTTAACTGTCAAAGCCCTCTCCCTGCCACGCATCTTCAAACCTCGTAAATTGTTTGAGGAAGGTCAGCTTAACGTTTCCGGTCGGGCCGTTCCGCTGTTTGGCGATAATGATTTCGGCTTTGCCGTCATTTTCTTCGGTTGTTTTGTACTGCTCCTCGCGATAAATAAATGCTACGACGTCGGCATCTTGCTCGATGCTGCCCGATTCGCGTAAATCGGAAAGCTGCGGCTTATGATCCGAACGCTGCTCCGATGCGCGCGAAAGCTGCGAGAGGGCGATCAGCGGCACGTTTAATTCTTTGGCTAACCCTTTGAGTTCGCGCGAAATTTGCGCGACTTCCTGCTGGCGCGATTCAATCCGGCCCGAACCCTGCATCAGCTGCATATAGTCAACCACAATTAAATCAATGCGTTTTTGCTCGGTCGCCAGACGGCGCGCTTTGGCCCGCATTTCGAGAACCGAGATGCCGGCTGTGTCGTCAATAAAGATTTTGGTTTCGGACAAGCGCCCAAGCGCATCTCCCAGTCGTTCCCACTCGTCTCTCGTCAAAAATCCGTTGCGAAAACGATGCGCGTCAACCATTGCCTCCGAGCAGAGCATTCTCATCACCAGCTGTTCTTTTGACATTTCGAGCGAGAAAAAACCGACAACCGCTCCGGTCATAAGCGCGGCGCGCTGAGCAATATTAAGGCAGAAGGCCGTTTTTCCCATTGACGGCCGGGCCGCCACGATAATCAAATCGCTTTTCTGCATTCCGCTGGTCATCGAATCCAAATCGCGGAATCCGGTTGTCAGTCCGGTGAGAGACGACGCATCGCGGTTTTGCGCGTATTCCTGAACCTTGATGAAAACGTCTTCGGCGACGGGGCGAATGGCGGTAAAACTTTGCTTGGTGCGTTTGTTGGCAAGCGCGAAAATTAGCTGCTCGGCGCGGTCTAGGACAATTTCGGCTTCGTCTTCTTCGGCCAGTGCTTCGGAAACTATTGAGTTACAGGCTTTAATTAAATTGCGGGCGAGAGCTTTTTCAGCGACCAGCTTGGCGTAATGAAAAATGTTGTTAAAATGCGGCAGCCCGTAAGTCAAGTTAGCAACCGCCGCAATGCCGCCGTAGGATTCGAGCTTGCCTTCTTTTTTGAGTTCTTCGCCGATTAAAATCGGGTCAATCTTGGATCCGCGCTCAAACAGGGCAATCATCGAAACAAAAACTTGGCGATGAAATGGCGAGTAAAAATCGTCGGGCGACAACTGCTCAATAGACTGGCTGATCAGCGCGTTGTCGAGCAGAATCGCGCCCAAAATCGCGCGTTCACTTTCAATATTGGAGGGCAGCGGACGCTCCAAAAATTGTTCACGATTGTTAAAGTCTTTCGCCATCTTTGTCAGTCAATAGTCAGCAGTTGACAGTTATCATAAAACCTTGAAGGCTGATTAAAAACTGCTGACTGCTGCTCTGTTGACTGTTAACTGAAAAAAGGCTGCAAACTTGGCGCGAGAGGAAAATAACTTTCTCGCCAAACTTGTAGCCTCTTAATTTACTACAAAACAGTCTCTTTCGGGAAAGCGATTTAACTCATCGCCAACTCCGATTTTAATTAAGCTTCAGCCGAATCATCGGTTGCTTCGGAAGTTTCTTCAACTGTCGAATCAGCTGCCGAAGCTGATTCCGCTTCAGTTTCCGGTGCCGGACTATCATCGGTCTTTTTCGCGGTTTTCTTTTCAGCCCGAACGCCGCCTTCGCCGACGACTTCGACCGGTAATTCGACTGTTACATCGCGGTGCAGTTTGACCTTGACCGTGTAATCGCCGAGTTCTTTAATCGTGTCGTTCAAAGTTAACCGGCGGCGATCAATTTCATAACCTTTGGCCTGCAAAGCTTCGGCGATATCCATCGTCGTCACGGAACCGTAAAGAATTCCGTGTTCGCCGGATTTGCGTTCAAAGTTAAGCTTAACCGCTTTGATCTGTTCGGCCTGCGCTTCGGCAGTGGATTTTTCGGTCGCCGCTTTTTTGAGCAGAGCGGCGCGCTCGGTTTCAACTTGTTTGACGTTACCTTTGGTTGCCAGAGTGGCCAATTTTTGCGGAATCAGGTAGTTCCGCGCGTAACCCGCTCTAACTTTGACGATTTCGCCGCGCCCGCCCAAAGTGTCTACGTCTTCACGCAGGAGAACTGTTGTGGTTGCCATAATTTTTATTTTCTCCCTTTCCAGTTAGTCCGTTACAAACGGTAAAAATGCGATTGTTCTGGAGCGTTTAATCGCTTCAGCGAGCATTCGTTGATGAATCGCACAGTTGCCGGAAATGCGACGGGGCATAATTTTGGCGCGTTCGGGAACGAACGCCTGCAGAAAACGGGTGTCTTTGAAATCGATAATGTCCACTTTGTCGCGGCACAAAGCGCATACTTTGCGGCGCAATTGTTGACGACGAAAGCCGCCGTTTCCTCCTCCGCCGCGCAATGAGCGCGCGTCCGGTTCAAAAACTTCGATTTGCTCCTGGTAATTGTCTGTTTCGTTATCGTTGATTGCCATAACTTTATTAATGGCTAATTGTGAATCGTAAATTGTGAATTGTCTATTTTACCGACCATTCTCCATTGACCATTCACCGTTAGCGCTTAGCTTTCGATTGCGGCTGCTTCCTCCATTTCAAATTCCGGTTGGTTATTACTGTGGCGTCGGGCGGGCGACGAATTGCGTTTGCGTTCGGCGCGGCGCGTCCGTTTGGCTTTGAATTTAGCGGCGCGGCGACGATCAAGGTCAACGCGGACGGTTAAATAACGGACTACCAAATCACTGACGCGCATACGGCGCTCGAGCTCGGAGATTTCCGCTCCCGAACCGTCAATTTCAAATAACCAGTAATGACCTTCGGTTTTGCGATCAATTTCATAAGCGAGTTTGCGTCGTCCCATATCTTCGGACTTGACAATTGCTCCGCCCTGTTTTTCGATGGTCTGCACCAGAGTACCAATCAAATTCGTCGTTTCGTCTTCAGTAGCTTTGGGGTCAATAATTAAGACCACCTCATAGGTTCTTTTTTCTGCCATTTTTTGCTCCTCACGGATGTTAGCCTCAATCTGTTTCAATTGAAGCGAGAAGATTAATGGAAAGCGGAGAACTGCAAATGTAAAACCGGAAAGCAAAAAATTAAGCTTGCTTTCTCAGTTTTCAGTTTTCAGTTTTCAGTTTTCCATTGTTAATTAAATTGTGCCATCGCTTTTTCTACTCCGTCACGAATAACGGCATCTATTGCGGCGGCGCACTGCTCAAAAACTTTTTCGAGTTCGTTTTGCTCCGTCTTGGAAAATTTTTCCAAAACGAAATTTTTAGTTTCGCTGACCTGATGCGACGGCCCGATGCCGATTCGCAAGCGAATAAAATCTTCTGTCTTAACGCTTGAAATAATTGATTTTAAACCGTTGTGGCCGCCAGCCGAGCCTTTCGGACGCAAACGGATTTTGCCAAACGGAAGGGCTAAATCATCGCTGATGACAATTATTTCAGCGGGGCGAAGCGATTCGTCTTTTTTCAGAAGACAGGAAACCGTTTCGCCGCTCAGATTCATGTAAGTCTGCGGTTTGACCAGTTCGACCGATTCACCTGCAATAACTGCCCGCCCCATTAAAGCCCGGCAAGCGGCGCGCTTAACGCTCGAACCAGCCGCCAGCGCCAATCTTTCAATCAGCATAAAACCGACATTATGCCGCGTTTGCGCGTACTCAGCGCCCGGATTGCCCAACCCAACGATCAAACGCATTTTAAATCGCCAAAGCGGAAAACTATTTTTCGCCTTTTTTCGCGTCCTCGGGCGACTCGTCTTTATCAGCCGCTGACTCTTCGGTAACTTCCGGCTCCGCCGTTTCTACTTGTGATGTCAACGATTCTTCGAGCTGTTCGTCGGAGATAAATTTGATGGTGGCGACAACAGCTTCAGGATCAGTTAAAATCTCCAGACTGTCGTCAACTTTGATGTCTTTGACATGCATCACGTCGTTGACTTTCAAGCCTGAAATATCTGCCGTGATCGCATCGGGAATGTTGCGCGGAAGACAACGAACCTGCAGTTCGTGAATTGTCTGGTCGAGAGTTCCGCCTTCCATTGTGATGCCGACAGGGTCGCCTTCAAAATGCAGAGGAACGGTGATTTCGAGCTTTTGACCGCGAACGATGCGTTTTAAATCGGCGTGGATCAAACGCCCTTTGACCGGGTGAATCTGGCGGTCATGAAACATCACGTCGGCTGTGTCCATTCCGTTGACGGCAATGCTGAAAATTGTGTTAGCGCCGCTGTGCGATCTAATAAGAGCCGCTAAATCGCTTAATTTGGCGGTCGCCGATACTGTTTCACCTTCGCCGCCGTAGATAGTGACGGGGACTTTTCCGGCGGCGCGCATCCGGCGCGAATCGTTTTTACCGCGTCCCTGCCGGACTTCGGCTTGAACCGTAACTTGTTCTTTATTTTCTGCCATGATTAATTTTAGGTCACTGGTTTTCGGACAAAAGCCACAATCGCCATGAATTTCAAAGGATTGTGCTTTTGGTGACTCTCCCTTAAACAAATAGTGAAGAAACGCTGGTTTCTTCGTGAATGGATTTGATTGCTCTTGCCAAAATTCGAGCAACACTTAAAACCTTGATTTTCCCGGTTTCCGCCGCTACTTGAGAAAGCGGAATCGTGTTTGTCACAACAATTTGCTCCAAATCCGACTGACAAAGCTTTTCTATCGCATTGCCGGACAAAACAGGGTGCGTAAAACATGCGTGAAGCCGTTCAGCGCCCGCCTTTTTTAACGCTTCGACGACCTTGCAAATCGAGCCGCCGGTGTCGCACATATCGTCAACGATCAAACAATTTTTGCCCGTCACATCGCCGACCACATTCATGACTTCCGCCACATTCGCTTTTTCGCGGCGCTTGTCGCAGAGCGCGAGTCCTGCATCAAGCCGTTTGGCATAAGCCCGGGCGCGTTCAGCGCCGCCCGTATCGGGCGAAACGACCACCAGATTCGGCATCGGGTTATCCTGATAATAAGCGATAAATTCCGGAGCAGCGTACAAATGGTCAACCGGAATGTCAAAAAAACCTTGAATCTGCGCGGCGTGTAAATCCATCGCCAAAACTCGCTGGACGCCCGACGCTTCAATCAGATTTGCCACCAATTTTGATGCAATCGGCACACGCGGTCGGTCTTTTTTATCCGAACGTCCGTATCCGAAATAAGGAATCACCGCCGTGATGCGTTCGGCCGAAGCGCGTCGAAACGCATCTACCATGATCAGCAATTCCATCAAATGCGTGTCTGACGGCGGGCAAGTCGGCTGAATAATAAAGACGTCGGCTCCGCGCACGTTTTCTTCGATAAAAAAATTAAGCTCGCCATCGGAAAAACGTTTGTTGCTCGAACGACCAAGATCACAGCTTAGATAATGGCAGATTTCTTCTGCCAGCCGAAGATTGGCGTTTCCGGTGAAAACTTTGATGCTGCCGGTGATGCTCATAAAAAGAAATGACAAGCAAATTGCGACAGGCTACAAGAAAAACGTTAATTAACTCGTTGCTTGTCACTGTTTACTTGTCACTGATGCTGGCTGGGGCGAGAGGATTCGAACCTATGAATGCCGGTTCCAAAGACCGGTGCCTTACCACTTGGCGACGCCCCAAAAAACTTTTTACTAAAAACTTCGCTCAAATTTTTACAACAAATTTTCGGCGAAGTTCCAACACGGCGACAACGCTTTTCTATATTCGCTTTGCGAAACTGTCTCGCAGGAAAAAATGCGCCAATCAGTACCGAGTTCGCGCAAGCAAGCAAAAGCGCTCTGCCGCATCATTTCATTGTCAAAAATCCCAAACACGCTGGCGCCGCTGCCAGACATCAATGCACGACCGGCACCGAATTCAAGCAATTTTTGTTTGACCCGCTCAATCTCGGGCTTATCGGAGAAAACCGTGTTTTCAAAATCGTTTTGCCAGGTAGTTTGGTCACTATCAGAGGTGATTCGCGCCTGACGGCAAATAGTAAAGATAGCCAATGAATCTGCCTCTGTCAAGCTCGGAGCGGCAAGCGACTTGTATGCCTCGGCCGTCGCAACAGTCTCGTTTGGCGTGATAACGAGCAGCAGTTTTTGCGGCCAATCAGGTAAATTTTCGAGCTGATTTCCGGTTCCGGTCGCAAATGCCGTTCCTCCACAAAGAAAAAAAGGCACGTCCGCGCCGATTGTTTGGGCAATTTCAAGTAAGTTTCGGAGAGACGTTTTAATTTCCCACAAATGCGCGAGCGCCAGCAAAGTCAGCGCGGCATCGGACGAACCGCCGCCGAGTCCGCCCGGTGACGGAATATTTTTTTGTAAGTGGATTTTTGCCCCGCTCGAAACCAAAAAACGGTTTTGTAGCTGCTTTGCGGCGACGATAATCAGGTTTTTTTCGTCGGTCGGGATGCTTTGCAAATCGGAGGTAAGCGAAATTTCATTTGACGGTTCGAACGTTAAATAATCGCACAGTGAAATTGTCTGAAAAGTCGTGCAGATTTCGTGCAGACCGTCGGCGCGCTTCCCGAGAACGCGCAAACTTAAATTTATTTTGGCAAAAGCCGGAACGGTAAACAGTTAACAGTTAACAGTCAACAGTCAACAGTAATTATTAATGATTAGTGATTAACAAAGAGACGATTTTTAACTCAACTAATTTCTAATAATTATTGACTATTTAACGGTTTTCTTTCCTTTAGTCGGAACTTCCGGTTTTTTATTATCCAAGATTTGAAAGGAATTGAAAAACTTGCTTGATTCGGCTTGGTAAACTTTGGACAGTGCTTCAGGCAGATTACGCGTTTGCGGAGTGATGATTGCTGCCATGTAACCGCGCTGTTTGATTAGAAACATCTGCAGCTTAATGGTGTTGGCGCCGTCATCAAAAACCAGCTCGCGTCCTGAAAGCTTACCCAGCACTATTTTCCTTTCTCCCATTGGAACTGCCGAAGGATTTCTTGCCATCATTGCGGCTCGCGCTCTGTCAAGTCCGGCTTCAGTAGATTTGGCATCTTTAAAAGTCACATCAACCAAATCAATATAACTGATCATATAAAGAGACGAAGAGGTTTTTGAAGTGAAAATGTGCAGGTCAAGCGTTGAATACTCGGTTTCGTACGGCAGGACGCTGGCTTCGGGCTGCGTCGGCAGACTGACGCGGAAACTACCGCCGGACGGTTCGAAAAGACGCCACAGTTTGAGTTCGCGGTCGGCAGCCTGATTCCCGGTTTGAGCTGCTGTAAAATTCGGCAACAACAAGGCAAAAACGAAAAAGAGCGTGGTGACAGCACCGCGCATGAATTTTGTCGAAGAAAAATATTTCATGGTTTAATCTCTAAAAACTTGGGTAATATAAAATTTGCCTTCAGGCGATTGAGCGATTCCGATCCCGCTGCGAGTCCATCTTTTGTCGAGCATGTTTTCTTTGTGATGCTGCGAATTTGTCCAATCACGAACCGCAGTCTCGACGCTGTCTCTAACTCCCTGGCTGAAAGCTATGTTTTCGCCAATTCCGCGCCAGTCAGTAACTCCGATTGCGTTTGCGCGGTCGTCAGTCATTTTACCATCTTGTCCCTGATGACTGAAAAAATTCAGCTGCGCCATGTTTTCCGAATGCTCGCGCGCCAGATAGAGCATTTCCAAATCCCAAACGAGCGGCGCTAAATGCTGCAACAGACGTTGTTCGTTAACGAGCGTAAAAGCCTGTTCTTCAAGCGGAGTCGGTTTAAGTGAGGCAAAACGACTGCTGATGCTATTTGCCGCTGCGGCAAACTGCTTTGTCTGTCCCGCTGTTGGAAGAGCGCTGAATTTTGTTCTATTTGAGGCTTGCGTCTGCCCGCGCACTTGCAGAGGGAGCGGTTTAACTTGACTTAAATGATCAGGTTGTCCATTCCAATCGGCAATCAAAATGGCTTTAGGTTTGGCGGCAGCTTGATTGTTTATTTGGGCTGATGCCGTGTGAAGGAAGGCGAAAAAATTAGCTGCGAGAAAAACCGAACTGATAAAATACCGGAAAGCAGCCGGTGAGAAGTTGCTTTTCATTCTTGTTTCGGCGGCCAGACAATCTCAATCAGAGGGAAAAAGGGGGCTGATTGAGATTCACGGCTTTGCGAACTTGCCTCGCGGCAAGAGTGCTATTGTCGTTAAGAATCTAGATTCGTAATTTGTGAAAGAGCTAAAACACAAGTCAGATTTTGACTTGCTGGAAAATGTTTGTCAAGGAAAAACATTGTTGGCCGGATTACCAGCCTCATCCGCAATTTATTTTTCCTACTTGCTTTTCTTTGCTTCGCCGAGCTTAAACTTTAGTTTTTTGATTTCCGAACTGTTTTTTTCCACCTCGAGCGCTTTGCGCCAAGCGTTGCGCGCTTCTTCGGCACGGCCTTGCTTTTGATATAAATCACCGAGATGTTGTTGAATCGTCGCCGAGTTAGGCGATAATTTGTCTGCGTCAAGCAAGTTCTTTTCAGCTTCAGTATATTGCCCAAGCTTGAAATTTGCCCAACCCAAGCTGTCCAAATACGTCGGATTGTTCGGCTCCCGGTCAACCGCCTGTTTGATTAATTCAATGGCTTCGGGCAAGCGCTCATTGCGCTCAACCATAAAATATCCCAAGTTGTTTAAAGCCAGCGCATGAGTGGGATTTTGCTTGAGAATTTCGCGCAAACTGGCTTCGGCTGACTTAAAATCGCCAGCCGCGTTTTGCGCGGTGGCTTCGGTCAGCAGTGCAATCGAAGTCATCCGCGAATCATTGGCGAGCGTTAAAGCTTGCTGCGCCGCCGCGATTGAATCGGTGCTTCGCCCGGCTTGCAGGAAAAGCCTGGAAATAGTGATATTCAAAATAAAGTCACTTTCCAGAGCGTCAGAAACCGCAATTTGCCTGGTTTTATTGACAATTTTTGAACGCAGCAGCGCGACTCCTTCATCCACTCGTCCGGTCTCGGTCAAAGCGCTGGCTTCAAGCTGAAGCAATTTTTGGTCATCGGGAAAACGTTTGCGCGCGCTGCCGAGAATTTTGATGGCATCGTCAAAATGTCCGGCGCGAATTTGCAGATTAGCGAGCAACGCGATTAAACCGGGGTTAGCAGGATTAGCCGGAACAGCCTGCTGCAAAATTGCCACGGCTCTCGCCGCATCCTCCGGATTGGCGGTTTCGAGCGCGTCTTTGAAAGCTGCGAGAGCTTCGGGATTCTCCGGATTGTCCGAAATTGAGCGGCTTAAAACTGCGAGCGCATCGGCCGGCTTGCCGTTTTTAAGCAATGCTCTGCCGAGCTGAACCGTGGCGGTGTCAGGCGAGAGAGAGTCCTTGCGGGTGACAAAACGATAAAAACGATCATCTGCCGAATTGGCCGAAGTGCTCCAGTTTTCAAGCGCTTCAATCTGTTTTTCGCTCTGTCCGTTCTGCGCATAGAAATCGCTCAAAAAAGCCCATGCTTCGGCGTTGCGGGGATCGAGACGGGCGACCTCCGTCCATTGGGTAATCGCTTTGTCCGCCGCTGTTTTATTGAAATTCCCGCTGAAAAGTTTGCTCTGGCTGGAATAAATGCGCGCCAGTAAAAGGCGCGAGCCGAAGTTGTTGCGGTCGAGATTAACGGCGATTCCGGCCAGTCGTTCAATTTCGGACGAATCGTTCTGGGTAAAAAAAGCCAGCTCAGCCAGCGCCGTGTAACTTTCAGCCAGACCCGGATTAAATTCAACCGATTTTTGCAGAGCCGCCCGCGCCAATCTCCCGTTTGTCACAATTCCGGTTTGCGAGCGCAAATTTTGCAGAGACCACAAATATCTTTGACCTTCGAGCAGCTTGGCATACGCCTGTTGACGCTGTTCGCGCGAAAGCGGCGGGAGTTGAGCGGGCGGCGCGGGAATCGGCGTCTGAGTCTCCTGGACAGGGCGCGGCCGCGGCAGCGGAGCAGGCGGAGGAGCCGAAGCACCTCTGCCTGCTCCATCTGACGGTTGGTTTTGGGCGTTAACACTAAAAAAAACGCTTGACGTTAAAAGCAGACCCGTTATCATCACCGCGCGAGTTGTAGAATGAAAAATCATAATTGCCTCAAATCTGGAATCTTGCAGCTAATAAATCAATATAATGTTTAATTAACTTTGTTTTCCTTAATATTTTAACCGACGGCGCTATGAGCCAGCCGGTGCCACGATGATTTACGCGGAAAATTGATAAAAAAGATGATGGCGGCAACGAGGGCGGCGCGAATCATATCGCTGTAATTACCGCTGGCTAGGGAAATAACAAAGCCGAAAACGGCAACCGCTTCGCCGAGCGCTGACAAAAAAATCGTCTTGGTCTGCAAACTTTGAATCAAGCCGAGCGCGCCTTTGAGCGTTGCCGTGTCGCGCAGCACGGATGGCGCGAGCATGATCCGGCGCAGAAAAAATGCTGCGATTGCGAGAGCCAAAATCGCAATCCAGAGAAAAGTTGTCAGCGTTGCAAGGCCGTTTCCGGCGGGCGCGTTGGTCAGATTTCCCACTGAAAAACTGGCTTCGCCGCTGGTTGGACCAAACGGCTGAACTTGCCCGGCGATAAAAATAGAAATGACGGTTAACAAAATCACCGAGAAAATCTGTGAAAAGAGAATCGTCGCAGTTGTCCGATAACGCTGGTTAAGGACAGTAGTGGTTTGTTCGTCGAGCTGTTTGATCACAGGATTAGTTTAAACCGTTCACAAAAAAAAATAAAAGGGTGAAATCTCACCCTTTTTTGTAAAACGTCAAGATGCGACAAAAACTATTTGTTTTTGCTGGTTTGCTTATCATCTTTGACTTTCGGATTTTCGACCGGCGCGGTTGTCCGGATCACGGTGGTCAAGGCTTTAGGAATTTGATTGCTCGGCAGTTCGCCTTGATTTTCAATCACCGAATCTATCAATTCAAATCTCTTTTCGTCAAAGCTCTTGCTCATCAAAACGCCGTTTTTATCAATATTCAAATCGGCTCCGCCGATCAATTCTCCCATAAAGTTACCCATAAAACTTTTCTTTTCGGGCGGCTGGCGTTTTAACCCTTCAGCGCTCGGTTCGGGAACGGTTGCGCCGAGCAGTTGAAGCTGTTCTTTGGCTTTAGCGGCGTTATCGCTGTTCGGATATTCGCGGACGAGGCGCTGATAAAGTTTGGCGGCTTCGTCGGTTTCTTCCTCAGTTTGATACAAAAACGCGAGTCGGAAGAGGGCTTCGTCCATATAGCTGAAGTTTGGATATTTCTGCATGATTTCTTTGTAGCGAAATTCCGCGCCCTTTAAACCGGTGCGTTTTTGCTCGATGGCGCGGGCGTAATAGAAATTACCGACCCACAAATTATGCAAACCCAGATTGTCCTGAACCTGTTTGAGACGCTCCTGCGCCAAATCCTTTAATTCGGTGCTCGGATATTGCTGCATCATCAGTTTTAAACGCTGTTCGGCTTTGTAAGCTCGCGTCGGATCATTGTCGGGACGTCCGACCTGGCGCATTTCCGATTCGGCGACTTTGAGCGCAACGCGGTCGGCAAGCGGATGGGTGGGAAAAAAGGTCAGCCATTCCTGATAACCCGCACCAGCTTGAATTAGAGCGCTGGTTGAGCCTTCGAGATAAAAAGAATCCGCAATGGCGAGTTTGGCCATCGGCAAATAAGGCGAATCCGGATAAGTTGTGATGATTGTCTGAAAGAGCAGGCGACCGACTTCAAAATTGCTCTTGCGAACTTCTTTCGTTGCATAAACAAACAATTCTTTATCGCGACCCGGTGCGACCGTGCCGAGAATTTCTTCGTACTGATCGGTTCCGCCGCCGAAAACGCCCAGGAATTTTTTCTTTTTCTTTTTCTCGCGTTCCGCACCGACCGTATATTGCTGTTTGCGCGCGCCGACGGTTTCAACCAGAGCGTTGTCCGACCGCGTCTGCAGTTCGGAAACAGACGTTTCGAGCGTGTCAACTTCGCTCGCTTCGTATTTTTCGGCTCGTTCGATTTTACCGCGCAAATTGTTGATGCTCGAGAGCAGCGTGGACGCTTCCTTATCCAAACCTTTCAAACGCGCCTGCGGCGAATCGGCGGCTTTCGCCTCATCTTTCTTTTTGTCGGCGTCAGCGTCCTGTTTCAAGCCGGCTTGCGCGCTCTGCAAACTGCGGCGCATTGTTTCGAGCTTTTGCCGCATCACTTCGAGCCGCTGCGAAACTGTGCCTTCCGCCGGTTTGTTCTGTTGAGCTAAGGCCGGAAGGCATAAAGCGATTAGTAAAAGTCCTAGAATAAAATTGCGAATCATTTATTTAATGGTGAATGGTAAATGGTGAATGGTGAATGGAAAAAGCAGAGCTAAAAAATGCAGCTGCTGTTTACAATTCACGATTCACGATTCACACCCAATTTGTTGCCGCGTCAATTAGCTGACGAACGGCTTGAGTCGGATTACCCTTGCCAAAAACGGCGGAACCGGCGACGATAATTTCCGCTCCGGCTGCCGCAATTTCGCCGATGTTGCCCAAGTCAACGCCGCCGTCAATTTCGATTTTCGTCGGCAAACCGCGTTCTTGAATCATAATTTTTAGGCGGCGAAGTTTATCGAGCGCGGTTGTGATAAATTTTTGGCCGCCGAAACCCGGATTGACCGACATCAGCACCACGTAATCGGCAAACGGCAGAGCTTCTTCCAAACTGACGAGCGGAGTTGCCGGGTTAATCGCAATTCCGGCTTGCGCTCCCGCTTCGCGAATTGCCATCAGGGTGCGATGCAGATGCGGGTCGGCTTCGACGTGAACCGAAACCATGTCGGCTCCCGCTTCGACAAATTTTTCGGCGTAACGCGACGGCTCGACGATCATCAAGTGAAGGTCAAGCGGTAATTTAGTGTGTTGGCGAATTGATTTAACAACCGGCAGGCCAATCGTGATATTCGGAACAAACTGCCCGTCCATCACGTCAACGTGCAAAACACGCGCGCCGCCTTCTTCGATTGCGCGAATTTCCTCACCGAGTTTTGTAAAGTCAGCCGACAGAATTGACGGCGCAATTTCAACCATTAAAATGCTCTTGTTTTTAGAAGAAAATTAAAAGACGAACCCTTTTGCCCCGAAAAAAGATTTGAGGCCTGCCGCCTCGCTTCGGTTGCTTCAATCAGCATCGCTCGCGGCAACTTTATTGCAAATTTTTACTGCGGACGCCGATTAGCATTGATATTGCGATTATTCGTCAGCGTCGGAACCGGACGATTTGACGAATTTGAATTGCCCGCCGCCGGACGATTGCTGGAATTTCCGCCGCTGTTTGAATTCGTCTTGGGCGAATTCGAGTTGCCGCGGTTGGCATTTGAATTAGACCGATTGGCGTTCGAATTACTGTTTGAACCGCCTGAATTAGCGTTGCCCGAACTGTTATTGCTGTTTGAACCCAGATTCGAACCGCTGTTTGAACCGGCGTTCGAGTTATCGTTTGAATTGCCGTTGGTATTCTTGTTGCCGTTGGTATTCTTGTTAACGTTTGCCGCTTTGCGTTTGGCGCGAGCTTTGTCAACATCAGTCGGCTCGTCAACGTCTTTATTTTTATCTTTGTCTTCGGAGTTATCTTTTTTGACTTCGGCCGGCTTTTCATCGCCTTCGGCCTGAGCGCGGCTGATTACTACCGAAATCGTCTGTCCGGCTTTGACCGTATCGCCGGGGAGCGGAATTTGTTCGAGAATCGTGTTTGGTTTTTCCGCGCTAAAACGGTCTGTCCGCTTGCGAATTTTTAGATCGAGAGAGGCCAGATCTTTCTCGCCGTCGTTATAATCCTTACCGACGATTTCCGGCACTTTAACTTCAGGCGAGCGCAGAGCGAGATATAAAACGCCGCCCAGCCCGGCGCTAAACGCCACCAATAAAAGTAAAATGACCGCGAGATTGCCAAAAATTGACAAGCTTTTTCTTGCAAAACTCACTCTTCTAAATTCTCCTTTGGGCTGATAATTTGCGCCGTATTCGGAACGTTTGATGCTGCGAGGCTTAAAATGGCAGTCTAACATTTGATTTTAACGAGCGGCAAGCCGCCGCGTTATTATCTGCGGTTGGAATTTGAGGAAACGCTCAAATTCGAGTTCGGAGGGGTACTATCAGAATTGGTGACACTGAATGTTTGAGAACCTACTAGTTTGGAATTCCAAAAAACATCAACTCGATAATTGCCGGGCGACCATTTTCCACCATATTTTTCTGCTCCCTCACCCGTGATGAAATAAGAGCCGGTTTCGTTTGCGTGTGTTGTAAAGTCCTGATTGAAGCTTGAAATTAAGGTATCCATTTCCCGTGTTGAAGCATTTATTTTATACCATAGGAAAGTCAGCGTAAATGAGCGGTCAATATTGGCGGTTGAATACTCGATATGATTTTCGGCACAAATGAATCGTGTTCGCGGTTCAACAAAGTTTGTTGAGTAACGTCTTTCAGCACGTGGCTGAACTTGTAAAGGACATTCGAAAAGCTGCAAGCCGGAAAATTTTAAGTTCAGGTTCGATGCCCCGTCGTTGCCGGAAATTGAGATATGCGGTTCCGGGATAGGTTTCGGGGTAGGTTCAGGGGGAGGAGTAAACCACTCACCAATAATAATTATAATCGGCAGTAGAACAATCAACGCGCCCATAAACAACAAAACAGATTTGAGTTGGCTCGTCCAGCTCTGACTCTTGTTAGAGGAATCTTCATTTGGCTCTTCCTCTTCGTTTTGTCCGTTATTCAGCTCTTCCGCCTCGCGCTGGTTTTTATCTTGCTCATCTTTACCTTGCTGCTCCCTGAATTTTTCCGCTTCCTGGTGCTGCTGTTTGAGCTTTTCGAGGTCTTCAATCGTCGTCAAATCTTCATGATCAAGTGATTTGACGAGAGAATCGGTTCGCGGGGCAAACGCCAGCAAAGCATTTTTCATTGCGGCGGCAGAGGCAAACCGATTCTCGGTTTTTTTTTCGAGAGCTTTATTAACAATTTCTTTGAGCCGTGGTGACACCGTTTCGGGCAGAGGCGCAAAATCGCTCGTTTGGATTAGCTTTATCAAAGCCATCGGTTCCTTTTCGGGAAATGGCAAATGTCCAGCCAGCATTCGATAGAAAATCACGCCCGCCGACCAGACATCGGTTTGTTCTGAGCGGACGCCATCGAGGGCTTCAGGTGACATATAAGCGTAAGTGCCGGAGACAAGCGAGCGCGACGATTCGGCGTCCAAAAGGCGCGAAATGCCAAAATCAGTTAGACGCGGAATATCTTCTTGCAGCAGAATGTTGCCCGGTTTTAAATCGCGGTGCACGATGCCGCGTCGGTGAAGATGTTCCAGCCCGCGCAAAATACCGCTCATCATCTCGACGGCGGCGGTTTCGGACGGAGCCTTTCCGCCATTTACCGCCAGCCACTTGCTCAAAGAACCGCCTGACGCGTATTCGCTGACAATTGCCAGATGCCCTTCGATAACATCGGCTTCGATAATCGGCAAAACGTTGGTGTGCCCGCTCGCCTTTGTCCAAATTGCAGCTTCGGCTGCGATGGCGCGGCGTTGTTTTTCGTGAGTTGCCGCAAAATCAGTTTCATCTTCTTCGATAACCAGACGCGGAAATTTAACAGCGACCTGTACCGTCGCCAATTCACCGCGTCTTTCAGCCAGCCAAACTTCGCCGAAATTGCCCGCACCGAGCGGGCGAATTAATGTGTACGGTCCGATTTGATCGTTTGGACGAAGCATTTTGTTTAGCTTCCTCGAGATTAGCGGGATAAAATCTTGCGCCAGCAAGATTAGCAGGAAACGCCAAAAAGCTAAAGCGATAGGTTTACCGCTTTGGCTCAAATAATAAAAGATGAATTTTTACTGTATTGCCGTAAGTTAAGATTCGCATTTCAAACTGCACAGTTGCAACTGTGTTCCCCAATGACTCGGAACAAGTGTTTTTTATTTCCTTCACTGAGTAAAATTGACTTTTCGTAGCAATTCCTGCAGCAGCAGGCGAAACGTATTTTGGGGTTGTCTTTAGCTGATTAAGAATTTCCGTCGCTTCGCCGCGCCTGCCTGAAAGCGCAAAAGCCCGACCTGGACAGCTGAAGTTCCGGTGCAAATTAGATACAAAGGCACTAATCAATGGCGCGATGTGACTTTGTATTTCTATCTCGATTTTAACGCCGAAGAGGTCGTCGGAGAATTTGTTTATGCCTTTGAGTTCAAGAAAAATCAAGCGCGTGAAATTGACATCGAAGCTGGCGATTCAATTCGTCCGGTCTATCTGGCGGTTGATAAAAACGGCGAATCTTCACTGCCCGCTTCGGACGATTAGAACTATGTTTTAAAGGTGACAAAAGACAATGATATTATCGTCGGGCGCGAAAAAAGTGACGCCCGGAAAATACCTGATCGGTTTTACCGTTACTGATTGAGCGGGCAACGCCAACTAAGATTTCACGGAAATTGAAATTAAATAGTTGGTTAAGCAAAGAGTCGGTTCGTTTAAAACACAAAGATAGAAGGTCAAACCATGAAAAAATTACTCGTTATTTTACTGATTATCTTCACCCTGCAAGTTGCTGCACCAGCACAAAAAGCGAAACCTAAAATTCGAACGCTGCCTGCCAATACCGCTCAGATGACCGGCGAATATCCCGACACACTTCTGGATAACAAGGTGATCAAAAGGCGCTTTAAAACGCTTTTAGGCAAAAATTACTCAGCCTTTATGGATTCATTTGAAACAACCAGACCCTTCGAAAAGAAAGGCAATTATCTTTTCTCAAGCGGTTGTTTGATCCACGCCTGTCTGCATTTGGAATCAGCCGTCGTCGTTGATCTGATTAACAAAACAATTCACGCCGCCATTTTCCGCCAAGACGAAAAAGTTAAATATTTTAATGAAGATAACCGACAAACGCCCGCAGCCATTAAAGATTGGGCTAAAAATTTAACAACAAATCATTAAGCTATCAGGAGTTTGAGTAATTTCGGCAACGATTAGAGTTTGTTCGATTCAGCGCTTCAAAAAAACTTTTCGGTTTGTTGGCCCGTTTTGTTTTTAAATTCCGTTTATGTCAATAAGAATTTGATTGCCTTTTTCCTTTAATCTTTGCCGCTTGTTATTTCCTCAGCCAACCAAACAGCCCGTGGATTGTCACTTCGCGGTTGGTTTCGTAAATTGCTCGCGTCAGCGGAATTGACATCGGGCAAACTTGCACGCAGTTTTGCGCGTTGCCGCAGCCCGTAATCCCGTCTTCTTCCATCAGGGCGGAAAGCCGTTCGTCGCGCGAAGTTTTGCCGGTCGGATGCATGTTGAAAAGGCGAACCTGACCGATTGCCTGCGGCCCGATGTAATTATCATCGTGATACTGTGGGCAGGCTTCGAGACAGCATCCGCAGGTCATGCAGCGCGAGTAAGCATAACGTTCGTTGGCTTCTTCGGGCGACATTTTCGGTCCCGGCCCCAAATCGTAAGTTCCGTCAAGCTCAACCCAGGCGTGGACGCGCTTGAGATGATTAAACATCTGCGAGCGGTCAACGATTAAATCGCGAACATTCGGAAATTTTGACATCGGTTCGAGCGTCACCGTGTTGCCGCCGGCTTCAGTCAAAAGCTGATCAACCAGAGCCGAGCAGGATTGACGAACGCGCCCGTTGATGACCATCGTGCAAATCCCGCAGACCTGCTCGAGACAGTTCATCTGCCAGACGGGCGGCGTGGTTTGCTTGCCTTCTTTGGTGACGGGATTCTTGCGAATCTCCATCAGCGCCGAAATCACGTTTAAATTCGGGCGATAGGGAATCGAAAAAGTTTCCCAGTAAGAACCGGCGTCCAATTTCTCGCGTCGTTTGATCTTAAAATCAACCGCGCTCGGCGGAGTGAATTTCTTCGATTTACCGTTTCCCTTGTGTTCGTTTACTGTCGCGCTCATAATTCTTCGCCTTCAAATTCAACCAAATCGTAAATTTCTTTTAACCCAAAACTTTGTCCAATTGATTCAAATGTTACCGAACTGTCCAAACCACTTGTGGCCAAATAACGCCAACTGTTATCCGATTGCCGATGAAACTGCTCAACCACGAAATTGTTTTGTGAAACCAAAATATATTCTTGAAAAGATTCCAGTGTTTGATACGCCCAAAATTTTTCGGCGCGGTCTTTCGCTTCAGTGCTGTCGGACAAAATCTCAATTAACAGCAGCGGATTGCGAATTGCGTCACGCCGCTTTTGATAAAATTCAATTGCGCCGCAAACAACAATTAAATCCGGATAATATAATTTTTTGCTTTTTTCAACCCAAACTTTTAAATCAGTAGAAAACGTTCGGCAACCTTGTTTTTTTAGCAATGGAGACACAATCTCCGTCAAATTTGAGACAATTTGAACGTGATTTATGGTTGCGCCGGCAAGCTTTGGCGGCTCGCCGTGAAGAGGTATCATCACACCATTCGAGTATTCGCTTTTGAATTCAGCTTGCTCTTCAAGCTCTAAATACTCGTCAGGGGTAAGCTTCAGTTTTGGTTGTCGTAAAGCAGGCATATTAAATCTATCGCTCGTCGGTTTGCTTGCCGCCCGCGCCTTCGATTGATTTGCCTTGCTCGGCGCGTGTTTTGCTGTCTTCGGGAGCAATCAATTCACCCTTTTCCTGACTCCAAACTTTTTCCGCCGTTAGATTCTCCGGCTTCTGGTCGTAACCGGCTTCACGCACCTGGGTTGCGCCGTCTGTCACTGGTAAACCATTCGCCGCCGCTTCTGAGGCAAGCGTCAAAACCTCTTTCGGCTGCTCGGCTTTTTCTTCTTTTTTGCCTTTAGAATAATCTCGTTTGCGCGGCACGATTAAATCGGTTTCAACCGCTTCATAAGATAATTGCGGCGCGCCTTCCGAGTATTCGGCAATCGTAGTTTTCAAAAATTGCTCGTCGTCGCGGTTGGGAAAATCCGGTTTGTAATGCGCTCCGCGCGATTCATTTCGATTCAATGCTCCGAGCGTAATCACTCGCGCCAGTTCGAGCATATTTTTAAGCTGGCGAGCGTGCGGAACGGCTTGCGTCGCCCACAAATTTGAATCGTTGATCGAGATTTTTCCAAAACGCTCCTGCAATTCAACCAATTTTTCATCGGTTGCTTTAAGACGGTCGTTGTAGCGAACAACAGTTACATTGTCAGTCATCCACCTGCCCATTTCTTCGTGCAGTTTGTACTGATTTTCGCCGCCGGTTTGCTTCAAAATATGGTTGTTGATTTCCTGCTGTTTTTTGAGTTCAGCTTGATGAACGCCGTTTGATTCGTTATTGCCGCGTTCGACATTTTCGGCATATTCAATTGCGGCCGGGGCGGCAATAAAGCCGCCGTAAACGCAGCTAAGGAGTGAGTTTGCCCCAAGGCGATTAGCGCCGTGAACCGAATAGTCGCATTCGCCTGCAGCAAGCAGACCGGGAATATTGGTGCGCTGATTAAAATCAACCCAGAGACCGCCCATCGAATAATGAACGCCCGGAAAAATCCGCATCGGAACCTGGCGCGGATCGTCGCCGACAAACATCTCGTAGATTTCCAAAATCGCGCCGAGCTTGCGGTCGAGCGTTTCTTTCGGAATATGAGTTAAATCGAGATAAACCTGATTTTCGCCCCCGACGCCCTGGCCTTCAAGACAAACCTGGAAAATCTCACGCGTGGCAATATCGCGCGGAACCAGATTGCCGTAGGCCGGATAACGTTCTTCGAGAAAATAATAACGCTCCGGTTCGGGGATTGATTTTGGCGGACGCGCATCGCCGGCGTTGCGCGGAACCCACACTCTGCCGCCTTCGCCGCGCGCGGATTCGCTCATAAGGCGCAGTTTGTCTTCGCCGGGAATAGAAGTCGGATGAACCTGAATAAATTCCCCATTGGCATATTTTGCGCCCTGCTGGTAACAGACGGATACTGCGCTCCCAGTGCAAACCTGCGAGTTGGTTGATTTCCCGAAAATAAGGCCGGGCCCGCCCGTCGCCATAATCACCGCGTCGGCAGGAAATTCTTTAAGCTCAAGCGTTTGCAAGTTCATCGCAATCAGTCCGCGACAAACCTGATGATCGTCAAGCACGAGCGACATCATTTCCCAGCCTTCGTATTTGTTGACTTTGCCGTCGGTTTCAAAACGGCGCACCTGTTCGTCAAGCGCGTACAACAGCTGTTGTCCGGTCGAAGCTCCGGCAAACGCCGTCCGGTGATGCTTGGTTCCGCCAAATCTGCGGAAATCAAGCAAACCTTCTTTGGTACGGGAAAACGGAACGCCCATCCGGTCAAACAGATAAATGATTGCCGGAGCCATTTCGCACATCGCTTTGACCGGCGATTGGTTGGCTAAAAAATCGCCTCCGTAAACCGTGTCGTCAAAATGCTCCCAGGTCGAATCGCCCTCGCCTTTGGTGTTGACCGCGCCGTTAATTCCGCCCTGAGCGCAAACCGAGTGCGAGCGTTTAACCGGCACAACCGACAGCAGATCAACCGTGTGGCCTTTTTCGGCAATCTTCATCGCCGCCGCCAACCCTGCCAAACCGCCGCCAACAATCGCAATTCTGATACCGTTTTTCGTTGCCATAATTTAAAATAATGGAGCGCGGACATCCTGTCCGCTTACTGCTCAACTACAACACAAAAATATTTAAAAAACTGCTTACCTTAAGAAGGCTTGCGGACAGGATGTCCGCGCTCCAAGCTCAGAATTTTCTTGTTTCACCACTTTTCGGTTCAACGATTCCGCTTTTTTCAGCTTGCTCGCAAAGTCCAGTTCCATAAAATAATCCACACGGGCGAACAAATGCGACCGCCGCATTTGTGCCGACCGCAAACAAAAATGCTGCCAGTCCGATGCTCCCGTACAGCGCCCATTTCTGCGATTTTTCGCCGATAATTAAACCCCAGTCAAGCGCGAATAAAAAGAAACCGTAAGCTAGATGCCAGGCCGTCGCCGCAATGCCAAAAATATACAAAATCAAAATCGCAAGGTGAGCGAATTCTCGGGCCACAATCTCAAACGCGATGTTAGCGTGACCGGCAACCGGGGTTTCATTGAGTCCCGGAATTAGTCCGAAACGAAAATTTAGAATGTGAAACAAAAGAAAAAAGAAGAGAAAAATGCCGGTGATGCGCTGGAAAAGATAAAACCAGTTGCGCCCGTAACCGTAATTGACATTGTTGACGCGGGCTTCGGCGGAGATAAAAATACCGTAAACCGAGTGAAAAACGAGCGGCAAAAAGATACCAAAGATTTCGAGAAACAGGAGATACGGAATGTCATGAATGCCCTGAACGTGTTCGTTATAGCTGCGCGCTCCGTTCATCGCCGCCGAATTAGCGTACATGTGAACAAAGAAAAACGCTCCCAACGGCACGACGCCCGTGAGCTGATGCAGTTTCCGCATCAAAAAAGTTTTGCTAATTTTGATAGCCATAAGAATCCCTCGTTTTTACCGGTTGAACAGACGCCGCATCTCTTAAAATTCGTCATTATGAAATTATGAGTTATGCACTTGGAAAAGAAATTTACAATGATAGACAGGAGAGACAGGATTTAAAACAATATGCGGTTAATTTAAATGTATCCTGTTCATCTTGTCTATCCTTACAAAAATGCTTTCTGTTCTTTAACTGCGTAACTTCTAAAAATTGTTAAAACGCGATGCGGCACATTATATTTTCGCGGCGGACAAAACACAAACCCCTTGTAGTCACTCTTTGGGTGCAATTACCAAATTAAAACTCTTTAACTATTGTGAATCTTACTCCGCTTCTCTTATTAGATAAAATGAATTCTCTTGCTAAAAGTTTTGAAAAAAACTTATTCTTTCAACAATGCATATTGAAACCCTCAAAATCTTTTGTGATTTGGTTGAAACACAAAGTTTTTCGCTCGCCGCCGAGCGCAATTTTGTCACGCAGTCGGCGGTCAGCCAGCAAATCAGAAATTTGGAAGAAAAATTTAAACGCCGCTTGCTGGAGCGTGTGCGCGGTCGGCGCGAAATCAAATTAACCAATGCGGGCGAAGTTTTTTATAATGAGTGCCGCAACGTTTTGGTCTGTTACGACCAGCTTGGCGAGAGTATGCGCGGACTGAGCGGAACGGTTTCGGGCGTGGTGCGCGTGGCGACCGTTTACAGCGTCGGACTCCATGAACTGCCTTCAAAAGTCAGGGAGTTTATGACTAAATTTCCCTCGGCAAAGATTGATCTGGAATATTCGAGAACCACGCGCATTGTTCGCGAAGTTTTGGGCGGAATGGTCGAACTCGGCGTGGTCGCCTATCCCGAACCTCGGCGCGGTTTGACGGTCGTTCCGATGCAGGGCGACCGACTCGTGCTGATCTGCCAGCCGACGCATAAATTTGCCAAGCAAAAAGAAGTCAAAGCTTCACAACTCAACGATCAGGATTTCGTTCTGTTCGAGCGCGACATTCCGACGCGCAAAGCAACCGATAAGATTTTTAAAAATAACGGCATCACGGTTAAAAAGGTCGCCGAATTCGACAACATCGAAACCATTAAACGCGCCGTTGAAGTCGGTTTTGGTTTGGCAATCGTCCCGCGTCCGAGCGTTTTGGACGAACAGCGCAGCGGGCAACTGGCCGTCGTTCCTCTGGCCGAACCCGAATGGACGCGGAGCGTCGGCGTTATTTATCGAAGCGACCGGACTCTTTCACTGGCGGCTAAAAAATTTGTTCAGCTTCTGGCGAGTAAAGACAAAGCGGAATCCGCCGAAGTCTAAATAAAATTAGTTGAGGCGGAAACGGCCGCCTGACAAAGAATAAATCTCTCGACTCCAAAAATGTGATACTGTTTTTTGCGGGCGGTTTTATCCGCTGCAATCGCTCCAACCCCTTACACTACAAAAGCAATAGTTAATCTAAATCTTTCTCGGAAAGGTTCAAAAAAACGCTTTTTCACTGTTTGCGGCAAAATATTCTCAACATGAGTTCTTCAAATGTTTCTCATTGTGCGTCAAGCAGCGCGAAAGTTTAACCTCTATGAACAAACAAACTAAGTTGATGTTCGCAGCGCTTTTATCCGTTTCGCTGATGCTTCTGGTTTGGTCGTTATTTCTGCCGTCTAAAAATTTAGCTGCAACCGCTAGTAAGTCATCAGTAAACGCGGACGTTGTTGCGAGTTCCTGCCAGAAGCCGAACGGCGATATTCAGTTTTTTCCCGCAAATAATCCCTGGAATGTTGATGTCAGTAGTTTTCCGGTTCACCCGAATTCGGCCAATTATGTCAATTCCATCGGGCGCACCAAGAGTTTTCACCCTGATTTCGGCACCATTTACAACAATGTGCCGTGGGGGATTCCTTACGTTCTGGTTCCTGGCAGTCAGCCGCAAATAAATATTCGCGTCAGAGATTATCCGGACGAAAGCGATTTCGGTTTAGCGCCGATTCCGTCCGACGCGCCCGTCGAAGGCGGATTGGGTTCGACCGGTGATCGGCACGTTCTGGTGGTTGATAAAGATAATTGTCTGCTCTATGAACTTTTTAGCGCTTATCCCGAAGGTTCAGGCGGTTGGAGCGCCGCCGGAACCGCGAAATTTAATTTAACTTCAAACGTGCTGCGTCCCGACGGTTGGACTTCGGCAGATGCCGCCGGATTGCCGATTCTTCCCGGTCTGGCGCGCTACGACGAAGTTGCGGCGGGTGAAATCACCCACGCGCTCAGGTTTACCGTAAATATTTCACAGCGCGCGTATGTTTACCCGGCGCGGCATTTTGCCAGCTCAAATACGGATCTCAACAGACCGCCGATGGGATTGCGCTTTCGCTTAAAAGCCGGAGTTAATATTTCCGGTTTTTCTCCGCAAGCCAGGATTATTTTAACGGCTTTGAAAAAATACGGAATGATGGTCGCTGACAACGGCGGCGACTGGTTTCTCTCCGGCGCTCCGGATCCGCGCTGGGATGACGCCGCGATTGATACATTAAAAGTAGTCAAAGGCGACGACTTCGAAGCGGTTGACACGTCGAGCCTGCAATCAATCGCCGAACGCAAGCAATTTGATTTTGACGGCGACGGACGCGCCGATATCTCCGTGTTTCGCCCTTCAAACGGGGCTTGGTATATTTCGCGCAGCGGGACGGCGGGTTCATTTTCGAGCGCCGCTTTTGGGAACAACGGCGATTTGCTTGCGCCGGCTGATTTTGACGGCGATGGCAAAACGGATTTGAGTGTCTTTCGTCCCTCAAACGGAAATTGGTATCGCTTAAACAGCTCAAACAATTCGTTTACCACAGTTCAATTTGGCGCGAGCGGCGATAAACCGGCGGCGGGCGATTTTGACGGCGACGGCAAAGCCGACATCGCCGTTTTCCGGCCGTCAACCGGCGTTTGGTACAGATTAAACAGCAGCAATAATCAGTTTACTGCTGTTCAATTTGGCATGAGCGGCGACAAACCGCAGGTTGGAGATTTTGACGCGGACGGCAAGACTGATTTGGCAATTTTTCGCCCAAGTTCGGGAGTTTGGTATATTTTGCGGAGCGCGAATAACTCAACTTTCAGCGCGCAGTTTGGAATGAGCAGAGACATTCCGACAACCGCAGATTTTGACGGCGACCAAAAATCCGACATCGCCGTCTATCGTCCATCAAACGGCGTCTGGTACAGAATAAACAGCTCGAATAGTCAATTTGTCGCAACCCAATTTGGCACAAGCGGCGATGTGCCAACCGCCGCCGATTACGACGGCGACGGACGAGCGGATATCGCCGTCTTCCGCCCATCAAATGGAATCTGGTATTTGCTTCGCTCAACAACCGGCTTTACCGCACAGCAGTTCGGTACAAGTGGCGATGTGCCGACGCCTTCGGCTTTCGGACAATAGCTGTAGCACTTACAGTTTAAAACGAATAGTTGCGTTTTAGGATTAAAAACGAAGCTTCATATTTTTCAGATATTTAGCAGTATTTTGTGAGGTTGACTGAAATTTTTAATGAGTAAATTCTTTGATACCAACAAAAGAGACTGTAGAACTATCTGACGCAGTAACTGCAATAAACTCTCCGTCTTTTATCCAGGTTAATTCGAGCCTAGGGCTTTCTATCGGATCGTAAATCCTAATGGTTTTTCCAATTTTCCTGACTTCCGGTTTATCAATTGACTTTGACTCGCCAATTTCAAACATCTCCAAATAACGCAATCCTCCTCGAACAAGCGGGGGGCCAATAATAAAGCCGCCGCCACCACCAACCGGGCCTTCAATCGAAAGAACAACAATTCTGTTGTTGTCGGGAGATATACGGTATCCCCAGCCAAAGCTACCTTTGACCGGTACTGAAGTCGTTAAGCAGTCAAACTGCGGGCTGTTGCAATTGAAATTCCACCGGTTCTGCCCCTGTGGTTGAATAGCTGTGGGCTTTCTGCGACCAATAACTACTTTATCTATCTGATGCGTTGGTTGATCGGTAGACCTAAATGAGAGGCCGTCATCTCCATCAACAATTTCACCGGTTGCCTTGTCCCACTCTTCCTGCGAAGAGCTTGTCATATTATGAGCGTCCGGGTCATACTGAAATATCATCTCCGTCCAGTTGCATTTAAGAAGTAAGAATCCAGTTTGCGGATTTTCGCGTCTGAAACTAAAATTATCTCTCTCTTTTTCGTTTGGCGATATTTGATGTCGGATATCTCTTGCCTGTTCCCGTTTTTCCAAAGACCAATTTCCATTGCTTACCTTTTGTAAATCAAAATAAGGAGCATAACTGCTAGCATTAATCGTTATATCAATCTTACGCTCAATCATCCGTCCGAAAAAAAATAAGGCCAACAGCGAAAAAAAGGTTGCGGCTACAGTTAGTAGGTATTTTAGTTTCATGATAATAAAGCCGCTAGACAAAAAATCGTATGGATGACTTGTGTGTTTTCAAGCTTCCCAATCGCCTTGCGTTTCGCGTTGGACGTGATAGCCGACTGATTCGAGGTGATTTTCGACTTCGCGCCCGTGTTCGTGGTCGCGGACTTCTAAAATCAGCTCGACACCAACTCTGCCTAGCGGTGCCAGCCACATCGCGCGGCGGTGAAACAGGTCAACAATGTTCGCGCCGGTTTTGGCAACTTCGGCGGTCAGCGGCGCGAGCGCTCCTGGGCGGTCGAGAATCATTAGCTTGAGCAAAATATAACGCCCCTGACGCGCCATGACTTGTTCGAGAACGCGTGACAGCAAATTAGGATCAATGTTACCACCGCACAAAACAGCGCAAACCGTGTCGCTTTCTTTGACGTTTATTTTTCCCGCCAGAAGAGCCGCAATTCCGGCTGCGCCCGCGCCTTCGGCGACCAGTTTAATGTTGTTGACCGAATGGGCGATGCCGTTCGCGATTTCGTCTTCCGTGACAGTCACAATCTCATCAACAAATTGCTGAATAATCGGCATTGTGATTGCGCCCGGATATTTGACGGCGATTCCGTCGGCAATCGTCATGGCCGTTTCGACCGAGCAGAGCTCGCCCGCTTCGATTGATTTTTTCATCGGCGCGCATTCCGAAGCCTGCACACCGACAATCCGCACATCGGGCAATAAACTTTTCGCGGCGATGGCGATTCCTGAAATAATCCCGCCGCCGCCGATTGGGACGACGATCACCGAAACATCGGGGCGATCTTCGACAATTTCCATTCCGATTGTGCCTTGTCCGGCAATGACCAGTTCGTCGTCAAATGCGTGAACCGGCGTGTAGCCAAATTCCTCCGCCAGTTTTCTGGCGTGAGCGGCCGCTTCGTCAAACGTCAGGCCAACGAGCTGAACTTCCGCGCCGTAACCGCGCGTCGCGGTTATTTTAGTTAGCGGCGCAAACTGCGGCATTACGATTGTCGCTTTGATACCGTGCAGCTGCGCCGCTAATGCAACACCTTGGGCATGATTTCCCGCTGACGGAGCGACGACGCCGCGCCGCTTTTCCTCGTCGGTCAAACGCGCAATTTTGTTGTAAGCTCCGCGGACTTTAAACGAGCCGCCATTTTGCAGACATTCGGCTTTTAGATAAATTGATGCTCGAAGCTGGGCGGTTAGCTTTTTGTCTTTGATAATCGGAGTGCGAATCGCCACGCCCTGCAGAATAGTGCGGGCGGATTGGATGTCGGAAAGTTTGACGCTCATAAACGAAGATTATAATCCGAAATTGTTCTGCGTGTGAATTGCGGCAATGAATTGATTTCTGATCAATCACTCTTCCGCAAAAGAAAAGCGGGATGTCTCTGACAGAGACATCCCGCTTTTCTTTTGCGGTTATACTTTAAATACTCGCCTACTGTCCGAAAGCAGACGGAATTGCAACGTCGCCGGACATACCCCATTGTCTCGACATCACTACTGTGTCGGTCGGAGCGCCGCCGGTCGAACGCAGCACATACCAGGTTCCGTTCGAGGGACGAAAAACTGCGACATCGGCTTTGCCGTCACCGTCGTAGTCAGCTGCCACCGGCACATCACCGTTCATGCCGAACTGGACTGATTTCACCACTTGGCCAAGAGGAGCTTTTGTTGATGAAGGCTGCACATACCAGGTTCCGTCGCTCGAGCGAAAAACGCCCATATCAGCTTTGCCGTCGCCATCATAATCAGCGGTTACCGGCACATCACCTTTCATCCCGAGGCCGACCACGTAGCTCATTTTGTCGGAGCTCTGTCTGACATACCAATTTCCGTCTGCGGGGCGAAATACTGCCAGATCCGTTTTGCCGTCGCCGTCAAAATCTCCAACCTGCGGCTTGTCTCCGCTCATCCCAAACTCAAGTGTTACTACTTGAGCATCGCTGCTGTTGATATATGACCAGACTCCGCTTGATGGGGTAAAAACCGCGATATCAGCTTTGCCGTCGCCATCAAAATCACCCGAAACCGGGATGTCACCATTTTGTCCAAACGGGGTGACGACTGTTGTTCCATCTGAACTTTTAATTGAATACCAGTTGCCGTCTGTCGGGCGGAAGACAGTAATGTCAGTTTTGCCGTCACCGTCAAAATCAGCCGGCGCAATTATATCGGTATTGATACCAAACTGGCTTCCCATAAAAGTGGGAGCAGAACTTTGCGAGATCATCCAGGTCGCCGTTGAAGGACGGTAAACAGAAAAATCAGCTTTGCCGTCGCCGTCAAAATCAAATGGCGTTGACACAGCAACTCGCGGAGTTCCGATAAGCGAACGGTTATTTTTTTTGTCAGAATTGTTTTGGCTGGCTGACGTAGCGGGTTTTTGAGTGGCAGCATTTGACGTAACCGTCATGGCATTGGCCATTGTCGCGTTACAAACAAAGGGGAGAGCAGCGCAGAAAACTGCTTGCAGCGTAAAACGTTTATAAAAGTTCATAGTTTTTCCTTTTAGTTAGATGGAGGGCAAGAATAGCCGCTCGTGAGAATTTAATTTATAGGTTGGTTTCCTGACGTAACTTGATAGTTGAGCAAGACTTGCCTGGTGAAGTTGGGCAAGCATCATCAAGGTAGCACAGTATTTCTAGAAAAACAATACCTAAAAATGATAAACAATGATAAAAATAATTAGAAATTTTAGTAACCTAATTTTTAACGTACAAATACGTAGATTTGCGGTTAGTTCATCAAAGAGGAAATTTCCAACAATCGGCCCAGTTACTAATTGTCAAATGTTTGTAATTCGTTGTGATAGGTTTCACCCGCCGTCAAAATCAGCTATATTGTCCAAAGATTATCAGCAGTAACTTCCCCTTTACTCTGGAGGCAAAAATTATGACGCAGATTTTACTGTTTCAAGCGGGCGGGATTGCCGCGTTCGGTTTCCTTTTTTTCGTTTTTCTGGCGATAGCTTTGCTGGTCATTGCTTATAAAACTATCCGGATTGTTCCGCAGGCGACGGTAATGCTGATTGAGCGGTTAGGGAGTTTTAACCGCATTGCCGGAAACGGCTTGAACATCATCATTCCGTTTCTGGACAGCCCGCGCGGGGTTTACTGGTCAAATGTCCGCCCCGGGACAACTTCAATTGATTTGCGCGAACAGTTTATTGATTTGCCGCCGCAGTCTGTGATTACGCGCGACAACGTGATGATTAATGTAGATTCGGTTATTTACTGGCAAATTACCGATCCGGTCAAGGCCGCATATGAAGTTTCGGATGTTGTTGGCGGGGTCGTTCAGCTTACTTTTACCGGAATGCGTTCGGTGATCGGCAAACTGGATTTGGATCATACTTTGAGTTCGCGCGACCAAATCAATAATGAACTGCGGATAATCCTGGACGAAGCAACTGACAAGTGGGGCGTTAAAGTCACGCGCGTGGATCTCAAAAATATCACGCCGCCCGATGACGTTCGGATCACAATGGAAAAACAAATGACTGCGGAACGCACCAAGCGCGCCCTTATTTTGCAGGCCGAAGGTGAAAAACAAGCTAACATGACTCGCGCCGAAGGCGAAAAACAAGCTGCCGTCACACGCGCCGAAGGCGAAAAGCAATCGGCCATCCTGCAAGCCGAAGGCGCAGCGCAAGCACGTCTGCAAAACGCTGCCGCCGAATCCGAAGCCATTGCCAGAATCTCCGGCGCAATCGGGGATCCGGCGCAAACGGCGCAATATCTGATTACCGCCCGTTACATCGAATCTTTACGCGACATGACGCGCGGCAATAATTCCAAAGTGATTTTTATGCCGATGGAAACTTCTTCAATGCTCTCGAGCGTGGGCGCTCTGAAAGAGGTTTTTGCCGAAACGGGCGAAAAACCGAATTCACAGCAGCAGCAAAATCAGTTCACGCCGCCGCCGCGTCCGAGAGAGTTACAGAAGTAGTCTTTAGCAATCTCATCCTTTTAGCGTCGGACAAAATAGCTGCTGGTCTAACTAAGCAGCTAATTTTTATCTGAGCGCTCGATCAATCGCCTGATAAATCTTTGCTAACTTTGCTGCGTTAGCCGTGCCTACTTCTCTGGAAATAATGTTGCCCTGACGGTCAACTAGAATAATATTGGCCTTGTCTTTTTCGTAGTTGTAGCTCTTAGAAACATCGCCGTTCCAGTCGAGCAGCACGGAGCGCTCGCTTTTCTTTTTGATGAGATTGCGAACGATGCCTTTAGCGATTCCGGGAACGCTTGAGAGTTCGGCGATGCCTGCGATATCAATTTTATCGGCGTCTTTGACAGAATATTTTTCAACCAAGGGGCGAATCCAGTCCTCGAGCTGGTCCGACCCATTTTTGTCCGCGAAAGCGAAAATTGTGATTTTCTCGCGGGGAAACTTGAAACTGAGCTCGTTGCCAAACTGATCTCGGAGAGTAAATGCAGCGGCTTTGGGATTGTTTGTAAGTCTGCCGGAAACTGACGGATAAGCCGTTCCAGGCAAACTGAGACTAAAAATTAGTGCGATTAAGACAAAACCCTTCCCTAAACGATTAAACATCGCTGATTTACCTTTCAAATTACGGATATTTAAAACAGGAGAGCCTTTATTTCTAAAGCGCTTGATAGTGAGCATACTAGAATCCTTCTTTTCGCGTCCAGCCCGGCTCTTGCCGTTTGAAGCAGGCTGGTTTAACTTTAAAGACGAAACAATTCTATGGTTTTAAAGGGGAGAATTTAAAATGATTCGATCATTATTAGTTGTGGCGTTAATCGCGATAATCGGAATTACCGGATATTTCGCCGTCGGGACGCGAAACATTACTACCGCAAAGGAGAAATCCGTGTACGATTTTACGATGAAAGACATTGACGGCAACGACGTCAAACTCGACACTTACAAAGGGAAAGTCGCTCTCTTCGTGAACACCGCCAGCAAATGCGGGTACACGCCGCAATACGAAGGCTTGGAAAAAATTTATGAGAAATACAAAGATCAGGGCTTTGTCATTCTAGGATTTCCGGCTAATAATTTCGGCGGGCAGGAACCGGGAACAAACGCGGAGATTAAAGAATTTTGCACTCTGAAGTTTAAAACTTCGTTTCCGATGTTCGCCAAAATCTCGGTCAAAGGCGAGGATCAGCATCCGCTTTACAAATATTTGACGAGCAGCGAAACCGACCCGAAATTTGCAGGCGACATCAAATGGAATTTCAATAAATTTTTGGTTGATAAAAACGGCACTATCATCGCCCGATTTGATTCCAAAGACACGCCCGAAAGCGACACGGTGACAAAAGCCATCGAAACTGCCCTGGCTCAAAAATAGACATCAAAAAACCAGCAATTTCTGTAAACGCGGACGATTAATCGTCCGCGTTTGCTTTTTTTCGAGAAGTCAATTTTCTCCCGTTCCTTTAGAAACTCAGACAGCTAAAAAAACCAAGATTTAATGCTTGAAATGTCGAATGTTGGTGAAAACCATCGCCAAGTTATGTTCGTTGGCGGCGGCAATCGTTTCATCATCGCGAACTGAACCGCCGGGTTGAATAATTGCGGTGATTCCGGTTTTCGCCGCTTCGTCAATGCCGTCGCGAAACGGGAAAAAAGCGTCCGAAGCCAGCACCACTCCGTCGTTCATCGAAATCCCGGTCCGACCGGCTCTGCTCGCGGCTATCCGCACCGAATCAACGCGGTTCATTTGTCCGGCCCCGACGCCGACCGTTTGAAATTCGTTGGCTAGAACGATAGCGTTGGATTTGACGTGTTTGCAAACATTCCAGGCAAACAAGAGCGCTTGAATTTCTTTATCTGAAGGTTGGCGCGCGCTGACCACTTGTAAATCAATCGCGTTTAGTTGATGCAAATCTTTTTCCTGCGCCAGAAAGCCGCCCGAGATTTGTTTGAACTCGATTTGATCGGCCATTTCATCAGTCTCAGCAGGGCGCAAAATCCTTAGATTTTTCTTGCTTTGAAGAATCTGCAGAGCCTCCGGCGAGTAATCGGGGGCGAGAATGACTTCGGTAAAAATCTCTATAACAGCCCTTGCCGCGTCAGCGTCAACCGCCCGGTTAAAAGCGACAATCCCGCCGAAGGCCGAAATCGGATCGGTCGCCAGGGCGCGCCGATAGGCTTCTTCGACGCTCGCGCCAAGTCCGACGCCGCTCGGATTAGTGTGTTTGATGATGGCGCAAGCCAGTTCTTTAAATTCGGAAACCAGATTCCAGGCCGCATCCGCATCCACATAATTATTAAAAGACATTTCCTTGCCGCCGAGCAGAGCGGCCTGAGCGACGCCGCCGATTTCCAGTTCGCTTGAGTAAAGTGCGGCCTGTTGATGCGGATTTTCGCCGTAGCGAAGATCTGCGATTTTTTCTAAATCGAGTGCGTCTTCGACGGCGAAGAGTGAGTCTTCTTCAGCCAAGTGGCCGTTCGTTTCGATTAATTCGTCAAACTCATCATCCTCTAAATCGTCGTCATCTGGATCGTCGTCATCGTCAAATTCGTTAAAATCGTCGTCACCTTCAAATGCTTTTGCAAACTTCATGCTGGCCTGCATCGCCGCCGTCATCATTTCGGGCGACATTTCCTCGCTCGAAATCTGGGTCATCAGAAAATTAGCAATTACCGCGTCATAAGCCGACGTCCGCATAAAAGCGAGAGTTGCCAGCATTTGCCGCATCGCGGCGGACAACGCTCCGTTGTTTGCGGTTAGCTCGCCCAAAACAATTTTGTATAAACTTGGTTCGACGATCACGGCCACGTCCTGAAAGTTTTTGGCGGCCGAGCGAATCATTGCCGGGCCGCCAATATCAATCTGCTCAATCGCGTCGTTCAAAGCGACGTTTTCATCCGCAATCGTGTTTTCAAAAGGATAAAGATTAACCACGACCAGATCAATCGGTTCGATTCCGTGCGCGTTCATGGCTGCGGCGTGTTCCGAATTGTCGCGCCGCCCGAGCAGCGCGCCGTGAATTTTAGGATGCAAAGTTTTGACGCGTCCGTCCATCATTTCGGGAAAACCAGTCACATCCGAAACTTCGCGAACGGCAATCTGATTGTCTCTCAGCGTGCGCGCCGTCCCGCCCGTGCTGATGATTTCAACCCCGAGTTTTTCGAGTTCGCGGGCAAATTCCAAAATCCCGGTTTTGTCCGAAACGCTGATCAGCGCCCGTTTGATGGTTCGCAAATTGGTCATAATTTATTGTAGAAAATGTCTCTGTAAACAGCAAAACGGCAGTCTTGCATAAGACTGCCGAAAAGCAAAACACTTGTTAAAGGTGTTGTTAACGTTAAAAGAAAAAGCGTCCGAAAAACAATAGACTCAATAAAAACAACACCGTAATGACTACGACTTTGACGAGACTCATAAAATTATCTGTTTGAAAAACCTGGCTAAATAACTTTAACTAAACTTTACCAGAAGACGTAATAAATTTTAGAGATTCAAATCGCTAACTGTCAATTAAAAAGACGTTTATTTTAAGGCAAAACTGAAAAAGTCGAAAGCGCAAACAACATTTTTCCACTCACTCAAAGCTAACAGGAAGGAAGATGAGCGCGGAAAAAATTATGAATCCGAAATTATAAAAACCGCCGCTCAAATAAAAATCTGTCATTTGCGCTTTCAACTTTTTTACCTAACGATAATCGGTAAATTAAAGTTGCAAAATTTTTTGGCCGGCGAAAGCATCGAATCTGCTGAATATCCGGTTTCGTAAAATGAAAAGAAAAACTCTTTTGCTCTGTCTTTTCCTGACTGTCTGCATTGGTCAGATTAATGTTTCGGCGCGTTCGTTTGAAATGCGTGTGGCGATTTTGTCAACGGAAAACGCCGTCGTCAAAGTCACCGGCAAACTCTCCGAACCGGAAAAACACTGGTCTTTTGCTGATTCGTCTGCCAACGCTTTGAATCTTGCCGGGAAAATTTCCGGTTTACAATTTTTTGACGAGCGGGGAACTGAAATCGTTTTCGTCAGGCAAAGCGCGGGTGAATTTGAGACAGCGACGGCGGCCGGCAGTTTTAGCTATGAAGTGAAATTGGATTTTCCGCAACCGGCGACTCAGGCCGCGCATATTTCCTGGCTGACAAAAAATCAGGGATTGTTGATGCTCAATGATTTGTTGCCGGATTTCGGAAACCAAGCCAGCACCGGAAAAATCACTTTTGTTTTGCCGCCCAACTGGAAAATTGCGACCAGTGAAGATAAAACCGGAGAAAACGAGTTTCAGATTTTAAATCCCCGCTCAGCGATTTTCCTCGTCGGCAATTTTAGCGAACAAACTTCACAGTTTGAAAAAACGCAGCTCAATCTGGCGCGCGTCGGCGAATGGATTTTTAATTCAAGCGAAACGTTTGATTTGGCAGCGAGTATTTTGGCCGAACACAAAAGAGTTTTCGGTTCGCTGCCGTTTGGTAAAATCGAGATTTTGCTGATTCCGCTGCCGCAAAAATTCGGCGGCGAGCAGTGGGAAGCCGAAACTCGCGGCTCAACCGTTATTTTGTGCGCCGCGCCGATTGCGTTTAAATCCCGCGCTCTGAGCAAACTGCACGAGCAATTGCGACACGAATTGTTTCATCTCTGGATTCCCAACAATTTAAATCTAACCGGCGATTACGCTTGGTTTTATGAAGGTTTTACGCTTTATCAGGCTTTAAAAACCGGCGTCAGGCTCAAATACATTCGGTTTGAGGATTTTTTGGACGCGCTCGGTCGCGCCTACGACGCGGCGCGTTTTAATTCAACCGGAAAAACTTTGAGTTTAATCGAAGCGTCGCCACTGCGCTGGAGCGCCAATTTGTCAGAACTTGTTTACGCTAAAGGCATGACGGCCGCATTCATCTGCGATCTAGCCGTGCTGCAGCAATCCGGCGGCAGGCAATCGCTCGATGATGTTTTCAGAGAATTGTCTCGTCGCTCCCAAAAACCGAACGCCGCTCAAAATGCTAACCAGGTCGTTTTAGAAAATCTTAAGAATATGCCCGAGCTGCGTTCAATCGTTGAAAAATACGTCGAAACGCCCGGCGGGATTAATTGGACTGCGGATTTAGCCGCCGCCGGTTTGCAAAATATTTCGAAAATAAGCCTGACCAGACTTGCCGTTAATGACAAATTGAATCGGCGGCAAAAAAAGCTGCTTGTCCGATTGGGTTATCAAGCGATTGAAAATTGAGGATAAATAACTGATAATCAAATCCTTTAGGCTTTCCTCGCCTAATTAATTTTTTATTCCTTATATATATGAAATTAAATTTGTTTTTGATTTTAACATTGTCGGCAACAATGTTGAGCGGTTGCGGAACGGTTGCCAAACTAGCCGGAACGTCCGATAAATGTGTAGTCATTGCGCGGCGGGCGCAGATTCGCAGCTCGGATGCCGTTGTGGCCGCCGACTTGCTCGAAGTTTCGCGCGGCACGACGCTCGAAATTCTGAGCGACGACGTTTACGAAGGCGAGAAATGGTACAACGTTCGCGCGTCCGACGATAACAACACGGAAGGCTGGATTGAAGCGCGCAACGTTCTTCCCAATAAATTGCTCGAACAATCAAAAAAACTTGCCGAACAGGACAAAGATACTCCGACGCAGGCGACCGCACAGCTCCGCAACGGCTCAAATTTGCGAATTACGCCCGACCGCAACTCGGACGACAATATTTTGCAAAAACTGCTGAACGGCGACACTTTCGAAATTGTCGGTTGGCAGCGAGTTCCCAAACCGGCGGACGCGGACGCGGATGATAAAGACGATCAGTCGAAAAATTCGGCGAATAAGCAAAATAAATCACCGCGTCAGAAAAACAAGGACGAAGACGTCGGTCGGCTTGATGATAAATACGATACTTGGTATCGAGTGCGGCTCAATTCTTCGGTTTCGCCCGCGCCGGCCGGGTGGCTTTACGGAAAACAAGTCGAGTTGACCGTACCGGCTGACATTATTTTCTATCGCACGGGACGCGAATTCGTCGCCTGGAAGAGGATTGACGCCGAACAGGACAGCAATGCTGCTAATGCGGCCAGCTTTGGACAGGGCCGGGACGCGGGCAAAGAATCAAAACCGGGAAGCTGGGTCATTCTCGAACGAAGCAGCCGCATCGAAGAGCCAAACGGCGAAGAACCAGATTTTGACCATATTCGGATTATCGGTTACGACAAATACAACCAGGATCATTACAAAGTTTACCTGAGCGGGAGAATCAAAGGGTTTTTGCCTCTGCGCGTCAGCGGCAGCGGCGACAGTCGTACCTTCAGCGTCAGAATCAAAGGCGCGGACGGACAAACTCGCGAAACGACATTTTCAACCTACAAAGACACGCGCGGTTTAGTCAAAGTCAATGTTCCGCCCGACATTCCGAAAGAAAATAGGAATGATAACTAAAAGGTTTTTTGGCTTTGTTTTTTTTGACTTTGGTTTTTTGGCTTTGGTTTTTGGACTTTGGATCTAAATCATTTTCATATTTGCGTAAGGCTTGGAAGTATGAACTCAAAGTCCAAAGACCAAAAACCAAAATCTATGGATAGTCCTTTTCCCGAAATCGTCGAAATCGAAATCACGGATAGCTTTGATTTGCATTCGATTCCGCCCGCTGACGTCCGCCGCGTAACGGAAGAATATTTGTTATTGGCTAGGGAGAAAGGGTTTCGAGTGGTGAGAATTATTCACGGCAAAGGGATTGGCGTCCAACGCGAAATGGTGCGAAAGATTTTAGCGGAAACAGAATTTGTCGAAAGCTTCAAGGATGCTCCAGCATTTGCCGGACATTGGGGCGCGACGGTGGCAGTTATCAATTATCAGTTATCAGTTAAAAATCAATAAATTTATCCAGAATCAACTAACAAATCTGCCTATATTTTGATATCTGATGACTGTTAACTGTTTCTACTCTTCAATAATCTCTGACCAGACTTCTTCCTCTTCAACCACTTCTTCGGCAGCTAAATCTTCGTAACTGACCAGAGCGCGTTCGGTGTCCTGCCAGCGATGATAGAGGAGCGCGTTTTGACGTTCAAGTTCTTTAATGCGGCGTTGATGCTGCTTGCAGACGCGTTCCATATAAGCTAGGTAAAAAAACTGCATCCCGGCAACTCCGGCCATCGCTAAAGCAATACAAATTACAACATAGAGCATCATTGTCTCGCTACAACCTTTTGTTAGACTATTAAGAGAAGAATTAAAAACTCGCTTGATAAGACAAATCAATCCGTCATAAAACGCTGCGAAGCGCGGGTTTTCAATTAGTAAAGAATAATTATACTCTTGAAATCGCAGATAGCGAAAGTAAAAAATGCATCCTAATTTTTAAAGAGGAGAAAAGGCTTAAGAATGTACGAAGACATTAGCAATACGGTTCCGACCGCGCCGCGTCTCGGACGCCGCGAATTTTTTGTAACTTCTCTGGTTGCGGGTTTTGCGCTGGCCGTGCAGCCAATCAACGCTCAGGATAAAATCACAACCGACGATAACGGCTTAACCGCCGGGGAAATCAAAATTCCGGTCACCGACGGCGAAATTCCGGCTTATCGCGCAATGCCCGCCAAAGGCAAGGATTTTCCGGTAATTCTCGTTGTTCAGGAAATTTTCGGCGTCCACGAATGGATCAAAGATGTTTGTCGCCGCTTTGCCAAGCTCGGTCACATGGCAATCGCGCCCGAACTTTACGCCCGGCAAGGCGACGTTTCGCAGATCAAAGATTTCCGCGAGATTATTTCAAAAGTAGTTTCCAAAGTGCCGGATGCGCAAGTCATGGCGGATCTTGATTCGGCGGTAGTTTACGCCAAGAAAAACAGCGGCGACACCAAGAAACTGGCGATTACCGGTTTTTGCTGGGGCGGTCGAATTGTTTGGCTGTATGCGGCGCACAATCCGAATCTAAAGGCCGGAGTCGCCTGTTATGGAAAACTCGTAAACGCGCCGGATACGCCAAAGAGCGATTTGCAGCCGACCATGCCGATTGACATTGCGGCTAATCTAAAAGTTCCGGTGCTGGGTTTGTACGGAGGCAAAGATCAGGGAATTACTCAGGATTCTGTTGAGGAAATGCGAAAAGAACTGGCCAAGGGCAAATCCGGTTCTGATATTATCGTTTATCCGGAAGCCAACCACGGCTTTCTCGCCGATTATCGCGATTCATACAACAAAGAGGCAGCCACCGACGCCTGGAAGAAAGCCAACGATTGGTTTAAAAAACATGGCACTACTTAAATTTTAAAGAGCGAGAGAAAGATAAATGCCGGATTGTTAAATTCCCGGGCGCTTATCTTTCTCTCAAGAAAGTTTCGAATTCTAAACCACAGCCAAATAACCGCACCAGATACTTATCATCAAGATCATCAGAGCTGTCAGGTATTGCTGCACGAGCGGCTGGAGAACCGTTAAATTGATCGGTTTGCCGACAACTTCGTTACAGCCCGCGTCGAGAGCTTCCTGCAAATAAGAATTAATGTGCGCGGTAAGACAAATTATCGGAACTTGAGACAGATTATCTTCGGACAGCATTCTGATTTCTCTCGTCGCTGTAATGCCGTCCATGACCGGCATCGCAATATCCATTAAAATCAAATCGGGATGTTCTAAACGCGCAAATTCAATGGCTTCGCTGCCGTTGGTCGCTTCCAAGACTTCGTGTCCAAGCGTTTCCAGCATAAACTTGATGAGCTCGCGCGAGTCATCATAATCCTCAACCACTAAAATAATTTTCCGCATAACCTTCAAACCACAAATTCTAGAAAAGTCTAAATTAGATAATGTATTTTATCGCCGGTAAATTCTGTGCGGTTGTGTACAATACAAAATAAAATAAAATAAAATTTCTAAAGTCGGCGGTTCGACCGCATTTGCAGTCTGCCGTGGAACTGTTTCTTAACGCAGGATAAAAGTTTGTGGCAGAAATGAAGTGCCTGACAGAAAAGCCCCAATCTCACTGAAACATCGGCGCGTATTTAAGTCGGATTAACTTCAGTAAAAGCGTGAAAAAAGGCTGAATTCCGCCGAATAAAAGTCTGGCATAAAGGTTGTTTAAGGCTGATCGTCGCGTATAAAAACGACACAAAAAAATTGAGGGAGTAGAGATTTATGAACATTGCAAAAACTTTCAGCGCCGTAGCGCTCGGTTCAATTATGGCTTTAACCGCTTCGACTGCGTTCGCTAAAACCGGTAAATTGACTCAAGACACGACGTCGTCAACTACGACAACTATGACAACCAAGAAACATCATCATCATCGCCGCCATCATCACCATAAACATATGGCGACGAAAACGACCAAAACAACGACGACCACGACCGATACCACTACGCCCAAACAGTAACATCAGCAAAGCACAATCGTTTTCACTTCAAAGTATAAGGGGGATGTCACAACAATTTGTTTGCGACATCCTTTTTTTGTTTGGCAGGCGAACGAAATTTCTCTAGACTTCTAATCTTCGATTAAATTTTTGGAGCTTTGAAAGTTAAAAATATATGGACATTGCAATTGGTTCGGATCACGCCGGATATAAGTACAAAGAGAAAATAAAACTTTTTTTGCAGGAGTCGGGACGAGAAGTCGCTGATTTTGGAACGGATTCGGAAGAATCGGTTGATTATCCGGTTTTTATCCGTCCGGTGGCCGAAGCCGTCGCTCGCGGAGAGGCAAAACGCGGGATTGTTCTGGGCGGTTCGGGAAACGGCGAGGCAATGGCTGCTAATCGCGTGCGGGGCGTGCGGTGCGCGTTGTGCTGGAATACGGAAACGGCTAAACTGGCGCGGCAGCATAACGATTCTAACGTTCTCTCGCTCGGCGAGCGAATGGTGACGGAAGAAATGGCTCTCGAAATCGTGCGAGTCTGGCTCGAGACGGATTTCGAAGGCGGGCGTCACGTTCGCCGCATTCAAATGCTCGATGAATATTGATTCGGCTAAATCGTTAGGTGCGGCGGCGGCCAAGTTTTTTGGCGAAAGCATTGTAGGCTTGATTGAGCTCGGTGACGCCGAGCAGTTTTGCCGCAATTAAAAAAACGCTGCCGCCAAGCGCAATCGGAATGAAAACCTCGATTACTCTGAACGATAAATTGCCCGACCCGAAAAAGTTGAACAAAAGACGATAGCTAAAATAACAAACTGCGCTCAAAAGCGCGGAAGACGCTCCTATTTTAAGTAGCGAGACTAAGATTTTGCCGCCTTCGATGCGTTTGATTTTGCGTCGCAGCAAAACCAGCAGAGCGAGAAAGTTAACCAGCGCAATCGTCGAAGTTGCCAGCGCGACGCCGACGTGACCAAAACCGCCGGGAGTTTGTTCGGTGACGCCGACGTGCGAGAGCGTGACGCGAAAAGCATATCCGGCCACCGCGTTGACGACGATTGAAGCCAGACTGATAATCATCGGCGTCCGGGCGTCATCGAGAGCATAAAAAGCGGGCGAGATAATTTTGATTGCCGCGTATCCGGTCAACCCGAGCGCGTACGCCGCCAGCGCCCAAGCCGTCATGTTGGTTGCTAAAGCACTAAATTTGCCGCGTTCATAAAGCAGGCGAATAATCGGCTCGCCCAAAACTATCAGCCCGCAGGCCGAAGGCAAAGTCATCAAAAACACCAATCGAATTGACGAGCCCAGAGTTTCGCGGAAATTTTGAATATCTTTTTGCGCCGCAAATTTTGAGAGCGCCGGAATTGCCGCCGTCGCCACCGCGACGCCAAAAATTCCAATCGGAAGCTGCATCAGACGAAACGCGCAGTTAAGCCAGCTTTGCGCCCCGCTGATATCCGAGACAAAAGAGGTGTTAACGAGGACATTAATCTGCACCGCCGATGTTCCCAAAATCGCGGGTGTCATCAGGCGAAAGACTTGTCTGACGCCCGGATCGGTAAAACTTAAAATTGGTTTGAAGCGGAAGCCAACCCGGTAAAGCGATGGAACCTGCATCAAAAACTGCGCCGCCCCGCCCGCCATCGTGCCGATTGACAACCCGATGACAGTCCACTGCGCCGCGACCGGATCAGCCGAGCCGGTCAGATGGCCGCCGCTCAGCCAATACGCAAAGCCGAGTCCGGTCAAAACCGAAACAATATTAAAGACTGTTGAGGCCGAAGCCGGAATTCCGAAAATGCCTTTGGTATTGAGAACGCCCATCGCGACTGCAGCCATGGCGACAAGCAGCAGAAACGGAAACATGATCTGCGTCATCGTCGCCGTCAGAGCCAGCTTGTCGTGATTTTGCGCAAAACCCGGAGCGATCAACCCGACAATATAAGGCGCAAGCAATATTCCGCAGAGCGAGATGACGCTTAAAATCACGACCAGCGCGTTAAAAATCAAACTTGCCAAACGCCACGCTTCCGCTTCGCTTTTGTTGACCTGATAATCGGTAAAGGTTTTGACAAAAGCGACCGACAGCGCGCCTTCGGCAAATAAATCCCGCAGTAAATTCGGAATTCTAAACGCCACCAGATACGCGTCGAGATAATCACTGGCGCCTAAAATTGCGGCGAAAACCATTTCGCGCACCAAACCCAAAACGCGCGAGCCCATCACCGCGATTGAAACAATTCCGGCCGAACGGGCGACGCTCTGCGGCGCTTTCTCCGGCTTCTTTTCATCTTTGGCCTGGACGGCATCTTCGACGAGCAGATTTTCGCGGATGGGCGGCGCTTGCGTTTCATCAAACACGCTGACCGGCAGCGCGTCTGCTTCCTGTCCGTCGGGCGGAAAAACTAAAGACGTTTCGCGTTCTCTGAGATCATCCGGTTGTTTGGCCTGCGTCCAATTAAGACGAACTTCCGTTTCACCGAATTTGAGCAGGTCGTTATCGTTGATTTCATAAATCTGCCCATTTTCCAGCCGTTGAGCGTTAATCCAGGTGCCGTTTCGCGAGCCTAAATCAGCAATCAGCAAACGGCCGTGGGGACGCAGCATCAAGGATGCGTGAAACCGCGAAACATCCGCTCGGTCCAGCAAAAGCTCGTTCTGCACGTCGCGCCCGACACGCAGGCGCTGTTTACCGGCTGCAAAATGAAGTTCTGACTTTTTCGATTTGTGGCCGTTGTGCCCGGTGACGGTGGCAGTGACGACGGTTTCGGCGGGCGGTAACGCCTCTTTCGCAGCGTTTTCTAATTGCTCTAAATCCATTGCTTCGAAAGCTGCGGGTTGTAAAAATAAAACATGCCGCAGCTATTCTAATCCCAGTTCTTTAATTTTGGTGAGCAACGTTTTATAGCTTACTTCGAGCAGTTCAGCCGCTCTCGACTTATTACCGTTGCAAAACTCTAAAGTTTCGCTGATTTTTCTGGATTCCACAAGCCGCACAGCGCGCCCGGAAACGTCCGGCAAAGTCCCGGAAAAATCAAACCCCTCCAGTTTTGGATTTTGGGGTTTAGATTTTGGATTCTGGGCAAAGCCAAAGTCCGCCGGTTGCAGCATTTCCGTATCAGCGAGAATACAGGCGCGTTCAATCAGGTTGGCCAGTTCACGAACGTTGCCGGAAAAATGCTGCTGACGCAAAACTGCGTTTGCCTCATCGCTTAAAAATGCCGCTTTGCCGCGAAATTCTTGGCCGAATTTATCGGCAAAATGTGCGGCCAGCAAAATCACATCGTCGTCGCGCGTCCGGAGCGGAGGAATTTGGATCGGAAAAATCGCCAGGCGATAAAATAAATCAAGCCTGAATTCGCCATTTTCGGCAGCTGTTTTGAGCTCTTTATTAGTTGCTGCGACGATGCGGACATCAACCGTTAACGGCATTCGCCCGCCGATTCGGTCAATTGTTCGCTCTTCCAAAACGCGGAGCAGCTTTCCCTGAACGCTTAAGGGGAGCTCGCCGATTTCGTCCAGAAAGATAGTGCCGCCGTGAGCCAGTTCAAATTTACCCAGACGGCGGTCATTGGCCCCGGTAAATGCTCCTTTTTCATGCCCGAACAATTCATTTTCGATCAAAGTTTCGGGAATTGCGGCGCAGTTTATTGCGACGAAGGGTTTTTCGCGGCGCGGCGAGAGATGATGCACGGCGCGGGCAAACAATTCTTTGCCGGTTCCCGATTCGCCCAACAATAAAACAGTCGCATTGGTAGTTGCGACGCGCTGAGTTTCGGCTACGGCGCGCCTTATTGCTGCCGATTCACCGATGATTCTGGGAAAACCATAGCGTTTGGAAAATTCTTCGCGCAGCAAGACGTTTTCGGTTCGCAGTCTTGTGCTGTCGAGCGCCCGTTCGATCAAAAGCAGTAAATGATCCGCATCCACCGGCTTTTGAAGGAAATCAATGGCTCCCGCTTTGATGGCGAGAACGGCTTCTTCAATCGAACCGTAAGCCGTCATGACGATCACGTTGGCGTCCGGGTCAACAATTCGCGCCGCATTCAAAACTTCGAGACCCGAACCGTGCGGCATTTTTAAATCGGTCAGAATTAAATGGAAAGGTTTTTGGCGAACAAGGGCGATTCCGGCGCGTGCATCGGCCGCCTCGGTAATGTCAAAACCCTCAGTTTCAAGCGTCAGTTTGAGAGCGTTTCGCAAACCGTCGTTGTCTTCGATCAGCAAAATCGTCGCTTGGGAAGGCATAAAAATTAAGGCAGGATTTTTAGCCCTGCCTTGAAGAAATTTGTGAAGGGCAAGTTTATCAGCCGCCCATTCATTAATTAGAAGTTTTTTCGGTTGTTACTCTGGTGTTTGCCAGCAGTGCGGGAAAAGATTTTGGCAGGTAAGCGAAAGACATCGCGCCGCCGCGCTGGTTCTGCAAATACATGACAAGTTTATTTTGATAATCGCGAAAGCGGTTAACGTTGCCGTGCATGTTGAAAATTACGAAAAAGAGCATTTCGCCTTTGGCCGTTCCCATTTGTCCGACCAGACTGCTGACGCCGCCGTCAGTGCTCGGCAAAGTGCCCGTCTTACCAATTACGCTGCCGCGCTCGGTAAAACCCGTAAAGCGGTTTTTGAGCGTTCCTTCATCAATTCCGGCAACCGGCAAAATATCGGTAATCGACATTTTGGATTTGGCCAGCTCACCGTGCAGCGCGCGAAAAACTTTCATCATAGCTCGCGGCGTGACGCGGTTAATGCCGAGTCCGCTTGAAGAGGCGATTTGAAATTCTTCGGGCGCGACGTGTGCTTCCTGTTCGACAATTCGCTCAACCGAGAGAGCGCCGCCGATTGAATCGCCAAGTCGTTCCGCGACAAAATTATTCGAATACGAAAGACAGGCCTTTAAGATATCTTTGAGCGGACTGGACTCGTGCGTGACGAGCAGGCGCAGATTAGTGGGCAACTCTTCGGACGAAACCTTGCCGGTCACGACCACACTCGGATAAGTGGTGACGGTTTCACCGGTCGTCCGCAGCAGATTTTGCCAGGCAGCAATTGCCGTCGCCGAACGATGATTAGCATCCAAAGTGGTATTTAGCAGTGTCCCGGCACGCAGCGCGGAAGGTGTGTAACCGAGCGTAAAATTGGCTGAAACAATCAAATCGCCGCTCACTTCGCGAACGCCCATTTTGTTCAGAGCGGCGGCAATTGCGACGCCGTGTTCGTAATTAAACGAAGGGTCATTTCCGACCACATATAAGTTGCCGATGATGGAACCGGTTTGAGTGTTGAAAACTCCGTCAGTGTAAATTTTGGTCGGAAAACGATAAGTCGGTTTGAGAGTTTTGAGAACGGCGAAGGCGGTTGCCAGCTTAACATTTGAGGCCGGATTAAAAGTCGCGGTGCTTGACGAATCCATGATGGTTTTGCCGTCAACTGTTTCAACCAAAACGCCGCGCAGCCCGGCAACATCCGGTTCGAGCGATGGCTGACCGATATCCGGCGTCGCTACGCTCGGCGCGCTGCTGACAGTTGATTTAACCAGCGGCGTGGCCGTCGTAATCGGCTGCGGCACAACCGACGGGCGGGTCAAAACACCCTGCGCCGACGCAGCCATTGACGAAAACATCAACACAGAGGCAAAAGCTAAGCCTTGCCGGAAATTTTTAAACAGCAGTCTCTTCATCTTTATTATTCGAACTCCGTATTTGGTTTGCGAAAAAGTGAGGTCGCCGAGTTTGCAGTCCGATGGACTGCAACTAAAACCATAACACACTCTCTCGACCCATTTCAAAACTAAAGTTTAAACGATTCACATAATGCCAAAAAATTCGATGTATAAGCAAACGTTTTAGATGCTATCTGAAATCTCGATGTATAGAATTGACGATTTCCAAAATGAATCTGAACTAATTGTTATATTTTTGAAACAACTCTTTGACAAACGAGGGGCAAAAGGCGGAAAATTCTGTTCTTAGGAAAATGTCTCGCACAGGTTTAAAGAACAAGCAGCCGTTGACAATCGAAATAGTGCGGGAAACGTATCGGGAGCGGCAAGCAGCGATTCGCGCCCGCCTGGCAGATTTTGCCGCTGTCTGGCAGCAAAACGACGACGAATTGTTGTTGGAGGAACTTGTCTTCTGCATCTTTACGGCCAACGCTTCGGCTCGAATGGGTTTGCGCTCGGTAGCCGCCGTAAAAAAACATTTGTTGAGCGCAACGCAGGACGAGCTTGCCAGCATCCTAAGCGGTGTCCACCGTTTTCCGAACGCCCGCGCCGCTTATATCGCCACCACCCGCGAATTTCTGCAAATTGATTGCGGCTTGCGCTTAAAGGAAAAGCTGGACAGCTTTTCCGATCCGTTCGAACGGCGCGATTGGCTGGCGCAAACAAGGGCTATCAAAGGCTTGGGCTACAAAGAGTCAAGCCATTTCCTGCGAAACATTGGCTATCGCGGCTACGCGATTTTAGACAAACATATTCTTAATTCGATGGCTGAACTAGGGTTTATCAACGAACCGACGCCGCCATCAAACCGTCCCAAGTATTTGGCAACCGAAGCCGTCCTTAAACAATTTGCCGAACACCTCGAAATTGATTTCGACGAGCTTGATTTAGTTTTATGGTCAATTAAAACCGGCGAGATTCTTAAATAAAGTTGGTTTCAGCCCTTTGAAATAAACTGCTGGAAAATCACCGGGAAAGGAGTTAACGAAATGTTTCCCCGTCAGCCGTCCTTCCAAATTCAGTCCAAACAAATCTTTTTTTCCATCGGTGAGCTGCGTCTGGAGCCTCTCGTTTTGGTTGCTCTTCTGTTCATTTTCGCGCCGCTTGTCAAAGCAAATTCGGAAACCGGAAAACTTCGCAAGCAAGCTGAAAAGGCGATGCGGCAGGGCGAATTTGAGACTGCTACCAATCTCTGGCAGGAAATCCTGCGCGCCGAACCTGATAATACCGCTTGCCGGCTTAAGCTAAGTTACACGCTCTATAAACAGCACAAACTGCTGGATAGTTTTAACGAGGCTATGACGGTTAATAAAAGCGAGCCCAATAACCCTCGCGTCCGTTCGATTCTTGGCTCGATTTATTTGCTTTCCGGGCAAATCCAGGACGCCAAAGCTTTACTTAACGACGCGCTTTTTCGCAGCCGAAGTGATGCTCTCGCCATCGCCGGGTCGGCGATGATTGATTATTACGAAAACCGTTCCAAAATAGGGTTGGAAAAACTGCGTTATGCGGTTTATCTTGAACCGGACGAGCCGGATTTTATTTTCTCGCTCGCTCAAATAGCGGCTCGCGTCGAAAACTATAAAGAATCCGCAGACGCCTACGAAACTTTTCTGCGGATTTCGCCGCCGACGGACGCCGACCGCCGCGCTCGAATCGAAGGCTTAATCAAATTTTTGCGCTACATCGGTAACATCAAACCTCTCTACGACGTCGGGGGCGAATCTCAAACAACCGTCGCCTGCGAAATTGTCAATAACCGTCCGGTTATCGAAGTGCGTCTAAACGGCAAAAAAGAGCCGCTGCGCTTTGTTCTTGACACCGGTTCAGGGATGACCGTGATCTCCGAGAAAACCGCCGAACGTTTGGGCATCAAGCCGATTGTCCAGGGCGGACTGGCGCGCGCCGTCGGTGGCGGCGGGAAATTCCAAATCGTTTATGGTTTTGTCAAATCACTTGAAATCGGAACTGCCCGCGTGACCAAAGTTCCGGTCTATATTCGCAAATTTAATGAGACAGGAGACAGCTTTGACGGTTACATCGGGTTGTCGGCAATCTCGAAATTTCTGGTAACGCTCGATTACGGCGGCAAAACTTTTGCTCTCGAACGAAATAAATCGGCTGAGAAAAACGATCAGAAAGATGATTTGCCTGTGCAGCCGGTTAGTTTAAATACCGACAATCTGAGCATTCCGCTGCGCACGACTTCCAGCGGTTTCTTGAGCAGCGAAGTCATGATTGAGGGTGTCGAACAGCCGCTCAACTTTATTGTTGACACCGGCGCCAGCATCTCAGTAGTCTCCGTCGCCGCGGCGCAGCGCAACGAAATCAGTCACTTTGCGCACACTTCAACGCTGCGGATTTTTGGGGCGGCGGGTGTGACGGAAAACGTTACCACGCTGATTTTGCCCAAATTATCGCTTGGCAAAACGAGCCGGGATAAAATTACCGCAGCGGTTCTGGATTTGGATCCGGTTAACGAAACCACCGGTTTCGAACAGGCCGGAATTTTGGGCGGCAACTTTCTGCTGCATTATCGTTTGAAGTTTAATTTTCAGGATTCGACCGTCATTTTTGAACCGGCATCCGATAAAAACGTGCCGAGTGTTAAGAAGGTGATTGTCGGCGACAGCATCCCAAATTAACTCAAAACTTCAAATATAAAGCGCAAAATTGAGACTGTCTCAATGTTTCAACTTTGTACTTTGCGCTTCGCGCTTTACACTCTTTAGATGTGAAGCAAAGTATTTATCTGGAAACTTCCGTTATTGGCGCGTACCTCGACAACGGCGATCCGTTTCGGCGAGATTTGACGATTCGCTGGTGGGAGCATGAGCTTTTTGAGTATCAACCGTTTGTCTCTCTGCTCGTTCAGCGCGAGCTCGAACGCACCGTCGAACCGTATCGCGGCGCGGCGCTCAATTTAATCAAACAACTTCAACCTCTGGAATTGACCGAAGAAGCGGCGATTTTAGCCGACGGATACATTGCGCGCGGGATTTTTCAGCGCAAATTTCTTGGCGATGCGCTCCATGTCGCTCTCGCCTCGTTTTATAAAATTGATTATCTCGTCACTTGGAATTTCGGTTATCTGGCAAACGTCCGCAAACAGGCCCGGATTCGTGTTTTCAACACGTCAGCCGGATTTTTTGTGCCCGTCATTGTAACGCCCGAATTTCTGGTCGAAAGATAGCTTGTTGCATCTGTGAGACGTTGTGCTATAATTGCCATTCAGAAATTTTAAAATTATGAGCGAACAAACAGCGACAGTTAAATCAATGGAGGAACCGGGCGGCGCGAAAGCCGGCGAAAAAAAACGTTTTGTCACCGAGCCGCTACGTTCAATCAACGATATTGTTAATGATTTACACAAACCGATTCACCCGCGCCATCTTAAAAATCGTCGCCAAGGCGGGAAAGAATTGACCTACATTGCCTGGTACGACGCGGCCAAATACCTCGATTTGTACGCGCCCGGCTGGAATTATGAAATCCGCAGCATTCAGCAGGTTGCCGGAAAAGTGGTTTTAACCGTTCGCATTTCGATTCCAGCTGCCGAAGGTCTTGTTTACCGGGAAGCGACGGGTCAGGAAGACGAGGACACGGACAGCTACGGCGACGCTTTTTCCAATTCTGAAAGCATGGCTCTGCGCCGCGCCGCTGCCAAATTCGGATTGGGGCAGCATCTTTATCGAGACAAATAGAGGAAGGTTAAATAGTTTCCAAAACTTGCAAAGACTTTGCCGTATCGGTCAGATTTTCGAGCAGAAAATCCGGTTGGTGCGGCAAAAGTTTTTCCGGCGGGTGGTGGCGGCCGGTGGCGACGGCGATGGCTTTGGCTCCGAAGTGATGGGCGCAGGCGATGTCGTTGGGCGTGTCGCCGAGCACGATAAACTGCGAAGGCAGAAACTCGTAATCAAATTTTTCGCTCGCGTGGCGGGCGGCGATGGCCGGTAAATCTTTACGCTCATGCGATTCGCTGCCAAAAGCGCCGATTGAAAAATCGAAGAATCGGTCAAGCCCGACAAAGCCGAGTTTAAAGCGCGCCGCCTGCGGCACGTTTCCGGTCAGCAGAGAATTGATCAGAAGCGGATGTTCATGCGTTGCCTGGAGCAGTTCGCGCGCGCCGGGCAGAGAAATAAAACGACCTTTTTCCTGACTGCAAACGCGCTCGATTTCTTCGCCCAAAACCTGGCAAAACTCATCCGTTTTGGCATAGATTTGTTCGACCGTGACGCCTTCCGGCGCGAGCGCCTCGTAAGCGATTTGCAAATCCGTCATTCCTGAAACCTTGATTCGCTCGCGCAAGACGCCGCTCGATCCGTAAACGCGTTCCATCGCCGGAGCAAAATAATCTTTGTAGGCTCCGCCGCGCGGCGCAATCACGAGCGTTCCGTCAATATCCCACAATAAAATACGGATTTCGGATTTCGGATTTCGGATTCGTTTTTCTGCTTTTAAGGTTTGAGATTCGGACATTTAATTTTGGATTATTCAATAACGGCTAAAACATCTCCGGCGTTGACGGTTGCGCCGACTATAAAGTAAATCTCTTTGACGATTCCGTCTTTCGGCGCTTTCATCTCGTTTTGCATTTTCATCGCTTCGACGACGATAATGCCGTCGCCGGTTTGAACTTCCGCGCCCGGTTCAACCAAAACTCGCACGACCTTGCCCGGCATCTGCGTCGTAATCTTCGCAATGCCGTCGGCTGCGGCATCCAAGTTTCCCGCGCCGCGCAGACGTTTCGGGTCTGACAATTGAAAATCAAAACTTTTAGCGCCCTGCCGAACCCGGGTCACACCCGCCGCGTTTTGGGGCGCGACATAACATTCGTAAACTTTTCCGGCGGCGTTAAAAAGATAAGTATTTGGCTCGACCTCGCGCGCTTCGAGCGTGTATTGGCGCCCATCAATCTCGGCAAAAACCTGCAGGCCGTCGGTTTTGAGTTCAATTTCGGATTTTTCTCCGTCGTGTTCGGCAAATAATTTCATCTTCGATTTTTCAAATTAAACCGCTTGTTTCATTTTCTTTGTTGATTTCTCGGCTTTTGTCTCTTTCTTTTGCGAGATTCCGCGATATGTTTTGTGGCGAATTTCGTCTCGCAACTTGCGGCTTAGAATTCCGCTCATTTTCTCGTTAATTAATTCATCTGCCCGCCGCTTTAAATATTCGAGACGTGGCAAGACTTCGGCGAGGCGTTCTTGGTCGCGCGGAACTTTTACTCTGCGCCAACCGAGTTCGAGAAAAACCAGCAAATAACGCGCTTCAAGTTCGGTGTCGGCTTCAAAATGGTATTTGCCTTCGACCGTAATTTTCCAGCCGAACAAATCCGGTTTTAATTCGGTTTCGCCATAGCAAGCCGAACCGTACAGCTCCCGCTCTTCTAAATCTTTGAGCGGTAAAATTTTTTCTTCGTAATAATCACCGAATCTTTCCACCGTTTTTCAGCCTCCGTTGTCAAAATCATCAACCAAATTGTGCGAGAAAGCCTCCGTCACGGTCACATCTTTTTTCTTGGTCTGTTTGCCGAAACTTTGCGCTTTGTCGAGACGTGATCTTACCAAATCTACAACCTCGCGATAAACCTCTGAATGTTCCGCTTCGCTCAAACCCAAAATATCTTGCAAAATGATTTTGTCCAACTCAAAACGGTCTGGCTTAACTTTTTCGAGCGAAACTTCATCAGGAGAATTCGCGCCGAGTTCTTTGAAAATATTTTCAATCTTTCTTTCGAGAATCTTGATTTTCTCTATTCTCTTTTGAAACTGTTTTATTTCCTTAATTTGCGGAACTAAGACTTCTGCAGCAACTTTTACATCAACATCTAAAGGACCGCCGCCACCGCCGGGTTGACGAGCAAATATTTCCAAACAAAATAAGATGAAAGTCGAATTAAGGATTTTAGCTAGAGATGTTGAATTAGTACCTTTGAGTGGTTTCACGCCGTAAAGATTTTTATTTAAAGAAACCTTTTGCGGATTGAAAAGAATCATGTGGCGCTCTCTAAATCTCTGCGGAAAAGCAATTTCGTCGTTAATATTTGTTCCGACGTTGAACCAGTTTTTGCGAGAAGCGCAGGTTTCACGTTGGTTGTAATTATTTTCTTCACCTTTCTCGAGATATTTGAGCAAATTTGTGCCTTCAAGTTCTTCGCGTTTGTCTCGAATCAAAAGAACATTAAAAGCTAAATCATTCGCTTCAATCGTCGGTTTTTCTGCTTCTCTGGCGCGAAGAATTATTTTGTTGGGAATTTTCTCGCCGTGTTTGTCGGTGTGCGTCCAAAACTCGTCTTCTATGCCTTTTTGTTTGATTTCGGCTTCGGACAAATAGAAAAACTCGTTTGCTCCGGTTTTGATCCCAAAGCGAACTTTGGCAATTTGTTTGAGCGGCACAAGCTTGTTTTTAGCTTTCTGCAAAATCGTAAAAAAGATTTCGGGCGCGCGGAGATATTTACCCCATTTTGCGCCGACGTAACGTCGTTTCTCTTCGTCAAAACCTTCCGTCCAAAGCTCGGCTTGCGTGCGCGGAAAAATTCGCATCTCGTCGTTTTCGTAAATATCTCCGTGCGCGAGAATTGTTTTTCGCAAACTGTCGAGCGCATTGAGGCGTTCAATTTGCTGTTCCCAAATATCTCCGGTCGGCGGTACAAAATGACGCAACTCTTTTTTCAAATAAACAAAGCGCACTTGATTTTGATCGCGTTTGTCGGCATCGCTGCATTTTTCCAAAATAATAATGCTGGTGTTAACATCAGCTTGTTCAAACCAGCGTTCGACTTTTGATTCAATAATGGCGATGATTTTATAGTTTTTGAGGAAAAATTCTTGCAGACCGCGCCCGTAATCGGCGTCAAGCCATGAATTTGAAACGATAAATCCAAATCTGCCGCCCTCTTTGAGAAATTTCCAGCCGTGAACAAAAAAATAGGCGTGAAGCCCGGCGCGTTTTGATAGTTCGGCAATTTTGTTTGTCCCGACTTTGAGCGCGTTTTCGATTAGTTGTTGTTTGTATTGAGCAATATCGGGCGCGATTTCGCTGATTTCCTCTTGTCTGGTGTACGGCGGATTGCCGACAATCGCGTCAAACTCGCGCGGATAAACAATTTCGCGCTCTCTTCCGCGCAGCGTTTTTGTCATCCGTTTGCGCCAGTCTTCGAGATCAATTCCGTCTTTGCCCTTTTGAATCTCAAAAAAATCTTCCTGAATAATATTTGGGTAGTTTGTATCCGAAGCCAGATCGTTAATGGCAAGATTAATAATCGCCAGACTCGCGGGAAATTTGGCAATGTCGTTGCCCCACAGTGAATCCAAAACGTCTTCGTGCGATTGCCGCTGATTCATCAGCTTTTTATGCTGATAAGCGCGCACCAGAAAAGTTCCCGCGCCGCATGATGGATCAAGCACTTTTTCGTTTTCGTGACGCAAACAGAATTTCAATATTAAATCAACGACATCAGCACTCGTAAAATATTGACCGAAGTTGTGTCGTTCGCCCGATGGAATCAGTCGCTCAAAAATTCTGCCGATAATATCAAATCCAAGTGTGGAAAAATCGTAACGATTCAAAATTGCCACCAGCTTTTTGATTTCTTCGACGACTTCGCGCGCGTCAGGAAAAGCCAGCGAATCAACAAAATCAGTGCTAAAAATGCTTTCGTAATCAATTTTTAAGATTTGACTGAAATAACCTTGAAGCTGAACTTCGAGCATTGAGCCTTTTGTTAAACCCGCCGGAATTTCGAGCGGATCAAGTTCGGCGGGACGTTTGGCTTGAACCAAATCGTAAAACAAAATTTTATTAACCAGTAGATATGCGGTTTGCCTAGCTGCTTTATCGTAATCTTCCGACGCGCCCGCAAAATTCCAGTTTTGGTCGGCAAACCAATTCTTCAAACTTTGCAAAAAATTAGCATCGTTCTGCGCTTTATTTTCAATTATCGAGCGATAATAATAAGCGAGCAAACCGATTTTTTCTTGCAGTCGCGTCACCAAAAAATCGTCAATCGCAATTCTCGGCTCGGCTTCTTTGCCCGTGTGAACGGCGTAAAGCTTGAGCAAAAATTCTTCGAGTCGTCTTTTGATCGGTTCACTATAACGAGTTTGTTCGAGATCGTTAAGATTTTGAATTTCGCCGAGATTATATTTGGCGACGATTTGTTCTTCTTCTTTTAATTGCGGCTGGTTTGCTTTTTCGGTGCTAAACCAAATCATTTTTTTGAAATTCAACAGAACAAAATATTTCGCGCCGCGATGATTCGCCTTTTTACGCGCTGGTTCTTTTAACTCTTCCTCGTCAAAGACGTCAAAATAAGGCGGTTTAGCTTCAAGCAGGCACAAAACTTGTTGGCTGCGCCGTGATTCGTTAATTTCCAAATCCGGCATTTTGCGATCCGTTCCCGACATTTCAACGTCGGGCAAACCCAAGTCAAGATTATGTTTTTCGATAATCTCGCGCATCCAAGCCATAATTACAGCAACGCCGCTGCGCTCGGTTTTATGAGTTTGACTGCCAAGCTGGTTGTTTTCGCTCTTTTTGCTTTTTGCCACTTTCTATTAAGTTTTGAATGATTAAGCTTTATAGATTTCTGATTTAGATTTAACACTAAATTATTTGACATCAAAATGAAAAGCAATCACGTTTGAAGTTTTAGCTTGCTGCATCATTCATTCGATTTTTCGTCTAGCTTTGCCGTGCTATCAAAATACTTGCATTTAACGAAACATCCCTTAATTTGTCTGGCAGTTTGCCGAAAATCCAAAACTCTTTTATGAGCGGTTTACTTAAAATAATTTACAGTCAACTTATAGCGAAAGTTAAGTTGCACGGTTTATTGAAATTTCGCAAGAGACAATTGTTACGTTTGAGCCAAGCCATTATTAAATAGTTATTAAAATAATCGCGAACTGCCCTTGTCTGACCTGTACCGACGCCGCTTTTTCTGCGAAAATAGAGATACATGACGGAACAGAAAAAGAAGAAAGTTAATTATTCGAGCGCTTGGGTCGAAGCTAAACAGCTAATGTGGAAAGCGCGCTGGCGTTTTCTCATTGGCGCGCTGTTGATGATTCCGAGCCAGTTAAGCAGTCTGGTACTGCCCGGCTCATCCCAATATTTGATTGACAATGTTTTTCCCAACAAACGGTTTGATTTGCTTTACTGGTTTGCTTTCGCTATCGGTGTTTCCAGCTTGATCGGAGCCGTCTCGACTTTTGCGCTTTCGCAAATCTTAGGTGTTGCCGCGCAGCGCGCGATTACCGATATGCGCAAACGCGTTCAATCTAAAATCGAACGTCTGCCGGTTAACTATTTCGATTCAACGCAGACCGGGCAATTAATTTCCCGAATCATGTCCGACGCCGAGGGCATCCGAAATCTGGTTGGAACCGGTTTGGTGCAATTGCTCGGAAGTATTATCACGGCCTCAATCGCGGTCGTGGTGTTATTTTATCTGAATTGGCAATTGACGCTGATGACGCTTGTGGTTTTAGCTGCGTTTGGCGGTGCGCTGTCGTTTGCTTTTAACCGGCTGCGTCCGATTTTCCGCGAGCGCGGACAGATTCAGGCCGAAGTGCAGGGAAGGCTTGGCGAATCTCTGGGCGGCATTCGAATTGTCAAGGCGTACACGGCGGAAAAGCGCGAAGAGTTAATTTTTACGCGCGGTGCGCACCGACTTTTTCGTAACGTTGCCGTCTCGATGACCGGCGTTTCGGGTATTTCGGCGTTTTCTTCGATTATCGTCGGCGCAGTCGGTGTCGTCGTGATTGTTTTCGGCGGAAATGCGGTGATGGCTGAAAGCCATGGAATGACTACGGGACAGCTTTTCCAGTACATCTTTTTCACCACCTTGCTGGCCGTGCCGATTTTTAACTTGACCAATATCGGCACTCAAATCACCGAAGCTTTTGCCGGTCTTGACCGGATTCGCGAAGTTTTTGCGATGACGACCGAAGACGAAGAAGATGCTCTAAAACAGGATTTGTCAGACGTGCGCGGTGAAATCGAGTTTGACGATGTGAGATTTGAATACGAAGCGCAAGTTGCGGTGCTCAAAGGCGTGTCGTTTCTCGCACCCGCCGGAACGACGACCGCTCTCGTCGGGTCTTCCGGGTCGGGCAAATCCACGATTTTAAGTCTGGTTCTCAATTTCATCCAGCCAAATTCGGGAACGGTCAAAATTGACGGCAAAGATTTGCAAACGGTTAAGCTGCGCGATTACCGACGATTTTTAGGAGTCGTGCTGCAGGACAATTTTCTCTTTGACGGCACGATTCTGGAAAACATTCGCTTTTCCAAACCGGATGCGCGTCTTGATGAAGTCAAAGAAGTTTGCCGACTCGCCAACGCCGACGAATTTATCGAAAAATTCCCGGAAGATTACAGCACAATTGTCGGCGAACGCGGCGTTAAACTGTCGGGCGGTCAGCGTCAGCGCATCGCTATTGCCCGCGCGCTGCTGGCAAATCCAAAAATTTTGATTCTGGACGAAGCGACTTCTTCGCTCGATTCGGAAAGCGAGGCGATGATTCAGGAAGGTTTGCGCCGTCTACGTCAGGGCAGAACGACTTTTGTCATCGCGCACCGTCTTTCGACAATCCGCAGCGCCGATCAGATTTTAGTCGTCGAAGCCGGTGAAATCGTTGAGCGCGGAACTCACGAGCAGCTTTTAAATCAAAGCGGTCGTTATCGTCAACTCTACGACAAACAGTATAATTTCGAGAAAAATCTTTTTATCAATCCGGGCGAAGAACTCACGACCAAGGAATCCGCCGCCGCTTCCGCGCCTACATCAGCACGCGCCGGTTCGTTATAGCTTTTAGCGGGTAGGGCAGACATGGTTGTCTGCCCTACCCGCAAGCCAAACAAATCCGGTCGTGTTTGCAAAAACAAATGGCGGACAGAGATGTCCGCCATCCATTTTCGCGTCACATCTGTAAATTAAACTGGCATTGAATTTGCATTGCGTGGCTGGTGTGCATCCATTTTCCTTTCAGCACTCAATCTCAACGCAATGAATAAATCACCCTTCGAAAGCCTGCTCAAACAAGCCGGTAACTTCTCGCATCTCACCGTTCCGCTCGCGGCAGTGGTGGTGCTGTTGATTTTACTTGTTCCGTTGCCTTCGTTTCTGCTCGATATTTTTATCAGCTTTAACCTGATGCTGTCGATTATTGTGCTGCTGGTTTCGATGTACATTCAGGAACCGGTCAAATTCACCTCGTTTCCAAATTTACTGCTCTTGACGACGCTCTATCGCCTGGCCTTGAACGTGGCGACATCGCGCCTGATTTTAACGCACGGCGATGCCGGAGAATCGGCGGCTGGTTCGGTTATCAAAGCCTTTGGCGAATTCGTGATTGGCGGCAATTACGTGGTCGGAATCGTGATTTTCTTGATCTTGCTGGCGATTCAGTTTCTCGTCGTCAACCACGGCGCGGTGCGTTCGAGCGAAGTCATGGCGCGGTTCACACTCGACGCGATGCCCGGCAAACAAATGGCGGTTGACGCCGATTTAGGCGCCGGAATTATTAACGAAGAGCAAGCTAAACAACGCCGCGCCGATATCAGTCAGGCCGCTGAATTTCACGGCGCGATGGACGGCGCGATCAGGTTTACCCAGCGCGACGCCGTGGCTTCGATTATTATCGTCTGCGTCAACGTTTTCGCCGGTTTCGCCATCGGCGTTTTCCAGCACGGAATGTCGCTCGCCGACGCGCTTAAAACTTTTACGATATTGACGGTTGGCGACGGCGTGGCAGCTGCCGTTCCATCGCTTTTTATTTCGGTTTCGGCGGCGATTATCACGACTAGAGCGGCAACCGAATCGAGCATGGGCGCGGAGGTTTCAAGCCAGCTTTTGAACAACCCGCGACCTCTCTATATTGCCGCCGGCGTTCTGGCGTTTCTCGGAATTCTGCCGGGAATGCCTCACGTCGCCTTTCTCATGCTGGCCGCCGGAGCGGGCGCAATGGCTTATTTATCAATGCAGCAGGCGAAAAATTCGGCAGCGGAAACGGCTGCTGAAAAACTCGCTTCCGAATCAGCCGAAACCGCCAAACAACCGGAGAAAATTGAAAGTTTATTAAAAGTTGACCAGCTTGCTTTAGAAGTCGGTTACGGTTTAATCGGGCTCGTCAGCGCGGACGATTCTTTCTTAAACCGGGTTCGGGAAATTCGTCGCCAAGCCGCTCTGGAATTAGGCGTTATCGTGCCATCGGTTCACGTCACCGATAATCTGCAGCTGACGCCGCGCGAGTATGCAATTTTGCTCAAAGGGGAAAAAATCGCCACCGGTGAATTATATCCGGAAGGCTATCTGGCAATTAATCCCGGCGTCGTTCGCGAAAAATTAAACGGTATCGAAACGATTGATCCGGCTTTTGGAATGCCCTCGGTCTGGATTCGCCGGACCGAAGACCGCGACCGCGCCGTGAGCGCCGGATACACCGTGGTTGATCCGACAACTGTTGTCTGCACACATCTTTCGGAGATTATCAAGCGTCACGCCCACGAGATTTTAGGGCGACAGGAAACCAGAGCCTTGCTTGACGCGCTTTCCGAGACGCACCCGAAAACGGTGGAAGAAGCCGTGCCGAAAGTTTTATCGCTCGGCGAAGTTCAGCGAGTCCTGCAAAACCTTCTCCGCGAACAAGTACCGATCAGAGATTTGGCGACCATTTTAGAAACGATAACGGATGTCGGGGTCGTGACGCGCGATGTCAACGCCTTGACAGAAGCGGCGCGCGGCGCACTGGCCAGAACAATCTCAGCGAGTCTGGCTAACGAGAGCGGAGAACTGGCGGTCTTAACGCTCGATCCGCGTCTCGAAACTCAGCTGGCCGAACGACTCGGACTTTTGGGAGGCGCGACGCACATGGCGATTGAACCGGATTTCGGCCGACAAATTCTTGAAAAAATTGAGACTTCCTGCCGCGCGGCGGTCATGTCACAGCCGATTGTTTTGTGTTCTTCGATGCTCCGTCCGCACCTTCGTAAACTTACGGAACGATTCTTGCCAGACCTTGCCGTAATCGCACATGGCGAAGTCGCCCCCAACGTGCAACTCATATCAATGGGCATCGTTAGCTAACTCATTTTTCGGATTTTAAACTGCGGGTTCTAGATTAGAGTGATGATTCGGTCACTTTGACCTTAGAACCTCACAGTGAAATTAGATCCAACACCTTAAAGATAAAGCAATGCAAGTAAAAAAATATCGAGCTGCATCAACGCGTGAAGCCTTAGAGCAAATAAAAAAAGAACTCGGCGAAGACGCTTTTGTTTTAGAAACGAAACGGGTGCGCGTTGGCGGTTTTATGGGAATGGGTTCGGAAACCCAAATTGAAATCAGCGCCGCTGCTCCCGCATCGGCTCCGCAGCCCGCCGCATCAGAGCAGAGATTAGTAAAAAGATTGCCCGCCAAACGACTGAATTTAACGGACGACGCTCCGGCGACGCCGAAATCTTCGAAGAATTTACAGGCCGGTTTGATGGCGGCAATCACCGCCCGCGCCAATTCCGACGCTTTCAGCGGTAATTTCAACAACGCCTCGGCTGATAATCCTGAAAGCAAAATGTCAAGCGGCAGCAAAATCGCGCAAAGCGAGATTTCATCCGAATCGCGCAACAATGGTAGCGGCGGGAGTATTGAAGCCGTAGAAATTGCCGCGCACGCGCCGCGCGTCGTTCACACCAAGGCCAAAGAAACCGGAACACAAACCCCCACGCCGCTAACCCTCGTTCCAAACAAAACGGTTGAAACATCAAACTCTAATTCTCAAATCTCAAATCGCGAACTCGAATTGCTGAGAGCTGAAATGCGCGAAATGAAATTTTCCCTCGGCGCGTTTGCCACTCGGCAAAATGCCCACGCAATGTCAAGCGAAGCCGACCCTTACACCCTCGGCGAGATTTTCGATTCGCCCTTTTACGAAGCCTATATTGAATTAACCGTCTGCGGCGTTTCGGCGGAAATCTCCCGCAAACTCGTGGCCGACACCATTCCGCTTTACCGGAGCGGCGAGGTCAAAGCCGAGCAAATCGCGCGCGTGGCTCTCTGCGGGATGTCTCACGAAATGGTTAAATTTTCCGAAGATCCCCTGCAGGGCGCTGAACCGTCAATGCTGGCGATTATCGGAGCGACGGGCGTCGGTAAAACCACCACCATTGCCAAACTTGCCGCTCGCGTGGCTTTGCGCGAACGTCGGCGGGTTGAACTGGTAACTCTCGATACTTACCGGATCGCCGCCGTCGAGCAGCTCAGGACTTATGCCGAAATTATCGGCGCTGGTTGTCACGTCGTTCATTCGGTTTTGGAGCTTGATGCCACACTGCAGAAAATGCCTGCCGGAGTCGGCGTTTTAATTGATACGACTGGGCGAAATCCGCACGATCTGGCCGATCAATATGAGCTGTCAGATTATCTGCGCCGCCGCCGCGATATTCGCAAATGTTTGACTATTCAGGCTACTACCAGCTCGCAGGATGCAATTGCCGCCGCCAAGAAATTTGAGATGTACGGAGCGGATTGTCTGGCTTTAACCAAAATGGATGAAACGACCAGACCGGGAGCAATGGTCGAAATAGCAGTGGAAACAGGTTTGCCGCTGGTGTATTTGTGCAGCGGGCAGCGCGTTCCCGAAGATTTACAGCTGGCTGCCCCCGAATCCTTTGCCGCGCGCATTTTGTACGGACAAAACTCATTTGAAGCGGCAGCTTAAACTAACCTCACACCAACAATTATGGACGACCAAGCAACAACTCTTCGAATGCTCGCAGCGACCGCCACCGCAACCGCGACAATCGAATCCGATGACGCGGAAACCTCAGACGACGAATCGGTATTTATTCCCAGCCCCGCCGGAAAGGCGCGCTGCATTGCCGTCACCGGCGGCAAAGGCGGTGTCGGGAAAAGCAACTTTTCCGTCAACGTCGCGCTCGAACTTGGCGCGCTGGGCAACCAGGTGGTTTTGCTTGATGCCGATTTCGGGTTGGCAAATGCCGATCTCCTGTGCGGCGTTTCTCCAAAATTTCATCTCGGACACGTAATTACCAGCAACAAAAGCCTCGACGAAGTGACAATCGAAATCGGAGAAAATGTCCGCTTGATTCCGGGCGGCAGCGGCATTGAAGAACTGGCCAACGTTTCTCTGGCAAAAAATCCTTCCCTCCTGACAAAATTGCGCGAAATCGAAGAAACGTCCGATTTCATGATTATTGATACGGCGGCCGGAATTGCCGAAAACGTTTCGAGCGTTTTGATGGCGGCTTCGGAAATTATCGTCGTGACAACGCCCGAACCAACTGCCGTTGTTGACGCCTACGCCACGATTAAAGTAATTGTTCGTCACTCGCCGGCCAAACAAGTTTCGCTGATTGTCAATAACGTCACCGGAGTCAACGAAGCGGAGCAGGTTTTTCAGCAGCTCAACACGGCAACCAAACGATTTCTGCAGCACAATATCGAATTGCTCGGCATGATTCCTTACGATTCGCACGTTTCCGAAGCCGTCCGCGAGCAGACACCTCTGGTTAATTATTCTCCTGATACGCCTGCCAGTCGCGCCATCCGTCTGATTGCCAGGCAGCTTCACAAACAGTCTCATAACGCTTCGGTGTATTCGGTTCAGTCTCACTCGTTCTGGCATTTGTTATCAGAAAACTAACCTCACGTTTCTAACTTTAACTTCAGGAATTCCATCACCAATGATTTCCACCGGCCAAACAGCTTATCAAACAACCTCGCAATTTATTCCGAATGATCTGACTCTTCAGGATCGCGATGCGTTAATTACGTCGCATCTGCCGAAAGTTAAATATCTGGCGGATCGAATGGCGGCCAAACTGCCTCCTTCGGTCGAACGCGAAGATTTATACGGCGCTGGCGTTTTGGGATTGATTGACGCCGTCGAACGATTTGATGTTGCCAGAGGCATAGCATTTACGACTTTTGCCGAAATGAGAGTGCGCGGAGCAATGCTCGACAGCCTTCGGGCACTCGATTGGGCTTCGCGCTCGGCGCGCCGCCGGGCCAGAGAAATGCAAAACGCTTTTGCCGAGTGCGAGCAAAAAATGGGACGAGCGGCAACCGAAGAAGAAGTGGCCGCGCATTTGAAAATCTCTTTGCCGCAGCTGCAGGAAAATCTCAGCGAAATGCGCGCTTTAACCATCAGTGAAATTGACCGCCCTAACGAAGAAACAGGTTTGACGGCTTCGGATTTACTAATGGATGAATCGCTTTCCCCGCACGATGAATACGAAGAACGGGAGCGCCGCGCGCGTCTAGCAAAAGCCGTTGACAAACTGCCAATCCGCGAACGCCAGGTTGTCTCGCTTTATTATCTGGAAGAATTGACAATGAAAGAAATCGGAGCGGTCATGGGCGTCTCGGAATCGAGAGTTTCACAGCTCAGAACTCAGGCCGTTCTCCGGCTGCGCGGCAATCTGGCAATTGCCAATTAAAAAAATAAAATTACCCAATTCCGCTTTTAAGTTTTTGAGTTTGCCTTTTTGATTCTTTATGAATTCAAGCGAGCTTCTGACAAACGAAGAAATGTCCGCCCTGCTGCCCGATAACGGCAATGCGGGAGCGGCATCCGACAAACGCCGGAAGATTGTTCCGTACAACTTTCGCCGCCCGGATCGGTTGTCTAAAGAGCAGGTCCGCTCGCTTTATCTGCTCCACGATTTGTTTTCGCACAGTTTGTCGTCGAATCTGCCGCTTTTCCTGCGAACCGGCGCTGAAATTACTTTGATTTCGGTTGAGCAGCAATCTTATGCCGATTATCTCAAGGGTTTGAGCGACCCGACCACCATTTTTACGATTGGAGTGCAGCCGCTGCACGGAGTCATTGCGGTTGAAACAAGCTCAGCCGTGACGTTTCCGATTGTTGACCGGATGCTCGGCGGCACGGGCGAAAGCGTGAGCGAGGTGCGCGCCGCAACCGAGATCGAACTGAGAATTCTCGAAGGATTTTTAGGAGTTGTCTGCGAAGCATGGCGCGAGGCCTGGAAACCGATTGCCGAACTCGCAACCGAAATTACCGGGTGCGAAACGCGCCCGCAGCTCCTTCAAATCGTTTCCCCTAACGAGGTCGTCGTCACTGTCGCCTTTCAGATTCAAGTTGGCGAAGCCGCCGGTTCGATGAGTTTTTGCCTGCCCGTGGCGATGCTTGACCCGGTCATCGAAAAATTTAATCAAGCGCCTTACTCGCAAGTGAGTCCGGCTCCTCCGGAACAAATTCACTCCCTTCTCAAAAATTTGTCGAACGTACGCTTTCCGGTTGTCGCCGAACTCGAAAAAGTTCGCGCTTTCGTCCCGGATTTACTGGGACTAGCGGTTGGCGACGTGCTCAGAACAAATCACCGAGTCGAGCAGCCAGTCAAGCTGAATATCGGCGACAAAAATAAATTTTCGGGGCGGCTCGCCGCTCTTGACGGGCAGATTGTTGTCCAGGTTACCGAAGCTCTCAACAGAGAGGAAAAGAGTGCGACCGCCTCAACCGCAGTTTAAAATTTATGCCAAATAATGAACCCGTCAAAAATATTGACCGTTTGCTTGATGTCGAAATGGAGGTCACCGTTCGTTTCGGGTTGACCGAAATGCCGCTTGGCGATGTCGCCAGAATCGGCATTGGTTCAATGATTGAACTGACCCGGACGATTGACGAGCCGGTCGAATTATTGGTCAACAATCGCCCGTTCGCATTTGGCGAAGTCGTTGTCGTGGACGGTTATTACGGAGTAAGAATCGTTGAGATCGGGACGCCGGAAGAGCGTTCGAAGACGCTCATTTCCGCCGGCTCAAACGACGCTTGAACTTTTAACTAAAGAGGAAAAAAAGATGACGATTGAATTGGGAATTTCGCTAACGGCAATGCTTCTGGGATTGAGCGGATTGGTTTTCGGCCTCACCTGTCTCGCCCGATATCGCAACTGCTCGATCCTGTTTGAAATCCAGGGCAGACAGCTCGAAGATGCTGAAAACGCCCTGTCCGAATACAAGCAATTATTTGAATCCGCAGCGCAGAAAACCGCCGATAATACCCGCCGCATCGCCTGGCTCGAAACCCGCGTCCGGCAGCCGAAAAAAGCCGAATCCGACATCGCGCCGGAAATCAGCGATGTCATTTCGCCGAACTCCGCGCCGGTTCCCAATATCACCGAGCGCCGTCACCGCGTTTTGTCGCTCTCTTCGCGCGGCCAAAACGCCGAATCAATCTCCGCTACGCTCGGAATGCTGAAAGGCGAAGTCGAATTGATTTTGAGCCTCAATCAAATGCAAAACGCATAGCGATTTTGGATTTTAGATTTTAGATTTTAGATTGGAATTTAATTGGCGCAACGCAACTAAATTCAGTCTGAACTGCTTAATCCAAAATCCAAAATCCAAAATCTAAAATGAACAACGGATTATACACGGCATTTCTCGGAATGCGCGCGCGCCAGCGAACTCTGGACGCGCAAGCCAATAACCTCGCCAATGCTTCAACAGTCGGCTTTAAATCCGACCGCTTATTGTATCGCTCAGTCGAAGCGCAGCAAAAAAGCGAGAGCGACAAACAAAATCTCGTTGCCGGAGTTTCCACGCAGAGCGCAACGGATTTTACCGTGGGCTCGTTTAAAGAAACCGGCAGAAATCTGGACGTGGCAATTGACGGCGACGCTTTTCTGCAAATTCAAACGCCGCGCGGAGTGCGCTACACGCGCGCCGGAAATCTGACACTGGACGCGAACGGGCAGCTGGTCACGCATAACGGCGATCTGGTCGTCGGTCAGAACGGCGCTATCACGGTTCCGAAAGGGGGCGAAGTCTCAATCGGCACTGACGGCAGTCTGGCGGTTGACGGGCAGGTTTTTGACCGTCTCAAACTCGTCCGGTTCGACAAGCCGGCCGACGCTTTGACCAAAGAAGGCGACTCACTTTTCCTCGCCAAAGAAAACCAAAAACCGCTTGAAAATGTCAACTCGCGCGTCGTCCAGGGCGTGCTTGAAACCTCAAATGTCAATTCGCTCTCGGAAACGGTGGCGATGATTCAGAACACCCGCGAATTTGATAACCTGCAAAAATCGGTCACGCTTATCATGAATGATTTGGGGCGCAAAATCGCGGGCGAGATTGGGAAAATCTAACCAAAAATTATAACCACAGAGGACACAGAGGACACGGAGAGAAATAAATTAGAAATTAAAAATGTATTTTGAATGAATTTAATCTCTGTGTCCTCTCTGTGTCCTCTGTGGTTCAATAAAAATGTCAAAAGCCTTACAAACAGCTGCCACCGGAATGCAGGTGCAGCAGCAAAACGTAGATAACATCGCCAATAATTTGGCCAACGCCTCGACCGTCGGTTTTAAACGAACCCGCCTTGAATTCCAGGATTTGTTGTATCAAAACATGCGGTCAGCGGGCGGAGCATCAAATGCTTCGACCAATTTGCCGGTGGGTCTGCAAATCGGGATGGGAGCGCGTTCGATTGCGAGCGAAAAAATCTTTCTGCAGGGCGATTTGAAACAAACCGAGAACCCGCTCGACATGGTCGTCGAAGGCAGCGGATTTTTCCAGGTTCGTCAAACCAACGGCGATCTCGCTTACACTCGCGCCGGTTCGTTTCACCTGAACAATCAAGGGCAAGTAGTGACGGCATCAGGTGAATCACTCGAACCTGCCGTGACAATCCCGACGCAGGCGACTTCGGTGACAATCGGCACGGACGGGACGATCTCCATCACCCAGCCCGGACAGGCAAACGCGCAAAACGTCGGGCAGATTCAGCTTGCGATTTTTGCCAACCCGGCCGGTTTGGAAGCCATGGGGCGCAATTTGTTTAAAGAAACTGGCGCGTCCGGTCAGGCCATCGTTGGATCGCCGGATTCAAACGGTCTGGGGCGAATTACTCAGGGTTACGTCGAAGGCTCAAACGTCAACGTGGTCGAAGAACTCGTCAACATGATTTCCGCCCAGCGCATCTACGAAACAAATTCCAAAGTCATCACGACCGCCGACCGGATGCTCGGCACAATCAACCAGGCCGTGACCTAAATGAACAAACAGCCGCAGAAAAATCGTAGGGGTGCGGGCTTGTCCCCACCCAATGAGCCGCAGGCGAACAATGGTTTAATTAAAGGCATTATCGCGTTGCAAAGCCAACGCTCATTGGGCGGGGACAAGCCCGCGCCCCTACATTTGTTTTTTGCCATATTGTTTTTAATTTGCAATTCTTTCATTGTTTCCGCGCAAGTCATCACGAAAATTCACATTGCGGCTGAAACCGTTGTTGAAAAAGACCGTATCGAACTGGGCGATTTGGCGGCACTCGATTCTGACGATCCAAATATGGAACGGCTGAAATCGGTTGCGCTCGGATACGCTCCGCAGCCGGGCGCGACGCGCGAGATTCTCAAAGAAAAAATCGTGCTGGCGATTGCTTCCGCCGGTTTTGCCGAGGATGCAGTCGCGCTCGATTGTCCGCCGAAAATTTTGATTCGTCGTCAGTCGCAGAAAGTAAACTCGGCTGTGCTGCGCGATGCCGTTGAAAAAGCGGTTCTCGCCAATTTTCAAGCGGAAAAAGTTTCGGCGCGCATCACTCATCTCGAAATGCCGGAAAATATCGAGCTTGAAAGCGGCAATGTTTCCGTGCGAGCCAGTGCGGCCAACGTCCGCAATTTTTTTGCGCCCTTTGCCGTCTCGCTCGAAATCAGCGTTGACGGGCGCGTCATGCGCCGCCTCTCCGCCAATGTTGAAGTTCAGGCCAGCGCCGAAGTGCTGGTCGCGGCCAAAGATTTAACGGCGCAGGCTAAAATCGGAGCAGGCGACTTTGTGGTTGAAACCAGATCGCTCGACAAACCTTTGTCAAGCTATCTTCGCGATGCAGACAGATTGCGCGGCACTGTTTTAGTAAAAAATGTCTCAGCCGGAACCGAACTGACGACTGAGGCCCTCGCCTCCGGAATCGCAGTTAAAAACGGCGACTTGGTGCGCATCATCGGTCAATCCGGCAAAATTCAAATTTCCGTCGCTGGCGAAGCCCGCGCTTCGGGGCGCATCGGTGACCGCATCGCAGTCAAAAATTCAGCCTCCAACACTATTCTCCAGGCCACTGTTATTGACGAAGGTTTGGTCAAAGTTATTTTTTGATCGTCGGGTTAGCACCGATGACAACCCCGCCAACTATGAAAAATTATCTACAGTTAATTTTAATCGTCGTTTTGCTCGCGTTAACGGTTTCGGCTCAAGAAGAAAAGCGCACTAAAAAGCACGCTCCGCCACAATTAGCGATTGCTAAAATCGAGGATGCGCCGCCGTCCGAGCTGATTCCACCTGCGCCGCCCGAAAAATCCGCTAACGGCTCGCTCTTTACCGACAACGCGCAGAACGGCAACTTGCTCAATGATTTTAAAGCCAGACACCTGGGCGATCTGGTTTTTGTTGATGTGGTAGAAACGAGCACGGCGGTGGTTTCGTCGGGAGCCAACCGCAAACGCGATTCCGGCACGCTCGGCGGCGTCGGAGCGCTTGCCGGAGCTTTGCCGATTCCCGGCGCGGCAGTGGCCGGAACGATTGTCGGCGCGCTCGGGCAGCGCAAATTTGAAGGCGCCGGTTCGACCACGCGCAAGAGCGACGTTCGCGCCCGCATTGCTGCCCGTGTTGTCGAAGTGCTGCCAAACGGAGATTTACGCATCGAAGCCCTCAAACAAGTCAAAATTAATAAAGAGACCGAACAGCTTGCCGTCACCGGGATTGTCCGCACAAATGATTTGAAAGCCGACAACTCCGTTCCGACCGTTTTGATTGGGAATTTGCGAGTTGATTTCAATGGCAAGGGAGTTGCATCAGCAGATAATGCACCCGGATGGTTATTCCGGCTCTTCGAAAAAATCACTCCGTTTTAAGCAAGGAAACAAAATGAAAAGCAAATGTGACGAGAAACGCGTAAACAAGCGATTGCCGCGGCTTCTGCAACGCAGACAAGACGAAAAGGTAGCTAAACTTAAAGGGTCTGGCTACCTTTTTCTAGTTTCTACGGCGCAAATCAGTTTGCTGTTTCTTTTAATATTTTGTTTTGAGCAAACTGATTTTTGCCAGCAAAGAGACGCTCCGTTGACAGTCCGCGTCAAAGATTTGGCAGATATCGAAGGCGTGCGTTCAAATCAACTGATCGGTTACGGTCTGGTGGTCGGTTTAAATCGCACCGGCGACCGCGTTCAGCAAAATTTATACGCCCGTCAAACTCTGCAAAATTTGCTCGAGAGAATGGGCATTTCAACCGATACGGCGACCTTAAAGCCGGAAAATATCGCGACGGTCCTGGTGACGGCGAATCTGCCGCCGTTTGTTCGGCAGGGCTCAAAGATTGATGTGACCGTTTCCTCGCTCGCCGACGCCCGCAGTTTGCAGGGCGGAACGCTGGTTTTAACTCCGCTCAAAGGGCTCGACGGGCAAACTTACGCCGTCGCGCAGGGCTCTGTTTCCATCGGCGGAATTTCGGCCGACGGCGGCGGCGGCAATTCGGTCGAGATTAACCACCCCACGGTGGGGCGCGTTCCCAACGGCGCGAATGTCGAACGCATTGTGCCGACCGAGCTGGCCGCCAACAATCAATTAACCTTAGTGCTGCGAAACGAAGATTTTTCGACCGCCGCCAAACTTAATCAAACGATTAACACAAAATTCGGTCAGGGAACGGCGAAAGCGCTCGATGGGCGCAACGTCGAAGTCAGTCTGCCAAAGAGCTTTGCGGATAATCGCGTCGGCTTTATCGCTGATCTCGAAAATCTGCGGCTCGCGCCGGAAAAAATCGCCAAAATTATTATCAACGAGCGCACCGGCACAATTATTATGGGGAGCGAAGTCCGCGTCGCCTCGGTCGCCATCTCGCAGGGCGGCGTGACGATCAAAATCGGAACCGACTACGACGTGGTGCAGCCCGAACCGCTCAGTCATGGCGGAGAAACGGCGGTCGTGCCGCACACCAGCGTCGAAGTCACCGAAAAGAAACCAGCCTCCGTTATTTTGCCGGAAGGCGCCAGTATTGACGAAGTCGTCCGGGGCTTACGCTCATTGGGCGTGACGGCTCGCGACATCATCAGCATTTTGCAGGCGATCAAATCCGCCGGAGCAATGAATGCCGACCTCGAAATGCAATAGCAGTTATCAGTCAACAGTTAACAGTTATCAATTGCTGTTAACTATTGACTGTTGACTGTTAACTGTCATGCTTTCAACCTCACTCGATTCGATTAATAATCTAGTCTCCGCCAAACCGCCGCAGCAGTCGCCGGAAGCTTTGCGCCAAGCCGCCAAGCAATTTGAAAGTTTATTGCTGCTGCAGCTTACTTCGGCTCTCAACGGCTCGAAAGACGACAGTGGAGACGACGAAGATAAATTATTTGGGAGCGACAGCGGAACCGGCCTCGCCAAACAAATGTTTTCCGAACAGCTGGCCACTTCAATGGCGCAGTCGGGCGGAGTCGGATTGGCGGATTTGATTACGAGCAAGCTGGCCGAAAAACAACCGAAAGTTCAGGCTGCCATGAAAGATATTCGAGATCGGTCAGAACTGCCTGCAGTAGCGGGCGGGTTAAGCCATAAATTAGAAACTGCGCCGGTAAATCATAGTAAACTTAGAGGCGTTTCTGCCGCCCGCCCGCTACCGCAAGCGGCTCAGACTGCAAGCGACGGTCTCGAAATCGTTTCAACCGCCGCCGAGGATATTGCTAAATACGGCGATGCTGATTTGCCGAAGCCGGTGATGGGCGATCCGGCGCTTTTTAAATATTATCGTCCGCGAATCGTGCCTGATTACGCGCTCAGTCCTGAATTAACTTCGCAAAGTGTCGAAAATAGCCGGCCCGTTGTCAACAAATCGTCGCTCTCGGCAACCAACGTGGTTAATTACCAAATGCCGGTGCGGGGCCGAATCTCCTCCGAATTCGGTAATCGCTTTCACCCGATTGATAAGATTGTTAAGTTTCACGCCGGAATTGACATTGCCGCGCCCGTAGGAACGCCGATTGCAACTGCCGCGAGCGGTACAGTAGTTTTTGCCGGATGGAATAAAGGTTACGGCAACATGGTCATCATCGAACATCCGGACGGCAGACAAACCCGTTACGGTCACGCCAGCAAATTATTTGTCCAGACGGGCGACACGGTTACAGCCGGGCAACAAATCGCCGCCGTCGGTTCGACCGGCAAATCAACCGGGCCGCACTTGCATTTTGAAATGCGCGAAGACGGAGAACCAATTAATCCGCTCAAATTTTTGCCATAAATTTTTCGCTCCCTAATGTTTCCAACTCTTCAGCCGATAGGTAAAATGGCTGAAACCGAGAATAAGCATGAGGGAACACGAAAATATGAGCAAAATCAATTTTAACAGCACCAACGAGGCGGGCCAGATTCGCGCTGCCGACCACAAGCGTGCAATCCCGGGAAAAGAATCTCAAGCAGCTAAAAACAAAACGGTTGCCGAAGATAAAACACAGTTCTCCGACCGCGCGACCAAAGTCGGGAAGCTGGTTGAAAAGGTCAAAGAAGTTCCGGATATCCGGCTCGACCGGGTTGAGGCTTTGCGAAACCAAATCGCGACTAATCAATATCAACCCAGCAGCAGCGATATTGCCGACGCAATCTTAAAAGACGAAAGTTAACTTAAAAATAATGCACGATGAATTGATCCAAAAAGTTGCCGATTTAATGAGTGAACAAGCTATCGCCTACGGGCGGCTGGCGTCAGCGACGACACAGCTTTCCGTCGCGCTTGTCGGCGGCAAACCGGATCGCATCGAAGCATTAGCCCGCACCGGCGAAGCCGAACTGCTCAAAATGCGCTCGCGCCTGCTGCAGATTACCGCTGCGCTCACAAATTTTGCCGACGCCAGAGGACGCGAAACCGAAAAGTCCCCGCTTGATCCCAAAGCGCGCGAACAGTTTGAACTGTCAGCCAGAATCTTGCTGGAAGCCGCCCGAAAATTTGAAAAAATCGCCGGCCGCACCGCGAATCTCGCGCTCGGCGGTTCATCATTTGCGACTACTTTGATTCAAACCTGCGGGGTGCGCCCGTCAACCTATCGCGCGCCCCTCCTGAAATACGCGGAGGCAATGAGATGAGCATAAATTTTTCCGCTTTTGAAATCGGTCGCCGAGCTTTGAACGCCGCCTCTTACGGCGTCACCGTCACAGGGCAAAATATCTCTAACGTCAACACTCCCGGCTACTCGCGTCAATACGTCCAGTTAGCGGATGCCGCCGGCACGAATATTAGCGGTTTTGCCATCGGAAACGGAGTTACCGTGCAGGGCGTGCAAGCCTTTCGCGACCGTTTTATCGAATCGAGAATCAACACCGAAACCGGGGTCGCCGGACGTTTATCGGCGCAACGGGATACCCTGTCGCCGGTTGAAACCGCTTTACAGGGCACGGATAATGGCGGTCTGCAAAACGCGCTCAACAGTTATTTCGGAGCGTTCCGTGATTTGGACGCGAACCCGAATTCAACTGCTTTGCGGTCAATTGTTGCGCAGAGAGGAGCAAATCTCGCTTCGTCCTTCAATTCGACTCGCGGTCAACTCGGCCAGATTCAGCGCGGCGCGGACGAACAGGTTCGCGATACCGTTGATCAGGTCAACGGCCTGTCGTCTCAAATTGCACAGCTTAATTCACGAATCAAAGGCGCCGATGCGATAGGAGAAAACGATTCCGCACTCAGAGATCAGCGCGGGCAGCTCATCAACCAGATTTCCGAATTAACCGGAGCGCGCTCAACCGAAAACAGCGACGGCACGGTTACTCTGACAATCGGCGAAGGACGCGCTCTCGTGAGCGGCGACCAAGCTGCGACGCTTCGCGCCACCAGCACACCGCCGCTTGGCTTGTCCACGATTACGATTGACGATCAACCTGCCACGTTTGACGAAGGTCGGCTGCGCGGGCTGCAAAACGCTATCACCGAAACCGGCAGTCAAATTGATAACTTAGACTCGCTGGCAGCTTCAGTGGTTGATCGAGTCAATACTTTGCACAGTTCGGGAACTGATCAGGACGGTAACGCCGGAACCAACTTTTTTGCAGTGCCGGCAGGCGGTCAGCCTGTCACGGCAGCCAACATCAGCCTTAATCCGGCGATTTCAGGCAATCCGCGACTGGTTGTCGCATCGTCCTTGAATCAGCCCGGACAGAGCGGGACGGTAGCCGGACAGATTGCGGGTTTGCTCACCGATCCAGGTTCGACCGTGGGAACGCGCACCGGCTCGTTCAGCTCAATCTACGGCTCATTTGTTGCCGAAGCCGGAGAACAGGTGAGCAGCGCCAACAATAATTTAGAGACTCAAGCTGCCATTATCGCCCAGGCGACAACGCAGCGCGATGCCGTTTCGGGCGTTTCGCTCGACGAAGAAGCAATCAATCTGCTGCAATATCAGAAGGCTTACGATGCCGCCGCGCGTTTTATCAAAATCGCGGACGAAATGACGCAAACAATTTTATCGCTCGCCCAGTAAGATTTTAATGGTGAATTTAAAGGATTAACTGATTAACCAACTGATTAACCAACCAATTCACCATTCACCATTCACCATTCATAATTAAAAAAATGAGAGTTTCAGATGCTTCAGTAAATTCGGATTTAGCGGCTCGAATCGGAGCGCAGCGCAGCCGTCTGGGCGTTTTACAGGAGCGGCTTGCTTCCGGCAAACGCATTAATCGCCCGTCGGATGATCCGGCCGGGGCGGACGCTGTTTTGCGCCTCAGAACTTCGCAAAACGAAATCGAAGGATTTGGGCGCAGCGCGAAAGCGGCAAACCAGAGATTGACGGCCACCGACGACGCTCTGCAAAGTTACGAGCCTATTCTTGAGCGAATCAGATCGCTGGTGACGCAGGGGTTAACCGATACCACTACGCAAGACGCGAAAAACGCGCTCGCGACCGAGCTTGATTCGCTGCGGGGAAGAATCCTGAACATCGCCAATTCAAAAAACGGAGAGGAGTACCTGTTTGGCGGAACCAGACAAAACGCGCCGCCCTTTGATCCCGTCACGGCAGTTCCGGCAGCAACTCCGACAGGGGCGCAGTATGTTCAAATCGAACCGGGCGCCAACGCCATCGCTACCGGCGTCACGGCGGAGACCGTTTTCGGCGATTCAAGCTCAACCATTTTTGCCGATTTGGCCGCCGCCGCTCAAGCCCTGCGCGGAACCGGAGACCCGGTCGCCGACCGCGCGACACTGCAAAATACCAATTCGCGCTTGATAGTTTATACGGGTTTGACAAATGTCGTTCACGCCAAAGTCGGCGCCGGTCTGAACACGACCGAATCCGCGCAGGATAAACTAAAATCCGATTTTCTTTCGCTCAACGAACGCGCCAGCTCGATTGAAGATGCGGATTTTGCCGCGACCGCGCTTGATTTAACCCAAACCGAGCGCTCGCTTGACGCGACCTTGCAGGTCGCTGGTCGCCAGCACCGCTCACTACTTGATTTCTTAAGTTAAAATGATGCCGAAAATTGCCATCCAGAAAACTGATTACTCGTACGATGAAACAGACGTTATCGTATTTGACGAAGGCTTAATCGGATTGCCGGATGTGCGCCGCGCGGTGCTCGTCAAATTGCCGGATTACCAGCCGTTTTGCTGGCTTGCTGCGCTTGACAATCCTCAAACAAGATTTCTGGTGGTCAATCCGCATGAAGTTTTTCCGAGCTATCAGTCTTACATCCCGGCCGAAATTGCTACTCTGCTCAGATCAAACTCGCAGCTGCCCGGCGTTCTCGCCATCGTCAAAATTTCCTCTGATTGGACTAAAACGACGATCAATCTGCGGGCGCCGATTTTCGTCAATTTAGAAACAAAACGCGCCGCACAGGCCGTTTTGACCGGCACAAATTATCGCCTGGATGAAAAGCTGCCGCAAATTTAAAAGGGGTTTTTATGCTTGTTTTAACTCGCCGCATCGGTGAAAAACTGGTTATCGGGAATGAAATCGAGGTTGAAGTTTTAGCCGTCAGCGGCGAAGGCGTGCGACTCGGCATCCTGGCTCCGCGCGAAACCTCGATTCATCGCTACGAAGTTTTTGTCGAGATACAAGCTGCCAACCAAGCCGCCGAAGCGGCTTCGAGTAAAGTCGCCGAAAATATTTTGGAGAGTCTTTCCGCGCACGTTCGCGCTGAACTAAATATGTAATCATGAAAAAGTTCGATCTGACAATCTGGCTCGGACTTGGAATCGGTTTGACGGCCATTTTTCTAGGCGTCTGGCTCGACGGTTTGAGCTTTTCATTTTTGTGGCATCCGACGGCAGCCTTGATTGTCGGCGGCGGAACGCTCGGCGCGGTTATTATCCGGCGCGGCGCGGACGGCGTCAAATCGGCTGCGAAAGCTGTTTGGAAACTTCGTCTGGCTGAAAAAACCGAATTTCATCAGGCCGAGCTGGGAAAATTGATCTGGCTCGCGCGCACCGCTCAAAAAGGCGGCGCCAAGGCTTTTGAGAGTTATGCCGACGCCTGCGGCGACGCGCTCGTCGCGCAGGGTTTATTAATGGTTGCTGAAGTTGCCGATAAGGAACAGATAAAAGATGTCCTGAGACGTCGTCTCGAATGGGAAGACGAACGCGGACAACAGGATGCCGCTACACTCGAAGCCGCCGGCGGTTTTGCTCCGACGTTTGGAATTATGGGTGCGGTTCTCGGTCTGGTCGGTGTTTTGCGGGTTTTAGATAAACCCGAAGCGCTCGGAGTCGGCATTGCGACCGCTTTTGTCGCCACCGTTTACGGCATCGGGCTGGCAAATTTGCTTTTCTTTCCTCTCGCGGCGCGGCTCCGCTCACGTCACGAAACCATAATTAGACACCGCGAAGAAATCGCCGCCGTGATTATGGCGCTCGCCTCAAGAGAAGCGCCGCGCCAGATTGCCAATCGTTTCAACGTCAAATAAAAATGCTTATCCGCCGCACCAAGGCAGTTTCCGAAAGCGTTAATCATGAGCGCTGGCTGATTTCGTACGCCGATCTGGTGACGCTCCTGCTGGCGCTTTTTATCGTCATGTACGCGGCGAGCGATCATGAACGGGCCAGTCAGATTGCCAAAGGCATGGACGGCGATGCAAAAGCAAAACCGGTTGAGGGCGCGGGCATTTTGCCCGGTTCAAATTCGTTGGCTGAGGAGCGTGCCAAAATCGAAGCGGTTTTGAATCGAAATCCCCAGTTTAATCAAAAGGCCAAACTGCGCCAGACAGAGCGCGGATTAACGGTTTCCCTCGCCGAAGCCGGTTTTTTTGAGTCCGGCGGAGCCGCCGTGAGCGGTGATGCCGCTCTGGTTCTCGACGCTCTGGCCGACAGCTTAAAAGATTCAAACGCTCCTGTTAGAGTTGAAGGCCATACCGATTCGACGCCGATTGCGACCGCCCGATATCCTTCCAATTGGGAATTATCCACCGCCCGCGCGTCGGCTGTATTGGCCAAATTTATCGAACGCGGAATCAACCCCGAACGTCTTTCCGCCGCCGGTTACGCCGGTTTTCAGCCGGTCGCCGACAACGCCACACCTGAAGGGCGCGCCCAGAACCGCCGCGTTGACGTGGTTATTATCAATCGGTAAATTGGCACGGTCACAAAGATTTTAGAATTCATTCAACAGTTAATAGTCAAAAAAATAACTTCTATTGATACCTCCGGTCTATTTTGTCTCATCCGCAAAATGGTCGGATTTCCGTAACACGAATTTTCTTTGACGCGGGATTAGCTTCTCAGGCATCATTTATACAGAAATAATTTAGGTTGGTGTGTTATGCAGCCAACCGTAAAATGTTAGTTTTTTCACTCTCAAGCCGTCAGTAAAATAAGGCTTGACGGCTTCAATCACTGCTTCCTCAACCGCTTCCAAACTCTCAAAGACGCG
>JBBQUS010000011.1:0-85739 GCA_038212235.1 Pyrinomonadales bacterium
ATGAGATTCTCCAAATAATTTCAGTTTCGGTAGTTGATAAAATCCAATTAAATCAACTACTTAATTGAGGAGAGTCAAAAAGATCGGCGGAGTTGCTATCTAAACAAATAATTCCATTGAACTTATAACCGGACACTAATGACTTTATTCGTCTAACGTCGTTGTTAAATCTGCGCATCTCAATCCAAGTCAGTGTAAAATTGTTGTAAATGATTAAATCAGGCGTTCGCTGGAATTTGACGCTGCTTTACGGCGGAATGTTTTTAATGGGACTCGGCGCGCTTCACATCGCGGTTCAATTGTTCGACCCGCGTCCCTGGGAAAGCAATATTGGCTGGCGGAAACCCATTTTGTTTGGGCTTTCCACCGGCATCACGTTGATCAGTTTGTCCTGGGTGGTTTCGGTCGTTATGAAACGTCGCGGTTGGATTCCCTCCACAGTTATTTCCGTTTTGGCAGTGGCAGAAGTTCTGATAATTACCGCTCAGACCTGGCGGGGCGTGCCGGCGCATTTTAATAACGGCGCTCGGCTCGACCAAATTTTAGCTAATTCGATTGACACGATGTTGATCTTTATTACGCTCGGGATATTTTATCTGACGTGGCAATCGTTTAAGACGCAGGAAGATCTTGAACCGGATTGGCTGCTCTCGCTCCGGCTCGGAATGGTTGCTTTGTCAATCGCCTGTGTGCTCGGTTTTGGCGTGGCAATTTACGGCAATCTGACGCTTAACGCCGGCGGCAACCCGACCATAGTCGCTCCGAACGGCGTGCCGAAATTTATTCACGGGATGCCGCTCCATGCGCTGCAGATTTTGCCGGTCACGCTGTTTTTACTGCGGCTGTTTAATTCAAATTTGAGTAATCGCAAGAGATCAGTTTGGCTGATTTTTTTCGCAATAGCTCTCGCAACTCTCTACGCCTTTTGGCAAACGATTAATGGAATGGGGCGTTTTGAACTAAATCCGATAGGGCTAATTTTGCTCGGCAGCTGCGTCGTCTGCGCTCTCACGGCGATGTTTTTTGCGTTTCCTCGTAATTTTGCTCGATGACAGATTCGATCTGACAATTGGCAACAAATTGTTGTCTAAACATTGTTCCGTTTCAATTTTTGCCTTAAATCTCTAAGCGTGAGGTTCAATATGAACCAGAACGTCGGCAATTCGGTGTTCTGAGGCAAGCAGAGTATCTTTGACCCGATGCGCGATTTCGTGACCTTCGCGAACGGATAAATCGCCGTTGACTTCGACGTGAATGTCAATTAAATGCTGCAGTCCGCTTTTGCGAATGCGGCATTTTTCGATGTCAATGACTCCTTCGACGTTGCTGGCGACGGCTCTAATTTTCTTTTCATATTCGGTCGAAGGAGCCACGTCCATAACTTCGTCAACCGCTGATTTGAGCATCTGAAGCCCGTTATAGGAAATAATTAAACAAGCCGCGAGCGCCGCCCAATCGTCCGCGCTTTCATAACCCGCGCCGCCGATGAGCGCAATCGAAATGCCGATAAAGGCGGCCAGCGAGGTTAGCGCGTCTGACAAATGATGCAGCGCATCGCTTTTGAGCGCGCTGCTTTCGGCCTCTTGTCCGGCGCTCGAAACAAAGCGCGAGAGAAAATATTTGACAACGACTACGCCCGCCAGAATCAGCAGCGTATACCAGCGCGGCGTGATATGCGGAGTCATAATCTGCTTGATGCTCTCAAACGCGATCAGCACTGCGGCAACCAGCAGGGCGACCGAAGAGACAGCGGCAGCCAGCGGTTCCGCTTTACCGTGTCCGTATGGGTGATTTTCATCGGCGGGAATTACCGAAACCCGCAAACCGCCCCAGACAACGAGGGAGCTGACGACATCCGTGCAGGATTCGACACCATCGGCCACGAGTGCGCCGGAGTGACCGACATAACCGCCGACAATCTTAATGGCGGCCAGCGCGGCGTTGATAAACGCGCCGGCTAACGGCGCGTTCGAGGCTTTGGCTTCGCTACTCATAAACCATTATCTTAATCATCTCTGATATTAAATGACAACCAGAAAGGTTTTTCCTAAGGGAACAATGTTCAGTTTGTCAGATAACTAAAACAGCTAAAACAAAGCCAGTTTAGTCTTCTTAGACAAGTTAAACCGCGATGTTGACTCGGTAATCTCTTTTTTATTTTTTCTATTTTAAACATTTGTAATTCAATCCGATTGCCTAAGCTTAGTCGTATCTTGATTAAGGCAGCTCACAACCACAATTTTTTGAGGAAAAAATGATTTTTGAAACCAACCGAGACGTGTTGAACTGGTACGAAAAACAGCCCTCTGTTTTAAATGAAAAGTTTATTAGCGATATTGCTTGGGACGAAGTCAGGCGTTATCCTCTCAACAAAAAGTTTGTTCCCGTGCTGCTTTACATGCGCGACGTTGAAACGCTGACCGAAGTTTACTACGACCATCTCAAACGTACGCCGACCGGCAAGGATCCCGTGATCAGCAAATTTATGGAGCGCTGGGGAGTTGAAGAACTAACGCACGGTGAACTGATTAACCGGTTTTTAAACGAAGCCGGAGTAGAAACCGACGACAACTGGAAGGCCGCGACCAAAAGACAGATTCCGTTTAGCTACAAGGTAAATTCTCAAATCATCTCGCTTCTGACCAATTGCGTCGGGCGCTCGTTTACCGCCGCGCATATGACCTACGGCGCGGTTAATGAAATGTCCACGCTGCAAGGCTACCGGCGGCTGATTGAGCTGGCCGATCATCCGGTTTTAACGCAAATTTTGCGGGCGGTAATGCGCGAAGAATCAATTCACACCCAATTTTACTGGCAAATTGCTCGCCTCGAACTGCAAAATTCACATTTCGCTCAAACTCTAGCGCGTTTTGTGATTGATAAATTTTGGGTTCCGGTCGGCCAGGGAATTAAGTCTGTAACCGATGCCAACCGCACCGTCGCGACGCTTTTTGGCGATGCGACCGGTTTAGAGACAATAGACAAACACATTACGCGCCGGATGGAACAACTGCCCGGTTTTAGCGCGCTCAGCGCCATCAACGATAAGATTGCAGACATTCTGGCACTGGAAACCGCGACAACGGCTTAGAATTGAATCCAACAATTTTAATTCTCCAAAAGCGCGGAACTTTTCGCTCGCGTCCGTGTCTAACTCTTGAGATAAGGAGTTTAGACAAATGAGCGAAAACAACAGGCAAACAGACCCGTCGCCGTATATCAACATCACCCCGCTAATTGATGTTCTGCTGGTGTTGCTGATTATTTTTATGGTCGTCTCGCCGCTCAAAGCGAGCCGTTTCGAGGCTAAAATCCCAAGCGAGCCGACAGGTGATGTTGCTAATCCAAGCCCTCTGGCGCTGGTCGTCACGATTGACAAAGATTTACAGATCAAACTTAATAAAAACGCAGTTGGAGCAATTGATGATTTAAGCCAGCTCTCAGGTGAACTTTCACGCGTCTTTCAGGCTCGCAAAGAAAACGGTGTATTTCGAGAAGATTCGGTTCGACGAACAAATTTGTCGGACGACGAGAAAATTGAGAAAACAGTTTTTATCAAAGCTCCGCGTTCAATTGCTTACGGCCAGGTCGTCAAAGTTATGGATGCGGTGAAAGGCGCAGGCGCCGCACCGATTGGACTGCAAATTGATGATTTGAATAATTAAAAAAAGTGCGAACAATGCTGTCCGCACTTTTTTTAGATTTAGACTGGCCAAGTTTTATTGCTTGGTTTTCCAATCTGCCACGGTTTTTTCAAACTCATCCAGGGCTTCGGCGTTGACGGCGGGTTTAGCGGCCTTGCCTGCCGCGATTGCTTTATCGCCGTAGATTGCGGCATCTTTATAATTTCCGGTTTCGGCGGAAAGACGAGCCTTGGCGCGCAGAGTGCCGAAAGCTTGTCGGTTTTTCAAAGATTCATCAATCCACTGTCCGGCTTCCAGATACGCGGTTTTCATTTTATTATCCAGCACAAAATTTGCCGCCATCATTCGCGCGCCGGTTTGCGTATCGGCGTCGCCCGCGCTTGATTTGGCAATGTTGTCGCGAAGTCTGACGAGCACGCGCGAACTAACGTCTCCGGCATCAATCGTCAAAGGCACGCGCAGCTTTTCCCAGCAAATGGCCGCTGTCGCTGTCGTCGCCGCGACCGAATCGAAATCAATAATCATCGTTTCGCGCGAAGTTGCGACGGTTTCGGGTTTGGCTTTGACGCGCAGCTGATCGTTTTCCGGCTTGTAGGTAAAGCTTCCCCATTCGTCATTTTTCTTGCTGAAAATAATTGTCCATTCGTCTCGCCCCGGAATCGTGTGCAAACCGTACTTTCCGGCGGGCAAATCCTGACCGTTGATTTTGATATTTTCGCTTGTTTCAAAAGTCGTGTTTTCGTTGGCGCCGGTGCGCCAAACTTCGCCGTACGGCACGAGTTTGCCCCATATTTCGCGCCCTTTAACATTTGGGCGATGATAGACAACGGCAATGCGCGCGTCGCCGACGACTTGAACGACTTCGCCACGCTGCGATTCGCGCGGGGTTTGGACTTGTCCGAACGCCGCCGCCGCTAAACTGACTAAGAAAAGTGCCGCAATAAAAAGGTTCGTTAGATTTTTCATGATTTTTGTTCCAATCTGCTTTTTGCTTTTTCGAGAAAAGTTTTAATCATCGTCGCCACTCGCGACTGCATTTGCTGGCTGATAATTTTTTCGCCGGCGAGTCCGGCCAAAAAATGTAAATCCGAGGCTTTCTCTCTGCGCAGCTCTACTGTTTGTGAAATGTTGACGGTCGTTTTGCCAGCCGCGCGTTCCTCAAAATCCGCCGCGTAACGCAGATAATTTTGGGTTTCCGCTGCCGCCGGAGTGTATTCGATCAGATTTTCGCTGTTTTCCGAAAGCTGCACGGCGAAGCTTTCAATCATCGCTCCGAGGAGGGGTATTTCCGCTCTGATCGTCCAGCGAGCCGTCCCGTCCGCTTCGGCGCGAATGCTTTCGATATTCGGCATCAGCTCGACAAACTGGCGCGTGTCGGCAAAAAACCGGCGAACGCTCTCAGCTTTCGCTTTGACTTCAAATTGCTCGCTGTAAGCGGCTTTTATTTTAAACATATCAATTTAGTAAATAGTGAATCGTCAGTAGTTAATAGTAAAGAAATAAGACACGATTCACTATTGATTATTGACGATTCACTATTTTACTATTCACTAATTTGACGGCGCGAGGATTAACGAGTTAAAGAAAACCCGCGATGTGCTGCGAAAAATCCCTCGGAAAAACGGTTCTTCGGCAAACAAAATAACGTGTCCGCGCGCGGTCGGTTCGTCAATCACGTAAGCCGTTCCTTTGAGCAGCTTTTCCGTGTTTCCTTCCCAGACAAAGCCGGACATTGTTAAAGGCCGCTTCGGATTCGGGTCAAAAACAAGGGCGTTGATGCCTTCTTTTGACGGGCGGAAAAAGTAGCCTGATGAGAGTAAAACCGGCAATGTTTCCTGCGCCTGCAATCCGTAAGTCAGATACGTAGTGCGGTCAATACTGGCGCGCATAATCGCTCCCGGCACGCCTTCCGGCACTTTTCCGGCGTTGGCTGACGGCGAAGCAATCGGCGGCAAAATAGGAGCCGAATAATCCGATTTATCGCTGGTCAGCGGCTGCGGAACCGCATTTGGTGAAGCATCAACCGGGACGTTCGGTGTTTGCGGATTTGTTTTTTTATTTCCGGCGGGCGGAGCCTTTGGAATTGGGCTCGGGCTCGGCGCGGCTTCGGCTTCGGTGCGGCGAGATTCTTCGACCGGCGGCGGTTTTTGATCGTCGTCCGTCGTTCCGACTAATCTGGAACTGGTCAGCCCGACATCTTTTAAGGCCGCCGCCACCGCCGCCCCTTTGACGCAGACGACCGTTCCGCCATTATTAACCCACTCTTTCAGGCCGTTTAAAACCGCCGAATAACGGCTCGGCGCTCCGTCCGGAATGATCACGACATTGTAATCCTGCAAATTCGAGGAACGTAAATTACTAAAAGTCATCGGTGTAAACGACACGCCGTAACGGTCGAGCGTCCACCAAATCGAGCCGTAGGATGTTTGATCAACGCCCTCATCGGCGGCAATGGCAATTTTGGGAAGTTTTAAAGCCACCACGTTTTCGCCGCCGATGCCGGTATCGCCCTCGTCCTGAAAGCCGGTGCTGATTGGGGTGACAACGACGCCAAGTTCTTTTGAAAGCCGGTCAATCGCTTCATGAACCCGCTCGTCATTGCGCGAGAGCCGAACGACGAATGTTCCCGGTCGCCAGTTGCGACCGACCGCATTGAGCTGTTTAGTGGCGACGCTGACGCGAAACCCTTCTTTCTCTAAACGGTAAGCGAGAATCGGCGCGCTGTCGGTTTCATAGCCAAAAATGTAGGCATAAGCCGCGCGTCCGCCGCCGCCCGCCACACGGCCCGATTTGACGCCGGCCAGATATTCGTCCGTGACCGGATTGGCTCCCGAAACCGGTGCGGCGTCTTCCGTCCAGTAAGCATCGAGCCCAAAGGCCAGAGGCAGATTCCAGGCCGTAATGTCGTAAAAGCGATAATCTTCTCGCTGCGCGTTTTTGCCGCGCAAATCGTTGCGTTTAAATTTGCCGATTTCGTCCTCAACAAACGCGCGGTCTTGCGGCGTGTCCTGTTCGAGCAGAGCTTTCGCCAATCTTTTTTGCGGCTGAGCCAAGTCAACTATGTAAACGTTTGCAGCAAACTGACGCGTTTCGACCGACGAGTTTTTGGTTTCGTAAGAATGCGCCGTGGCCGAACGGAAATTTCCGTTCGCGACTTTGACTTCGATGTGGTCGCGGCGCAGAATTTCGACTAACTCGGCGGCTTTGACCGGGTCTTTATCCGGCACAATCACGATCCGTTTCATCCGCTCGGTTCTGCCGTCTTCGACTGCTGTCCACTTAAAATCGTAAAAATCGCGAAGCCGCTGTTCCCGGTTGCGCGAGGCGGTTTCGAGCGTGGTCATCGAGGTCACAAAATGTTTGGCAATCGAGCTCCGGAAAGTCGAAATCGTCCCGTCTTCGCGCGTCCAGCGCAAACCCTTAAAACCGCCGCCGTCGGTTTCATACGTCATTGCCGTCGCTCCGTTCAAAGCCGGAAATGAATCCCAGTAACCCGGATAAAAAAGATCGAAAACGTCCCGCACGTAATAATCCCAGAGACGCGAGTCAAACTGAGCAGCGTTGGCGCGCCCGAACGTATCGAGCCATTTATTTGTCACCGGCTGCGGCAGATTCGGATTAATCGGCAGCGCATCGGGCGGAAAAAAATACTGCGAAGGCTGGCCGTGTAAATCGGCGGAAACCTGCGGGTTCCAATCCAGAAAAGCGCGCTGTAAGTTCTGCGTTTCCTTTTGCGTCGAAGCGATGTTGTCGCGGTTTAAATCTATCCGGTAATGCGACAGACGCCCGTAAACGCTCCACGGCTCGCGATGTTCGAGCGCCGAGCGGTTAGCGTCGCCGACCGCGACCGAGTTGTACCAGGTCGCAAAACGCTCGTGTCCGTCCGGGTTCTCGCCCGTGACAATCAAAGCAACCGTATTTTTCAGGATTTCCTGTGTCGCCGGTTCGTCCGATGCGGCGAGTTGATAGATAACCTGCATCATTGTTTCAAACGACGAAGATTCGTTGCCGTGAATGGTATAAGCGAGCCACACCGCAAGCGGCGTGTTTTGCGTGATTTGATTGGCCGCATTTTGGTCGGTCGTTCGCGGGTCGGCCAGACGCGCCAGATTGCCTTTGATTTCGTCAAGGCGATTGATGTTTTCCGGCGACGAAATGGCGACTACGTGCTGCATCCGGTGTTCATTGGTTTCGCCGATGTCGTAAATACGCACGCGGTCAGGCGCGGCTTTAGCAATCGCGTTAATGACGGATTCCATCTGTGCGTAGGTCGTATGAAAATCTCCGACATCATAGCGAAGCAGTGATTGCGGGCGCGGAACGTTTTCGCGATAGGGAGCGCGGGTGTAAAAATCAAATTTCGGTTCTTCTTTTTGAGCGACGGCAAAAGAACACAAAGAGACGAGAAACAGCCAGACAAACAAAAGTTGCTTCATCTTTAGAAGTTTAAGTTCCTTAGAAAGTAGATTTCGGAAAAGCTATCGTTGATAATAACTATTTGAGCATCAAACGTAAACGATGAACAATAATTATCAAGAGAATATTTGTCGGCGCTGCCGCGTCGGGCACATGAAAACCTGGCCGGAATTGACCGCCGACGAAAAGATTTTGGCAGAGAGAATGCCGCTCTCCGCCGAATACTCATCCGACGAACGAAAGCGGCATTTATTTTGTCCAAAATGCTGGTTTGAGGAAACCGCGCGAAACGCCAGCGCTTAGCGCAGATTAATGCCGAAATCAAAGAATTTTGAGCCGACCGCAGCGTTCGCATTTGAACTGCCGGAGTTAATCAGGTAAAAACCATATTCGCCGGCAGGCAAACTATCTTTGGGAGTAATTTTAAAAACTCCTTCCGCAACGTTTTCTACGTCAAAGGCTTTGACGTATTCATCAGAGAGTCCGCCTTTAGTGCCAAACGCGTTGCCTTTGGCGATAGTGACTTCGCGGTTGTCGCTGCGAACATTAAATTTAACCAGTGCAAATTCGTTCGGAGTCGAAGGAATACCGCTCGAAGTGTTCATTCCGCCGCTTTTTGTATCCAAATAGAAGTAGAAAACAGGTTTTGAGCTTTTGACTTGGAGTTTGGCCGCAGTGCCGGGCAGATTGGCTTTGGTTTTCACTTTACCGATGCCGTAAGTCATCGAAGAAGTAAACATTCCGCCCGTTCTGTTTTGCGCTGAAACGTTTGGTGATAACTGCGTCATTTGCATGGCTCCCTCTCTTTCTTCAAACAGATATATTCCGAATCCATGGGGGGCGAGAGGATCACTCGAATTCATCGGGCTGCCGGAGCCGGCGGTCGGATTTACCGCCGCCCCGCCGTTAACGCGGTTGTTGGCTTCGAGCATGGCCGCCACAACATCATCGCTGACACCTTCTTTTTTCATGGCAATCATCGAATCGAGCGACAAGTCGTATTTACCCGGCGTTGATTTTATTTTGGCGAGGATAACAGGCGCGCTAAATCCCGCTTTCGCCATTCTGATGACTTCCGCATTTGTCATCGTGTCTTGGGCATTGACGGCGAAGACGGCCATCAAACAAAAAAGGACAATCATCAGAAAGCCCGTAAATTTATCGAGTTTCATAGTTACAACGTTCCTCAGAATTTGGTCTTGTGTTAAATGTTCGACGAGAATCAGATTCTATCAATCAGGGAGACGACTGAATTTGTTTTTAAACTTTCAGCCAAATAGATATTTGACGAAAAGCTTCAAAAACGCGGCTATTGTAAGTCATAACCATCAATATTTGCAAAGTTTTTCGCCAAAAATAAAATATTTTAAGATTGTTGAGATAAAACTGGTTTTAATTATTTGCCAAAACTTCATTCAGGCGTTTAATGAGTTTCTCGGCGACGTTTCCGGCCAGCGCTCCGCCAAGACTTGTAACGCCGCTGGCCGTCAGAACTTTACCCGTTTTGGCATCAACGACGCGAAAATTATAATGCGTGAGAAATTCATGATTTATCTCGACAATCAGATCGGCTTCACTGCGATTGCGGATAATTGAGAGATTAAACGGCGCCCAGCCGGGACGTTTTAAGACAGAGCTTTCCAGATCGCTCAAAGACGGGAAAAGTGAGTGTTTGGCAAGGATGATGGTGTGCGCTTCGCGCAGCAACCGGGCGGATGTTTTGACTGCATCGGGTTTGACAATCGGTTTTGGCGTCGTCTGTTCGGTGATATTGAAATTCTGCTTGTCGGTTTTATTGGAAACGGCCAGCAGCGCAAATATTACTGCGTTTTCGACACCGGCATTTTTGAGCATGACGAGAGCATTGGCCGAAGCGTCATAATTTCCCGCCGTCGAGTTGATTTTTGAGATGATCAGTTGATTGCCCAAACCGGCTTTGCTCATCTCAATGATTTGCGCGTTAGTCAAAACTTCCTGCGCGTTAATCGTGGCGAGCGATGCCAGCAACACAAGTAAAACCAAAACTGCTTTTGTAAAAACCTCGATTTTCATTCCAGACTCCTTCCTTTCAAAATGCGAGATTAGCAGTCTAAATGCCGACATTGGTGTGGGTTGTGACACTTTTTTAACTGTCACAGTGAATTATTCTTGATGACCAAAAGCTTGGCACGGGTCAGGCTAAGATTTTCTCGAAGGTTGCGCGAACATTCGCCAGATGAATTGAGACATCCCCAACCAACTGAACGGTCGAATCATATTTGAGGCGCGCCGCAATTTTGGACAGGAGCGGATTGCCAAGATGCGGAAGGCGCGTCGAGCGGCCTGAGACCAGTCGCAAAGCATGATCGAGCTTTCTCAAAAAGTCATAGCCGCTGCTTAAAATCTCAAAGTCTTCGTGATCGAGCGAACCAGACGCGCGCAGTCTTTGCAAAGTAAAACTCGTAGTCCGGTTTTCATCCTGATCAAAAACAGAATCGCGCAGCTGCAGAAAACGGACGGCAAAATAAATATCAAGCAGTCCGCCCGCTCCGTGTTTAATGTCAATTTCGCCGCGCCGCGCTCCCTGAGCCTTTTGCTGTTCGAGTGAATCGCGGATTTTTCTGGTCTCAGATTTTAGATTTGAAATTTCGTATTGCTTCGCTCTGGCGTAAATAATATTGCTAGCTGCAGTTTCAACTTGCGCGGCAAAATCATCGCCGACAGCGCGGAGTTTGACGTAGGCAAGCAGTTCCCAAATTGCCGCGCGCGTTTCCAGATAATTCAGAAAGGCGTTTTTGCCGTTGACTGTCGCTCCGTTTTTGCCGTCGGGCCTGAGCCGCAAATCAACCCGGTAAAGATAACCTTCGCGCGTCAAACTGGAGAGCGCGGTGACTAAAATTTCCGCCGCCCGGCCGTAAAATTCAGCGTGAGTTAAATTTGAAAACGGCAAATTCTGCGTTTCGTCATAAATCAATACCAGATCCAAATCGGAACCGTAATCCATTCCGCGTCCGCCGAGTCGTCCAAGTCCTAAGATTGCCAGAGGTAGTTGATAATGGGGAATTGGCGCTTGATTAAATTTGCGAGCGAGTTCTTTCCGAACAATCATCAGCGCGGCTGATAAACTTGCTTCGGCGAGTGCGGTTTGGAGCCGATTCGCCTCGCGCATTTCGATTTTTTCAAAAGCGTCAAGAGCGGCAATTTGCAAGTAAAATTTGCTCCAGAGCGCGCGCAAAGCGGCCAGCTCTTCGCGGAAACTGAGAGCTGAAGTGACGGTTTTGGCTAGAGACTGAACGTAATTGACGTTGGTAATTTCTTCCCTTTCGCTCGGCAAACTGTCACCCAGTTGAGGGTTTGCCGCCAGCATTTCGGCAAAATGCGTGGAGATTTCGCAAAATTCTTCTAAGTTAGTTTTTTGTCCTTCGTCCTTAGTCCGTGGTTCGGCGCTTTTTAACAGTGACCCGCGCTCAGTGGATGAATGCTCAATTGGTGACGACGGACGATGAACTAAGGACAAAGGATGATTTTCAAAAACGCGCTTGAAAACTTTGCTGACGTTTTTGGTGTGCGAGAGCAGCGTTCGATCAAATTCCTCCAGGCCGGGGCAGTCCATTTTTTGAGCGATTAATTCACGTTTCTTTTTGTCGTCCGGAACGACGTGCGTTTGCAAACCGTTTTCCATTTGCAGGCGATGTTCGAGAGAGCGTAAAAAAAAATATGCATCTGAAAGCTCGGTCAATTCACGGTCACGGATATGCCCGCGATCAGCCAAACGACTCAGACTAATCAAAGTGTGCGGAACTCGCAGCCATTCGTCGTTGCCGCCGTAAGCAAGCTGCAAAGCCTGTGCGATAAATTCGATTTCGCGAATCCCGCCGCCGCCCAACTTAACGTTAAAACCATTTTCAGCGGCGTGTTCCCGGTTAATTTTCTGTTTTGACAGCCGAACGCTTTCGAGCGCGTCCGGAACGGAAATGTTCGGACGGTAAACGCTGCTTTCAACTTTCCGGTAAAAATCCCTAAAAGCTTGTTCGTCACCGGCTGCGCTGCGCGCGCGGAGCAGCACTTGCCGCTCCCAATCACGCGCGGCTTTTTGATAATAGTCAACGGCTTCGCTCACTGAAATTGCCAGAGCCCCGACGCGTCCGTACGGTCGCAGTCGTAAATCCACGCGATAGGCCGCACCCTCGCCTGCAGCCTGACCGACGATTTTTGACGCGCGTTCACTCAGTTTGACAAAAAATTCTTTGTTGGTGACGCCGCCGCGAGTTCCTATCCCGGAAGTAGTGCCAGCGCTTGAGTAAAGAAAAAGTAAATCAATGTCCGAAGCATAATTGAGTTCGCGCGAGCCGAGTTTGCCAAGCGCGACGATGCTAAAAAGTGTACTTCGCCCTCGACCGCGCGCGTCAGTTTCAAGCGGCGCGCCGTAGCGATTTTCCAGTTCCTGACTGGCTATTTTGAGAGCGAATTCAAGAATCGCATCAGCCAGATTTGAAAGCTCCGTGGTAATTTCTGAGGTTGTGGCAAGTCGGCGAATATCATGCAAATAAATTCGCAGCAACTCGCGGCGGCGAAACCGCGAAAGCAAAACGTGTGGATCAAGCTGCGAATTTGTCGCTGAAAATCTGGCGAGTGATTCGAGTAAATCTTCTTTTGAGGGAATTTGTCCGTTCCCGCGTTTTCGCTCGAGCCAGGCAAAATAATCTTTGTGCTGCAGCATCGTGGTCGCCAAAAATGGGCTCCACGCCGCCAGCGCCAGAATATCCGATAATAAACCACGCTTGTTAGAACGCGACAATTTGCCGGCTTCGGCCGGATGACGTTCCTGCAGTTGCGCAAAAAAACGCCTGGCGCTTTCCGGGTCGGGCAAATTTCGCGTTAGTAATTCGATGTTTTGAAGCGAGTCCATTTAATTACAATGTTAGAGTTCCTCGCTGACTTTGCAAAATCCAAACTATCAGAGAGCCGCAAAGACAAATTTGACCGGCGGTTTTTAACTGCGAAAGCGACGCGGTTCGATGCCGTATTTCTTGACTTTATAAGCGAAGATGCGTTCGGTCGTATCCAGCAGTTTGGCGGCTCTGGCGCGATTCCCGCGAGTGGTTTTGAGCGCGTCCGAAATTAAATCGCGTTCAAATGCTTCGACCGCCGATTCCAGCGAAATGCGCGTGACGGTGCCGGTCACATCAGCTGTTTGCAGGGTGGGAGGCAGATGATGCCCGTGAATCACATTTCCGTCGCAGATAATAACCGCCCGTTCAATTACGTTTTCCAATTCGCGAACGTTGCCGGGGAAATGATAGCTCGAGAGCATATCTATCGCCGGAGTGGAAATCCGCTTGATGTGCTTGCCATGTTCGCGTTCGTATTTTTCCACAAAATATTCGGCCAGCAGCAGAATATCGGCTTTGCGTTCTCTGAGCGGAGGCAAAAAAATCGTAAAGACATTTAGCCGGTAAAATAAATCTTCGCGAAAAGTGCCGTCTGCAATGGCTTCTTCCAGATTTTTATTGGTCGCCGCCACCAGTCGCACATTGGCTTTGACAGTTTCCGTTCCGCCCAGCCGCTCAAACTCGCGCTCCTGAATCACTCGCAAAAGCTTGATCTGTGTTTGCGGCGATAAATCCCCGATCTCATCTAAAAAAAGCGTTCCGCCTTCAGCCAGCTCAAAGCGCCCCTTTTTTCTGGCTTGAGCGCCCGTAAAAGCGCCTTTTTCATATCCGAAAAGCTCCGATTCAATCAGCGTTTCCGGCAAAGCCGCGCAGCTGACTTTGACAAACGGTTTTTTGGACCGGAGCGAATTGTAGTGAATCGCATTGGCAATCAACTCCTTACCGGTTCCGCTTTCGCCGCGCAAGAGAACCGTAGTGTTTGCTCGCGCAACCTGCGCAACCTGATCGTAAACTCGCCGCATGGCGCTCGAACTGCCAATCAACTGCGTAAAATCATATTTTTCACGCAGTTCCTGCCTGAGATGCGAATTTTCAACCAGCAATTTATCCTTCTCCGTTTGAATGGCGCGTTCGACTTTGAGAGTTTGAGCAATCATCGAAGCTATCACTGAGAAATAGTTTCCAACAGCCTCGTAATTACATTCGCTTTGATACTTAAATTCTACTCCAAAAGCTCCCAAAGCCCGATTTCCCAAAACGACCGGAACACAAATACAGCTCGTTTTGACTTTTTTGTCCTTTTGTAATTCAAAAGCTGACAAAAATGTTTGTTCCAAATCTGTACGCGGCACAATTACCGTTTTGCCGCTCTGAAAAACATTGCCGATAAAGCTCTTTTCGGCTTTACTCTCAAGTCGTCGAAACTCGCTGATGCTCAAACCGTTAGTAGCGAACGGCTGCAATTTGTCATTTGAATTATTGTACAAAATTACGAAACTTCTAACTGCTTCCAGTTGCTCGCGAATAATGTCGAGAGCTTTGGAAAATGACGTTTTCGGGCTGTTGGAGGCGGCAAGTGCACTGCCGATTTCCCCTAAAACGGAAAATGGCTCACTGTCGGTTAAGAATGGTTCGACTTGTTTTAGCTGGCTCATTTTAGATCTAACACATTTGTTTTTCCGCTCTAAATTTACTACATCTTTGTAGGAATGAGCAAATGACCGAGTAGTTCAGCAATCCAGACGATGCGGCAAACTTAGTTCACACAAGTCTTTACCAGACGAGGCACGATATTTGTTTTAGGTTTTTGTGCATAAATCAATTTAATAATTATCAGAGATAAATAAATCAAGGAGTTTGGAATGATCTCAAAGATTAAATTTACTGTTTTAGGCTTGATTTTATTGGTTCCGAATTTGGCTTTCAGTCAGGAGGGGGACGTTGCCGCGCGTCTCGAGAAACTGGAGAGTGCCGCCGCCGGTTCTCAATCAAATGCTGATAATGCCTGGATGCTGCTCTGCGCGGCGCTGGTTCTGCTGATGACAATACCGGGTTTGGCTTTGTTTTACGGCGGATTAGTAAGGCACAAAAACGTGCTTTCGACTATGCTCCAAAGCTTTATTCTGGCCGGCGTTGTCACGCTTTTGTGGGCAATTTTTGGTTACAGCCTGGCGTTTTCAGAAGGGACGCCGTTTGTCGGCGGATTGCAGTACCTGTTTCTTGCCAATGTCGGCAGCGCACCAAATGCGGATTACGCTGCAACGATTCCGCAGCAAACATTTATGATTTATCAACTGATGTTTGCCATTATCACGCCCGCGCTGATTACCGGAGCTTTCGCCGAACGAATTAAATTTAAATCAATGCTGGCCTTTACCGCGCTCTGGACGACGTTTGTCTATTTTCCGCTGGCGCATCTGGTATGGGGCAAAGGCGGCTATTTTAACGCCTCGCTCGGCGGCGTCATTCCGGCTCTCGATTTTGCCGGTGGAACGGTAGTTCACATCTCTTCCGGCATTTCGGCTCTGGTTTGCGCTCTTGTGCTCGGTAAAAGATTAAATACTGGCGACAACACTCCGCACAACTTGGTTTTGAGCGCCATCGGAGCGGCATTGTTGTGGGTTGGCTGGTTTGGATTCAATGCCGGGAGCGCGCTGTCAGCCGGTTCGCTCGCAACCAGCGCATTCGTCGCCACGCATTTTGCCGCTGCCGCCGCGATGCTGACTTGGACTGTAATAGATTGGGCGAGAAATGGTAAACCAACGATGCTCGGCGCAATTTCCGGCGCGGTGGCCGGACTTGTCGGCATCACGCCTGCCGCCGGATTTGTGACGCCAATGGCGGCGCTCGCCATCGGCGCGATCTCGGGCATTGTCTGTTATCTAATGGTTTCATTTGTCAAAGAAAAACTCGGTTACGATGACACTCTCGATGTTTTCGGAATTCACGGAGCGGCGGGAATTTTCGGCGCCATTTTGACGGGCGTTTTCGCTACCAGCGCGATCAATCCGATTTTCAAAGACGCTAGTGGAAATGCACTGCCGGTAGGTTACGTTGACGGAAATCCGGCGCAGGTTCTTAACCAACTGATTGCCGTCGGTTTAACTGTTTTGTTTGCTGGCGGAGCGTCGTTTATCATTCTGAAATTTGTTGATCTAACGCTCGGACTGAGAGTTGCCGAAACCGAAGAAGTCTCAGGCTTAGACGTTACTCAACACGGCGAGACGGCTTATGTTTACGCTGTAACCAGTGTTCTGGCCACTTCTCGCGCGACATCGGAAACGCCGATCTCTGCTAATTTGAATCCATCCTCAGAGCTTGCATTTGAAATGAGCGAATAGCTTTTTTAAGATTTACTCCAACTTGAATATTTGTGCGGTTCGCTGACTCCCGAACCGCTTTTCTTTGCCATTCGAGTCATTCCTGCGTAAAAATCAATGTGTGTTAATTCAACTCAGATTTCAGATTGATAAAACGTGCGCTGGAAAGAGGCTGGATAAATTTATCTTCGAAAGCATCGGAACATTGAGCAGGATGTATCTCGCGGGACAAATCGCCAGCGGATTTTGTCTGGTCAACGGTGCTGTCGCTCCTGTCGGCAGGAAATTACAGGAAGCCGATTTAATCGAAATTGAAATTGATGACTCGGCGCAAACCGCAATGCTGCCCGAGGAATTGCCGCTCGACATTGTTTTTGAAGACGCGGAAATTATCGTCGTCAATAAACCTGCCGAAATGCTCGTTCACCCGACTCATCGAGTTAAAACCGGCACGCTCGCCAACGCTCTCGCTTTTCACTTGAATAAATTTCGGCAGAACGGCGAAATCACCCAAGAACAAGATGAATCCAAAATCCAAAATCCAAAATCCAAAATAGCAGTCCGTCCCGGTCTGGTTCACCGACTTGATAAACAAACTTCGGGTTTGATGGTGGCGGCGAAAACGGAACGCGCGCTGCGAATTTTGTCTTCACATTTTGAGAGAAAATTGATCGAAAAAAGATATTTGGCGGCTGTGACCGGAGATGTCCCGGAAGATGCTGGAAAAATAATTGCTCCGATTGGGCGTCTGGCGGACGAAAAACCGCATTGGCGGGTTTTGCCGGAGGGAAAAGCGGCCGAAACAAATTTTCAGGTTTTGGAAAGACGCGCCGGTCAACTAACGCTGCTTGAACTCGAACCGGTGACTGGCAGAACCAATCAACTAAGAATTCACTGCGCCCACGCCGGATTCCCGATTCTCGGCGATGTCGAACGCGGCGGACGTGAGTTTTCGCGCTTGTGCCTGCACGCGGCCAAACTCTCTTTTTATCATCCAAACGGCGGCTGGCTTACTTTTGAAGCCAAACCGCCGCCTGAATTTATTGAAATTTAAAGGGATTAAGTTGTTAGCGAGCGCCGGTAACTTCGGCTCGCACCGTTGTTTTTATTTCCTGAGCGGTCGAATTTCTGACTTCAAAAATCACGTCGCCGCTGGTTTGAACTTCTAAAATCAGACCGCCGCCCGCACTTTCGATTTGCCGGTCGGTGCCGCTGATTAATTTGACGACGGCATCTTTGCTCCCGGTTGAAACTTTGATTTTCTGTCCGTAGTTTGCTTCGACGGCAAACTGTTTGGCGCTGTTCGGCGGCAAAACGACGTTTGTAGTGCCGGAAGTAGCGCCTTTGGCAAATGAAATTCTGGTCACATTGCCGACGCTGATCGAGTTGGTGTTTGTGGTCGCGCTGGTGTTGGAATTAGCAGCCGTGTTGGTGTTGACGGTGTTGGTCGCCGAATTTGTGGCCGGTTTGTTATTTGCGACATTTCCATTGACTGTGTTGGTTGAAGTGGTGTTAGCGGAATTAGTCCGCGTTTGATTATTGGCGACAGGTTGATTGCCGTTTGTGCAAGCGACAAAACTAACGGCTGCGGTTAAAACCAGCAGCAACTTAGCAAATGTATTGAACATTAATAGCCTCCGTAATAAATTTGATTTAAGAACGGCAGCTGTTTTCAAAGTTGCATCCCGTAGAAAAATATTTTAGCGGCGGTTTGGCAGCATCTTAATATTTCTTAATCTTTGGAAGTTCGGCAGGATTTTTTTGTCGCGCCCTCCGCCAGCTCGCGCGCTTTCGAGTTAGCATCGGCGCCGTTCTTGACGATATCCGTCACACAAATTTCGCTGGCGGTTATTTTGCTGACGACCAGATAAGAAGTCGTTTGGTCGGGTTTCTCCGTGTTTTCGCTGGCGTTAAATCTGACAATCAAAGCAACGGGCGTGACTTTGCCTTTTTTTGTCACGACGCGCCATTCGGCTTTATCTCCGACGGAGGAAAATGCGCTGGAAACATTTGTCCATAAATTAAGCTCAAACTTTTTCCTATTTGGCGCGATAACGTTGATTGTTTGCCGCAAATCGCCTTCGAGCAATTCGAGTTTGAACCCGGCCGTTCCTGGACACAGGCCGCGATAAGAACCGGCATCTTCGGCGCTCGATTCCAAAGTTTTGCATTTCTTATCGGCCAGAGACGTATAAATTGAAGTAATTTTCGGCTCTTGGGCAAAAGTATTAATTGCCAGGCAGGTAAAAACTGCGGCCAGAAATAGAATGTTCTTTAAATTCATGAGCGTTCCTTTTGATACACAATTTTTCCGCCGACAATTGTCGCAACCGCCGCGCCGTGAAAAGTCCAACTGTCAAACGGCGTGTTTTTGCATTTCGATTTTGAATCAGCCGCGCGAAAAGTCCACGCTAAATCAGGATCTAAAATCGTGATGTCAGCGATTGAACCGGGTTTTAGAGTTCCGCGTTCGGGAATGTTAAAAATTTTCGCGGGATTGGTCGCGCACATTTCGACCAGGCGCTGCAAATTGATGATTCCGGAATGAACTAATTTTTCAAACGCGAGCGCGACGGCGGTTTCGAGTCCCGTAATTCCAAACGGCGCGTGGTCGTATTCGAGAGCCTTTTCGTCGGCGTGATGCGGCGCGTGATCGGTGGCAATTGCGTCAATCGTGCCGTCGGCAATGGCTTCGAGAATTGCTTCAAGATGTTCTGCAGAGCGCAGCGGCGGCGACATTTTGGTGTTGGTGTCGTAGCCTTCGACGACGGCATCGGTCAAAGTCCAATGATGCGGCGTGACTTCGGCCGTGACGTTAATTCCCCGCTCTTTGGCGCGTCTGACGATCTCAACCGCGCCTTTTGTCGAAATATGCGCGATGTGAATATGTCCGCCCGTCGCTTCCGCCAGTAAAACGTCGCGCACCGCGTCCAAATCTTCCGCCAGAGCGGGCATTCCTTTCAGACCGAGCAGGAGAGACATTCTACCTTCGTGCATCACGCCGCCCGAAGAGAGAGATTTGTCTTCGCAGTGATCAACAATTGCCAAGCCAAAATCTTTGGCGTATTCGAGCGCGCGGCGCATCATTCCGGCGTTCGGGACGGGACGCCCGTCGTCCGACATGGCGACAGCGCCGGCGGCTTTCATCTCGCCCATTTCAGCCAGTTCCGAGCCGTCCGAGCCTTTGGTAATCGCGCCGACCGGAAAAACATTGGCGAGTCCGGCAATCCTCGCTTGTTCGATAATAAACCTTGTGATCGCCGCATTATCATTAATCGGTTTAGTATTCGGCATCGGGCAAACGCTCGTAAACCCCCCGGCAACGGCCGCCGCGCAGCCCGAAGCGATGGTTTCTTTATATTCCTGCCCAGGCTCGCGCAAATGCACATGAAGATCAATAAAACCCGGCGCGACAATCAGGCCAGTCGCATCAAAAACTTCTGCGCCTTCCGGCACTCCGTCCACGTCGGAAAGCCAGGCACTAACGCGCCCGTTTTCAACCAGCACGTTTTTCCCGCTGTTTTGTCCTTGTGACGGATCAATTAAATGCCCGCCCGATATTAAAAGTTTCATCTAGTCAATTCGATAGTCGTCCGTTTTAACAATTGTTCCGTTAAAATCAACTAATTCAAGTTTTGTATCAATTAAAGGGAAAATATGGTAACCGCAATGTTCAGTAAATACAGCTATTTCTTTGGCTTCTTCATCAATCCAATAGAAAGCGGAATGAAATAAGGCATACGATCTATCGGCAAATTCAATTTTTAATTTGTAACTGAACGCATCTGCTGATAGTTCGTTATACTTTGAGCCGATTTCTTTTAAATGATTTTGTAATTTTTCCAGCCATCTTTGAGGCAAATCTTTGTGCTTCATTGTTCGCCTTTAAACTCCGCCATCACTTCAATTTGCCCGACAATATTTTCATTAAACTTGTCCAAATCCTCCGCCGGGATCCAATATTCCTGATACAACTCGCCGCCGACGGTTTGAATTTCGTAGGCGGCAAGAAACTCCGTGCGAACCTGAAAGCGCGTGACGTAGCCGATTTTGTCTGAATTATATTTTGCGTTCCAGTCGCGAGCGATTTGCACGGCGTATTCTTCCGTCAAAACAGGATAAAAAATCGGCTGTTCCGGCAAGCGAGGCGGGAACGCCCTAAAACCAGTTTCGGCAATTAAGGCAAGTTCATTTTTACCCGTCGGACGGTAAAGAGTTGTATTTTTTGTTTCAGTCATTTTATTGCTGTTCGCTGCCGACCGCACCGCCCGTCACGAGATATAAAACCGCCATTCTGACCGCCAAACCGTTTTCGACCTGATTTAAAATAAAGGCGCGGTTTTCATCATCGGCGATGTCCGAAGCGATTTCGACGCCGCGATTCATCGGGCCCGGATGCAGCACAATCGCGTCCGGCTTGGCATATTTCAGGCGCTCTTTGGTCAAACCGTAATGCACCGAATATTCTCTCAAAGTCGGAAAATAAGCCGCGTCCATTCGCTCGCGCTGAATTCTTAAGATCATCACGACATCGGCGTTTTTTAAGGCGCTTTCGATGTTTGGCGCGACTTCCAAACCGTGTTCGACGAGATACAGAAAATCCGGCGGCATCAGCGTGCGCGGCCCGAAAACGCACACTCGCGCGCCTAATTTGGTGAGCAAATAAATATTTGAACGCGCGACGCGCGAATGCAAAATGTCACCGATGATTGCCACCGTCAAACCGGCAATCGTGCCTTTGCGCTCCAAGATTGTCATTGCGTCGAGCAGGGCCTGCGTCGGATGCTCGTTCGCGCCGTCTCCGGCATTGACGACGGCGGCGCGCGTTAATCGGGCGAGCTGATGCGGCGCGCCCGCCGACGAATGACGAATAACAATGCAGTCGGGCGACATCGCGTCGAGATTGCGCGCCGTGTCGAGCAAAGTTTCACCTTTGGTCACGCTAGAATTTGAAATCGAAACATTAACGGCATCGGCGGAAAGGCGTTTGGCGGCAATTTCAAACGAGGTGCGGGTGCGGGTTGAAGCTTCAAAAAAAAGATTAATGACGGTGCGACCGCGCAAGGTCGGAACTTTTTTGATCTCGCGTCGCGAAACATCACGAAAGGTTTCCGCCGTGTTTAGGATTTTAACGATGTCGTCGGCAGAAAGTTCGCGGATACCAAGTAAATCTTTTCTTTTGAAGGGTTTAGTCATGCTCGCTCAAAAACTACTAAATTTTCGGAAGTTCCTTAGCCGCAATTAATTTTCTGTCAGAAATGCTGACTTGAGCAATCAAACTTTTGCCTTCCGATTTATAAAAAATTAGTAAAACATCATCATTTAAACGCTCTTTACCCAATATTTCATCAACATTCGGGATAAGCTCAATAAAATTAGCACCTATCGCATCGGAAAATGAGATTGTTCGTTTGTCGCCTGTATTTATCTTTCCATCACCGTTTGAATCAGCTTTAATTATCTCGTAGTATATCGCTGCGACCGGCAAGCTTTCCTCCTCATATTTGACCTTCTTATTTTCTCGTGAAATTTTCTCACAATTTGCGAATAAAAATTCGTTGTGTGGTAAAGCCCAATGAGTTGATTGATCAGCAACGTTAAAGAAAAAATAATTTCGGATGGCAGTGTTATTTTGCTCTTTCATGCTGCCATAACCAAAATTTGTATACTCCTGTTCAGAGCGAAGCGGCGACATTAAATAGCTTGTACCCTCTATTTTGGCGAACGTGCCGTAATTGAGTTGAAGCTTAACAGCCGCTCCAGTTGGCATGATTACTCTAACAGTATCTCTGTTGTTGGTTCTAAAACGCTCTTTGATAGCGGAAAACGCAGCCACAACTAAAATTCCACATATTCCTACACCAACGAGCAAAATCAAGATGCCGTTTATACGCCACAACCAACGAAACAACTGTGCGCTTTTTATTTTGCTAATTCTCATAACCCTTTCTATGGACGTTCAAAAATGCCGACGGCTTCTTCGCCGTCAAATTCTTTGAGCATGACTTTGATGATTTCGCTCTTTTTGGTCGGGACGGTTTTGCCGATATAGTCGGCTTGAATCGGCAGCTCGCGATGTTCTTTGCCGCGATCAACCAAAACGGCAAGCTGAATCCGGCGCGGGCGACCGTAATCCATTAATTGATCGAGCGCGGCGCGGACGGTTCTCCCCGTATAAAGCACGTCGTCAACCAAAATGATTTTGCGGTCTTCGATGTCGTCGTCAAGCTGCGTCCGGTTAACAATCGGATTGGCGCCCACCGTTGATAAATCGTCGCGGTAAAGCGTGATGTCTAAAATTCCCAGCGGCGGATGCGTGCCTTCGAGATCGCCAATGCGTTTTGCCAGACGTTCGGCGAGGGGCACGCCGCGGCGCTGGATTCCGACCAGATATAAATCCTTGACGCCCTGGTTTTCTTCAACAATTTCTGACGCCAGACGCGACAGTGCGCGATTTATCCTCGCCCCGTCCATGATTCGAGATTTTTCCGTTAAGTTTATTTCTGCCATCTTGCCGCAAATCGTATCAAATAAAGGAGCGAATCGTAAATCATCAATCGGCGAATCGAATTTTTTGTTTTCTTCTGTTATTTTCAAGAATTGCATCAACTCGAGCCAATGCCGCAAAACACGATTCACGATTCGCGATTGACGATTTACGATTGGCTGCGCCCCGTTCTTTTCAGTTTGCCGCCGGAGACGGCGCATGAGTTTGCGCTCGAATCGCTGCGTTTCGGTCTCGGTTCCAAAAAACTGCAGGAGAAATTCGCCGCCGGATTCGCCCGTTCGCCGTTTGGCGCGATTGAGTGTTTCGGATTGAAGTTTGAAAATCCAATCGGGATTGCCGCCGGTTTTGATAAAAACGGCGTTGTCACGAGGCAGCTGGCTGCGCTCGGGTTTGGCTGTGTCGAAGTCGGTACAACGACTTTTCACCCGCAGCCGGGCAATCCGAAACCGAGACTTTTTCGCCTTCCTGCCGACAAAGCTTTGATCAATCGCGCCGGATTTAACAACCAGGGCACGGCGCGCGTCGTCGAAAGATTGAGAAATAATCGTCCGCCCTGCATTTTGGGCATCAACATCGGCAAAAGCAAAATTGTTGGGGTCGAAGCAGCCGTTGAGGATTATCTCAAAAGTTTCGACCTCGCCCGCGAAATTGCGGATTACATCGTCGTCAATGTTTCAAGCCCGAACACGCCGAATCTGCGCGAACTACAAAAGGCTGACGCGCTTGACGAATTATTATCCGCTTTGCAAAAGCGCAACGGCGAACTGTCAAACAACCAAAAATCAGTTCCCTTGCTCGTCAAAATCGCGCCGGATTTATCAACCGGTGAAATCGAAGCGATTTGCGACATCTGCTTAAAATTAAATTTAGCCGGAATTGTCGCAACCAACACGACTATCAATCGCGACAATTTAAAAACCGTTGCGGCAAACATTGAAAAAATCGGCGCGGGTGGTTTGAGCGGCGCGCCCATCCGCCAAAAATCAACCCACGTCATCAAAACAATTTATAAATTCACTCGCGGCAAACTGCCGATTATCGGCGTCGGCGGCATTTTTACGGCTTCAGACGCTTTTGAAAAAATTGCGGCGGGCGCTTCCTTGGTTCAACTTTACACAGGCTTTGTTTACCAGGGTCTGACCATTGCCCGCGACATTAACGACGGGTTGGCCAAAATCTTTGAGCAGCGCAGTCTAACTTCGTATCAAGATGCTGTCGGTTCCGAAAACCCAAACTAAATTGCTATGAGCAAAATCCAAAATCCTTTGATTGTCGCACTTGACGTGCCGACAGCGGCGCAGGCGCGAGAAATTTTTGATGAATTAAGCGAAACCGGCTGCGCTTTTAAAATCGGAATGCAGCTTTTTACCCACGCCGGAAGCCAGTTTGTCGGCGAATTAGTCAAAGCCGGAGCTAAAATTTTTCTCGATCTCAAATTCCACGACATTCCAAACACAGTCGCCAATGCCGGCGTCGAAGCCGCCCGACTTGGCGTCTGGATGTTCAACGTTCACGCTTTCGGCGGACGAGAGATGATGGAACGAACTGTTGCCGCCGTGCGTGAAACGGCGGTGCGTGAAAATTTAATTCAACCTAAAATCATCGCCGTGACCGTTTTGACAAGCTCAAAAGCTGAAACTCTGAGAGAAGTCGGAGTTGATAACGACCCACTAACACAGGTTCTCAAACTGGCTCAACTGGCCGCAATATCCGGTTTGGACGGCGTTGTCGCTTCGCCGCAGGAAGCGAGCGCGATTAAAATTGAAGCTAAAAACTGGAAAACGGAAAATCATGCTCCAAACGATTTTTTAATCGTCACGCCCGGAATCAGGTTTGAATCCGAAACCCAAAATCCAAAATCTAAAATCGAGCGCGATGACCAGAAGCGAACTCTTTCGCCTGCTCAAGCAATCAAAGCGGGGGCGGATTATCTGGTTGTCGGCAGACCGATTTTACAAGCGGCAAATAAACAAAAGGCAGCCGATGAGATTTTAGCTGAAATTATCAGCCCAACCGAGTATGATTAGAAGTTCGGCTTTGATTAATAAAGCCAACTCGAAGCCGCTCTAACATCACTTCGCACAGTTTTAATGAAAAAGCTTTTATTTTTTATCTGGCTGCTCTTAGTCACAGCAATGTCAAACGCCCTGGCGCAGACCGCCGCGCCGGCTTTTCCGACGGGAGAAAAATTAACTTACAATTTATCTTTTGCGACTTTTACCGATGCCGGAACAATTGAATTGTACGCCGCCGGTCAGGATAAACTGGCGGAGCGCACTGCGAATGTGCTTCGCGCCAGAGTGCGGACAAACGGCATTGTTCAATCAACTTTGATTGATTTGAATGACGATTTAACCACGTTTCTTGATCGAGAAACGAGTTTGCCGCTGCGAGCCGTTCGCATTTTGTATCTCGATGGCAAACAAACCGAAGCGCGTCGCGATTTTTCGGAAAATCAGATGGTCATTCCAACCCTCAATCTGCCTGCGAATCAGCCGGCGGCTGACGCCAATGTTTTCGATTTACTTTCCGCGATTTATCAGATTCGGCATTTGGATTTTAACAATACTGCGGTTCAGCCGCTCAAAGTTTGGGAGAACGACAAAGTTTACAACGTTAAACTGCAGGTTTCGGGGCGCGAAAACGTTTCGACCGCAACCGGCGCTTTTAACGCTTTTGTCGTTCAAATCTCAACCGACGACAAAGTCTTTAATCGTTACAAAGCCAAAATTTATTTGAGCGACGATGAACGTCATCTGCCGGTTTTGATGAGCTTAAAGCTGCCTCAGGGAGAATTGCGCGCCGAACTGATCAGTGTTGAAATTCTGCAGCCCGAACCCGTGGTGGCGGTCGTTGTGCCGCCGACGATTCCGCAGCCGACGCCGGTGATTGTTCCGACGCCGCGCCCGCAGCCGACGCCGAAACCTTATTTTGATAATCAACCGCTCGAAGCCGATCTGCCGTTCACACTTGGTGAAAAACTGGATTTTGAGGTTTTGCGCGCCGGACAGAAAATCGCCAGCGTCCGCTCGGAAATCAAAGAACGAAAACAATTTGCGGCGCGCGACAGCGTTTTGCTTTCGGTGACCGCGCAGCCGTTTGGTAATTCAAACGTTTTCGCCGCCGGAGATAAAATCGAATCGTATATTGATCCGAACTATCTCGTTCCGCTGCGGCAGGAAATCAAATTAAACGGCGCGCTCATCGGTTTTAATCAATCGCTCAATTTTGATCAGGAACACGGCGTCGTTACAACCGATAAAGGTTTGCGGGCGGAGATTCCGGTCGGCACCTTTGATCCGCTCTCGTTTGTTTACGCGCTCAGGGCGTTTCGTTTTTCGGACGCGCCGAACAACTCTTCGGGCACACGGGCCGCCATTTTTCTGAACGGCGCACCCGTTATTGTGACGCTCAAGCCGACTCGCGAAGCAATCGAATTCGCAGGCAGAAGAACCGCCGCGATTGTTCTCACCATAATTACTGACAATCCTCAAATAGATTCGCTCGGTTTGAAATTGTGGATTTCTGACGACGGGCGGCGGCTGCCGCTGAAACTTACCTTCAACACGCCGACCGGAGCAATTCAGGTCAATTTGATTAAGTTTTAAAGCAAATAAAGATATTTCAAACTTTTTCCGCATTTCTCGCAAATGAAATTGAAAACGAATTTCAATTAGAGTATATTAACTTCGGTAGTTCATTTCTTATCTTAAAGAAGACCGCAATAATGATTCAAAATAATAATTCGACTCTGGCACATTTGGCGATTGGAACAACCGCCAAAATTGTTTCGATTAATGAGAGCGGCGCGATTTCGCGTCGGCTGCTCGAAATGGGAGTTGTGCCCGGCGCGACCGTCCGAGTGGTTAAAACCGCTCCGTTTGGCTGTCCGATGGAAATTCGCGTTCGCAATTCGCATCTCGCTTTGAGAAGAGCCGAAGCCAACTCTATTGTTGTCGAATAAAAAATCGTCCTTCGTGCTTTGTCCTTCGTCCTTTGCCGTTTTCGGACAGCATTGGGCGAAATTTTTTAAGCATTAATCAACAAAACATTTTAAATCCTCAAAGTGGAAGTAGTAACAGTAAAAAGCGAAGGGCGAAGGGCGAAGGACGAAGGACGCCTAACGATTGCCCTCGCCGGAAATCCGAACGCCGGTAAAACCACGCTTTTTAACGCGCTCACCGGTCTAAGGCAAAAAGTAGCCAATTATCCGGGCGTGACTGTCGAGCGCAAAGAGGGCGTTTGGCGCGTTTCTGAAAAAAAAACAGCCAGAGTAATTGATTTACCGGGTCTTTACAGCCTCGACGCGACATCGCTCGACGAACAAATCGCGCGCGATGCTTTGACCGGCAAAATCGCAGGCGTGCCGGCGCCGGACGTTATCGTCGCCGTAGTTGACGCAACCAATTTAGAGCGGCATTTGTATCTGGTCACGCAGCTTTTCGATTACGGAATTCCCGTCGTCGTCGCGCTGACGATGATGGACGAAGCCGAGAAAAGCGAAACGACGATTGATGTCGCCAAACTTTCCGAAGCCCTTCAAGTTCCGGTTGTCCCGATACTCGCCAACAAAAAAAAGGGTTTGGACATATTGTCAAACGCCGTTGTCAAAGCTGCGGCTGAAGATTTCAAAACGCCTACGCTTCCCTTTCAAAAGCAAAATAGCCGCGAACCCGCCGGACATTCCAGTATTATCGAGCGTTTTGGCTGGATTGCCCGCATCGTCAGCGATTCGGTCTCAGCCGGAAACCATCCCGAACACAATTTGTCCGAAAAAATTGACCGCCTGTTGACGCACAAAGTTTTCGGACTGATATTTTTGACTGTTATCCTGCTGTTTGTTTTTCAAACAATTTTTTCCTGGGCGACGCTGCCGATGGATTTGCTCGACAAAGCCTTTGGCGCGGTTGAAGATTTGACGCGCGCCAGTTTACCCGCAGGTCTGCTGACGGATTTACTGACGGACGGCATTATTGCCGGAGTCGGCGGCGTTCTCGTGTTTTTGCCGCAAATTATCCTGCTCTTTTTCTTTATCTCGATCCTCGAAGATACCGGCTACATGGCGCGAGCGGCTTTTTTACTCGACCGCCTGATGCGCGGCGTCGGGTTGCACGGCAAGGCTTTTGTGCCCCTCCTTTCGAGCTTTGCCTGCGCGATTCCCGGCATTATGGCAACCAGAACGATTGAAAATCCGAAAGACCGTCTGGCTACGATTATGATCGCGCCGTTTATGAGTTGTTCCGCCCGGCTGCCGGTTTACACTCTGATGATCGGAGCGTTTTTTTCCGGTCAATATCTCTTTGGATTTTTGTCGCTCGGCGCGGTGTTGATTTTGTCCATGTACACGCTCGGCATTGTGACGGCAATTATCGTCGCTTTTATTCTCAAACGCACGATTTTGAAAGCGCCAACGCCGCCGCTCGTGATGGAGTTGCCGCCGTATCGGATGCCGAATTTTAAAGCGGTTTTCTTGAACGTTTTTCAAAATTCGTGGATGTTTGTCAAACGCGCCGGAACGGTCATTTTGGCAATTTCAATTATTTTGTGGGCGCTCGCCAATTTCCCGCGTCCCGTCGTTTCGACTCAAGCCGGCGCCCAAACGGCGACAGTCCAAAATCAGGAAACAGCTCCCCAGCTTTCCGAAGAAGAACAAAAAGCGGCTGAGACAGCGGAAAAAGCGGCGATTCTTGAATACAGCTTTGCCGGACGCCTCGGGCACGCGATTGAGCCGGTTGTCGCGCCGCTCGGATATGACTGGAAAATCGGAATCGGTTTGATTTCTTCGTTTGCCGCACGCGAAGTTTTCGTTTCAACCATGAGCATCTTATACAACGTCGGGAAAGACGAGGACGCGACCTCCGATTCCCTGCTCCAAGCTGTTCGTGATGCTAAAAGAGAAGACGGCACAAAGGTTTGGAGTCCGCTGCTCGGACTGACGACGATGATTTTTTATCTGCTGGCGTTTCAATGTATGTCAACTTTTGCCGTTGTCCGCCGCGAAACTAATTCGTGGGGATGGGCGATTTTTATGGTCGTTTACATGACTGCGCTCGCATATCTCGTGACGTTTTTGACATATCAGGGCGGCAAGCTGCTCGGGTTTTAATTTTATGGACGTTCAAACAGCTCTGGTTTTTCTGATAATTCTGGCGGCGGTTGTTTATGCCGGTCGGCGCGTTCTACTGCGGCTGCGCGGTTTTTCGAGCGGTAGCGACGGAAGTTGCGAAACGGGTTGCGGCAAATGCGCGGATCAATCCAAATCAGGCAAGTTTGTTCGGCTTAAGAGAAGCTAGAGATTCTGCCGGAGCCAAAGATTTGAACCCGCTAAAAAACCTTCGTGAATGTTGGTAAAAAGCTGAACATTCCAATTCCTGCTGGTGTTGACCAACAACAAATTGATTTTGAAATTTTCGCAATAGTTTGGTAAATTCGCTCGATGAAACTCGTCCGGCTGGCAAAACCGGATTTGTGTTTCGTCGCTTTTCTGCATTTCAGGAAATGCGCAAATTCCAATTCAAAGAAAGAAATAAACAGGAACTATGTTAAAAAAATTCGGCACGATTATTTTAACCTTAATGGTGGTTTTATGGTTGACGGGTACGGAGACAATGGCTCAAACGCGAGTGCGTTTTGCCAGAGGCCGCAACTCGACGACAGTTTCAGGCAAATTAACTTCGAGTGGCGCAAAGCGAAGTTATGTATTGCGGGCGAGCGCCGGACAAACTTTGACGGCGACGCTCAGTTCCGCCAATGGCAAAGTTGATTTTACGCAGGGTTCGGTTCATGACACGCAGTTTTCCAGAACTCTGGATACCAGCGGCGATGTTTACGTCAACATTGACAATCACGGCGGCGCGACCAGCTACACTCTGACAATCTCGATTCAGTAAGAACTCAATTTAGCAGTAGCAAAAAAGGCGCTGAGGTTGGTAATTTTCACCAACCTCAGCGCCTTTTTTGCTATCAATGCCTTGCGGCAGTTATACTTTATGCTTTTATCAAAAGGAAAAGTAATTTGTGAGTTTTTTACAGCTGCAGGAAAATTTAAAAGAAAAAGTTAAGAAATCCGCTTTAGAGTTTTTTCAGATTGAGCTCGGCCAAATCGTTGCCGAAGTTCCGCCGCGCACCGAACTTGGAGATTTGGCCTTTCCGGTGGCTTTTGAATTGGCCAAGCAAATCAAACAAACAACCGGCGAAAAACAAAATCCGCGTCTCATTGCCGAACGGTTAAAAGCTTCGCTCGAAACCGATGAATCAGTCAACCGCGTCGAAGTCGCCGGGGCGGGTTATTTAAACGTTTTTTTTGCCCGCGCGAAATTTTTGAGTGAATTTGCGACGGCCGAAGCCCTGCCGAAACAGGCTTTGTCCAATCAAGAATCGAGTTCGAAAAGCATGGTCGAGCATACTTCAGTTAATCCGAACAAAGCGGCGCACATCGGACACGTTCGCAATTCGGTTTTGGGCGATACGTTTGTCCGAATTTTGCGAGCCCACGGCGAACGTGTCGAAGTCCAGAATTACATTGATAACACGGGCGTCCAAGTCGCCGATGTCGTCGTCGGTTTTGTCCATTTGGAGAAAATGAACCTGGCGGACATCAAGCGCCTCGACGCGGATTTGAAAGAACAAGGCAAATCTTTTGATTATTTTTGCTGGGATTTATACACCCGCGTCGGGCAGTTTTACAAAGAGGCGGAAGATAATCTAAAACTTCGCGTCGCCACTTTGCACGAGTTGGAAAAAGGCGCCGGAGACATTTATGAGCTGGCCGATTACGTCGCCACGCGCAATGTCGAATGCATTTTGGAGACGATGGAACGATTGACGATTCGCTACGACGTGCTGCCGCGCGAATCTGAAATTCTACATTTGCATTTCTGGCAAACTGCGTTTGAGCAGATGCAAACCCTGGGCGTCATTCGCCAGGAAACGACCGGCAAAAACGCCGGATGCTGGGTGATGCCGTTTGGAGAATACACCGGAACGGACGAGCACGACGCCGACAAAATTTTGGTTAAATCAAACGGAACCGTGACTTACACCGGAAAAGACATCGCTTATCAAATGTGGAAACTGGGGCTTTTGGGGCTGGATTTTTACTACAAACTTTTCCACACCTACCCAAACGGCCAAAAAGTCTGGATCACGACGCCGGAGCCGGAGAACGTTCGTCAAAGTCTGAAGGCGGCTTTTGTTCCGAAATTCGGCAACGGCAAAACGGTTTACAATGTCATTGATTCGCGCCAGTCTTATCCGCAGGAGATTGTCAAAAAAGGCGTCGCGGCGATTTCACCGATGCGCGGCGAACAATCGAGCGTTCATCTTTCCTACGAAATGGTCGCGCTTTCTCCCGCCGCCGCAGAAGAATTGGGCTTCCGGCTGTCTGATGAAGACAAAGCGCGCTCATTCGTCGAAATGTCGGGACGCAAAGGATTAGGCGTCAAAGCCGATGATTTGATTGACCGTTTGGAAGAAAAGGCGCTCGTTGAAGTAGAAGCTCGTCAGGAAAATCTATCGGTTAACGAACGGCTGTCGGACGCGGCAAAATTGGCGGTCGCACATCAAATTGCGGTCGGCGCGTTGCGTTACTTTTTGCTCAAATTTACGAGAAATACGATTATCATTTTCGACTTTGCCGAAGCGTTGGCGTTTGAAGGCGAGACGGGGCCTTACTGCCAATACGCGGCGACGCGCGGCAACCGGATTTTTGAAAAGCTTGGAAAGGCGAAAAAGGATGAGGCCGAACAGTTAATTCGAAGCGACGCAGCAAAGCAGGAAATTGCTGATATCTTAAACGGCGAAAGCGGCGACGAGCTTTGGTCGCTCGTAATTTTGGCGGCACGGCTCGAAGAAACAATTGGCGTCTCAGCACAGCAAAACGAACCGGCGCATCTGGCAAAATATACTTTTGGGCTGGCTAAATCGTTTAGCACTTTTTATAACCGCCACAAAATCATCGTCGAAGAAAACGCCGCCAAACGCGCGCTCTTAGCGACCGTGGCAAGTGTCACTCTCAGAAGTTTGACCGCCGCTCTGCAAACTCTGGGAATCGAGGTTCCGGAGAGAATGTAACTCACATTTTGGATTTTAGATTTTGGATTTTGGATTGGTAAAGTAATTGCAGATAGATTTAATAACTCTGAAAAAGCCTTATTGATATTAACTTTTAGTGGCAACTTGCTCAACTGATTGCAAATCGCCAAGAGAAAAGGGATTTTATAAAATATGTTAATTGTAATGAAACCGGATGCTTTGCCGGAGAATACGGAAAGCGTGCTGAAAATAATCGAAAAACTCGGCTTTCAAGCGCACTTGATTCCAGGCGCGAACCGCACCGCCATCGGCATTACGGGCAACGCGGGCGCGGTTGACGCGACGGCGTTTGAAAATCTGCCGGGCGTTGCTGAAACCATCAAAGTGACCAAGCCATACAAGCTTTCTTCACTCGATTTTAACCCGTCAAAATTAGTTGTCCGCGTTGGCGAGGCTCGCATCGGCGGGGACGAACTGACGATGATCGCCGGAGTTTGCTCGGTCGAAACGCGTGAACAGGCCTTCACCGTCGCCGAAGCCGTCAAAAAAAGCGGCGCCAAAGTGTTTCGCGGCGGAGCTTTTAAACCACGCACCAATCCTTACGCTTTTCAGGGGCTTGGCGAAGAGGGCTTGCAAATTATGGCGGAAATCCGCGACCGCTTTGGCCTCGCCATTGTCACCGAAGCGATGGATGAACGCGGCGCGGATTTGGTGGAAAAATACGCCGACTGTATTCAGATCGGCGCGCGCAACATGCAGAATTTCTCGCTCCTCAAACGCGTCGGGCGTTCAAAATTGCCGGTTCTGCTCAAACGCGGAATGAGCGCGACGCTCGATGATTTGCTCTCCGCCAGCGAGTATATTTTGGCCGAAGGCAATAAAAACGTGATTTTGTGCGAACGCGGAATTCGCACTTTTTCCGATCATTCGCGCAACACGCTCGATTTATCAATTGTTCCGGCGGCGCAAAAGCTGACGCATTTGCCGATTATTGTTGACCCGTCACACGGGACGGGGAAAACTTTTATGGTCGCGCCGCTCGCTCGCGCCGCCGTGGCGGTTGGCGCAGACGGCATTCTGGTCGAAATGCACCCGGAGCCCGCCAAAGCTCTGTCGGACGGTTCGCAAGCCCTGACGCCCGCGCAATATCTCGAAATGGTCGAAGAGCTGAAAGTAATTCACGACGTTTTGCATCCGGTTTTGGCCTAGCGTGGAAATTACCAGCAAAGAAAATGCGCGACTAAAAAACGCACGGGCGGTGCGAGACGGTCGGGAAAATGATTTTATTTTTGTCGAAGGTTTGCGGTTGGCCGAAGAATTAGCCGCGACCAATCTCGAAATCACCGATTGTTTTGTGACGCCCGAATTTGCCCGCTCCGAAAGAGGCGCGGCTTTGCTCGGCAAATTCGCCCATCTTCGCGCGGCGACGCTTAACGAAAACTTACTCGCCTCAATCTCCGATACTAAAACGCCGCCGGGCATCGTCGTTCTAGCTAAAAAACCGGCGGTCGGGAGAGCGGTTTTGGAAACGGCTCTAAAAAGCGATGAAGCGCCGCTTTTAATCGTTTTACACAAATTAAATAATCCGGCAAATGTGGGCGCGATTTTGCGGACGGCAGAAGCAGCCGGCGCATCGGGCGCGATTTTAACCCGCGATTCGGCAGATGTTTTTTCTCCCCGTTCCTTGCGCGGCGCGATGGGTTCGGCTTTCCGTCTGCCGTTGTGGACAAACGCTCAGTTTGGCGAGGCAGTAGAATTTTGTCTGGCTCACCAAATCAAAACTGTTTGCGCCGAACTGAGCGCACAGAAAACTCACGTTGAAATTGACTGGACTGGCGCGAAAGCCTTGATAATCGGCTCCGAAGCGCATGGACTGGCGCCCGAAGAAATCGCGCAAACCGACGAAAGTCTAATCATTCCAATGCGCCCTCCCGTCGAAAGCCTCAATGCGGCGGTAGCCTGCGGAGTAGTTTTGTACGAAGCCGTCCGGCAGAGAACCGCTCTAAGTCAACTAACAAAATAAAATTCTCTGCTTTGCACTTTCCGGTTCTAAGGCTAAAATAACGGCGCAACATTTATTAACAAAACGCCGTTTTATTTTTGTGTGATGCCGGAAAAAAAAGGCAGTAAAAATCGTCGCGAAACTTTGGTTGAAAAATTGGTGCGTCGTTCGCTCGAAACCGTGGGCGGCAGCGTTGACAGCGTTTTCGGACGCGGAAAAAAACCCGACGCGCTGCCTGCCACGAGTGATTTAAGCGAACGCCTGCGGCGAATGATTGATTCGCAGGCCCAAGTCAACAAAGACGGACGCAAGCTCGCGCCTCACCTAATCAGTTTAAAATACGCCTGGGGACAAACTTCCGATGAATTCGAAGTCGCGCTCCGCCGACTCAAAAATGAACTCCTGATCGTCGCCATTGATTTTATCAACGACAATCGTTTTTCCACTCTCGCGCCGGTCAAAATCGAAAGCAAAGCGGATATCTTGACCACCGGTTTTACCATGTCAATCGGTTTTGACGAAGAAAGTCTGCGAGACGCCGAACAGGTCGAGATTCCGGTTGAAATTTACGCCAAACTTCTGCCAAACTCACAGACCAATGCCGCGCCGCCGCCGCTTGAAATTTCTGTCAACGTCACTGCGACGCTGCCCGGCGAAAAAACACGCCTCGCGATTTTGCGTTTTCTCCCCGAAAAAAAAGCGACTTTGACGGTCGGACGCATCAAGGAAACCGATTTATATCTCGATGACGAGAGCGTTTCCAAGCATCACGCTTCGCTGGCCATGAACACGGAGGGAATTTTGCGGGTCGCCGATATCGGTTCTACTAACGGAACTTTTATCAACGGCGAGCGCATTTCCTACGGCAGAGCTTATGAAATTCAGCCTGAAACCCTGATTGGTTTCGGGGATGTGATCGTAACTTTTGAATGGAAAATTCCGCAGCCGGAACCCGTTTCGGAACCCGCTGAAACCGAAGCGCAATCGGTTGTTCAAGACGAAAACGCAGTCGCGCCTGAAGATAACCAATCAGGAATCAGAATCGGAGTAAAAACTGTTGCCGCGCCGGTTGTGAAAAAAGAGGAAGATGAACCCGCCACCGTTTTTGGCGCGAAAAGCGGTGCGGAAGGCGAATCGAACGAACCCGCGACGCTTCAAAGTCCAAACATAATTGAGCCGGAAACGCTCAACCGGCAGCCTGATGTGATGCCGGAAGCCGCAATTGCCAGCCAGCCTGAGGCGGAGCTAATTGAAGCGCCGGACGTTAAGCCTGCTGAACACTCTTCCGCCGCAGTCGAAGCGCCCGTCGAACAGTCGCCTGCCAAAAGCGAAAATTCTGATTTTACACAATCGCTCGAAGCAAATCAGTTTGACGAAAAGCCTCCGAACCAAAGTTTGCTCGGCTTTGACAGTCTGCTCGGAAAACCAATTGAAGTCTCGAAAAAAACCGGGAAGCTAACCGAAAACAAAACCGAGCCATCAAACGAGTCCTGAAGTTTAGCTTGATAGGTTTAAATTTGGAATTTCAAATTTTTTATGCTCGCTTTTATTCTTTTTCAACTTAATTTGTCACAGTGGTTTAGCGCCGCGCCGCTCGAACGTTACCCGGCCGCTTTGAGCCTGATTTACCTCGGCGGAATGACGTTTGTCGCCGTTCTCCTGTTATTATTTGTAATTTTCAACCGCAAACGAAAATCGCCGTTTGCCGCCGAAGCGGACGCGAATTTGCCCGACGAAGTGAGAAAACGCCTGGGCTCGCGCTCGGCCAACCGCGCGCTGTGGATTTTCCGTTTTGTGTTTGTCGGTTTTGCGGCGGCGGTTTTTGGCTTTCACGTTTACTGGGCGATGTACGCGGCGCAAAAAGATCCGCGTTTTGAAGTTTTGAGCAAACGCGATATCCGCGTCAAACGCGCCGGAGTCAGCGATTTGCGCGGCTGGATTTTGGATCGCAACGGCGACATCAATACGGCTTTCGCGTTCTGGAGGATTGAAAAACGTAAAGACGACAAAGGACATGAAAGCGAAAAGCTGGTGCGCGAAATGCCGATGGACAGAGAGATGGCGCATCTTTTGGGGACGAGCTTTGGCACGCCCGGACTCGAAGAATCGCTTTTTAAACACAAAGATAATGATCCGACGCCGGAAGCACTTGAAGTAGTCGAACAAACACAGCCGAAAAAAGATGAAGCCAAAGACGTGCGTTTGACACTCGACCACGATTTGCAGAAATTTGCCTTTGAGCAGTTAAAGGATAAACGCGGCGCAATCGTCGTTTTAAATCCGCAGAACGGCGAAATTTTGGCAATGGCGAGCAATCCGACTTTTAGTTTGTCCGAAGCGAAAACTCTCGATCAGTACCGCGCGCTCGACGAAAACCAAAGGGACAAACCGCTCGTCAGCCGGGCGACAGGAGAATATTACGTTCCGGGTTCAACCTTTAAAACGTTTACGATGATGTCGGCGTTTCGCGCCGGACAGCAGAATCAGACTTTTACCAGCCAGCCTGGCGGCTATGTTCCTTACAAAAATTCTCGGGCGATTACCGATGCGAACGGCAGCTGCGAACCGCCCTACGGGTGCACTTCCCTCGAGATCGGGCAGGCTTATGAAGCTTCGAGCAACCAGTATTTTTCGCAAATGGCGGTTTCGCTCGAACGCGACCGCCTGCGCGAAACCGCCAAGCTGGTCGGCATTGACGCCGTTGACGATCCAGAGGACGCAACGACAGTGGGTTTTTTCCCCGAAATTTGGAATGCCAGTTCGGACGAAGTTAGAAAAGCCGTTGCCCCGCGCCAGTCTGCAATTGTGATGGGCAGCAAAATTACGCTCTACGATCTGGCGATTCAGGGAATGGGGCAAGGCTATGCCGGTCAAATGACGCCGTTTCAAATGGCTTTGCTGGCCGCGACACCCGCCAATCTCGAAGGCAAGTTGATGAAGCCGAAAATCGAGATGGATCGCGCGCCCGAAGTTTACTCGCAGGTCTTAACCGCGCAGCAAGCCGCTGATATTCGCAACATCATGGTTCGCGTGACCGAAGGCGCGGGCGGAACGGCGCATGTTGTGCCGCGCGTTGTCGGGCCTGATGTGAGAGTCGGCGGCAAAACCGGGACGGCTCAAAAACAGGTTCCCGTTTTTGATAAAGAAGGCAAAGTGAAAACTATTACCATCACTCACCGCAACCGCAAAACCGGCGAGGTGACCGAAATCAAAAGAACCGTGCTGGAAAAACGGGTTGACGGCTGGTTTATCTGCTTCGCCCCGCTCGAAAATCCGCAAGTGGCGATGGCCGTTATCATCGAAAACATCGGCCCGCGCGGCGCCGGCGGTTCAACGGCGGCTCCGATAGCGGCTAATTTAATCAATAAAGCCCGCGAACGCGGACTGCTCGGCGAAAATTATCGCCCGAAAACTCCGCCGCCCGCCGCGAAAACTTCAAAACCGGCAAACCGTCCGGCGGTGCGCAGAACGCGCTAAAAATAGCTTTTAAAACTATGAAAAGTCGTGCTTCCACACATCTCCTGGTTTTGCTGATTATCGCCGCTCTGACCTGGCTCGGATTTTATACGATTCATTACAGCGCGCTGATTCGCGGTTATGAAACGTCCTGGCTAACGGCGGGCAGAAATTTGCTGTTGTTTGTCCCGCTGATGGCGTTTGTCATTTATATGCAGCGATTTACCAGATTTGCGGGCAACTGGACGCTTTATACAACCGCGATTTTATTGTTTTCGCTCGGGCTTGTCGGGCAGTACCGGCTTTTTTCCGATCCCGAATACACTTCGATTAAAGACAAAGCCGAAGCGCGTGACGCGAAAATTGAAACGCTCCAGCTGCGTTATATCAAAGAAAATTACTCTGCGGAAAAGAAACAAATTACGGGTTTGCCGCCGACGCCTCCATCTCCCGCCGATTTGAGTCAGGAAACTCCGGCTCCCGCTCCCGAAGGCATTTTCGACGTGATATTTTCGGGGAAAACATTGATTCCGCTGTTTGCCTTCGCCTGTTTTTTGGGAGCTTATTTATTGTTTAAGCGCGACCGAGTGCTTGATTTGCTGCAAAATAACGGTTTTTTACTGGTACTTTTGACTTTAATTCCGCTGATGGCCGCCGCCGTGACGTCTCGAAGCGGCAAATCAATCGGCAATATGACGCCCTGGGAAGTCTCGAAAATTCCATTTTTGCTTGGGTTTGCAGCTATTTTAACGATTCTCTACCGCAACCTAGCGAGAACTTACTGGGGTTTGCCGCGATTGCGTGATGTTTTGCCGCTTGTGGTCATGGCCTTGATTCCGTTTGTGCCTTTTCTGGTGCTCAAAGATTTTGGGCAGATGCTGGTTTTTGCCGGTGCTTACAGCGTGCTCTATCTGGTTGCAATCAAACGCTTTCCGCAGCGAATGGTGTTTATCGGCTCGGTGCTGTTTGCAGTTGCCGTTTTGCTCGTTGCCGCGCTGCCGTCGAGCGTTCAAACCAGAGTTCCGCTTCTTTCAACCGTTGCGGCTCCGGTGAGGGCAGTTCTGCCGCCGCGAATTCATCAGCGTTTTCATCTCTGGTTTGACGCGCTCAACCCGCCGCCGCCCGATACTTTCTGGTGGAAAGATGATTTGGCCGAGTTTTATGCCAGAGAGTATTCCGGTGAGATTATTGAAAAAAATCCTGAGCTGGTAACGCTTTCGCAACAGCTCAACGCCTTGCCGAAAACCGATGCCCGGCGCAGCGGTTTGCAAAAGCAGTTAAACACGGAAGTTGACAAACGAGCCCAGCAAGAACTGGAAAATCTGAACAAGCTGGCGACCGCTGACGAAGCCGACGATTCGGAAAACGTAGTTGAAAACACGGGGGAAAACAACCCCGAAGGCGGTTCGATCCCTGCCGAACAGGATATTCGCGCCGATGCCCGTGAACGCGCCGCGGCGAGAGAGAAACTTCACGCGCTCAATGAAGAGGCCTGGTTTTCCGCCGACGCTCTTCAGGCATCGCGGGCGACTTTTGGAATTTCGACGGGCGGCAAATCCGGACGCGGGTTAGGTCTCGGGTATCCGGAGCTGATTCCGGTGTCGGATTCGGATTATATTTATGCGGCTCTCGGCGAAGAAATGGGTTTAGCGGGCGGTTTGATTATCCTGCTCGCACTGGTTGTTTTCGTCAACGCCGGAATTCGCACCGCGCTCGACGCTCGCGATATGTTTACCAAGCTGTGCGCCGCCGGTTTGACGGCTTTTTTAGGCTTTCAGTCGCTCGTTAACATGGGCGGTATCACCAGGGCGCTGCCGATGACCGGAATTACTTTGCCTTTTGTCAGCCATGGCGGTTTTTCATTAATAACCAGTTTTGCAATGCTTGGGATGCTGCTCGCAATCTCGCATCGCAACGGAGTTGACGCACAGGCGATGCCGGAAAATCAGGAGCAATAATTTTTGTGATTTACAATCGCCGAAATTGGTGTAAATTATTTGCTAAGTTTAGCAACACTGCGAATTTGGGCGAGGAGACTTAAAGTAATGGAAAAACCGAGAATGCGAGTTACATCGGCGGCTGTGTCCGACAAAGGATTGAGCGATAAACGCCCAGTTAATGAAGATTCTTATTTGGAAATGCCCGAGCGCGGACTTTTTGCCGTAGCAGACGGCGTTGGCGGCGCGCAGGCCGGTGATTTCGCTTCGCAGACGGCGATGGAAGTTTTGCAGCAGGCATTCTCGCACCAACAGCAGCAAAATTTGGAGACTGAAGAACTGCTCGAAGTAGCTGTTCAGCGCGCTAACGAGTCAATCTTTCAAATGTCTCATGAATTGCCGCAGTTGGAAATGATGGCGACGACCATCGTCGCTCTCCACCTCGAAGATAATGTCGCGACGGTCGGACACGTCGGCGATTCGAGACTTTACCGGTTTGACGAACACGGCAAACTCATCCGCGAAACCCGCGATCATTCGATGGTTGAGGACGAAGTGAAAGCCGGTCGGATGACTTCGGTGCAGGCCGCCAATCATCCTTCGCGCAACGTCATCAGCCGCGCGCTCGGCGCCGAAGCCACTGTGGAAGTCGAAATGAAGACAATCACGTTTGAGCCGGGAACGACTTTCCTGCTGTGCTCGGACGGAGTCACGCGCCATCTCGAAGACAATGAAATTCGTCAGGTTTTAGAACGTTTTGCTTCGCCAAGAGATATTTGCAATGAAATAAAATCAATCTGTTATGCTCGCGGCGCAGAAGACAATCTGACAGCCCTAGTTGTTAAAGCCGAAGATTCGAGAACGCCGGTTTCAGATGACGAAACAACAGTCACCGGGATGAGGCCGGTTTTTGCGCCTGATCCGCTCCCGGCTTTGACCAACGGCTCGCAGCAGGGCGGACGCGGAGCTGATTCGACGGCGGCGCGCACCGATGAATTTTCGTCAATCAACGTCGTTCATCCTGACGCGGCCACCGCGCCGCTTGAGCCTTCGGTAATGAACGCTGCCGAAGCGGCAATGCCGACCTCTCTCAAACCTGCGTCGCAAACGCTGGGCGTGACCGACACACCGATTGATCCGGCGGCATATCAGCCGAGTCTGGAATCAAAGATCGAAAACGAAAATTTGCGCTCAAAAATTGACGCGGCGCAACCTCTTGACACTCATCAGGAGCCTAAAGAACGCAGCAGTTATAACGGTTTACTCAGATCATTAGTCCTCCTGGTCGTCGGCGTACTGGTCGGGGCCGGCGGTTATTACGCTTGGATGCTGATGAGTCCGCCGCCAACGGCTGCGCCGACCAAGCAGCCCGCCAATACCATCGCCCCAATCAACAGCAACAACGACATGTCGCCGCAGGAAATCAATGAGTTTCGGATGTTTGAGCGCGTCCGGCGAACGGTTGACGCCGCGCCGAGTGCCGCTCAAAGCCGTTTTCAAGATTTGAGCAATGGCTCGGCGGCCGATTATTATTTGCGCGGACGCGCCTTTTTGATGCTCGGTCAAACAGCCAATGCGCGCAAAGATTTTATTTCCGCTTCCGATGAACTGGCCAAAGGAAATGACGGCGGAGTGAATCCTGAAACTCTCAAATTCGACATCAGCATCGCCGAAGCTGCCGTCGGAGCGTTGTCATTAACGCGGGAAGATCGCAGACTGCTCGAAGACGTCATCAAAGCGAAGCAGGACAGCGCAGCTGCCGCCAATCCGGCGCAGCCGAATCGCTAACAACCGACAGCGGCTCGCTGTTAATCGCGGGGGTGTTTTTGAGTCAGCCCGCGCCCTTTGATTTTCGATTATGCAACTAATGAAACTTGGTTAGCGTTTTAAAATGTGCCTTGTCAGATTCGGTTTTTCCACCGTTTATGCGAAAATTGTCAAGGCGGTTTAGAAGTCGCAAACCTGGTAAATGAAAGAACTTGCTCTAGAAAAAACCAAACTTGACGGGCGCTATGAGATTCTCCATCTTCTGGGACGCGGCAGTTATGCCGAAATTTATCTGGCCCGCGATGTCTCTCCTCATACTTCACTCAACTCTCCAAACAATTCGGTTGTCATCAAGGCTCTCAACGTTTTTTTGCAGGAAGAGCCTGACGTCGAACTAGAGCGAACCTTAATCGAAAATTTCCAAAATGAAGCCGTCGCGCTCGACCGCGTGCGTCACCCGAACGTCATCAACCGGCTCGGGCACGGCACGGCGCGGGATTTAAGCGGCACGATTTTTCACTATCTGGTGCTCGAATATCTGCCGGGCGGCGATATGATGCAGCTCTGCAAACGCGAGCCGCTCAACCTCGAAAAAACTCTTTTCTATCTTCAACAGGTTTGCGCCGGACTTTTTCACGCTCACGCCAAAGGCGTTATTCACCGCGACATTAAGCCGCAAAATCTGCTCCTGACGAGCGACCACAAAGTCGTTAAAATTGCTGATTTTGGAGTCGCCAGATTTACAAATCTGGACTCGCCGATTACGCGCGTTGGAACCAACATTTATGCCGCGCCGGAACACAGCCCGCTCAATTCGGCGGTCGAAGAGTCCAACGGCAGACCGACGCGGCTGACTCCGGCGGCCGACGTTTATTCGCTCGCTAAAACCGTTTACGCGCTGATGGCGGGCGAATCGCCGCGGGCATTCTCAAATGCGCCGATTACCGGTTTGCCCGCGCGACTGGCTGAAAAAGGCTGGGCGAAAGATGTTTTGCAAGTTCTCGAACATGCCACGCAAAGCAACGTCAATGACAGAATTCAAACCGTGATTGATTTCTGGAATGAAATTCACTCTGCCAGCAGCCGGGTTGAAGAGCCGACCAAAGTTCTCAAATCCGAATTTCTGGCCGCCGCAAATTTTACGGCTCAAGCGCCGCCGAGTCCCTCGTTTAGTTCGCTACCAAACGTGCAAATCCCGACTCGCGCCGAACCGGAACTGCCGGAACGCCCGCGCCTCGTCGTCGAATTGGGCAAAGCAAAGCCGGCGACGACGGTTCAGGAACCGCCGAAACGATACGATAACCCGCTGCCGACAAACAACGGTCAAAATTTCCCCGCGACCAACGGCAACCGGAAAGCGGAAAAGGCCATCGTAAACACACCTTTGAGTCAGACGGTCGAGCACGCCTTGATTGAACCGTCACCGTTAACGGTTTTTTTTAAACGTCTGGCGCTGCGTTTTGCGGTTGTATTGCTTTTGCTCGGAAGTTTCGCCGGAGTTTTGGCCGGAACTTTTAATTATCTGCAAGCGCGCGGTTATTTGCCGACGAGTATTACGTCCTGGACGGCGAAAAAAGCTACAGTTATTGCGGGCGGCGCGAATTTACGCTCGTCTGCTGAGATGGGCGATAATGTGATCGGTTTTGTCACCAAAGGCTCTGAGCTAAAAGTTTTGGGTGAAGACGGCAGTTGGTACAAAGTTGACGTTGTCCGCCAGGGTCAATCTGACAATCCCAATATCACGAAAGAAACGCGCGGGTACATTAGCAAAAGTCTGGTTGATCTTCAGTGAACCGCCGATGGTAAATTGTAATCTGAAATTTTAGCCCGGCCGCATTGCGCGATTCGGCGATTCAACTTAAGATTTGACAACGACGGTTCACTAAACAAATGGGATTTTTAGATACATTGCGACGCTGGGTTGACGGCGATGACGGTGAAGACGCCTTAAGCCGCGCCGCTGCCGAACAAGCCAAACCGCGCCGCCAGGCCGAACAATTTATCGCTCAGATCGCTCGCTCAATCGGCGAAGTGATGCACGAAGAAGCCGTTCCGCTCCCGCCCGATCAAACCGTTATTCCGCCTGAATACATAGTTTACATGAGCGACGAAGACGACCGAGATTGGCAGGGCATCAAACGCAAGGCTCTCGAACAAGGTTTGTATCACGTTTTGGCCGAACACGCCCGCGAGCTGGCCGGTAAAACCAAGCTTGCGACCACGAGTTTTAGCGTCGAACTGCGAGTTGACGGCACTTTGCCAAAAGGCGAAGTGCGCGTTCAGCATTCTTGGGAAGAAACCTCAAGCGCTAATAAAACCAGCATCACGCCGCGCAAACGCACCGGAGATACTCAGCAGCTTTCGCCGCCGCAAAAACCGCCGACTCCGCTGCAGCAGTCCGAACAAACGGTGGAAATTCAGCAGCCGGGTTTCCAGGCGTCCAATTCCGGAGATAGCTCGCGCCGACCATCCGTTGCGGCAAATTCACTACAGCCCGAAACCGGCCAATTTAACAATTCGTCGCAGCTCGCGCCGACAATGTTTAGTACGGATTTAGAAAAGCTCAAGCAGTCAAACGAGGACGCCACCCGCGTCACTGCTCGCGATGAAGCGGAAGGAAATCAGGAAGGCGACGAAGCGACCCGTGTTCACCAGCGCGAACTCTATCGTTTGGAAATCTGGCGCGACAACCAGCGTCAGGCCGTCGTCCCCATCTTCAAAGACGAAATCAGCATCGGGCGCAAATCCAGCAAAATAACTTCGGACATCCAGCTCGACGGCGACCCGGAAATCAGCCGCCCGCATACAATTTTGCGCCGCAATACGGACGGCAAAATGTGGGTGATTCACAAAGGCAAAAATCCGACGATTGTCAACGGTCGCCAAATTCCCGCCGAACAGCCGGTTCCGCTAGCGCCGGGCGAACCGATTGCCATTTGCAGCTATCTGCTCAGAGTTGTGATTTAATTTGTAGGGGCGCGGGCTTGTCCCCGCCCAATGAGCCGATAGGCGAACAATGTGTAAATTGAGCGGGCTGTGAAATAACCTAATAAGCGATAGCTTCCGCTCGATGAATTAATTGTTCCCACCTTCGAGACAAATATTTGTTAGATTGCGCCGTTTGGGAAACCGATTTCTTCAATGTCATCACATAATTCGTCCTCGGAAACTTTACCGTTCAATATACACAATTTAGTTTAGAAACCATTTCAGCCGACTCATCATATGCTCGAAAGTGCTAAAACCTTCGTCTCTACCACATTCTTTCTTCCAAGTTTTGTTTATGTAAGGTGACTCGCTATAGGTGAAAATGAAACGTTCTTGCTCGAAATCTATACGAATCGTGTTCTGATGCATTTCAAATTCTGGCGTCTGTGCTATGTATAACGTAGCCATAGAAGTTGTAGCGTAGACGCCATGCACGTATCGCGAAGCGGCTATTTCTTCTACTAAACGCACCATAGGTTCTATGTCCCAACCGTATTTAACCAAATTCCTATAGTGCTGTATAATTTCGCTTCAAACTCTGCTTTTTATACCCATTATCTGAATCGGAACTGCCGCCGAACAACAGTTTAAGTTCGCGCTCTCGCGCTCATTGGGCAGGGACAAGCCGCTGCCCCTACAATTTATTTTTATTTAATTTTCAGGGTCGGGTCGCCGAATAAAATCCACGAAGCGCGAACGTCGTTGTCAGAGGTTTCGAGTTTGGATTCTTTGATTAAATCGCCGATTCTCGCTCCGGGGCTGGCTTGACGGTGTAGATCGTAAAAATGATTGGCCATAATGTCCTGACCGGGAGCCACTGTCAGAGCGCTCGAAGCCCAAACTGCAATCGCCCCGCCGTTAGGCGCGCGGATTAAATTTTCGGCCAAACTCGGATCGTTGCGAAAATCGGCGAACGCGCCGTTTAAGCAGGTCAACAAAAGAAAAAGCGAAAGCCGGTCGGAGTTAGTCAGAGTCTGCGCTCTGCTCTGCAGAAAAATGTTGGGAAACGACCAGCTGGTGTTCGCTCCGTGTCCGGCGTAACCCACAATAAACGGCCCGGCGTTCATCCGCGCGATAATTTCGTCCTGGGTTTGAGCGAGCTGCGTTGATGTCGGATTCGCAATCGCTCCGGTAACTTGAACCGGCGTATTTTGCGGTAATCTGGTGGCTAACGCCTGATTTGAAGCGGCAAAATCATAACCGTTGACATAATCATTGATAAAATAAACTCCGCGCGAAAAAGCTTGTCCCGCCGCCACGGTTTGTTCAAAACTCATGATCTTGCTGACCACGGTTTGCGCTTGAGCCGCATTGCGCACCGATATTCTTCCAATCGGAAAATCCGACACGCAATCCCCCGTTAGCGATTGCGGACAGGATGTTTGACCGGTCGCGACCGTAAAATCGCCCATCAATTCGTCCGAAGCTATCTCGCCGTAATTGGAATCAATGATGTTTGTCGGCAGAAAGTTGGGCGAAGTGCTCAAATAGTTGCGCGGGTCTTGAGTCGCGTCGCCCATCAGCAAAGCGTAACGCGGAGCCGCGCGCTGGAAGAAATCGTGGAGCGCCGCCGGTGTCGAAGCGCCAAAAGAAAACTCGTCAAAAACATCTTCGATATCAACGACTGCGGTATTTAACCCTTGTCCCTGGCGATAAGCCGCGAGAGCGCCCGCCTGCGTTTGCCAATCTTTGTAAGTGACAATCAGCAAATCTTTGTTGAGCGCCGTATCGTAAAGAGTCGAAGGAATGTTTTGCGTGATTGAAGCCGGAGTCGAAACCGCTCCGTCCGTTACGGCATACATCATTCGGGGCGTTAAAGTTGAAATCACAGCCGTAAAATTAGTTCCGTTGCCGATCAAACTACGATTAGCAACGCTGACGTTATTCTGATCGGTAACATCAAAAAAGCGCACGGATGTGTCGGTAAATCCGTCAACCCGCGCGGCGCGATTACTTGCGGTGGTCAACAGCAATTTATTATCGGCGGTGGAATAACGTCGAGCGTAACGAATTCGCACGTAATCAACCAGAGTAACCGAAAACGAAACGGTCGAGTTTAAGCGAACGGTATTATTGCCCTCAAGCAGCAATCCCGCCGGAACGTTAAAGCTTGAACGCATCAGGTCGCGCCCTCCGCCCGCGACGTTGCCGATGACAGTGCCGTTTAATGAAACTTCGATATTATGCGTCGGGGGGTTGGTTGAAAAGCCTTGAATCGAAACATCAATCATCGTTCCGCCGGCGTTCATGTCCACGGCAGGTGTACTGATGGTCAGATTAACGGGCGTGGTGTAAATCACATCGCCAAAGAAATTTTCAGCTTCGCCGTTTCTGATATCCGAAGTGTATTCAATCGGTTTGTTGCACTGCGCCGCCACTGACGTGCGGCATTGCGCTACGCTCTGAAACGACGGCGCGGCGATTTTGATACTTCCGCCGCGTCTTGACGAAGTAACCATTCTCTTGCCCGCAGAGGTTCCGACCACGAGGTAGAAAGTTTGCGTGTCGGTATAAGATTTGTTAACTCCAAAGCCGTAAAATTCAAGATATCCATTAGCATTTAAAACGCCGCCGTTATTGTCTCCGGTCAACAGCATCGCCTGTTCAACGCCGTCGGTGTAAAGCTGCCAGTTGGCGGTTGGAACGCTGACATCAAAGCCGTTGTCGAGCAGCTGCTGGCGCGTAATGCGGAACAAACCGTTTGTTTTAATCGCGAATTTCAAACCCGGCTGCGCGGCGACCCAGCGCTGCTGTACGCTGTCGGATTGAATCAGAGGATTCGGCGAAAGCCTTCCCGCGCCGGTTCTAATTGTTTGCGGATATTGGCGCTGCCCGAACAGCTCGGCAGTCGCTTCTGCGGAGGCTGACAAACCTTCATTTGACTTCGCTTCACGCCCCGAACGAGCGAGCATCTCGGAGTCATAACTCGTTTGGACGGTGAAGCTTTGAGATTTACCATTGAGCATTAAGGCTTCGATCAGATACTGCGAATCGGGGGCGCCCTGTTCGTCAAAAAACGAGCATTTGTTGCCGTAAAGCGGCTGCATTTCGCCGACGATAAACGCCGACCCAGGGACGAGCCCCTGATTAACTTTAATTCGTTTGCCGTTCTCCAAACGATAAACGTTGTAGCCCAAATTACCGATTTCGAATGATGACTGCCATTCAATCAAGGCTCCGTTTTGTCCGTCGGAAACCGCTGCGGCGCTTTGAATCTCGATCTTGACGCGAACAGCCGCCGCAGAAGCGGCAGAGACAGCCACGCTCGTTGCGAAAAATGCAAAAATTAAAGTCAAACCGACGATTTGTGCGCTGACAGCAAATCTGGAAAATGTTCGATTCATATTTTTTTTACCAAGAAATTTTCTCAAAATCACGATGAGAGATGACTGACAAAACTGCTAAAATGGTTTGGACTAACGAAGATAGAATGAGGTTTTTGACAAAACCAGAACATCATTAAAGTAATTTAATTTGCGGTTGTCTGTCAACTTTATTACTCTCATCCAACAGGACATAAAATCCCCGTAGTTTGGGCATCGAAATGTTCCTCGCAAATGACAGGTCGCGCGCCGAATGCTAGACTCAAATTTTATTTACTGATAATTTTTTGTTATTAGAAAGGATTACTGCCTGATCATGCAAGCTCTAATTTTAGCCGGAGGCAAAGGAACCCGCCTCCGCCCCTTGACAGTTTACACGCCAAAACCGATTGTACCGCTCGGCAATCGCCCTTTTCTGCTTTCGCAAATCGAAAGTTTGAGACAAGCCGATATTACGGATGTGACGCTTTCGCTCAACTATCAGCCGGACAAAATCGAGCAGATTTTGGACGACGGCTCTGAGTTTGGCGTCGCCCTCCGATATTTAACCGAGCCGAATCCGATGGGAACTGCCGGAGCGTACAAATTCGCCGCTGATTTTCTCAAATCAACCACGCTCGTTTTTAACGGCGATATTTTGACAGACATTGACCTCAACAAAGTTATTCAATTTCACAAGGAACGCGAAGCAGTCGCGACGATTGTCCTCACTCCGGTGGAAAATCCGTCAGCATATGGACTGGTCAAAACGGCGGCAGACGGGCGCGTTGAAGAATTTTTGGAGAAGCCCAAGCCCGAAGAACTAAAAAACCTGACGGTCAACACCATCAATGCGGGAATTTATATTCTCGAGCCGAAAATTCTTGATTTAATCCCCGTTAACGAGAATCATTCGTTTGAATACGATTTGTTTCCGACCCTGCTCAAAAACAAAGAGCTCTTTTTCGCTTATATTGCTGATGACGCTTACTGGCTTGATATCGGAACTCCTGAACGTTACTGGCAAGCTCATCAGGATTTACTGAGCGGCAAAATCAAGCGAATTTTCCCCGCCCTGCAAACCGCATCGAGCGACATCGCTCACACGGCCGAGGTGGATAAACAGTCATTGATTGCCAGTGATTGTGTCATCAAACCGGGCGCGAAAATTATCAATTCGGTACTCGGCGCGGGCGTCTATGTCGAAGAAAAAGCCGTTATCGAAAATTCGGTCGTGTGGTCTCACACCCGGATCAATTCAAACGCGGTTGTGACGGGCGCAATTATCGGGCGCGGTTGTCATATCGGCCGTTTTACGCAAATCCGCGCGGGTTCGGTGCTCGGTGATAAAACTTCGCTCACCGATTACACACAGGTTTAAGCTAAATTGATCCTTTAGCGTTTCAGCTTGAAGCTGACAGAACCGGCTCGCCAAACGGTTTGATAACAATCATCAAAACTCAAGTTGAGGAAATGTTTGCAGACGCTCTTCAGGCTCTGCCGCATGAATGCTGCGGGTTCCTCGGCGGCAGCGAAGACGCGATAAAATCGGTTTACCGGCTGCGCAACGTTGCGGCCAATTCGCTGACCGAATACGAAGCCGCACCCGCCGATTTGTTTCAGGCGCAGCGCCAAATGCGCGAACGCGGCGAACAGCTTTTGGCGATTTATCATTCTCACCCGCGACAAAGCGAGCCGCTGCCGTCGGAAACCGATGTTGAAAAGGCGTTTTATCGCGACGTGATCTATTTTATCGTTGGCTGTGACGGCGACAAATGTGTTTTGCGAGGATTTTATCTTGACGAAAGCAAACGGCTTTGGGAGCGTGCCGATTTTATGGTGAGCGATTGAACAAAATCATCCATCAAATCGTAGAACCAGGCAGTCCAATTTTTAGAGAGTCAAAACAATGGCCAAAAAATACGATACTAATCCTCTCGACAACGACGTTTTCCGTCGCGCCGAAGAAAATCGTTTGGAGCCGCAGAGACAGGAATTTTCCGAGAACCCAACCAATTTTATGGAGTCGCAAACGCGTCCGTTTGCCGCTGCGCCAACCGCTGAGATGCAGACCCAACGCTTGCCGCCGCAGTACGAGGAACCTAATATCAGCGAGCCTTACAATTCGGTTTTTAACCGTCCTCAAGCTTTTTCCGGACAAGCCAACGCGGCGGATTTGTCCGTTTCGGACGCCGCCCAAAAATTAATTTTGCCCCCGACTTCGCGCCAGATTTTGGGTTTGGGCCTGCCCGAAAATATAGCCATGATTTTGCCGTATCTGCCTCAGCTTGGCGCACTTGCCGCAGTCATCGAATTATTGTTTGTCGCCCGTTCTGAAACACGCGTTCGATTTCACGCCGCGCAAGGTCTGGCGCTGCATCTCGCTTCATGGATACTGACCACAATTTTGGCGTCTTTCGGAGGGATTTTGCCTTTCGCGTCAATCAACGGTCGAATTTTAACGGCTCTGATCACCGTTTATTTTATTATTTCGCTGATCAGAGTCTGGAAGGGCAAGCCGAATCACATCGAAATGCTCGACGATGTGACAGATTTTTTAAACGAGAAAATCAAACCGCGTAAATAACTTATAAGTTCTTGAATCAGATTTCCCCAGAGGCGCTTTCGATTCTGTCAAAACCACGATTTCGTGCAAATTCGTTCTGAATGGTTGAGCAAACCTGCGCTCTTAAACTTCATCTTTTTATTTGCTTAAAATAATTGTACGGTATTGCACTGAAATAATTATTTTATAAATAGTAAAGTAAATTCGGCTCCCCGGCTTGAAGAAAAAAGAGACTTTGCCTTTCGGAGGAAATGATGAAAAAAATAACTGGGTTGAATAAAGCAGCTTCCGCATTTTTAGCATTGACGATTTTTGTCATGCCGCTCGCCACATTCGGGCAAACGCGAATTGTCGCGCCGAAAAATAAATACAAAATCGAAGATGATATTAAGCTGGGACAACAGGCCGCACAGCAAGCCGAACAGCAATACCCGATTTTGCGAGACGACTACATTACTAATTATGTGGCGACGGTGGGCGACCGGCTCGTGGCGGCAATTCCGGCCGAGTTTCAGCATCCGGAATTTCGTTACACATTCAAAGTCGTCAATGCCAGCGACATCAACGCTTTCGCACTTCCGGGCGGCCCGATGTACGTCAATCGGGGAATGATCGAAGCCGCTAAAACCGAAGGCGAAATGGCGGGCGTGATGGCTCACGAATTAAGTCACGTCGCGCTCAGACACGGCACGGCGGGCGCGACCAAGCAAAGCAGTCCGCTTAATCAAATCTTGGGCATCGGCGCGATTCTCGGCGGCGCGGTTGTGGCAGGACAGGCCGGCGCTGAGCTCGGCGCCGGGGTTGTCGGCACCTATTTTTTAAAATTCAGCCGCGAATATGAAACGCAGGCCGATGTTTTGGGCTCGCAAATAATGGCACGCGCAGGTTACGACCCGCAGGACCTGGCCAATATGTTCCAAACAATTGAAAAGCAAAGCGGCGGCCGCGGCGGTCCGCAGTGGATGAGCGACCATCCGAATCCGGGCAATCGTTATAATCGTATCAGTCAGGAAGCCGCTCTGCTTCGTGTTTCCGGTTCGCCAATTAAAGTAACGCGTGATTTTCAAAACGTTCAGGGGCGTCTGCGCGAAATGCCGAGAGCGCAGTCAAGCGCCGAAATCGCGAAGAATGCGCCGCGTAACCCGAACGGCAGCACCGGCAGCCCGACCGCTAACGGCCGATATTCAACCAGAGTCGAATTGCCGTCACCCCAAACTCGCACTTATACGGCAGGAAACGCTCTGCGTCTCAACATACCGAGCAATTGGAGAGATTTTTCATCGGGCAGCGACGTCACCTTTGCTCCCGAAGGCGGCTACGGTAGCGACGGCATCACGCACGGCGCGATGATCGGCGTGGCACAGTCAAACGGACAGGGGAATTTGCGAACGGCAACGCAAAGTTATATTTCCGAACTACTCCAAGGCCAGGGAAACAATTATTTGCGTCAGCAGGGCGGTTATTATAATGCCAATATTGACGGGCGAAACGCGCTCCAAACAACGCTGTCGGGACGCTCGCCAATTACCGGACAAACCGAAAACGTGACGATTTACACTACGCAGTTGCGTGACGGCAGCTTACTTTATATCGCGACCGTCGCTCCGCAAGCGGAAGTCAGCCGTTACAGCCGCGCTTTCAGCTCAATGGTCGGCTCGCTCCAAATCAACGACTAAACAGTTAACAGTCAACAGTTATCAGTCAACAGTTAACAATCAACAGCTATCAAACTGTGATAATTTTCTATCTTCACTGATAACTGTTGACTGTTGACTGTTGACTGTTACATCGCCATTCCGCCGTCGGCTTGGATGACTTGTCCGGTAATGTAGCGGGCGTCTTCGCTGAGCAAAAAGCAAACTATTTTTGCGACTTCGCCGGGTTCGGCAAAACGCCCGAGTGGAATCATTTCGAGCAGTTTTGATTGGTATTCGAGATTGAGCACATTGCTCATTTCGGTGGCGACCAGACCTAGAGCCAGAGCGTTGACCGTCACTTTGCGGCTCGCAACTTCTTTTGCCAGAGATTTTGTGAGTCCGATCATTCCCGCCTTTGAAGCCGAATAATTTGATTGTCCCTGCATTCCGACAACGCCCGAAATTGAAGAAACGTTTAAAATCGCGCCGCCGGATTCGTTTTTCATCATAAAGCGCAAAACGGCTTTGGCAAAATTCCAGGCTCCTTTCAAATTTGTGTCAACGACTGCGTCCCAGTCGTCTTCTTTCATTCGCAAAATCAAATTATCGCGCGTGATTCCGGCGTTATTGACGAGAAAATCCACGCGCCCGAAAGCGGCCTGGGTTTGTTTGACAAAATCGGCGGCGGCTTCAGTGTTCGCCACGTCGCACTGCGCGGCGAAACATTTGACGCCAAAAGCCTCGATTTCGCTCTTCAAGGATTCGGCCTGCTCCGCGCTTCTTGAATAATTAAAAGCGACGCTCGCGCCGCGTGTCGCTAATTCAAGAGCAACCGCCCGCCCGATGCCGCGCGTTGCACCCGTGACGATTGCCGCCTTTCCTGCAAATTGTTTTTCGCTCAATCTCGATCTCCTTCAAACCAAAATTTTTCAATTCTCAAAATAACTACGATCCATGTACAAATTCGGAGGGGCGAGCGGCTTGTCCCCGCCCCCACAATCTACTAAAGATTTAAAGATTTTAAATATTTAATAAACTCCGGCGCGAGATCGGGGCGTTTCAGAGCAAACTCGACTGTGGCGATTAAAAATCCAAGTTTATCGCCCGCGTCGTGGCGCACGCCTTCTAATTTGACGGCGTAAAACGGGCGTTCTTTTAAGAGCAGGCGCATCGCGTCGGTGATTTGAATTTCGCCGCCCGCGCCGGGTTCGGTCTGTTCGATTGCTTTAAAAATATCGGGTGTGAAAATGTAACGCCCGACAATCGCCAGATCCGAGGGTGCGTCTTCGTATTTCGGTTTTTCCACCATATCTCTGATCCGAAAAATATTTGGTTCGATTTCTTGGGCGTCAATCACGCCAAAACGCGAAATTGCTTCACCCGCGACCTGCATAGTGCCGATCACGGGCGCTTCGTATTTTTCAAAAACGTCAATCATTTGCCGCAAGGCAGGTTTGTGCGGTGAATCCATGATATCGTCGGGCAGCATCACAGCAAACGGCTCATTTTCGACAAAATCTTTGCCCTGATAAATCGCATGTCCCAAACCCAGAGGCTGTTTTTGACGCGTGTAGCTGATTTTGGCGATTTCGGAAACGGCGCGAACCTGTTCGAAAATTTTGGTTTTACCGCGTTCTTTCAAAGTTTCTTCGAGTTCGTAAGAAATATCAAAATGATTTTCAATCGCTGCTTTATCGCGTCCCGTGACGATAATAATTGATTCGATGCCCGATGCAACCGCTTCTTCGACGACGTATTGAATAAGAGGTTTATCAACGAGCGGGAGCATTTCTTTGGGCGACGCTTTGGTTGCGGGCAAAAACCTAGTGCCAAGTCCGGCGGCAGGAAAAACTGCTTTTCTAATCTTCATATTTTGATTGTAAAGTTTTCCAACATTTTTTAGGTTATTGTAATATAACAAACCTTTTCAGACAGTTCGCAAACACACCTATGATGGACTCTGCCCGGTCAGAAAATCGCGGAGGATAATCGCGGCGGCTTCCTGATCAACTAACTTTTTAATTTCCCGCCAATCATAACCCTGTTCGCGCAGGATTTCTTCGGCTTCGCGCGAGGTCAGGCGTTCGTCCTGCAAAAATACCGGAAGTGCCAGAATCGGTTCAATTTCAGCCGCAATTTCGCGAGCTTCGGTCGCGCCCGCGCTTTCCGTGCCGTCGAAATTGAGCGGCAAACCAATCACAAGGGCAATTGCGTCAAAGGTTTCGCAAAGATTTTTCACATCGGCGAATAACTTTTCCCGGTTTTTAAGCGTAATAACTTCAATGCCCCGAACGGTCATTTGCAATTCGTCGCAAACTGCGACGCCGATGCGCTTTTTGCCCAAATCCAGGGATAAAATTCGTCCTTTGCGGTCAACAGCCATCAGTCAATTGTTATCAATTAACTTTGATTTTGACAAGAGCTCGATAAATAGTTGATAAATAATACTGGTAACTGTTGACTGATAACTGAAAACTGAAAATATGTCATTTCGCAATAAATTTTTGTTAGTCTTAATATCCGCAACATTGGCGCTTTACGCCGTCGGCGGCGGTTGGCTCGCAACGTGGACGCGGGCGCAGCAGCCGATTAATGATGCGGGGGCGCAGCTCCGAATTTTTGAAAATGTCCTGAAGCATATTCAGGAAGATTACGTTGACGAGCCGAATTTGGGGAAAGTGCGCGCCGGAGCTCTGCGCGGTCTGGCTTACGGGCTTGATCCTTATTCTTCATATCTGACGCCGGAACAGGTTGCCGATTATCAAAATAAAAAATCGGTTGGACGCGTCGGCATCGGCGCTGAAGTTTCGCAGGTTTCATCATATTTATGGGTGATTTCCCCGATTAAAGGCAGTCCGGCGGAAAAAGCCGGTTTAAAATCAGGCGACGTCATCGAATACATCGGCGACAAAGCGACCAGGGATATTTCGCTTTACGATGCCCGGCAACTGCTGCTCGGCGATCCGGGAACGACCGTCAAATTGCGCGTTTTGCGCTCCGGAGCCAAACCGCAAACGCTGGAAGTTCCGCGCGGAACTTATAAAATCCCGGAATCCGAAGCCCGCGTTGAACCGAATGGCAAAATCGGCGTCTTAAAAGTTAACAGCCTCGAAGACGGCGAATCGGTTGACATTAAAAATCATCTGCTCGATTTGCAAAAACAGGGAGCGTCAAAAGTCGTCCTTGATTTGCGCGGCGTCGCGGCAGGTAGTCTGCAGGAAGCCGTTAACGTGGCGAATTTATTTATCAAAGACGGCACTCTAGCTCAAACGCTCGGCAAAGAAAGCAAAGTCATCAAAACATTTACGGCCGACCCGTCAAAAACAGTCTGGAACGGTCAGGTGGCGGTTTTGACTGATTTTGGAACGGCTTCGGCGGCAGAAGTTTTGGCGGGTTCGATTCTCGACCGCAAACGCGGCGAAGTCATCGGCGAGCGAACATTCGGGTCAGGAACCGAACAACAACTTTTCACCATGCGCGACGGCGACGGTCTGCTTTTGACGACAATCAAATGGGCTTTGCCAAGCGGCAAAACCATTTTGACCGACGACCGCAAAACATCGGGAATTATGCCTTCGATTGAAGTTAAAAGACCGGAGAAACCCGAACCGCTCGATCCGGAAGATTTAGCTGACAACGAAAACGAACCGAATCCGCAGGCAACACCCGACGCTTCGCCAACGCCGAAACCCACGCCCGAAGCGCAAAAAGTGCCGGAAGACGTGCAGCTAAACAAAGCGCTCGAAGTTTTGCGCGGAGCAAATGCTGCCGCTGCGACTGCAAACAAAACCGAATAAATGGCGACAGCTAAAATTAGTGTCTGACTAATCAAAAGGGTGAGGAAAATTTCCTCGCCCTTCTTTATTTTTTTAATAATGGCGAAGGTGATAAAAGGATATGAAAACCAAAAGGTTAAAACGCAAGTTTGGTTTAGGCGAAAAAGTTCATGTTTACTTTAGCGGAATGTTATGGTTGACGGTAATTTTGGCAGCTCTTATTTTTATAGCTTATGTCCTGGTAAAAGTAGCAATGATGCCCTAGCTCGGTTACTTTAAAACTTTAAGTAAGAACGAATCAGTTTTCGATTCGGGAAGAGTAGCGAGGTCAGACCAGGAGCGGTAGCGACCTGATAATTGCGCCTAAACCCGGTCGCTACCGCTCCCGGTTCTGACCCTTACTCTTAAGATTGGTAATAATATTTGTCGTCTTTTCGGAACGTTGCTAAAATTTGCAGAAGCTAACGCAGTCAATAATCCTAACCGCAATTTTATGAAACAACTGGGCTTTTTAATTTTGTTGATGTTCCTTTCCGCTCCTGTTTTTGCCCAGAGCACCAATGAAAGTTTTCCGACGCCTCTGCTGCAAAACGAAATCAGCGGCAAAATACCGGCGCGAGACATCGGCGATTCGCGTCTGACCAGACATTTTTACACTTTCTTTGCCGATAACGGCGATGTCAATCTAACACTTGAAACCGAGAATTTTGACGGCGACGTGGATTTATTTGAAGCCGTTACTTTGCGTCCGCTCATAAAAATTACGATTGCCGCCGAAACCGAGTCTAATAAAACAAGCCGCATTGTCTATTTTCGCAAACATGAACAGGTTGTTTTGAGAATCGAAGGACGAAGTTTGACCAATGACGCCGCAGCCTATCACATCGCGTTTTCCGGCAGCTTTGCCGCCGCCGCCGATTTGCCAGCGCAACCCGATAATGAACCGAAAGTTACGGAAAAATCGAATCCAAATGCGGTCGCCAGAGTAAATTCTGCGGGAGCGATTATTGAAGTTTTGGAACCGCCGAAACCTGCGGCAAAACCGGCCGCAGTCAAATCTGACACGGAAAAAAGCCCGACAACTGCCGCTCGCCGTTCCCGGGTTCCGAGTAAACCGGTTGTCAGAGTTAAACCGCTCAATAAAAATAAGGAACCGGCTACAGAAAATCCATCCGCCGGAACGAATGAGAATACTGCGGTTAAGAAGCCTGCGCCGAGAACGCCGAAACCGAAAGCTCCAGCGCCGGCCGCTCGTCCCGCCAATTCAGGCAGAGTTGCCGCAGCCAGAAGAACCGCGCCAAAAAGATCTGTCACGAAAAAACCTGATCAAGCCGCGCCCCCGCAGCCCGATCCCCTGGCAAATGTGCAATTGGTTATCTTGCTCAAAAACGGCCAGCGCGTCGAACGCGTGATGTCCGAAGTTTTTAACGTCAGCGTGGATAAAGGTCAGGTTACCGTAATAACTAAAAGCGGTAAAATAGAACGTTATAATTTACTTGATGTTCAAAAGATGACGATTGAATAAATAATCTCGCTTGTGAAAAACTCGCCTAAAAAGGAGAGCGGCAAATTGCTTCGCCGCTCTCCTTTTTCAATTTCCAAATTAATTTTAGTTTAAACTTCCGCTCCGCAGTTTGGCCAGAACAGGATTGTTAGGATTAATTTTTTCGAGCTGCGCGAGCGTTTCCTGCAAACCTGCCGTATCGCCCTTGCGGCTAAGGGCAATTGCCAGATTGTTGAGAGTTTGTTCGTGATTAGGATTGCGTTTGAGGGAACCGCGAAATTCCTGAATCGCGCGGTCTAAATCCGGGTTGGCGCGTTCAACGAAAGTCACTCCCAAATCGGTTCTGACGTTCACGTCGTCAGGATTTTTAGCCAGCGCCTGCAAGTACCATTTCTCGGCCAGCTCGTATTTGCCGCCATCGTAATAAGCGTTTCCGGTTTTGACAATCGTCTCGTAATCATCCGGCTTTAACCGACCGGCTTTTTCGTAATACTGCGCTGCCTTCTCAAATCCCTGAATGCGGTAATACATTTCGGCTGCCTCTACCTGCGCCGCAAAATCATTTGGATTATTGTTGGCGCGGTCGAGCTTTTCCTGAACTTGCGGCAGCGCCGCGCCGCCGGTTTTACCGCCGGTTTGATTCTGGTCGCGAACGACCTGATTGTTGACTTGCGGCAATTGCTGTTGAGTTCCGGCCAGCGGAGCATTGGCCGTTTGAACCGGCGCGGCGGCAATCGTCTGGCTGTTCCGATTGATATAGTTGGTTGCAGTGAAACCAACAATCAAACCGACCAGCAAACCGATGATTCCGAATAAAATGTTTTCTTTGTTCATTTTGTCAGTCAACGGTTAACGGTCAACAGTCAACACAAAACGGATTTTTGATAACTGTTGACTGTTAACTGATAACTGTTAAGCGTAACTGTGCAAACCCGGCAGCAGGTAACTGACGCCCAGATAAGTAAAAATCACGAGCAGAAAAGCGACGACGGCAAAATATGCCGAGCTGCGTCCCGTCCAGCCGCGTGAGATGCGCGTGTGCAAAAACGCGGCATAAGTCAGCCAAGCGATTAACGCCCCCGTTTCCTTTGAATCCCAGCCCCACGGACGTCCCCAGGATTCGTTGGCCCAAATCGCTCCGGTAATCAGCAGCATCGCAATTCCGGCAAACGCCAGACAAGCGGTTTTATACATCAAGCCGTCGAGCGTTTCGAGCGAAGGCAGCGATTCGCGCAGTCTTTCGGTGCGGAAGGAAAAGAGCAAAACAAAAAATGTTCCAGCGAGAGCCGTAATCAGTCCGGCAAATTCAACCGGGTTCGTACCCAGACTGAGATACATTGTTGAACCAGTCTGGGTGAAATACTGCTGGGCGGCATTTTGAAACTGCGCCGGGGCGACCTGCGACATTTCTTCGGGCGTTAAATTTTGTTGACGGGCGATTTCGCGGCCGGCGGTCAGCAGCTGTTGCGGGTGACTTTGCAATTGCGTTTGCAGACGCGGCTGCACGTCTTTAATCGAATTGACGCCGTTGACAAAGAAAACTACGGCCAAAATCTGCGCCACAAAAGCGCCGCGCAGCATCCAGTGGCCGGCTTTTCTCGCCGGTTCATTATTCTGATAAACGTAAATCGTAAAAGCAATGATGACGCCGAACGAGAGCAAGCCTGCAACGACGAGTGTTTCGCCGACATAAGGCAAATCGAGCCGAAACGGAGTCGGTATCGGTTTGCGCCCGCCGACCGACGCCGGCAGAAAAATTCCCGTCCGGTAAACGAATTCGCTAAAAACCGAAAATTTGCTGACGGTTGAGAAAACGGCGAGCGCGAAAATCGAAGACCAGACGGCCATCGCTTCCGGTTTGACCCGATCTTTGAGCAAATAAATTACCGCCACTGCGAAACAAACAAGCGCCACGCCGTAGCTTAAGCTCGCTACGCCGACGTGAATCGGCCGCCAGTATGAATCGAGCACCGGCGGCAGTTCGATAAATTCGCCGCCGATAAATCTGGCCAGAGTCAAAATCAGCGCGGCCAGCGGCAGGCTAAACGCCGCCAAAAATTGTGAATTTTTACGGTTTGCCAGCAGTAGAGTGGTAATCCCGGCGCCAAAGGCGAACGCCAGACTCAAATCATACAAATTGGCAAACGGAACATAACGAAAAATCCAGGGCGTGACCGGATTGCCGCTCTCACGCAAAATCGCAATCTCGTGTTCGAAACCCGCCACCCAGCGCACCAGCCAGCTCGAAAGATTAAAAAACACTCCCATAGCGGCGAGAAACAAGCCGGATTTTCTGGCCATTTCCGAAGGCGCGTACAAATTGGTGAGCTGGAAAATCGCCGCCATCAGATAGCAAGCCAGAGCCAGCATCATCAGCGCGCCGTCCGAAATAAAATTGACGCCGATGCTGATTTTTAATCCGAGCATCGCAAACGCGCCGAGAAGCGCCAAAATCGCGGGCAGAAAATTGCGCCAGGCCGGAATCGGCTTCGGCTCGTTTGAAGAAATTACGTTTGATGAAAGCGTTGCGTCCATATATTTTTACAGGTAAATCTTTTGATAAATGCCGAACATCTACGGACTCTGCTGGTTAAGCTCAGCCGTCAGTTTCTTAAATTTGTCTTCAAAACCGGTTTCATTGCGATTGGTGTGACCGCCGAGCGTGACCGTGCCGTTTGGCTCCAGAATCGCCCAAACGCGTTGATGCGAGAAAAAGAAAACGCCCGACAAAGCCAGAATCAGCAAACCGCCGCCCCAGTACCAGGCCACCGTCGAACCGTAAAACGGGTCGTATTTGATCGAGAGAACGTGCGCCATCGGCGATTTCTCAAAATCTGCGAGTTTATATTTATAGCCCAGCACGGGCGCGCCGACCGGAGCGCCCGAAGGCAAATCAGCGGCAAAAGCATAAGCATTTTTTGTTTCGCCGGAAGGCTGCGTGATTCTGACCTGAACCGCCGGATTATTGTAATCGCCGGAACGCGTGTCCGGTTTACCGTTAACGAGCGCAAAATCGGCGTAAAAACCAACATATTCGATTTTTGTTCCGTCCGGCAAAACGGCCGAACCGTTGCGCGGTAAATTAACTGTTAACGGCTCGCCGCCCGTTTCCGGCGTCAGCTTTAAAGTCATGCTGCGGGCGCTGCCCACCGTGATGGCGCTCGCCTGGAAAAAGCGATAGCCGCGATAACTGTACGGCTGATTTAGGCTGACGGAAACATCGCGTTTGCCATATAACGGATCATCAATCGTCATCCGGGTAAACCAATCGAGCGTGTTGTTAATCTCGATTGAACCGTCGTGTTTAATCAATGTTTGCTGGATGTCGGTACAGTTGAGCGTAAACGGGAGCGGTACGGGAGCGCGTTCCTGTTTGTCCAGATTGTAGCGAATCAGCGAAATCTGACTGGCGCTCGTGCCCGGCATCATTCGGACATCGGCATCATAGCCGGTTTGCAAAGCAACGAAATTCCCTAAAAATAAACAGAGCAGCGCGACATGAACGATGTAAGCGCCAAGCCGATTCCAGACGTTTTTTTGAGCGAAAAACAAAATCCGCCCGTTTTCCTTGCGGGTGACACGCGGCGCGAAACCGTCCTTTTTGAGAACCGTTTCGATTTGTTCAGCGTTGCCGCCTTCAAACTGCGCGTTAAATTTTTGATTGAGCAAATACGCTTTGGTCGCTTCGATTTTTGGTTTGACGATGTAGCTCCAAGCAGTCGGGAAACGGTCAATCGAAGCCAGCACAATGTTGAGCGAGAGAACCAGCAGCATTACGTTGAAATACCAGGCGTGATAGATATCGTAGAACCCCAGCCAGCCGTAAACCAGTTTTTCGGACGGCGTCGCGGCGGCGTAAAAACGGTCAAAGCCTTCGACGTTTTGCTGAACTATCAGCATCCCGATGAGGGCAAACAAAATCATAATGATCAGCAGGATGACGCCGAAACGAACGGAGCTGAGGACGTCCAAGACGCGATTAATAAAAGGCTGCGATTTCTTGATCGTTTTTGTTTGAGCCGTTTTGGCTGTAGAGACGGCTTTTTTTATTGTTTCTTCGGCAACAGACATGGCTTGAGTCAAAAATTTAAGGTCTAAAGCCCAAAGTCAAATTTATTTTTTTCAAATGGCAAATAAAAATTAGTCCTGTTAATTACTGAGACGACGCTAAACTTTGGATATTGGACTTCCCTAAGTTTAACTTAGCGTTTCTGATTTTGTCACCCGTCGTAAAATTAGTTTTGCTGATTCGCTTGACAAATTTTCTTGTGAATATTTGCACACTGATTTGATGCCGCGAAAATTGCTAACTTCGCTCTAACAGGATATTCTGAAAAGAAATATCCGCGCAAATTTTATCGTTTGATAACTATCCGGAAAATTTGCGCCACGCTTTCAATGGAAACTGTTGCGTTAGAAGTTCAGGAAAACCCGGTTCAAGCCAATTCTGTCAATCACAACCTCGCGCTGCGCGAAAAAACCGCCGCCTATGTGATGCTCATCAAACCGCGCATCGCTTTGATGCTGGTGCTGACGGCGGCAGCCGGTTTTTATCTCGGAACAGTCGGGAAGTTTGACTGGATTCTCTTTGCCAATTCAATGCTCGGGATTGCCCTACTCGCGTTTGGCGTCGCGACGCTCAACCAATTTATCGAGCGCAAGACCGATGTTTTGATGAAGCGAACCGCGCGGCGGCCGCTCCCGACCGGCAAACTAAAGTCCGTTCAGGCGCTTGTTTTTGGAACTCTGCTGTGCGTTGTGGCGGAAGTTTATTTTGAGCTTTTTGTTAATCAGCTGACGGCTATTCTGGGGTTATCGGTCATCATCGGCTATGTTTTTCTCTACACGCCGCTCAAAACTAAAACGAGTTTATCAACCGTCATCGGAGCGTTTCCGGGCGCGATGCCGCCGCTGATGGGTTGGACGGCGGCGGCGGGCGAAATCACGGTTCCGGCGTGGGTTTTGTTTGCGATTTTGTTTTTCTGGCAGTTTCCGCATTTTCTCGCGATTGCCTGGATGTATCGCGCCGAATACGCCAAAGCCGGAATTTTGATGCTGCCCGTGGTCGAGCCTTCCGGCAGATTAACCGCGCAGCAAATCGTAGTTTTCTCGCTCATTCTCGTGCCGTTTAGCCTGGCGCCGTTTTTTATCGGGCTGGACGGCTGGATTTATCTGGCCGGAGCCGCTCTGCTCGGTTTGTGGTTTATTTACGAGAGCGTCAAATTCGCCCTCACTAAAACCGATCTTCAAGCCCGCAAATTATTGCGCGTTTCAGTCATCTATCTACCGCTTTTATTGCTTTTAGCTGTTTTAAATCGTCAATAAATTTTGTCTTTTGCGGAGAAGTTTTATGAAGTACAAGGTGGGAGAAGCAGACATTGAAATCGAAGAGGAAATTCCTAAACGCCGCGTTCGGACCGGAAGCGGGTTAGGAGGCGGCGGCGGCGGCAACGGAAGACGTGGTGGCGGTGGTGGTGGCGGCGGCGACCGGAGAGATAACGATTCGGATAATCGCGCCGAACACGAACAGTTTCGACCTTCAAAATACTACTTGGGAATGCAGGTCGCCCTGCTGGTAATTTTGATGACGTTCGCCGGACTGATCAGCGCTTACGTCTTTATCGCTTTTAACAAGGGTCAGGAATGGAAACCATTTGATCTGCCTTTTCAGGTTTTTATCAGCACCTTTCTGATTTTGGCGAGCAGCGTCACGTTTGAACTGGCCAAACACTCAATCAAAATCGGCAATCAAAAGCGATTTTGGACTTGGCTGATGGCGACAACCGGCTTGGGCGCGGCGTTTATTTCTTCGCAGCTTTTCGTCTGGTTTGAGCTGGCCGGAAACGGTGTTTACGTTCTCGGCAATCCTTACGCCGGATTCTTTTATATTTTAACAATCACACACGCGGTTCATCTGCTCGGCGGCATCGCGGCGCTCGGTTATCTCGTTTTGCGGGCGTCAAAGCCAACCGCCAATGCGGAGCTTTTGCTCAGACGTCAAACCGCTGCCGGAGTCGTCGGACTTTACTGGCATTCGATGGACGGGTTGTGGCTGGTTTTACTAGCTTTGTTAGCCTTACTGAAATAACCAGATGATTAACGCCGACGTTTTGCCGCAGGAAAAGAAATCACTGCTCTTAATCAACCTCGTCTCTTTCGTCGTGCCAGTTGTCGTGGCTATTCTGCTTGCACTTCCCGCTAAACTCGATTTGGGCGGATGGACAAAAAATCTCGCGCACATCATCGGCGCGATTAATACTCTGACAACCTTTGCGCTCATCGCCGGATTGATTTTTATTAAACAACACAAAGTCAACCAGCACCGCGCGGCGATGACCACGGCGTTTGTTCTGGGAGCGTTATTTCTGGTCTGCTACGTGTTTTACCATCTGACAACTCCGCCGACCAGATACGGCGGCGAAGGAATTTTGCGCGCGGTTTACTTTTTCTTTTTGGCCTCACACATCGGGTTATCGCTCGTCGTTTTGCCGCTTGTTTTGCGAGCGATGTTTTTCGCCGTCACCAATCAATTTGGCAGACATGTGCGAACTGTTCGCTACGCTTATCCGGCCTGGCTCTACGTTTCGGTGACGGGAGTAATCGTTTATCTAATGGCGTACTGGCTTTAACCCTGCTCGTTTGATTTTTTCTGGCGGACAAAGGTTTTGGGCGACAATCGGAGTCATTTTAACTTTAATTCGGTCTTTTTTCTGCGTCAGCAAAAAAGCCATTTTAGCGGCGGCGACGGCGGGCGGAAAAAGCGGCGGAGCCAGAAAAGCATGCGGCGCGCCCTTTCGAATTTCTTCTAACAGCGGCTCGAAAATCAACTTCTCCGCATTAAAAATCCCTCCGACATACGCGACTTGAAACTTCTTTTTTCCAAGCCCGAGATTTTTTATGACAGCGTTCGCGGCAATTCCAAGCTCGCGGGCGGCTTCGGTTAACAATTCGGTGGCGATGCTGTCTTTGGCGCGTGCCGCTTCGATCACAAAACGCGCAAATCCGGCGATTTTATCGTTTGTCATAGTGGGAGAATAAATAGCCATCGCTAAATCATCACTCGTGTCGGCGCGAAAATACCGGCAGGCGTATTCGCCCAACATGGTTTTCTCGCCGCGTCCATCGCTGGCTTTGGCAATTTGCTGAAGGGCGCGACGGGCGATTCCGGCTCCGCCGCCTTCGTCACCGGCGAGCGGCCCCCAACCGCCGGCTCTGGCAAACTCGCCCGTGCTGTTACGCCCGCAGCAAATCGAGCCGGTTCCAGCGATGATGACGATTCCCTCTCTGCCGTCGGTCGCGCCGTGCAAAGCAATTTCGGCATCGGTTGCGACTTCCAGGATTTCAACTCCGAGTTCATCCTGCAAACTTTCGCGCATCCGCTCGCGCAGGTCTTCGCGCCGGACGCCCGCCAGCCCGACAAAGGCGGCAGCGATGTCCGTACGGCTTTTGCCGAGCGCGTCGCATGCCGCGTCAACGGCTTCGGCAATTTCGCGAACAGACGTTTCGACACCGACGCGCAGAGGGTTTGACGCACCCGTTTTTGCCTGACTCAAAACCTCTCCATTGCGGTCAGCTAAAACAGCCAGAGTTTTGGTGCCGCCGCCGTCAACTCCTAAAAAAAGCCCGGATTGCTTGTTCTTAGTCCGACTCGAATGTCCTTTATTGGCTCGCAAAAATTCTTTCTCTACCATCTTCCAAAACAGGCTCTAAAAAATTTTAATATTTAGAGCTGAAAATAGTGTAGGAAGACTTGACATATAAGTAAAACTAAAAGATTTTATCTAATCAACAATCAATAGTGATGAGTTATTAGTGATTAACTATTAGTGATGAATAGTTATTTTATAAAAATATCTTTGCAGGGTTTTTTAACTAATCACTAATCACTAATAATTCATCACTACCAAAGATGGAAATCCGACAATTAAGGGCGTTTGTAGCCATCGCCGAAACCAAAACTTTTACTGCCGGAGCCAAGCTTGTGCACGTCACGCAGGCGGCGATTTCGATGCAGATTTCGCAGATGGAGAAAGAAATCGGGCTGCCGATTTTTATCCGCACGCCGCGCCAGGTGCTCTTGACCGAAGCGGGCGAAGTGTTGCTGGCGCGCGCGCGCAAAATTCTGCGCGAACACGACGCGGCGATTGCGCAAATCGCCGAACTCGCGGGGGCGAAAAAAGGGCGTTTGAGAATCGGAAGCGCGTCTTCAAATTTTCTGACCGGCAATTTGCCCAAGATTCTAAACCGTCTCAAAAAACAATTTCCCGAAGCGGAAATCTCGGTCACCTCCGGTACGAGCGACGCTCTCATCGAACGCATTTTGGCGGGCGAAATGGACGTGGCTTTTGTTTCCCTGCCGGTCGAATCACAGCATATTCAAACGGAAATGCTGTTTAGCGATGAAATCGTCGCCATCGCGCATCCGTCGCACCCGCTGGCGAAGAAAAAAGTTGTCAGCGCGGCGACGCTTGCCGGAGAAAAGTTGATTCTGGGCGAACGCGGCGGCAACACCAGGCGCGAGTTTGATAATTTCTTTGTCGCGGCGGGCGTCAAACCGAATATTTCAATGGAATTGTCGCGCCAGTCTTCGATCAACGAAATGGTCAAAAACGGAATGGGCGTCGGCATCGCGGGCGTCAAAGCGGTGGAAAAAGACGTCAAAGACGGCAAGCTCGTCAGCTGGTGGATTGAAGGCGCGCAAATCAATTGGGAACTAGGGCTTGCCAAACTGCGCGGCGGCTACGAATCGCCGATTATGAAACAGTTCGTCAAATTATGCCGCGAACAGTTTGAAAAATAAATAAACCACAGAGGGCACAAAGGACGCAGAGAAAACAAATTCAAATATTACTAGAGCAATGTTTTCAACAAATAAATCTTTTTTAATTTTCCGTTTGCCATTCTACTTCTACCTTTGTGTCCTTTGTGTCCTCTGTGGTTCGATTTTGGTGAGTGCCCAAGGGCTTCCAGTTGCCGCGCCGAACACGGTTGGAATGTCGGCGGAAAAGCTCAAGTTAATTGACGCGGAAGTCGAAAAAGCGATTGCCGACAAGAATATGCCGGGCGCGGTCGTCATCATCGGTCACAAAGGGAAAATCGTTTACCGTCAGGCGTTTGGCAATCGCGCGCTCGTTCCCGCCGTAGAAAAGATGACGGTTGACACGATTTTCGATGTGGCGAGTCTAACCAAAGTCGTCGCCACCGCGACTTCGATCATGATTTTAGTCGAACGCGGGCAGATTCGTCTCTCAGACACGGTTGATAAATTTATTCCGGAACTCAAGGGAAAAGATTCGGGCAAAATCACGATTGAGCAACTTTTAACGCATGTTTCAGGCTTTGCGCCGGATTTCGATTTGCGGGAAAAATGGACGGGCAATGGCGGCATGTTGGAGGCGTTGGCAAAAGAAAATCTGCGCCAAACGCCCGGAACAAAATTTGTTTATTCGGACATCAATTTCATTGTGCTTGGCGAAATTGTCAATAGAGTTAGTAGAACTTTTTTGAATGGCTTCAGTGCTGATAATATTTTTGAAAAATTATTAGCGAAAGATTCAGGATTCTTTCAAATATATTTAGCGGCAGTAAAATTTAACGTTCAATCAAAGAACGCTATTATTGATTTTGATTCAAGATCCTTGCCAGATAGAGCTCTTACTGAAATAGCTCCGACCGAAAACATTAAAGGTCAACTAAGTTATCTCGGCGGACAATTTGAAGGGAAAGATGGCGACAAAATTTTACGTGGCGAAGTTCACGACCCAACCTCTTATCGAATGGGCGGAGTTGCCGGACACGCCGGACTTTTTTCGACTGCCGACGATTTGGCGCGTTATTGCCAGATGATTTTAAATGGCGGAACGCTCGACGGCGTGCGCGTGATGAGCGCGGAAACCGTGGCGACAATGACTAAGCCGCACGTCGTTTCCGAAACGGGCCAGACGCGCGGGCTGGGATGGGACATCAACACCGGGTTTTCGGGCAACCGGGGCGAACTGTTTCCGCTCGGCTCATTCGGTCACACGGGTTTTACCGGCACGGGAATTTGGATTGATCGCGTTTCACAAACCTTTGTTGTTTTTATGTCAAACCGCGTTCACCCCGACGGCAAAGGCGATGTTTCACCAATCCGCAACAAAGTCGCGACCATCGCCGCTTCCGCCGTCGAAGACACTCCCGTTGAAGCGTATCGTTTGGCCGAAAGTATTTACGCTTCGCAAGTCGCCGCCGGAATTCAAGAGTTCAAAGAAAACTTGAAAATAGAAGAAACTACCGCTGCCATTAATAGTTTGCGAGTTTACAGCGGCCCCCGTCGCCTTCGGCTTCTTGGTGAAACTTTTAATGTGCTCAATGGCATTGATGTTTTAGAAAAAGAGAATTTCAAATCTCTCGAAAACTTAAAAATCGGGCTGGTGACAAATCAAACCGGACGCGACCGGAGCGGCAAACAAACGATTGATGTTTTGAGCGAAGCCACAAACTTGAAACTCGTCGCGCTCTTTTCGCCCGAACACGGCATTCGCGGGTTGGCGGACGAAAAAGTTTCCGATTCAAAAGACGAAAAAACGGGCTTGCCGATCTACTCGCTCTACGGCGACACGCGCCGCCCGAAACCCGAGCAGTTAAAAGATGTTGACGCGCTTGTTTTTGATATTCAGGATGTCGGCACACGGTTTTACACATTTACTTCGACTCTCCTCAACGTGATGGAAGAAGCGGCCAAAGCGGGAAAGCCGGTTTTTGTGCTCGACCGGCCAAACCCGATTAACGGAGTTGACGCGGAAGGCGCGGTTGCCGACGCGGACAAATTATCATTTATTGCCGCTTACACATTGCCCGTCAGACATGCGATGACGCTCGGCGAAATCGCCGCGATGTACAACGCCGAGAAAAAATTAAACTGCGATCTGCGCGTCGTTAAAATGGACGGCTGGGAGCGTGATCTGTGGTTTGACGAGACAAATCAATTGTGGACAAATCCTTCGCCGAATATGCGCAGTCTGACCGAAGCGACGCTTTATCCCGGCATCGGACTGCTCGAAACAACCAATTTGAGCGTCGGACGCGGAACGGACACGCCTTTTGAAATAGTGGGCGCGCCGTACATTGATGCGCTCAAATTAGCTCAATATCTAAACACCAGAAACATTGCCGGAACGCGCTTTGTACCGCGCAGATTTACGCCTGCAGCCTCGGTTTTCAAAGGCGAAGAATGCGGCGGCGTTAACATCGTGATTACCGACCGCAGAGTTTTTAAATCAGTGCGCACCGGCCTCGAAATCGCCGTCGCATTGCGGCGGCTTTATCCGGCAGAATGGAAAGTTGACGATTACGCTCGGTTGCTGGTTAACTCAGCCGTTCTCGAAAAAGTAAAACAGGCCGACGCGCCCGAAGAGATTGAGAAATCATGGGACGCGGGTCTGAGCGCATTCAAAAATCGCCGCGCACGATTTTTGCTTTATTGATGATGAATCCGCTCCGCGCGTTTATTATTTCGTAACATAAAATTCAAAAACCTTGACGCACTTATAATTTAAAGGGTTTTGATTGTCTTCAGAGCGGTTACCCGATTAACAAAATGTTGAATGAATTTCCAAAAAACTAGATTCGTCCAATTTCCGGCAATCGCAATCGGTGCGGTAAATTTCAATTCGGCAGCGATTCCAGACCAATTTTAGAGAGGCCCTAACTCGATTTTTTAAGTGAGGAAAAAATGACTAATCAAATCCTGAAAGTTTTGCAAGCTGCGTTTTTTGTTGCTGTCTTGTGTTTGAGCGTCGGCTCATTGACTTTTGCTCAAGATATTACGGGCAACTTGTCCGGAACGGTCAAAGATACAAACGGCGGAGCGGTGGCGGGCGCGACCGTCACCATCACCGATCCAAACAAAGACAATACAGTCGTTCGCTCTGTCACAACCAACGACGACGGCGAATTTTCCGCCCCTAATCTGCCGGTCAGCACCTATCAAATCACGGTTGAAGCGGCAAACTTTAAAAAGAGCGTGCAAACCGCCATTAAGCTCGATGTTGGTCAACGCCGCACGGTTGATTTTGCCCTCGAAGCTGGAAACATTGCGGAAACCGTCACAGTGCAGGCTGATACGGTGGCGGTCGAAACAACGACTCCGACCGCTTCGACCGTTATTAACGGCGATCAGGTGCGGGAGCTTTCAGTCAACAACCGCAACTTTGTCCAGCTAATCACTTTGGCTCCCGGCGTCTCGTCAAATCTTTCCGATCAGGTTTTTGTCGGAACGACTAATCCTGATGGCCAAGCCAATACTGTCAGCATTTCCATCAACGGCGCGCGTTCCAGCCAGAACACTTACACCGTGGACGGCGCGGACGTTACCGACAGAGGTTCAAATTTAACGATTCAAGCGTATCCGAGCGTTGATTCGATTCAGGAATTCAAGGTCTTGCGTTCGCTCTATCCGGCTGAGTCAGGGAAAAGCGGCGGCGGCCAAGTTAACATTGTCACGCGCAGCGGCACGGGTAAATTCCACGGTTCGCTTTTCGAATTTGTCCGCAATGATAAATTTAACGCCAATTCATTTTTTAACAACCAGACTGCGCCTCTCGGTCGCGATGCTGATGGAAAAGCCAAACGTACTCCGTTTAGATATAATAATTATGGTTTTACTATCGGCGGGCCGATTTATTTTCTAAAATTCGGCGAGCGTGATCCTGACGACAGCTATTTTGGCAAAGTGCCGAAAACTTACTTTTTCTTTTCCGAAGAACAGCGTCGCGATATTCGCTATCCGTCTCTGTCCTCGACAGTTCCCGACGCGAATCTGCGGCAGGGAGTATTTCCGGTTGATATTTGTTTGAACGCAACCAGAGCGTCAGCCGCCAGCGCAACCTGCACCAATATTTTGCCCGCAGGTGTTCCGCTGGCTTCGCGCGCTACTATCAACTCGGTTTCACGGGCGTATTTAGGCATTTACAATCAATTACCGGTTCCCAATCAGCCTTCGACCGCCGCGGGATTTCCCGGATATGGACTGTCGTTTCCGGCTATTAACACTTCAAAATTCCGTCAGGAAATATTTAAGGTTGACACCGCATTTACCAATAAGTTATCAGCTTTTTACCGTTTCCAGAATGATAAAATTCCGACGCTTGAATCCAATTCCTTATTCTCAAACGGAACCGGACTGCCCGGCGTCGCAACAACCGAAACGAATTCCCCGGGACGCACGCACACTGTTCAGGCCACCTATGCGGCCAGCTCGAGATTAATTATTGACGGTCGCTACGCGCGCGCTTACGGAGCAATTCTAAGCGACAATATCGGATTATTAGCCACCGCTAACACCAATGTTCCGGTCAATTTGGTTTATCCAAATCAACGCGACCGCATTCCGACGTTAACCGGAAACGGCTTTAGCGGGTTCTCCGGGTTTGGGCCTTACAATAACTTTTCGACTAAGGACGATTTCGGCGGAAATGTTACTTATATTTTCGGCAGCCATACCACCAAGTACGGCGGTAGTTTTTCCAAATATCGAAAAAATGAAAATGCTCTGGCCGGAAATAATGAGGGCGCGTTCAGCGGATTTTTGAATACCACTGCGGCCAGCACACAGCAAAGCAGTGTTTGCGCGCCGAGCCAGCAAGCGGCTAATTCAAACTGTTTGACGACGACCGCAACTAATTTGCAGGGTTATGCCAACTTTCTTTTGGGCACAAATGCCACGTTTACTCAAGCGAAAGCTGACTATACCGCCGATTTGCGGCAGCGTAATTATGAAGCATACGCGCAGGATGAGTATCGCGTAAAAAGCAATTTGACGCTCTACTATGGAGTTCGCTATTCGTTCTTTGGCTCTCCGTACGATCAAAACGGCTTGCTGACTAACTTCGTTCCAGAGCTTTACAATGCATCCAAAGCGCCTCTGGTGACCGGAGCAGGCAACCGCATTGTTAATGCGGCCAGCAATTTCTGTAACGGCTTGATCGTCAATTCACAGAATTTTCAGACCGCTCCAAATAACTGCGCGCCAACGGTTTCTCCGTATGGGAAATATGTTGTCAGAGCTCCGAAGAAAAACTTTGCGCCGCGCGTCGGTTTAGCCTGGGATCCATTTGGCAACGGACGAACTTCGATTCGAACGGGCTACGGAATTTTTCATGAACAAACTCTGGTTGGTATTTTCGAGCAAAACTTGATTTCCAATCCGCCATATCAGGAAACCACAACCCTGAGCCAGGTGGCTTTAAACCAGACATTTGCAACAAATCCGCTGGCAACCTTGGGAACAATTTCAGTGCGCGGCGAGGACACGGATTGGAAAACTCCGTATATGCAGCACTGGTCTTTGGATGTTCAGCATCAGTTCTCAAAAAGCACTATTGTTGATGTCGGATATTACGGCAGTAAAGGAACTAACTTAATTGGAATTGTTGATATTAATTTGCTCAGACCCGGTTATGCCATCGGCCTGGGCAGCACCGCCTGCGCGACCGGAGCGTCAACGACGCCGACCACGGCCTGTCAGGTGGCTGGGACGGCTTTCACCTCGGCGGCTCAGGAAAACATTCTTGACCAATTGAGACCTTACCGTGGTTACAAAGCAGTCAATATCATTAAACCGGAGTTTAATTCAAACTATCACAGCCTGCAGGTTGCCGTTCAGCAGCGTTTCTCAGGGAAATCACAGGTCAATGTGGCTTACACTTTCGCCAAAAATTTGACTGACAGTCAAACAGATCGTTCGAGCGCTCCGCAAAACTCTTATGATATTCGCGCGGAGCGCGGCCGGGCACAACTCGACCGCCGTCACGTTTTTGTTACTAATTATGTTTACGAAATCCCGTTTTATCGGAACTCAAATGGATTGACGAGATTGGTTTTGGGCGGCTGGCAGAGTTCGGGAATTTTTACTTATCAAACGGGTTTACCGTTTACGGCAACGACGTCAAACTTTGACCCCGCCGGAATCGGTTTTCTCGGAACTTCCGCCGCCGGAGGACGCCCCAATCAGGTCGGAAATCCAAACTCGGGCGGGGCGCAGACTCAGCAGCAGTTTTTCAACACCGCCGCCTTTACTGCCAATCCGACAACGGCAATCAGCAATGTGGCGGGAACTGCCGGACGCGGAACGATTTCCGGCCCGTCAACGACTCGCTTTGATTTCTCACTGATGAAAAATTTTCATTTTACCGAATCAACGAGTTTGCAGCTGCGCGCAGAGGCATTCAATGTTTTCAACACTACTAACTTCAATACGATTGTGACAAACGTTACGCTATCAAACTTTGGTCAAGTAACGGTAACCCGTGACCCGCGCACGATTCAGCTTGGAGTTAAATTTAGCTTCTAAATTTCTCCATTAAGAATTAGAGATTACAGTTTTCACGTCCGCGTTTTGCCCTGACCAAACGCGGACGTTTTTTTAGTTGCGATTTTGTGTTTAAATCTTGAGGTTATGAATAGGATTTTGTTGAGAAACGCTTTTCTTATCCTGCCCATCGGCGAAGTTAAAAATCACTCGGCTGAAATCAACGGCAACCATTTATCGGCAATTGATGGTGAAGCCGAAGCTTCGATGGCTGAGCAAATATTTGATTTACGGGGAACCACACTTTTCGCCGGGTTTGTTGATGTTCATAATCACGGCGCGGTTGGAATTGACTGCAACGCGGCGGATGCTGACGGGCTTCACGAGGTTTCTAAATTTTTGGCGAAAAACGGGGTTACAAGTTGGCTGCCGACGCTTGTTCCCGATTCAAACGAGAGCTATCAGAAATCAATTGACGCGATTGACGAATTGATGAAAACTCAGGACGCGCGTGAACCGGCGGCGCGTGTTCTCGGCGTTCATTACGAAGGCCCCTTTGTTTCCGATAAACAATGCGGCGCGCTCCGCGTCAAATATTTTAAAGATTTTGCCAAAGGCGACGAACTCAATTCCCTCCCGAAACTCAAGACCAAAAATGCCAGACATTTAATCACGCTCGCGCCGGAAATTCGGGGCGGCATCGAGCTCGTCAAAGAACTCGCGGCAAGAGGCTGGATTGTTTCGATTGGTCACACGCGGGCTGAAGTTGAAACGCTGGATGCGGCTTGCGCGGCAGGAGCCCGCCATTTGACGCATTTTTTTAACGCGATGACCGGCTTGCATCACCGCACTCTGGGCGTCGCGGGTTGGGCTTTGACCAAAAAAGAAATGGGTTTTGATATTATCGCCGACGGAGTTCACGTTCATCCGAAAATAGTCGAACTGGCCGTCAAAAACAAAGGTTGTGAGAAGGTGACGCTAATCTCGGATTCGGTTTCGCCGACCGGTTTGGGCGACGGTGATTTTGAGATTTGGGGCGAAAAAATTTCCGTCGTTAAAGGCAAAACTCAGAACGAGCGCGGGAGCATCGCCGGCAGCGTCATCACTATTTTAGATGCAGTCAACAATTTACGGTCAGACGGATTTGCGGTAAACGAAGTTTCACGAATGGCGTCGCTTAATCCGGCTCGGCTGTTGAGGATGGAAAAGGAGTTAGGCTCAATCGAAATCGGCAAAAGAGCGGATTTAGTGGCAATTGACCGGAACGGCGAGGTTAAAATGACCCTCGTCGGCGGCAGAATCGCTTATTCAAAAGATTAACTGAGGCAATGAAAATATGACTTCCAAATTAAAAAGAGTTGAGCGCGAGAAAAAAATGAGCCTTAACCGCATCGTTTTAATAGTTTTTTCTCTGGTGCTGATTGTGATCGGCGTGTTGGGATTTTTGATTCCGGCTGAAAGCAGTCTGACGAGCGGCGCGTCGTCTTATAACGCATTTCATATTGTCTCCGGTTTTGTCGGCATTGTATTTTGGATCGCGAAAAAGGAGCGTGCGGCGGAAACATTTAATATCGGTTTCGGCTTGATTGATCTTTATCAGGCGTTGGCCAGTTTTCAACATCTGTTTCCCGAACAATATTTTCGCTGGACGAGAACCGATGATGTTTTGCACATTGTGATCGGGATATTTTTGATTGCGGTCGGCTGTTACGGGATGATAAATCGAAAAGACGTCAAAACCGGAAGCGGCGGCGACCGGGTTAGCAGGCATTAAAATCCGATGCCTGAGCGTTTCAGGGATTAGATTGATTAATAATCGCCCCGCTCGGTTAAGGCCGCAAATTAATTTTTCATCTCTCCCTTGATTGCTAACGCAGACTGGCGTGAATATCTGTGGCCAGTTCCCGAACTTTGCTTTTGCGGGTGACCAGAAAAACGCCGATAAAAATCAGCAGACCCGCAATCACAGCTTTGATCGTAAATTGCTCGCCCAAAAAGATAACCGCCAGAGAAAAACCAATCAGCGGCTGAAGATAAATGTAAACGGCGACGACCGAAGGTTCGAGCCGCGCCAAAGCCCAGGCATTCAAATAGTAGGCGCCAACCGTGGGGAAAAGAATGATAAAAGCCAGTGCCAGCCAGCCACTCGCGGAAACTTGTGAAAAATCAAAATTGGCGACTGAGACAACGCCCAGCGGTACACAAATCACAGCGCCAAAGAAAAACAACCAGGCCAGAGAGCGAAGCGCGCCGTTTCGCGCAATGACATCCTTTGAAATGGCGATGTAAGAGGCGTAACAAAAACCGTTGGCAATAATCATCAAATCGCCGCGCAAATTCGCGGTTGAAAAATTCGCTCGCGCCGGGTCAATCAGATAAACGACTCCGCCCGCGGCAATCAGAATGCCCGCCGCTTTCCACCAATTCAGTTTGTCAAAACCAAAGACGGTGCTGATGATTGCAATAAAAACCGGCATCATCACGGCCAGCAGAGCCGAATTTGTAGCGGTTGTCAGTGAAAGTCCGGTGACGGAAAGAATCTGGTTTAAAATTACTCCGAGCAGAGCGTAAAGCGCCATCAGCCAGTAATCTCTGCGGCGTTCGAGCCAGATTCCGCCGGAAATCGCCTGCAAGACAAAAAACGCGAAACAGGCGCCGCCGACGCGAAACGCGACGATTCCCAGACTCGGGAACGACCGGAGCGCTATTTTTCCGACAACGGGAAATGTTCCGAACATGACCTGCACGGCCAGAAGCGCGAAATGCGGAGCAGCGGCAAGCGGTGGTGGGGGCTTTGAAATCGGCTGGTTCAATGATTACACGTTGTTCGCGCTCGCGCGCTCATTGGGCGGGGACAAGCCGCCGCCCCTACATTTAAAATTACTTCTGAAACTGCTCTAAGTTTCGACGCGATGCGCGCGGAAGAAGGCATTGCTGCCAATTTGAGCTGTCGAATTCCAGAAAACGCAGAACCAGGATGAATTATTGTCTTCGCGAAAAACTCCAAATTCCTTGCTCGCGTCGGGAATCGTCTCAAGCAGCGCCTTGGCCGAATCGGCGTCGCGCGAAGCGGCCGTAAACTGGTCTTCGGTTAAGGATTCGGCTTTAAAGCTGCTTGGAAAATACGCTTTGCAGGCTTTGAGGTTTTTTCGCGAGGTCAATACTAATTGCGCGACTTCGCTTGCTTCCGAACCAAGCGCGTCGGCGACGTTATAAACCGCTCCGAAAAGCTGATTGGTCAAGTCAAATTGTTCCGGCTTCATCTCAGAATCCTCAACTTCTTTAATTTCATCCGCTTTTTCGTCCATCGTTACATTACCAGCAAAAGCGGATTTTCGAGCATTTGCTTAAATGTTTTCAAAAATGCCGCGCCCGTCGCGCCGTCAATCACCCGATGATCGCAGGACATCGTCACTTTCATCACGTTTCTGACAACAATTTCACCGTCGCGGACAACCGGTTTGGGCTGCGCCGCGCCAACCGCTAAAATTGCGGCTTCGGGCGGGTTGATAATCGCGGTAAATTCTTCAATCCCAAACATTCCGAGGTTTGAAATCGAAAACGTGCCGCCGGTAAATTCTTCGGGTTTGAGTTTTTTATCACGCGCGCGACCGGCCAGTTCTTTAACTTCTGCGGCAATTGCACTGATGCCTTTGGCATTGGCGTTGCGCACGACGGGCGTGATCAAACCGTCGGGAATCGCCACGGCGACGCTGATATCGGCGCGTTCGTAATGCCTGATGGAACGGTCTTGATATGAAGCGTTAACGTTCGGGTGCTGCATCAAAGCCGCCGCCGCCGTTTTTATCACAATATCGTTGAGACTAACCTTTTTATCTTCGGATAAAGCGGCGTTGATTTGTTTGCGCAAATCAACGGCCGAGTCCATTTCAACTTCAATCGTCAAGTAAAAATGCGGCACGGTTTGCGTCGAAGTCGTCAAACGGCTGGCAATCGTCCGGCGCATTTGCGTGGTATTTTCGTCGCGAAACGCAGAGGCAAGAGCATTCTCCCCGATTTGGAGCGCCGGAGCAACGATCTGTTGTTCCTCCGGCGCTTCAGATTGCGGAGTTTGCTCCCCTTGAGGCGCGGCTTGTTTGCCGGCAAGCGCCTCCTCAACGTCCCGTTTGATAATTCTTCCGGCAGGCCCGGTTCCTTTGAGCGAATTTAGATCGAGACCGGCCTCTGCCGCCATCCGCGCAGCAATCGGCGAAACGATGACACGACCGCCGTTAGATTCCTGATGCTGCACGGCGGGAAGCGCAATTTCCGGTTTCGGCTGCTGGTCTGCCTGGCCTTCCGTGCCCTGAAAATCATAGCTGCGCCCGCCGCTTTCGGAAACATCACCTTGAATCCCGCCATTACTCGATTTCGGATTCCGGATTTCGGATTTCGGATTTTCTGAAGCTGCGGGCTGGGGTTCTAATTTTGGTGCGGCAGTTTCAGGCACGGCTTGTTTTGCTGCCGCACCGTTTCCGTTGCCGCCGATTTCCGCCAGCAGAGCCGAAATGTCTTCGCCGGCGCTGCCGGTAATCGCAATCGGATTGCCGAGCGGCACGGTTTCGCCGTCGGCATGAAGGATTTTTAAAAGTGTTCCGTCTTTTAAAGCCGTCATTTCCATGGTGGCTTTGTCGGTATCAACTTCGGCAAGCGTTTCACCGTTTTTAAACGCTTCGCCTTCTTTTTTGAGCCAACGCGCGATTTGCCCTTCTTCCATCGTGGGCGAGAGTTTGGGCATTAAAAATTTTTCAGCCATATTTCTTATTATCGAAACTTATATCCGTTATATCCAGCGTTGTCTTCGCCGACGGTTAAAATTCTCACTGTCTTTCCTTTGCGTTTCCAGAGAAAACTGCAGGGCGCAAATCCGGTGCCTGCGCACGCTTCCATTTCCGGCCTGTTTTCACATCTTTTATCGCCTTTTGCGCATTTGTCCGCCTTTGGCGAGCGATAAGGTTTCCAGCCGGCCTTGAGCATCTTGATACGGACGCTCGCATAATTCTCGCCCTTCTTAAAATGCGGCAGCCTGCCGGTTTGTGCAAAAACTGTCGGCGTTAAAAGAAAAACCATTAAAATCAAACCACCGAATTTGCTTAATATAATGTGATTTTTCATTTCTTGTACCAGTTCGTGACAAGCAGCAAATATTTTGGTTATTGTGAACGACGCCTAAACTTTACTCAAATCTTTTAAGTAATTCTAAACCTTCCGGCCATTCGCCGAAACCTGCCGCAGCATTAAGATGGTCTTTCGCGCCGACGTTAATAAATTCGCTGCCCCAAGCGTCGGCAAATCGTTTGGCCCGTTCGAGAGTGACATATTGGTCATTGCTGCTGGCGACCATTAAGCTTTGAAACGGCAGTTTCATCAGCGGCACGGGAGCGAAACCTTTTGTGTTGAAGTTATAGCTTGGCGCTTCAACATCGCTCGGCGCAACCAGAAACGCCGCTTTAATTCTCGTTCCGTACCGTTTTGCCCATTGCGCTACCGTTGTGCAGCCTAAACTATGCGCGACTAAAACTACATTTTCAGGCTCTTCTTTTCTGACTTCACGCTCGATTGCCGCTATCCAATCGCTGCAAACCGGCGCATCCCATTCCGCTTGTTCAATCCGGCGAAATTTTTCAGGAAATTCTTTTTCCCATAAACTTTGCCAATGTCCGACGCTCGAATTAGTAACGCCGGGAACGATCAGGAAATTTGCGCTCATAAAACCTGCAGTCGCTAGGACTTCACCAATTTTACTGCGGTTTGTGAGGACAACAGCCACTTTTTGCCGTGCTCTGTCCAGACGCAGTTGATAAAATCATCTTCAGAAAATTCCTTGCCGTTTACCAAAACCGTCACATGCAACTTAAAAGAAATTATTCCGGTTTTAGAATTCGGGAACGCAGTCTTGATCTCGCTCATTTGATAATCGGTCAACGGAAATTCGCGCAAATCCTTTTTCTCGCGCGTTTTGTCAAAGATTCCCAAACCGTAAGTGCCGATGTAATCTTCAGCCAGGAGCGCGTCGAGAAAATCATACTGTTTTTTTTCGACGGCATCGAAATATGATTTTTCTCTTGCAATCAAAGCCTCTTGTTTTTTATCGCTGCTTTGAGCGTTTGCCGGAATAACCGCAAACATTAATAACGCGGTCAACGTCAAGAGTGAAAACAAAAGTGAGAGTGATTTAATCAGCAATTTCGTCATTGGAGTTTTTGTTCCTCGCAGAAATCATTTGCAATCTTTCCCCGCGCGTTTTTTTCGGCTCGTTGTAGCCTTTCTCGCCAAACGGCTCTAATTTCTCCAGCCACAAATTTTCGAAAACTTCCAAATCCGATTTATAGTCAGACGTTTCGCGCGGAGAAATTTCTTCCAGAATCTCGAAAACAAAACTTTCCGCTCCTGACGATTTCCAATCGGCTTGCAGAGATTTGTTTGGGTGATTTCCGGCGTTAAGTTGAGATCGGTAGCGATTGAATATTCCCGTCAAATTAAGCGTAGAGCCGACAAATGCTTTCTCGTTCGCCAAGTTACGAATCCGGTAAATCCCCATTACTGGAGGATTTTCTCTGTATTCTCGTTTTAATTCTTTTTTATCAATCATTTTATAGATAGGAAACGTCTTTGACAGCCTGGATAATTTTCGGCACATCCGGCAGCGCTAACGCTTCCAAATTTTTGGCGTATGGCATCGGCGCTTCGGCGCAGGATATGCGTTTGATTGGCGCATCCAAGTAGTCAAACGCCAGTTCCATAACCTGATGCGATATTTCCGCGCCAACCGATGCGAAAGCGTGAGACTCTTCGACAATCACGAGCCGGTTTGTTTTCTTGACTGATTTAACAATTGTTTCGATATCAAGCGGTTTGATTGTTCGCGGGTCAATCACTTCGACACTCGCAATGCCGTCTTTTTCAAGCTGTTCGGCGGCCTGCATGGCGAGCGGAACGGTCATCGAACGCGCAACAATCGTGCAATCGGTTCCCTCTCGTTTGACGTCGGCAACGCCCAAAGGAATCAGAAAATCAGGGTCTTCCGGCACTTCGCCTTTGATGCCGTACATTCTCTCCTGCTCAAGGAAAATCACTGGATTGTCATCGCGAATGGCGGATTTAAGCAATCCTTTGGCATCGGCGGGCGTTGAGGGCATCACGACTTTGAGGCCCGGGAAATTGGCGTAAAATGCTTCGAGCGCTTGCGAATGCTGGCTGGAAACCTGATAAGCTGAACCGTTCGGGCCGCGAAAAACAATCGGAATTTTAAACTGTCCGCCCGACATATAACGCATTTTCGCCGCGTGGTTAATAATTTGGTCGGCGGCGAGAATCGAAAAGTTAAACGTCATAAACTCGATCACGGGACGCAATCCCGCCATCGCCGCACCGACGCCCAAACCGGCAAACCCGAGTTCGGTAATCGGCGTGTCAACCACGCGCTTATCGCCAAATTCTTTCCACAAACCGCGCGTCACTTTGTACGCGCCGTCGTATTCGGCGACTTCTTCGCCCATGATAAAAACGTTTTCGTCTCTTAAAATTTCTTCGCGCAATGCTTGGTTCAAAGCATCGCGAATCGTCAAGATTGCCATATATTATTGATTAAGCGTAAATATCGGTGAATAATTCCTTCTCATCCGGCAGAGGGCTTTCATCAGCAAACTTAACCGATTTTTCAACCGTTTCCGCCGCGCGTTTTTCCATTTCGTCAATCGCTGCCTGGTCAACTATGCCCGCTTCTTTCAAACTTTGCTCAAACAGGTGGATTGGATCGCGTTCGCGGTATTTTTCGATTTCGGCCTGCTCGCGATACTTGCCCGGATCCGACATCGAATGTCCCATATAACGGTAACAGCGAATTTCGAGCAGCGTCGGCTGTGATTCGTCTTTCGCTCTTTTGACGGCGCGACCGACGGCATCGTAAACGGCCAAAACGTCCATTCCGTCCACAAACTCGTTAGCCATCCCGTAAGCGTCGCCTTTTTTCGCGACGCTTGCGATTGACATTGCCCTCTTTTGCGAAGTTCCCATGCCGTATTGATTATTTTCGCAGATAAAAACAATCGGCAGTTTCCAGAGCTGCGCCATGTTTAATGATTCGTGAAAAGAGCCTTGATTAACCGCCGCTTCGCCAAAAAAACAGAGCGTCGCCTGTCCGCTTCCGCGATATTTTGCCGCGTAAGCCATTCCTGTTCCGACCGGAATTTGCCCGCCGACGATGCCGTGGCCGCCGTAAAATTGCAGCGCGGCATCAAAAAAGTGCATTGAGCCGCCTTTGCCGCCGACCGAACCGCCGGCTTTGCCGTACAATTCCGCCATCACTTCTTCGGGCGGCATTCCTTTGATAATCGCGTGAACGTGGTCGCGATAACTTGCAATCACCATGTCGGTGGGTTCGAGAGTGCCCAGCGCTCCAATCGCAACGGCTTCCTGCCCGATATATAAATGGCAGAAACCGCCGATTTTGCCGACGCGGTAAACTTCGGCGCATTTTTCCTCGAAACGCCGGGACAAAATCATTTGATCGAGCATTTCGAGCAGTTTTTCTTTGCCGACATTGTCAATCAAAGACTTCTGATTGGCTTTGCGCTGTTGATGTTCGACGTGAGCCTCAGCCGGATTGACCTGATCTGTAACTTCCGGTTTGTTTCCCCGTTCGCGGCGGCGCAAGTTTTCATCAGGTTTGGGCATCACAGCAGTTTTCGCCGCAGTCCCGTTTGAACTTTTGACCGCTTGACTTTTCGGTTTAGCGGTGGAGTTTGTTTTGCGTGTCATGGTAATTTGGTTTTTCACACTATTAATTATCAGCAAAGTTAGCTTTCAAACAGAAAGTTACATTTTTATCGTGTTAAAAGATTATAGTCAACCGGGCGGAAAATGTGCAAAATCGGACGAGAAATTATTCACAAAACCTTGTTTGTTGAAAAAACTTTTGATTTGACAACGGTTTTTTAACGGTTTCCGATTGACTAAAAGCGCTTGGCTATCTATATTGTCTTTTGTTCCCAAACAAACCGCAACCGGTGCTTAAGTACCAGTTGTATTTAAAATAAGCAAAGAAATCAGAAAGAAAAACAGGAGATTATTCTAAAAATGAAAAAGACATTAGCTCTCTCAGGTATTTTGGCTGTCGCAGCCTTAGCGTTCGCTTGCGAACCGGCTGCCAACACCAATACAACCAACGTGAATCGTACGACAACCACGACAAATACAGTTGTTGTGGCACCTGCAAATTCCAACTCGGCTATGACTAGCAATGGCAACATGGCTATGAGCAATGGCAACATGGCTATGAGCAATAGCGCGATGAAATCCAATGGCAACATGGCTATGAGCAATAGCAACATGAAAATGGAATCCAATAAAATGGAAAGCAACATGAAATCCAACATGAACAAATAGTTGGCTTTTATAAGCAAAAGAAAAAGCGTGGTCAAATGACCACGCTTTTTCTTTTGCAATTAAACAGATGTTTTTGGATAAAGCGGCGAGAGTTTTCGCAAATCCTCCACCGCTTTTGGCAGGACCGCCAAAACATATTCGATATCTTCCGCCGTGTTATCTTTGCCGAAACTAAAACGAATCGCGCCTCTGGCCAGTTCATCATTTAGCCCGAGCGCGCGAATTACCGGTGACGGCTCCAAACTTCCGGACGAACACGCCGAGCCGGTCGAAACCGCGACGCCCTGCAAATCAAGATTGATCAGCAGACCCTCGCCTTCGACAAAGCGAAATGAAATATTTGAGATATTCGGCAGATGATTTTCCGCATCGCCGTTAAAAACGATGTCGGAAATCTGTTTCCTGACGCCTGCTTCAAAATTGTCTCGAAGATTTTTTAGATAAGCGTAATTTTCGCTCAAATCCGCCTTCGCCAGCTTTGCCGCCGCGCCGAAGGCGACTATTGCAGCGACCGATTCGGTTCCGGCGCGGCGCGAGCGTTCCTGCTGCCCGCCGATATTTTGAGTTTGCAGCCGGACGCCGCGCCTGGCGTACAATGCGCCGACTCCTTTTGGCGCGTAGATTTTGTGCGCGGAAACGGAAAGTAAATCGCAGCCGATTTCTTCAACGTCAACCGGAATTTTGCCCACCGCCTGAACTGCGTCGGTGTGAAACCAGATTTTATGATTTTTGGCGCGTTCCCGTTTAACGATTTCGCCGATTTCCGCAACCGGCTGAATCGTTCCGATTTCGTTGTTCGCCATCATCACCGTGATTAAAATCGTGTCGGGGCGAATCGCGGCGTTGACGTCTTCGATTCTAATGATTCCGTTTTCGTAAACCGGCAGTCTGGTAACTTCCCAGCCGCGTTTTTCGAGCGCGTCCGCTACTTCCTTGACGGCGGAATGTTCTATGTCAGAAGTAATAATGTGTTTGCCGTATTGTTCATTAATTTCACAGAGCCCGCGAACGGCAAGATTATTGGCTTCGGTTCCGCCCGAGGTAAAAATAATTTCATTGGGACGCGCGTTAATTAAACCGGCGACTTCGTGGCGCGCCGCATCTACGGCGGTTTTGGCTTCCTGCCCAAAAAAATGAATGCTCGAAGCATTGCCGAACTTTTCCAGCAAAAACGGCAGCATCGCTTCGACAACCCGGCGGTCAACCGGCGTTGTCGCGCTGTTATCAAGATAAACTCGGCGAATCATAATCGGTTGATCTCTTCCGTTGGCGGCACAATGATGTTTCGGTAGATATCGGCAACTTTCACGGTTAGATTAATTGAGTTAAAAACAACCTCATCGTTTAAATCAACAAATTGTCCGACGCTCCAGTTTTCGCCGTCCGCGCGACGATAAACCTGAATCCAAACACGCTCTGACGAAACTAAAACATATTCCTGAACGCTCGGCATTTTTTGGTAGGCGAGAAGCTTTTCAGCGCGGTCAATTCGTTCGGTTGACGGGGACAAGACCTCAATAATCAAAAGTGGGTTTTTAACCGATATTTCATCGTCATCGTCTTCACAAGTTACAACAACATCCGGATAGTAATATTTGTTTGAGGTGGTGTACATTTTGACCGATTCAAAATAGAGCTCACAATTTGTTTCCTCGAGATGCGCTGACAAAATGTTGAACAATCTTCCGGCAAGACGGTTGTGACGCTTCTTCTCGCCAGCCATTGCATAGATTGCACCTTCGACGTATTCATGCCGGACTTCGGAATTTTTTTCAAATTCAAGATACTCCTCGACCGTCCAAAACAGTTTTTCCTGCGGAATTGCCATCTGTCTCACCTCGCAATCATTTTACGCTGTTGTTGCCGCATTTTCACGATTTATCTCAAACTCCGGCAGAACTTCAAAAACCTGCAAAGCATATTTGACGTTACCAAACGGCGCGGAAACCTGAACGCCCTGAATGATGTCGCGAACTTCCAGTAAAGATTCGCGCGCAATCTGAATGCCTTCGTCACGCGCTGACTCTTTGGATTTCTCCGAAGCGATTCTCATCCGTTCGAGAATCTGGGGCGTGACGCGCACGCCGGGAACTTCGTTGTGCAAAAATTCGGCATTTCTAAAACTCACCAGCGGCCAGATTCCGGCGACAATCGGAACGCGCACATGTTTGATTTTATCCAAAAATTCGCGCAGTTGTTCGGTGTCAAAAACGGGCTGCGTAATGGCGTACTGCGCTCCGGCTTCGACTTTGTACTCAAAACGCCTGATTTCTTCTTCGAGATTAACCGCGCCCGGATTAACGCCGACTCCGATGGTGAACGAAGTCGGTTTGCCGATTGGATTGTTGCCCAAGTCAAGCCCGTGGTTGAGTTTATTGACCATATTCGTCAAACCGATGGCGTCAATGTCAAAAACGGCTGTAGCGTCCGGATACGGCCCCATTTTCGGCGGATCGCCCGTAATCAGCAGCAGGTTTCTCAATCCGAGCGCGGCCGCGCCGAGCAAATCGGACATCATCCCCAAAAGATTGCGGTCGCGGCAGCAGTAATGCAGCACGGCTTCGATGCCGATCTGCTGTTCGACCAGAACGGCTGTCGCCTGCGCGCTCATTCGGGTTTGCGCCCTTGGCCCGTCCGGGATGTTTACGGCGTCAACTCCGTTTTCTTTGAGCAGTTTGATTGATTCGAGAGTTTTTGCCGCGTCGCACCCCTTTGCCGGTAAAACTTCAACGGACGTGACGAATTCGCCGCGAGCGATTTTCGCTCCCCATTTTGAACGCAGTTCAAGCGGCATCACTTCGACATCAGAGGGTTTTAAATCTTCGACCCGCGCCGCCGCGACGTTTTCCGATTGTTTGATAAAAACTTGTGTTTGACGCGGAGAAATCGAACGAATAGCATCTGCCAGCAATTTGATATGAGCCGGAGTCGTTCCGCAGCAGCCGCCGATAAAGCTGGCTCCGACCTGAATAAACCGGCGCGCAAACGTCGCCATGTATTCGGGTGAACACATGTACATTTGCCGTCCCTGAACGTCGCGCGGAAGTCCGGCGTTCGGCTGCGCCGACAGTTTTTTATCCGTCACCGGGCGCATTGATTCAAGCGCGGTCAAAACCAGTGCCGGACCGACGCCGCAGTTTAAGCCGATCACGTCCGCCCCCCATTCGTCCAATCGCTGGGTAAATAATTCGGGCGTCGCGCCAAACAAAGTGCTGCCGTCCATCTGAATCGTCATTTGCGCGATAATCGGCAAATCACAAAGCTCTTTGACGGCTTTAATTACCTGTTTGATTTCGGACAAATCGGAAAATGTTTCGAGCACAAATAAATCAACGCCGCCTTCGAGCAGAGCGGCGATTTGCTCCTTGAACATCTCTTTAGCTTCGTCAAACGAAGTCGGCCCGTACGGCTCGATTCTGAGGCCGAGAGAACCGATTGCGCCCGCGACAAAGGCTCGGTCTCCGGCGGCTTCGCGAGCAATTTTAGCGGCGGCAAGGTTAATTTCGCGCATGGATTTATCCAGCCCGTATGACTGTAATTTATGAGCCGTCGCGCCGTAGGAATTGGTTTCGATAATTTCCGCTCCGGCGCGAACGTATTCTTCGTGAACCTCGCGCACCAGATCCGCAGCTGTCAAATTCAATTCGTCGTAGGAACGATTGATGTAAATTCCTTTGTCGTAAAACCTGGTTCCTATCGCGCCGTCAAAAATATGCACGCCGTCCCGCGTTAAAAGGTCTCGAAAATTTTTCATAAACAATAAAGAAAAGCCTCTTGCCAAACAGCAGAGACTCAAACAAAGATTAACGATTTGTTTGGCTGTTTAGCGTTTATTTAGCGTGGTCGCAAGTTGCCTTAACTCGCCACGTTTGATTTCTTAATTGCAAGTAATACGATTTTACCTCGCAACTGTCAAGTTGTATCTGCTTCAGATTAATAATCTAATTTAAGTTGCTAAAAAACAGTTATTTCCCGACTATTAGAGAAACCAGTTTATGAATCAGTAACCAACTCGAAATTAATTTCACAGATATTATTCCCAATGATACATATATTTTTGCATTAGTTTCATAAAATCTTGGCTATTTTGGGCAGGACAGTGATGAACTGCCTCGATAAAATTATTAGGTGGTTTGTATTTATGAGTTTCAATATAATGGGAAATCATAGCTGGTGCAATGTAAATTAAATCATGAGCAACTGTAATAAAAGTCAAATAGAAACAGCTGTCCAAGATTTACCGTCTCTGGCAATGGCATTCAAGTAACATAATAATTTTCTGGCAGCCGCAATAATCGCCACCTTCGACGGTTTGCCGTGTTCTTTGAGTCTTTGA
>JBBQUS010000012.1:0-84170 GCA_038212235.1 Pyrinomonadales bacterium
TGCCCAAGCTTTTCCGCAAGCGTCATCTGTTTGAGCAAATCGTCAATTTTGCGCTCAATTGAATTTTGCCCCAAATCCTTCTGCGACTGTAGTTGAGCTAAAACAGAAGTTGAGTTTAATAAAAGAAAACCGGATAAAAGCTGGACAATAAGTATTTTAAGAAAAGGTTTCATATTCCCCCGACAAAAATAAAGGGGCATAAGCCTTTGCGCTCTGCCCCCTTCAATTTACCAAACCAAAATTTAAAATCTAAATCGGGCTTGAAGTTCAACCTGTCGTCCCGATAATGCTCCATCCGGCACACCAAATTGAGGATTGTAAGTTGGATTAGCTGGATCGCCAAAAGCAACAATTGTACCGTTACTAAAGAAACCAAACGGTGCCAGATTTAATCTATTAAAGAGGTTGAAAAAGTTAGCCTTAAGCTCAAGACTCCGGCCTTCACCCAAAAATCCGAGACCAGGCAGACCAAATCTTTTTGCCACACTCATATCAATATCAAAATAGTTTGGACCCCGAAATGTGTTGCGGCCGATTCCCGGAGGATTTGCTTGGAAAGTGAAATCATTATTACGCGTCGGATCCCGATTCAACGTTGCATTGAAATAACGAGCAGCTCCGCCGGTAAAATAACCGTTTGGTTGCAAAAATGAACTGTTAGAAGTGTTCTGCTGTACACCACCAAGGTATCCCACCGGGCGCACCGGACCGAAAAAGTCGCCTCCTGCGCCGCGGATTTGCGTATTGACTTTTGGCGTCCATGGGAAGCCGGTGTGATAAGTTAAAATACCGCTTAACTCAAAGCCGCCAAGCAACTTGCCTGCTAAGGTTTTTTGGTTTTTGAAAAATGGTAAGTCTGCTATACCAGATAAATTAAATAGGTGGCGAACGTCATAATCCGAAAGCCCCCGCTCTTGTCTTAAATCAACCGGATAAGTTTGATTTGTTTGCGCTCCCGGACCTTCATTAGAAAGGGTATCTAGACTCTTACTAAAGCGATAGTTTGCGGCAACTTGAACATTATTGGCAAAGCGTCGTTCAACGCGTAAATTCATTCCGTTATAACTTGCATTGACGTCCGGCGAAGCAAAGTAGGCGGCAAAAATACCGGGATTTGCCGTGTAAAGAAAATTTTGATTAACCAGTCTGATTAAATTACGACTTTGATTACCCTCATAACCAATTGCAGTAACTATTTTATACGGCAATTGATACTCTAAGCCTAGTGCATATTTATAAACCTCAGCATTTGGCACTCTTCGAGGGCTGCCATAGACTTCCACTGAAATCGGAGTTAACTCACCGGTTAATGGATTGCGAAACGGATTCGGCAAACCAGTTGTCGGATTAATTCCGGTTGCAAGAGCTGGATTAAATGGGTAACCATTTGTTGAGTTATCTGAACCAAGCGAGTAAAGAATTCTTCCGGCTGAAAAAGGCGTGTTATTAGGATCGGGTCCAAACTCACCGGGCAAAACGCCGCAGCAAATATTGTAACGGGCAAAATTTGGCGGGTTTCCGGCGGCATTAGCGAAAACAACGCTTGGGATTCGGTTGTAATAGATACCGCCGCCGCCGCGTATCACCAATTTATTTTCCAATTTCTCGGCAAAATTCGAGCCGAATAGATTTGAAAACTTCGGGCTGTAGGCAAAGCCGACGCGGGGGCCAAAATTATTTTTGTCCGGATCGTTCAATGATTTAACGCTGACGAGTTTGGCAGCACTTAATGTTTGAGCTCCCGTGCCAAGCTGCAAATTGGTAAGCCGATTGCCGACATCGGTGAGCGGCGAAAAGTATTCGTAACGAAGTCCCAGGTTCAAAGTCAAATTGGGTCGTACTTTCCAGTCGTCTTGGACAAAGAAAGAAATATCATTTGAGCGCAATTCTCGTTTGGCGCTTGCCGGCGCTCCGCTCGTGGGATTAGCGTTAATCGCTTCAAAAATGGGCGTATCGTTCGCTAAATTAAATAATCCGACAAATGAATAAAGCGGACGCGACCCGCCGCTTAATTCGTTGTTGTTAAATTCACGACGAAAAGATCCGCCAAATTTTACTGCGTGATTTCCTAAAACAGTTGTCAGCGAATCGGCAAATTCGAGTGTCTTTTGCGAGAAAATGGCTGGAGTAGTTTCTGAGCGGGAACGTCCGAAACGAATTTGATTAAATGGAACACCTTCAATTTGGACATTTGGAATCCCGAAATTGGTGTTGGTTGAAGATTTTACTTCATCATCATGAAAGCTGGTAAAATTTGTGCGGAATTCATTAAACAAATTGCTGGTTAAATTGCTCAGCCAGATTCCTGTCAGAACATACGGAACCGGTTTGATAAAGACATCGCTACCCGTCCGACTCTGCGAACCAGGATCAACTGACAGATCTTGCTGCTTCGTAACATAGCTCGTAAAAGCAATCTGATTTTTGGAATTCAGATTATAGTCAACGCGGGCATTATATTGCTTACCGCGACGTTGAGTAGGCTGGTTAAGAAGGGCATAGACGACATCGGGGACACCGTCAAACCCTCCGCCGATATTAGCATTACCGATGCCATTACCAAGCGGCAAATAAACGTTTCGCGTTCCGGTTATCGAACCTAAATCTAAACCTCCCGCGACGTCGCGACAGCGATTTATAGCATCACCGCCAAAAACTTGGGCACAGGTTTGTTGTGGCAAAATAGCTGCTATCCTGGGTTCAATGCCTGATGACTGAAAAACCCTTGCCGTCGTGCTGTTTGGGCGGAGAGCTATCACCTGCTGCCGATATTGAGCGGTTTCGACAAAAGCCCGATAAGTATCATTAGAATTATTTCTCAAACCTTCATATGAAAGAAAGAAAAACAACTTATTTTTACCGTTGTAAACATAGGGCCCGCCTTCACCGAAGTGCGGCAAGATAATCGGACCGCCCAATGAAGCGCCGTAGGTCTTATAGCGGTTTTCCACTCGTTGCGGAGGAACGATGGTGCTTCCCGGAATGCCGTAGAATTTATTAAACGCGTTTAATTCCGGTGCATTATATTTAAAGAACGCGCTGCCATGAAATTGATTTGTTCCGTTTTGGGAAACGGCTCTTACCTGCGCGCCTGAATTGCGTCCGTCTTCGGCAGAAAAGCTTGAACTGGAGACGACAATTTCTTTAACAGATTCTTGGTTAGGGGTAATAACAGATGCTCCGCCTTGCTGCAAACTATTGATACTAACGCCATCAAGCTGATAATTATTAGCAGTTACCCGCTGGCCGGCAGCACTGATTTGCGGCACGTTTTCCGATTGAAAAATAGAATTGTTTGAACCGCCCGGGCCGGGCGTATTCGGCAAATTCACTGCGTTTCCATTACCGCCGCGCCCGCTATCACCGAATACCCCCGGCGTTAAACGCAGTAATTCAAATGGATCACGCCCGTTTTGCGGAAGACGGCGAATTTCTTCAGTACCGATTGCCTTCTGGACATTGGCATTTTCTGTGTCTAAAGTTGTAGATGTGTCAGTTACCGTGACAACCTCACTGATTCCACCTGCTTCAAGCGTAACGTCTATCCCTTGTGTAATTTCAGCCGCAACGTCTATGTTTTCGATTGACTGTTTTTTGAAGTTTGCTTGTTCGACCGTAAGAGAATAGCTTCCCGGTGCGAGACCCGAGAAACGGTAAAAACCGTTATCACCCGTCACACTTTTCTGCGAACGTCCCGTTTCCTTATTGGTTAAAGTAGCAGTTGCCCCAGAGATCACTCCGCCAGCAGAGTCAGTAACAACGCCTTGAAATGCGGCGTTGAACTGTGCATTAACAATTGTCGCTAGCATAATAACTAACAACAAACCAGATGTTGTGCCAATAAATTTGGCGCAGATCTTTATAAATGAATCTTTTGTTTTCCAGTCGAACATAACTTTGTTTCTCCGAGCCGAGTTTCGAGTAAATTGAATTGAAAAATTGCCGAGAAAAATAGTGAACAAACTTAAATTTAAAATTTGTTCTAAAAATCCAGGTAAGTTTTTTTGCTTATCCCCGATAATATTGCCGTTTTTAGTGAAACGGTTTAGTAAACCGTTTTAGTGATGCCGTGTTTATAACATTCCAGTAACATCCTGGTCAAGTTAGCTTGGCTCAAATCTCATAGGTTTGATTTGTCCAAATGGTTATGCGAAACTTCGCACGGTGACACAAGGAAAAGCAAAAAATTCGGCAAGCGGTGCTGGTATTAGCTCAAAGCATAAAAAAAACATCAGTTTACGCGAATTAGCAGCTCATGTGGGGCTTTCTCCAACCGCGCTTTCGTTAGTTTTAAACGACGCTCCCGCCGCCAGTTCAATTCCGCAGGAAACCAAAGACCGAATCTGGGCCGCCGCCGCCAAATACAATTATCGGCCAAATTATTTTGCGCGCAGTTTGCGGGCGCAGCGTTCGTTTACGCTCGGCGTGTTGATTCCGGAACTTTCAGACGGATATTCCTCGATGGTGTTGAGCGGAGTAGAGCAAGTTTTATTGCAGGAAGGCTATTTTTATCTGTCGGCCAGTCATCGGCATCGCGATAATTTAATTGCAGAATACCCGAATTTACTGTTAGACCGCCGCGTCGAAGGCATTATCGCCGTTGATACCAATTTGCAGACCCGCCTGCCGCTTCCGGCGGTGGCGGTTTCCGGGCATATGGAAATCGAGGGCGTGACCAACATCGTTTTAAATCATAAAAGCGCCGCCGAACTCGCTCTCGGACATTTGTACGAACTCGGTCACCGGCGCATCGCTTTTATTAAAGGTCAGGAATTTAGCTCTGATACAAACGTGCGCTGGCAATCAATTCTCACGGCGACAGCCGAAAGGGGTCTCAAAGTTCTCCCGGCGCTGACGGCTCAGCTCGAAGGCGATTCGCCGTCGCCTGAACTCGGCTACGTTGCAGCGCGTAAAATACTGGCACAAGGCGGAAAGTTTACCGCCCTTTTCGCTTTTAACGACATTTCCGCAATCGGTGCCATTCGTGCTTTACAGGAAGCAGGTTTGCGAGTCCCTCAGGACGTTTCGGTTTTCGGGTTTGACGACATTTACACCGCCGCGTTTTACAATCCGGCTTTAACAACCATTCGGCAGCCCCTTTTTGAAATGGGCCGTCTGGCCGCCCAAACTCTTTTGAAACGAATTGCTCAGACGGGCGAAGAAACCGGCAGCAACGGTGAATTCGCTCCCGAAATATCAATCGAACCCGAACTCGTCATTCGCAGTTCGACCGGAAGAGCGAACAATGTTTGATGAATCGGTCAAAGCCGGCTCTCCGCCTTCGGTGCCCGTTTCTTTTGTCGTTTTAATTCATCTGGCATTTGCACTGATCGGCGCGGCGACGACTCTGCTTGGCGTTATTCTGCCGGCGCTCGCCGGGCGTTTCGTGCTTGACGACGCGCAGGCGGGCAGACTCTTTTCAGCTCAATTTGCCGGTTCTCTGGTGGGAACCTTTGTGGCCGGACGGTTGTGGAAACGTTTGGGCTTGTCACTGACGATTTTAAGCGGGCTGCTGATAATGAGCGCCGGCATTTGCGCAATCGCATTTTTTGATTTGAGCGGCGCGGTCCTGGGAATTTTCCTTAACGGCGTCGGCATCGGCCTCGCCATCCCGACTATCAACCTGCTGGTTTCAGCGATCAATCCTCTGAGAGCCGCGTCGGCTTTGAATTTTATTAATTTTATCTGGAGCGCGGGGGCAATGCTTTGCCCGGCCTTTGTCGGTGTACTTAGCGGTTCGTTTGATATTCGGCTGCCGCTTTTCGCGCTTTCCGCCTGTTTGCTGATTCTGGCTTTAATTCAACTCGGATTTACCTCAAAATTTCGGAAAATTGCGTTTGCCGCTCCATCAACCGAAACGTTGACGCCGGTGAGCCCGAAATTTATTTGGCGAACCGGTCTGGCTTTGACTATTGCCGCGCTGCTTTTCTTCTGCGTCGGCGCGGAAAACAGTCTCAGCGGCTGGCTGACTGCCTATTCTTTGCGGCTTCAAGACGGTCAAAGCTCGCTCTGGACGGCAACCGCGACTTTTTTTTGGATGGCGTTTTTGCTCGGCAGATTATTTGCTCCGCTTTTTTTGCGCGCTTTAGCCGAACCGACATTTGTTTTGATTTGTCTTTTTATCGGACTTACGGGGGCGGCTTTATTACTGCTGCCTTCACAATATTCACTAATCTCGCTCGGAACAGCTTTGGCAGGATTTGGTTTGGCGCCGATTTTTCCCACGATTTTTGCGCAGTTTACCAAGCATTTTGGCGAAACCGGCGCTTCCCGTTGGCTTTTTATTTCGAGCACCATCGGCGGAGCTTTGATGACCTGGTTCGTCGGTTTTCTCTCAACCGCCAGCGGGAGTTTGCGGAGCGGTTTGAGCGTGACGTTTTTTTGTTTCCTGGCAATGCTTTTTCTGCAGGCATGGTTAATTACTAAACTCCGGTCTCGCGAAACTTAGACGGCTTGACAAATAATCTAATCATGCTTTAGCTTTCCGAAGCCTCAATCTATTTTTGTTTACACTTTTTCAAAATCTATAAAGCCTTTCTCCGGATTGGTATTGATTAATCGGACATTTACTCTGTCACCGACATCAACTCCCGATTCGCCTCTCACAATCATTCCTTCTGCCGGAGGCGTCAGCAAGCGAACAAAAGTTCCTTTGCCGGAAACGCCCGTAATAATTCCCGCAAAAGTTTCGCCGATTCTTCCGGTTAACACTTCGGCGGCGACAATTTTTCTCATTATCCTCTCGACTTTGCGTTCGGCTGTTTGACGTTCATTGCAGCGCTCGGCGATTTGTTCCAGCTCCGCCAGGCTGTATGGCGGAGGCGCAGACGCGATGGCCGCTTTGACTAATCGCTGCGTGATTAAATCGGCGTAACGGCGATTTGGCGCGGTTGAGTGAGTGTAGGCGTTGACTGCCAGCCCAAAATGCCCTGCGCTCTCGCCGCCCGGCTCAACAACTGTGTATTCGCCCGCTCCGATTAATTTGACTACCGACAAAGAAAGGTCTGGAAAATGAATCGGGTCGGCCAGACGGCGTTTTTCAAGAAAGTCTGAGAGAGCGCCCGAATCAGGTTCTGCGGGCAGCGTTTCTCCCAATTTAGCTGCCAGTTCGACAATTCTCTGCCAGCGTTCAGGTCGTCGCACAACCCGCTCGAGCCGTGGAGAATTTTTGCTTTTGAGAAACCCTGAAATCAAAACGTTCGAAGTAATCATTAAATTCTCGATTAGATACCGCGCCTGATTTTTTTGTTGAATCACTACGTCGTAAACTTCGCCGTCGCGTTTTGCGGTTGTCGCTTCGACAGTTCCGAATTGGAGGGCTCCGGCGTGTTCGCGGACGGCTTGCAGCCGGTCAGCCGCTTCGTCCTGCAATCGCAGTTGGACTTCGAGCGCGCTTTTGTAAGCTTCATTTGCTCTAATTTGCCCTTTACCGTCAAGCCAGTCTCCAACTTCCTGGTAATTTAACCGCGCTCGATTTTCAACCCGAGCGCGGTAGATATCGTTTAATTTGACGCCGCCGTTGGCGGCTACTGTAAAGTCAATAATGATTGCTAACCTCTCTTCGCCCTCAAGCAGAGAAGTTATATTCTCGGAGAACTGACGCGGAAGCATCGGGAAAGTGCTCGCTCCCGTATAAACGGAAGTGGTATTTTCGGCAGCAAAGCGGTCGGTGGCAGAATTTTGCGGGACATCTGTGTCAACGTCAGCGATTCCGACGCGGAGACGGATGTTGTCTCCATCTAGTCTTTCGGCAACTTCGATTTGATCGAGATCGCGCGAATCTTCATTGTCAATTGAAGACCAGAGCAGCGCCCTTAAATCAACAATTCCCTTTTGATTTCTGGCGGAATCGTTTTCAGAAGGATTCTTTATTTCAGCGACGACCGCTGCCGGCAGATCAACCACGAAATTTTCGTTTTCCATCGCCTGTCGCCCGGCGGCTTGAAGATTGACATTTATCTTATTAAACATCCCGTAATGATATGGCACATCAAATAATTACTACAATCTAAATTCGTTATTTTAAAATTTCATTTTATAGATTTTTTGACAATGATTGATTCCCAACCAAAATTGAGTATTCTTTACAAAGACAATTATGGGTCATCAACATAACCACGCGCCGGCCAATTTCGGCAGAGCTTTTGCTGTCGGGATTTTCCTCAACTTAAGTTTTGTCATTCTCGAATTATTTTACGGGAGGCTGGCCAATTCTCTCGCCCTAATTGCCGATGCCGGGCATAATTTGAGCGATGTGCTCGGTCTTGCTCTCGCTTGGGGAGCAATTATTCTTTCGCGCCGTAAACCCACCGCCCAGCGCACTTATGGTTTGCGACGGTCGTCCATTTTAGCTGCGCTGGTAAACGCCTGCGTTCTTCTGGTGAGCGTTGGAGCAATCGCCTGGGAAGCTCTTAAACGTCTCGATAACCCCAGTTCGGTCGAAGAAACCACGGTTATTTGGGTTGCCTCTATCGGAATTGTGATAAATGCTGGAACCGCCCTTTTATTTATGTCTGGACGTCAGGATGATTTGAATATTCGCGGCGCTTTTCTGCATTTAGCAGCCGATGCTGGAATCGCTTTTGGTGTGGTTTTAGCCGGTACCTTAATGATTTACACCGGCTGGGTTTGGCTAGACTCCATTGTCAGCCTTCTAATCGTTGCGATCATCGTTTATGGCACTTGGGGTTTGCTTCGCGATTCAGTTAATCTCGCTCTCGACGCGGTTCCAAAGGGTATTGAAATCTCTGATGTTAACGAATATCTAGCCGGTTTGCCTGCCTGCGTTGACGTTCATGATTTGCACATTTGGGGGATGAGCACTACTGAAGCCGCCCTAACTGCGCATCTGGTCTTTAACCAACCGATTGATAATGATGCTCTGCTGGCGCGAACTTCCCATGATTTGCACGATAAATTCGGCATCGAACATTCTACTCTGCAAATCGAATTTGGCGATTCTCGCTTCTCTTGTCGCTGTCATTTGATTTAGTCAATTTGCTCTTGACGAGTTGCGTTTCTTTTTCGATACTTCCGTCTTATTTTTAACTTCTCTTTTCTCTAGTTGTGCAATGAATTTTACTTCTTTCCTATCCAATCATCATATCCGGTCTGATTACTCTGTTAGCTCCCTATGCATTACCACTGATACATATAGTTATCACAATACTGTTATTGCATACTGTTAATACTCTACTTACTATACTTGGCATACCTAACATTGTATGTGTACTTATGTTGACACGCCTATTTACTTAGGCTATTATGGGCGAGATGGTTTGGTAACACAACCAACATTCCATAAACAAAAAAATGATTATAACGATAGCCAATCAAAAGGGCGGAGTAGGGAAAAGCACAACCGTTGCAATGCTTGGAGCGCAGTTAGCTTTGCAGGGTTACAAAGTATTGCTTTTAGATGCCGACCCGCAAGGGAATTTAACTGAAATATTTTTAGATGTCTCGCTCGTCGAAACCAGTCTGGCCAATGCTCTCATCGGCGAAAATGCAAAAACTTTGGAAAGTCAAAGGCTGACAACGGAAATTGAAAACTTGGATTTGATTCCGGCGACCATCAGTTTGGCAAATTTTGACCGTGAGCCAGCTTTGTCAGTAACAAAACTGAGGACAGCGCTTAAAAACTTAGTCGAACCATATAATTTTGTTTTAATTGATACACCGCCCAATTTGGGTTTGTTGCTAACGGCCGCATTAACGGCTTCGACACATGTTTTGGTGCCGGTTCAGGCGGCTCCGCTGGCGATTTCCGGGCTAAGAGATTTGCTGGATGTAGTCGGAAAGGCACGCGAAATCAATGAAAAGTTGGAGTTTTTAGGCGCGGTCTGCACAATGTTTGATGCGCGAACGGCCGTTTCTAATGCCTCTTACACAGCTTTGAAAGAGGCTTTGGCCGAAAAATGCTTTAAGACGATTATTAACCGGAGCAGCAAACTTGAGGAAGCTCCCGCCACGCACCAGCCAATTCAGCTTTACGCGGCTAATTCGAGAGCTTCAGAACAATATCAGGAACTTGCCCGCGAGTTTCTCAAAAAAATTGGATTGCATTATAAACTCTCAAAAAACGCTGTAAGTAAAGCTTCAGGTAAATTAGTCACAAAAACAAATGGAGGTAAAAAGTAATGAAAAATAAGCCGGTTCCAAAAATTCAACGCCGTGCGGCGGGATTGCAAATCAGAGCCGCGCTTGAACCGCGTCCCGATTCAGGAACTAATCTAGCTTCAGACATTTTTCGCGCAGTCAGAGAAAATGAAGTCACCGAAATCGAGTCAGCGCAAAAAAAGCAAAATGAGTCGGACAAGCAACTTTTGGTCGCCTCCACGAGCGGGGGATTGAAAAAATCCTCAAAAACAATTCAAACAACCGCTGATTTTTTAAACATTGAAACCACCAATAAACCAGCTTCGTCTGAAACGGATGAAAATGTTCGGGGAAGCGCCCTGGTCAGTTTTGGCGCGGGACAAATGAGAGTGGTTTCATTGCAGCCTGCCAAACCTCGCAAGATAAACAAACAGCCAAAAAAAACACTGACAATTGTCACAAACAAGAACGAAACCGGCAAGATTCCGGTTTTATTTGAACGCACCAAAGCGGAAGAGCTTTACGATCTGCTTTATCAGTTAACGCTCGGCGCGGAAGTACCATGCGAAACAGTGCGTGTCCGGCGCTCGGATCTGATGGCGAGCACGAATATCAAAACCCGGCTGACGCTCGATTTGAACTTAAAGCGTCTGGAAGAAAACGATTTACTCAAAATCGAATCGCGACCGGGCGAACAGGAAGGAAACATTTATACTGTTTATCCATTGCCAAAAAGCTGAAAGCATTGGCAGTTTGTCTGTCTTTCGTGTAAATTCTTGTTTTATATCTGTCAGAAAATTTGCCGAGCAATATGCAAGAAACCCCGCAAACCAGCACTTTAATTGAAACTGTTGCTGAATTTCTTCGAAGTCAAACGGGAAAAACACAAATGCGTCTAGCGCTTGAACAAGTTTCCGGCGAAGTCGAGATTGCGCCGCCGCTGACATTGGAAAAACTGATGTCGGTTTTCGGAACCACCGTTCTACTTTTTCCGCCGGATATTTCAGCTGATACGCCGCTCCGCGTCGGTCGCATTACGACGGCGGAAAACCGCGAAAAGTGGATTGCCGGCCTGGGGAAACTGGACAAACTGCTTGGCAACCGAACTCTTCAACAGGCTCTCGAAGAAATCAAACAACAAACCGGTGAAACAAAAAAGGCGTCTCCGCTCGGAACTCTCGACGATTATTTCAGCCTCGCCGAACTGCCGCCGCTAGAACAATTTGCCGAAGAATTGGCCTTGCGCTCAAACCTCCTGATTATGGAGGCGACCAACCGGCAGAACGCGAACAATTTTGAGACAACGCTCCCAAATTTTCTTAAAATCGGCGAATCTCTGGTTGAACAGCTCGAAACGCTTTCGATTATTCTAAGCGTTAACGAAAAGATCAATCCCGCTCCGCTTAACGCCGAGCCGCACAACAATTCGACGCTCGAAAACCAGCGCGCTTCCAGCATCGCCACTGAAACCCTCCTCAAACGTGAATTTTTGACCGTCAGCAGCAGCGCCAGTTATCAAGCCATGCGCGAAGTTGTCGCGCTCAAAAAGTTTACTAACGACATCGAATCTCCGTTTCCCACCGCTTATGTCGAAAAAGCCACAATCAAAGGAAAGATTCAGCTGACGCCGCTCAAACAGGAAACCGTGAGGGGCGAAAAACTCAAAGAGCTGGAAGTTTCAATGTGGCAAAAGCGTGAACAATTATCAGACTTGCACGTTGATGTGATTGACGCGATGTCGGCAACCTGGATTATTCAGGCAGCCTCGCCCGATTCCAAAGCGGTGATAACCGCCGATGACATTTTAAAACTGCGCGGTTTAAAACCGCATCTTGGCGGCAGCGGGCGACGCGGCGGATTTACCGCCGAACAGCGGACGGAAATTATCGAAGCGATTCAGGATTTGGAAAATCTCTGGTTTGAAATTACTGAAAAGGTGCAGCGCGGCAAAAAAACCAAAACGGATTTTATTCAGAGCCGCGCGCTCGCGGTGCTTGACCGGGGCGGGCAAATCAATTTGGATGGGACGCTCGATGTCACTTGGTTTGTTTTCAAACCGGGCAGCATTTTTGCCCGCTATCTTTTGACCGAAGGCCGGCAAACCGCCTTGCTTTCAGCCCGCGCTCTGCGCTATCACGTTCGCGCCGAAGCGGTCGAAAAGCGTCTGGTGCGTTATCTCAGCTGGCAGTGGCGAATTCGCTCGAAAACAACCAGCTATTTGCAGCCGTATGAGGTGCAGACTCTGGTTAAAGAGTGCGGTTTACAAGTTCCCAAACGCAATGCCAATCGTGTTTGCGAACGTCTCGAAAAAGCTTTAGATAAATTGCAGTCCGACAATCTTATTTCCGGCTGGCAGTATCTCGGTTGGGAGTGGGAGCAAACCAAAAAACACGGCTGGGTCAACGATTGGCTTTCCGCCAGAATTGCGATTGAACCGCCCGATTTAATTAAAGATTCTTACGAGACTATTCACGCCCCTCACGAAAACCAAACTGTTAAGCAAATTGAAACTGCTAAAACTTCCTCGCCGCTTCGCAAAGAAGCGGACATAGCCGCGGCTGTGAAGTCCAAACGGAAAGCCGCTAAATTAACTCAAATGCAGTTATCAGAAGAACTTGGCTTGTCTCAAGCCACGCTGGCCCGCGTTGAAGGCGGGAAAAAAGTCTCCGACGATGCTAAGCGAAAAGTTCTCGACTGGCTGCAAAAATCCCCCCTTTCTTCTGAAACTGCTGAATAAAAGTCGCTACCATCGTGTGCTTTTGAAATTCGCCGCCTGCTTTCTATTCAACAGTGAATAATTGTCGCTACCAATGTGTGCAATTTATGCGTTCAAACGTCGAAGAATATTGAACTATGATTTTTACATAGTGAATAAATGTCGCGGCTGATGCGTGCAAAAGCAAAAATATTTCGCTCCGTAATAATATTTATTCAGTCCATTTGCGGCAATTGAATAAAAGTCGCGATTAATCCGTGCATATTTAGTTTCAACACTTAAACCCAACTCACTTATCAAGTTACTTTAAAAATATAATTGATGCTGAATAAAAGTCGCTACTAGTGTGTGCAAACTTGAATTTCCTCATAAAAGTAATTTCGTTAGGGATTTAGCTCCATAAAATAGGTTGATTTTATTCTCAAGGCTCCAACTGAATAAAAGTCGAGACTGGTTGGTGCGAAGGTCGCCAGCAGGATGTGCAAGAGTCGCTATTGAGTTGTGCAATATGTTTTTTTATCTGTTGAAATTACTGAGGTTATAGACTTTATTCAGCACTAATAAGATTAATAAAATCAACGCGGCTGAATATCGCTATCGCTCTATCAGCCGTTAGGTAAGATGACGGGACATAAACGGCGCGGCTTGAAACGCAAATCTGCCGCCGCGCCAATCGCAAGGAGTCCCGATGATTAAATTAGATATCAAGATTCAGCCAAAACCCCGTTTAATATTGCTGTCGGATCTGGTCGCCGAATTTGTCGCCGATACCGAAGCCGCTCTCAAAGCGCTCGAAAGCGGCAGACCGCGCGGGCCGATTACCGGCTTGCCGTCGGTGGATCATTTGCTCGGCACATATTTATCTCCGGGTTTGCATGTTATTCAGGGCGCGCCGGGATGCGGCAAAACCGCTTTTGCGCTCCAGGCCGCCAGCGACTGCGTTTATCCGTGTTTGTATGTTTCGGCAGAGATGCCGCTGCTTGAATTATTCAGGCGTCTTATTTCCCGTCAAACTCATACCTTTTTGGGAAGACTTAAAACCGGCGAATTGGGCGGTCGTGAAGCGCAGCGACTGGCGCTTTCGACGATTGAAAAACTGCCGCATCTGGCGTTGATGGATTGCACCAGAGGTTACGCCGATGTTGAGGCCATCTGCACCGCCGCCGAAGGGTTATGCGAAGCGATGAATTCGCCGCAGGTGCTGGTTGTAATTGACAGTCTGACCGTCTGGGCAAAGGCCGCCGTCCGAAATTCGGCGGATTTAATCGGCATCGGCGAGTACGAAATTATTAATCAAGGCGTTTTAGGCTGCACCAATATTGCTAATTTCCTGAAATCGCCAGTGATGGCTTTGTCACATCGCAATCGTCAGGGCAACAAATCCGAAGGCGGGCTGCACGCCGCCAAAGGCTCCGGGTCAATCGAATACGAAGCCGAAAGCGTGCTCGATCTCGAACATATAGATCGCGATCAGCGCGCGCCGGACAGCAACGGCGACGTTAAAATCAAAATCACGGCTTTCAAAAACCGCAACGGCATTCCAAATATCTCAGTGCCGCTTCTTTTCAACGGCCGAACGCAGGCTTTCCGCGAAGCTGAATAATCAGTCAACAGTCAACAGTCATCAGATAACTGTTGACTGTTGACTGATAGCTGTTAACTATTATGGTGACATTAAATGAAATTGAGTCTTTTGACCCAAAACCGCAAAAGGTGGGCGATGAATCGCGATTCTTATGCGGTTTATCGGCCAGCTGCCGCTCGAAACCGCATGACGCGGCCCATCGCAGCCTTTGTGTCAATTTGAACACCGGTTTTTACGTTTGCCATCGCTGCAACTCCAAGGGAAAACTCAAAGATTTTTGGGAAGAGCGCCCGCAACTGAACAAACACCAGGCCGCGCGGATGAAACTTGCCGCGCAGTTTTCCGCTCCAATCGGTAAAACCGGCGATGAGAGTGCCGAACACATCAGTGAAAACCTGTCGGAAAAAATGAAGTCTTTCCAAGTTGCGTTTGCCGACAGTGCGGCGGAAAAGTATCTGGAAAAACGCGGGATTCCGGCACAAACTGCTCGGTCGGCAGATTGCGGTTACGCCGCCAATTGGGAACATTGGGAGAAAAGGGAAGGGAAGTGGCTGCTGGTCGGGGTGGACAAACGCGTCGTCTTTCCGATTACAGATAACAACGGTGAACTGATTGCCATTCACGGGCGGGCGATTGAAGAAAACTATTTCGCTTCGCCTAAAATCACCAAAGGGGACAAATCTCTCGGTGTCTTTTTGTCACAACCAGCCGCATTAAATTCAAAAATTACAGCTATTTGCGAAGGAGCGGTGGACGCGCTGGCGCTGGCCGCTTGCGGAGTGTCGGCGGTGGCCATGACCGGAACGACCGCGCCTGATTGGTTATTTAAAAAACTGGCCTTTCGCGCCGCTCTCCTTGCCACCGATGCCGACGAAGCCGGAGATAAATCCGCCGCCAAATTAAAAATGGAACTGGAAATGCGCGCCTCAAAATTTTTTCGCATGCGCCCGCGCTGGAGTAAAGATTGGGCTGAAGTTTTAGAAAGAATAGGAATTCAAAAACTAGCTGCGCACTTAGAGCCGTTTTGTGTTGAAGCCAGCGATGAAACAAAAGTTAACGCCGCCTGGCGCTGGTTTTCGGAGGGCAGGATGGAAGCCGCTGATTTTTTGCTTAGCCTGATTGAAAGCGGAGAGACGCGCGAATATTTGCGTGAACGTCTTCGAAACGAGCAGTTGCAAAAAGCTGCCTGAACGTAATCTGGTGGATTTTAGCGAAATTCGCTTATAATTAGGCGGCAATCTTGTATTTGTGAGGTAAAGATAATTGTGCATGATCAGAGACTTAAAAGAGCATACGATTCATTGCAGTAATTAACCGTCGGCGACTGTTCTGGTGAGAAAGTTACGACAATAGTCATTCCGCGAATAGCTGGAGATTTATATTATGTTTTCCGATTGCAGCTTACGATTCACATTAAAAATTGACCGAAATGCGAAGGCGGAAAAATGCATCATTGCAATGCTTGGCAAATGAAAGCAGTCAAAACCGCCTTCGCTGCAATGACTTGTTCGGGTGCAACTCCATGAACCGACGCCGATTCGTTTCACGCCGCATTCGATGAAAACGCGGAGCGTTGATTGACTTTCACACAACCAACAATGGATTTGAAAATGCGTGACATCCGAACAAGTATTCGCCTAGCGGCTCATTGGGCAGGGACAAGCCGCTGCCCCTACAAAATACTTCATTCAAATTTAATAACTTATCTTCTGTTGCCAACAATTAATCTCAATGTTTCCAATTGATTTTGCAATTCCTCGGCGGTCATTGCTGAATATTTTTCGGGCAGCAGTTTACGGTTGGAACATTCAAAAACGGCGAGCAATTCCATTAATTTGAGCATCGTCGTATCGCGACTCGGGAAATAATCGTTGAAAGCGTTTTGCAATATTTCCGGTGTGACGACGAATGAATCTGCGGTTTCGGATTGTTTGGCCGCCGTTTCCTGCGCGAGCAGCAAAACCGCTTCGACATCGGCGGCGCTGTAGTTGGTCATCATTTGCCAGATCGGGCTGGTTTCCAAAACGTCGGCGGCGATGGCCAGCTTGTTCTTGTGATTGGCAGCGCGGGCGATGGCAAGTACTTCTGACGCGGTTTGCGGGTAAAAGAAGGGAATCTTGCGATCCAGCCGTCCGGCGCGTTTGAGGTCAATGTCGAGCAAATCCGGGCGATTGCTCATCAGCAGAAAAAGCACGCGCCCGCGATTTTGCGTGTCGGACATAAATTCCTTCATTTTCGCGACGATTCGCGAAGATGTTCCGTCATCGCCCTCGCCTTCGCCGCCCGAACCAAAGGAGCGGTCGGCTTCGTCAATAATGACGATGGTTTGCCCCAGGCTTTTAATGACGCCGAGAATTTTTTCCAAATTGGCTTCGGTCGCGCCGACCCATTTTGAGCGAATATTTTTGAGCTTGACCGCAGACATCTTGGCTTCGCCGGCAAAAGCGGTGGCAAAATAGGTTTTCCCCGTTCCTTGCGCTCCTGTGAATAACATTCCCATCGGAACGCGGTTGTAAAAACCCTCGCGCATATTGCGGGCGACAAAACTCAAATCTTCTTTGACGGCGTCAAGCCCGCCGACGGCTTCGAATCCAAAACCCGGTTGAATAAATTCGAGCAATCCGAAGCATTCGCGCTCGATAATTTCGCGCTTGCGCTCAAAAATCAGGCGGTCACGCTCCTGCCTCGATTTTTGTTCGATGGCCGAATTGTCAATGACATCGCCTTTTTTATCCGGCGCGAGCAGCTCAACGATTTCCTCTTTGGTTTTGTCCGCCGTCAGCTGCGCGAGTTGATGCGCTCTGGTTTTGACAGCTTCGCCGGTTCCGAGCAGTTTGGAAATAAATTCGGTGCGCTCTTCCAAATCAACTTCGGGCGCTTTGTGCGGCTTTAAAATCGTCGAAAGCTGAATTAACTTCAGACCGGCCGTCATTTCGGCATAACGGCGGCGGTCATTTTCCGGCATTGCCGGATCAAGTAAGCCGATTGTTTCAAATCGTGTTTCCGTATCCGGCAAAGGAATTTCCACTGTGGCAATTCGCGGATTTGAAACTATTTTGGGCGCCAGTTCGGACAGATTTTCGGCGAGCAAAATTACGATATTATCCTGTTCGGTGATTTGCGGCAGAAACGACCAGCGATGAATCGTAACTACTGCGGCGCGGTCAATATCGGCCTGAAAAGAAGGGTCTCCGGCGGGCGCGACGGTTTCGGCGTATTCGATGACAATGGCGTTGCGCGCCGTGTCTCCGGCCGGTTTGTGCCCGAGCAAAATCTCCAAACCGTCGAGCCACTGCGTTTTGCTGTGCGCGGTCGTCATTGTTTCGAGAACTGCGAGCTGCGAATCGCGTCCGTCGGTCAGCGATTTCCGATGCGCCAGATAAAATCCGGTCGAAATATTGTAAACGCCGACCAAATCTTTGGTTGGCTGGAGGACGGCGCTGACCAGAAAATCCGTTAAAGACAACTGTTTGCCATTATAAAAAATCGTGTCATAAACATTACCGTGCAAAATAAAAAGCGAGGCTTCACCCCGCAAATATCGTTTTTTTAATTCCTGCGTCCAAAGTGGTAATTCAGTTTCCATTTTGTGATTTATCAATTCCGCTGAGGGCGAAGGCATCTCGCCTTGTGCTTCAAATAACTACTCTTCATTACCGACGCTGACCGGATTAGGCTTGCCTTCGAGGAGAGGAACGACGAGCGCGGCCAGACGCTGCTCCTCCGTTTGACGGCGCTGCGCAAAGGCATCGGCTTGACGGCGCATTTCCTGAGTTTCGGTTCTCAGCGTGTCAATCTCGGAGTTTTTTTGTTCGAGATAGGTTTTGACTTCTTCGTTGATTTGTTGAATTTGCTGCATGTTTTTCGCGTCGGCGTCGGCGGCGCGTGAATTGAGCATTTTCTGGTAACCGTCAAGCGCCCGGTCGCGCCGCGCCGCATCCGTCACCGGCGTTTCGGGACTGACGTTCTGCGCTTTCAGAGCCATTTTGAGAACCAGCGTTTTCGTCGTCATCGGCTGGTCTTTGAGCGTCGGATCTTCGAGCAAAACCGCCAGTTTATCAACCGTAAAACTGCTCTCGTCAATTCCGGCGGCCGAATAAACATCCGCGAAAGCCGTGTTCGACAAATCTCCGGCGTTATTCTCGGGCGCGGAAAACTCAGGCGCCGGTTCGCCGCTCGAAACGTCTTCGACCGTGTTTGGAGACGGCGGCGGAACATCCCTCGCCGGCGCGTGTTCGTCTTCAACCTTGGAGATAAAAAAACCGCCGATTGAACTAAGAAAAGAAGATTCTTTGCGCGCCGGAGATGGCCGCTGCTGTTCTTCCTGAATCTCAGTCTGAACATTGCCGGTGAGCGAATCAACTTCGCTCAAAAGTTTATCTAAATCTGCGCTTCGTGGCATAAAAATTCTAATTATTTAACGCGTCTCAAATTAGTTTGTCTTTTTTGCTGAACATTCGGGGGCTGCTGCTCTGCCGCGAGCGGCGCCGGAACTTCGGTTTTGCTGCTCAAAACATCTTCGTAGGTCGCCTTCAGTTCGTCATCAATATTAAGCGTCAAAAGCAGATTATCCACCGCCGACGAAACGTTTTCAGGATTTGAAACCGTAAAAATCTCGTCCTGCAGCAAACTTAATGAATTTTTCACGACCGATAAACGGGCTGAGAGCAGCCGCAATAAATCGCTTAATTGGAGGGTGCGCTGCAGACGCTGTTTGATGATGCGGACATTCTGCGCCAGAACATCGCGCACTTTCGGCGATTTTTCGTTTTCGAGCGCGGTTTCATTGCTTTGCAGTTCGCGCTGCAGTCTGGTTGTCAAACCGCCGATATCGCGGTTCGCTGTTGTGTAATAAGCCTGTAGCATCCGAGCATATTCGTAGCGAAAAGAGCCTAGTTTATCAATTAAATCCTTGAGCAGATAATTATCGCTTGCCAGAGTTGCATCGGACTGCCATTTTTGTTGGATTTCCTGGCATAATTTTTCAACCGTGGCAAAATCCTGCTGATAATTCGGCGGCAATCCGGCAACCAGTTCTTTTTCTTTTTTGGCGAGATTTTCCTGACCTTCGATTTGCGAGCGAAATTTGATCCAGCGCTGCACCAGCGGATGCTGCGCGAGCAGCAGAGCGCCAACTTCACCGGCCAGTAACAGCGCTCCAAAACCAATGAAATTGACAATCACCATCAGCAAAAACATCACGCCGATAAACGCGAGATTCCATTGGCTCGATAAAACTTCTTTGACGTAATTGGGTTCTTGTTCTGCCATCAAATCAGAAGCCCGCGCGTAAGCAAGGGCGGACTAATTAAAATCTGCAATTATGTTACCTTGTCCAAACAAAACATAATCGGTCGCAATTTTGACGTGCTTTTCTTTCCAAAGGTAGCGACGACTTCCGCCGCGCGCCCAGACAGTCTTATTTTTATCTACTAAATTTGCTTGGCGCAAACGACGTGTCGCATAAGATTTAAATTCGTTAAAGATTTTTTCCGGCTTGATTTGAGCCGAAACAACCGCATGAGTGTGATTTGTTCTAGTGTTAATTGCCAGAAGTTCATAGCCTCGAAAGCTGCAAACCTCTTTAACGGCAAGTAAAACAGCTTCTCTTTGTTTTTAATTTAACAAAACAACTTCTTCGCGCATCTCCTGTCTCATAATGTTGTTTAACTTATCGCTGTGAGCCATTCGAGGCGATCCATAAGCATTAAACTCGTACCGCCCAACCGAACCCTTTTGGTCGCCGTGCAGCCAACTTCCGTAGCAGCGGATGGTTATTAAATAAGCAAGCGGAAAAATGTTGTCTTCTTCGTTCATAAGTTTCCGCCCTTGCTTACGCGCGGGCTTCTGATTTGCTGAATCAAATCACGACTTTCGTTTCAAGCTTAGGAAATTCACTGTACTTGATTTCTTTACGAATTTCGAGGAAACGCGGCGAATCTTCGACATTTTCGTGATAAGCCAAATCTTCGGCGATGAGATCGTATTCTTTAACGATGCGCGCGCCCTGCGTTTCGGGCGCATCATTCGGTTTGCCGAGCAGACAGACATGATCTGAAATAATCAAAGCCGAAGTAATATCGTGCGTCACAATAATAAAAGTATTTTTGGTATGTTGATTGGCGATGCGCGAGAGCAGGCGAATCACGCGGCTGATATTGTTTGGATCAAGGCCGGAAAACGGTTCGTCGTAGATAATATAAAAACGATTTTGAATCAATTGCTGAGCAATCGCGACGCGCTGGCGCTGACCGCCGGAGAGTTGCGCCGGGTAATTTTTAAACTGTTTCGACAAACCGAAATCTTCTAAATATTGCAGCGCTTTGTCGCGCGCTTCGGGGGCGGACAACCCGCTGTTGCGCGCCGGTTCGACCAAATTTTGCAGAACATTGCGATCATCAAAAAGCGGATAGCGTTGGAATACAACACCGACATCGCCGACTCTGACCGACTGCAAAACGCCGTGCTCCTCGCATAAAACCTGACCGGTGTCAGGCTGATCAAGTCCGGCGATGATTCGCAAAAGAGTGGTTTTGCCCGCGCCGGATGGTCCGAGAATGCTCAGGATTTGCGGTTTATGCTCAATATCCCGGATGGCCAGCGAGACATCGGTTAAAACGGGAACAAGCCCGCTTTCGCTGACAAAATGTTTTGAGACTTTGTCCACCGTCAGCAAGCTATCCATCATCACGGCGGGAGCCGGAAGCGCGCCTTCGATACAATCTTCTACTTCTTTTTCAGCCACCTTCAAGCCCTCTCTGCGATTTGTGTGTAGGGAAACAACAGTCGTTTGAGCCAGACGAATATTTGATCTTCCAAAACGGCGATCAAACCGATAATAATCAGATACACGTAAACTTTCGCCGGTTGATTGGCGAGAAAAAACATTTGCGCTCCAATCCCGCCTTCGGTGCGGTCGAAATTTTCGATGGCGACAATCATCGTCCATCCAATAGCCGCATTTTGCGCGACAATATCAATCATTTTGGGCAAGGTCGGCCGCAGCACAACCGTGTAAAACGTGCGCCAATCACTGTAGTTTAAAACGCGCGCCAACTCGAATTTGAGTCGCGGAATCGCGGCAATTTCTGCCGTCATGCTGGTAATCAGGAAAAACGACATTCCAACCGCCAGCATCGCAATTTTCATATTCGCGCCAATCGCAAAAAACGAGAGAAAAATTAAGTTAAAAGCGATAATCGGAATGTAGCGCAGCCATTGCAGAAATTTGTTGAGCGGGTAAAGAAACGGAACGACGCTGATGTAAGAAAAGACAAGCGAACCGAGCGCGGCCCAAAAGAGCCCCAAAACATTGAGCTTGAGCGTTGTATAAGTGGTAATCACCAGATTATTGTTTTCGTTTGAAGCGTACATTTCCTGAAACGCGCCCCAAACTTCGGACGGATACGGCATTCCTCTAATCAAGCTCAAGCTCCAAACCGCAAATAAGATTACCAACCAAACGAGCAGCAAGTTAGCGCGGACAAAGCGTCCGGGCGCTCCAAGCAAGCGAAACGTTTCTTTTAAGTCGGTTTGCCAAAAAGCGCGGGGCGGAGCGCTTTTCACTTGAGTTGATTTTTCGGTGATTGTGTCCACTTTATAAAATTAGGTTTGACGAATCTAAAGTTAAATTTTAAGTTATGTACTTGAATTTATTTTCAGGAGGACAATTATGGCGCAAATTGCCGAACAAGTTCACAACAAATTCAAGATTTTTTCCGGCCAATTGGACGCTGATAAAACCGTCGGTGATTTAGCCAATCAGATCGCTGTTTTTGCGAGCGATAATAAAATTGCAGGCAAAAGTATCGGCATCGAATATCTCGAAACCGCGCAGCGTCTGATAATTTCGCTCGGATATCGCACGGACGAAGAGCATTATCCAATCCAAATCAACACCGTTTCGCTCGGCAAAGTTGACGCCGCAAGCAATGATTTCGCCGCGCTCGAGCAAAAAATGTCCGAAGCTTCGGAAAAACTCGACAACATCATTTGCCACGAGCTTTACGTCACAGATGATCAAGAGTTCTTGATGGTTCTAATGACGCACCAAAACAATTAAAAATGGAAAGCTGAAAATGTATTCTGTTTATCAATTATCCCTTTTCAGTTTTCCATTTCTCACTATTTCAAAACAATAGTCACGCGGCGATTTTGCGCTCGATCAGCGTCTGTCTGCTGTTCGCGCGTTCCGGCGATTGGACGATATGCGCCGTAACCCTCAACTTGAATCAAACGCTGGTCGTTAATGTTAACGCGCGATTCGTCCGAAGCTTTAAGCCAGGTCCAAACCGATTGCGCCCTTGCTTTTGAAAGCGCAATATTTTGGGCATCGCTGCCGGCATTGTCGCTGTGACCTTCGACGATTACCTTGGTATTCGAAGCGCGAATCAAAAGGCTGCGAATTTCGTTTAGTTTTGGAATTTCAGAAGGTTTGATATTTGCTGAGCCGCTGTCAAAAACGATATTAAAATTGGCTTCGACTACTTTGCTTGAACTGTTATCATTATTCGCCGTATAAACTTCCTGCGTCACCTGCCCGGCTTCGTCCGCCATCGTTTTGATAAAACTCAAATCCACAACCTGTTCAACCGGCGTGATTTTGGTGAGCTTATCAGGCATTAATTTTTGCAGACGTTTAGCGTGGTCGAGGTAAGCAATACCGAAAACGCTCTGCGGGAGCGCAACGTTATTGTCTAACCCGAAAAGATGCCGATTATCAGCGATATCGTTGACGCGCGAACCGCCGAGCCTGACTCCGTTTTCATCAACGGGAGTGAAATATCTCGACCAAAAATCGGCTCTTTTACCCTCCATTGCGAAAACCTCGGCATTTAGTGCAGCGACTCGAACGTTGAAATAATTGCGGTCGGATTTGATTTTCGCTCCGGCGCGGGCCAGACAGCGCAGCAGTGTTTCGACGTAATCGCGGTGCTGTTTGATAAAATCATCGGTCGTAAATAAAATGTGCGGCATCATCGCCGAATACTGCTCGGTTGAAATGATTTTTTGCAGCTTCTCGGATTTGCCTTTGTAATTAACGCTCGTGCGTCCCTGCGCGGCCATCACGTCGCCCGGCGTCCACGTCGCCACGCCGTCAATTTCACGAGTTTCGGTTTGGCCGGTGTTAACGTTTCGCAAACTAACCTTTGAATTAGCGATAAATTTCTGCGCCGCTTCGATGTGGTCGGAAGCGTTGACGAAATTAATGGCTTCCGGGTTATAAACTTGTTCGTCAGGATTAACCGGAATTTTGTTGTCCGCCGCCCAGTTGACCGTGACGTTCCAATCACAGTAGGGAATGGCGGTCACAACGAGCGCGCCCTTGGCGTTTTGCGGGTTTTGTTTCCAGGATTCGGGCCCCATCAAACAATCTTCGCCCGACGAATATCCGCCGCTCCAGACGACTCTCACCTTGTTGCCGCGCAGTTTTTGATTGGCGCTGTCAATATCAACGGCTGATTGATCGCCGGTTGTCGTGACAAACTGCATCGAGCCGGTCGAAAGCGCGTCAATTTGTTTGGAAGTATCATTTTCAATAACAATTCGGGTGTTTTTAATTCCCGCCTGATACAGCAAACTGTCCGGATGATCGCCGGATTTTCCGGTTCCGCCGACCGCATCAATAATCGGGCTGGCCGCCTGCCAAGTCCAGAGACCGATGGTAACTTCCGGGTCGTCGCGCGTTTGTTTCGGCGGTTTGACATCGGTCGCCGGAAGACTGGCGCGATCAACGTTGACTCGCTCGTCCGGCACGACCTGAGTTTTGGAAACATCAGTTTTAGGTGATAATTTTTCCAACACGCCGAGCTGTCGCGCTGCAACGTACAGCAAACCGCCGATGAGCGCGATACCTAAAATAACCGCGCCCGGTCCGAGCTGATAACTTCCGATTTTAATTGCCATCTCTCTTGATTTTGGATTTCAGATTTTGGATTCTGGATTTAGGCTAGATTCGTTAAATACTTAACGAATCAAATCTGTGTCTGACAAAACCAAAATCCGGTTTTTTGAGCGAGACGCAAATCCAGAATCCAGAATCCAGAATCCAAAATGGAGTTACATTGTTTTAGTAGTGCCTTGAGTGCCTTGTTGGTTTTGCGCGGCCAGATGTTGTTGGCGCAGAGCAGCGAATTTCTGCTGGGCTTGAACGGCTCCGGCCTGAGTTTTTAATTTTTCGAGTCTCGAATCAAGCGAGTTTTCGCCCAATTCTTTGCCCAAATTAGCGGCGGCGACGCGGGTTTTGATGTGATTTCGGACATTATCGAGAGCTTTGACATCGCTGTCCATTGAGAGTCCGTCGAGCTGCTCCTGAACTTTAATTCTGGCTTCCGAACTCGCCAGTTTCGCCATCATCCGGTCTTTTTCAGCGACGAGTTTGTTGCGCTCCGCTTGAATTCTGAGCAGGGCGGCCTTGACGTCATCAGCGTCTTTTTTGGCCTGTTCGTATTCGGTGTTCAAATCGGCGACTTCGCCGTCGAGACTTTCTTTTTTCTCGACCAGCAGCGTTCCGATTTGCTCATCGCCCTGTAAAACTGCGGCATTAAGCTGCGCGTCAGTTTCTTTTTGCTCTTTAATTTTAGCCTCGTAGCGATCTTCGAGCTCGTCGCGCCGACGAATGATTGAAGCTGCCGCGTCGCGCAGCTGAAGGGCTTTGCGCGTGATGGCTTCAATCGAGTTTTGGTAGACAATTTCCGGATGATCGGTCTCGACTTTGGAAACAAAAAGCGAGAAAAATCCGGTTACTAAATTCCACAAACGTCCCATTTCCATTCTCCTTAAAATCAAACGCGAAATTGTGCGCGATCAATTGCAGTTTTGTTATACGAATTTTTGTTGCTTGAGAGATGAACATTTTGCTTTAAAAATCGAAAATGTCGCAGAACTTCGCACGGATTATAATGCCAATCGTCTTTAAGTAAAAGTCTCAAGGTTCGATTTTGCGCAAAAAACATCGTCGCTTGAATTAATAATGGTTCCAGACTGCAAACCCGCGCATCAGTAAGGACGAAAAAGAATTGATTCTTCCAACTTTGCTGATGCGCGGGCTGCTCTGATTTAGAAAGCTGCAGCGGCTCTTTGTCGAATTGAGTCGAGCGATTCGTCAAGCAAAATCTCGCCGTTTTCGAACGCTGTTATCATTGCGCTGCTTGCTGATTCGGCAGTTTCAACATCGGGCAGGCGCACGGTGCTAAAACCTTTTTCATCTCGAATCAAATCGAGTCGTCCGCGTTTGCTGTTTTTCCCGGTATCGGTAATCGGCTGTTTGTAAACGTCGCGTAATTCGCCGTCAACCGTGATTGCCGAACATTTATAAGCAAATTCGAGCGTGTCGCGATTGACTTTTTGAAGCAGCGCGCCGCCCATTCCGAAGGCGATGTTAGAAGCTGAAAAACCGCTTGATTTGAGCGATTCTAAAATCGCTCGGATACTAACCGGATTAACACCGTCGCCTTGAATAATTCGGACGGTATTTAAGACGCGGAATCCTTTTGAATTGGTCTGAGTGCCAAATTTATCGGCGAGCAGATGAGCAACTTTGGTGACGACTTCGACGGGTTCGCCCGAATCGGGACGAATGACAACAGTCGCGCCGGAATCAATGACTTCCTGTTTTAATTCTTCGCCCCAGATTTTCTCGACCGCGTTGTAAATATTCCACGAATCGGAAACAACCGCAACGATTTTTCCGGGTTTGGCAAACTGCCGCAGCATATTTCTGTATGCGTCAGCCTCGTGGTCGCGTCCCCAGCTCGTAATGGTCGAATGTTCTGCCGCCGGAATCGAAAATCCGGCCATTTCGGAATGATAAAAGTTTTTGAGCAAAACGAGCGCGGCCATCGTGTCGGAACCCATAAAACTTAAGAGATGGGCGGCTCCGCCGAGAGCCGCCGATTCCTGACTCGAGACGCCGCGCGAACCGAAATCGTGGAGCTTAAACGCGATTTCGCTGTCGGCGTCGTCCGCAGTTTCCGACAAAGCTTTGTAAATGTCGCGTTTGAGATAAAAGCTTTGAGTTGCAACCGTAATCGGATACCAGATTCGCATCAACTGCGTTTCAAACCACGAAACCAGCCAGTAAAATTCCGGATCGGTATTTTCCACCGTCATCAAAGCGTTTTTGAGCGGAACGACCGAACCTTCCGGCACGGCGCGAATCTTGAGCGGAAGTCGTCCGCCATGTTTTTCGAGCAATCTGTTCCAGCCTGCTTGGTTAAAGGTTAAGCCGTGTGCCGGAATCATTTCTGCGGCTTCATCTATTTCGTTTTTCGCAATCGGCTCGCTGAAATAATTTTTTAAAATATACTGCAAGCCAAAAAAGACGGTTTCCTGATATTCGCGCTCGCTCCCGCGTGATTCAAGATATGAATGAACGAGGGTTGTGCGTGGCGGATATTGCAACCAGTGCGACGATTTGTAACTGTCTGTGTCTATAACTCGATTGATTTTCATAATTTTCACTCCTTGTGATTTTGTGATTTCGGTTTTCTCCTTGAAAACCTAAAGCTGTAATTTACTGTTCAATTTCTGGTCGGTTTGAAAGAAATTCGTTTTCTTCTAAAATGCGCCGACAAACAGCAATCATTAGTTGCTTATTGTTATCAGGAACATTTTCCCATTCGACGGACGAATCTCGACGCGTTTCGTATCCGTACTGCGACGCCATCTCTTCATAAAGATCGTGGAAACGATTGGCTAATTGTTCAGCTGTCATTTAGAAACCTCCGAAAACGCCGAGAAAGTAACGAATAATGTGAAGATGATCTTCAAAAAACTGTTCTTCCATTTCGCCCAAAGACGAGAGCGGCAGCCAGAGCGCACGCGCGGCATCATCGCCGCCTTTGACCTGCGGCAAACCGTCCTGCAGCGACGCGGTTAGTTCGACAAAAAAGGCCTGCGTAATGGTTCGCCCCCGCTGGCTGCGTTCCGGGTAATCAAAAATATGCGAAGCTTTGATACTCGATTTTAAGATTTGGGCCGAAACGTGAATGCTCGTTTCTTCTTTGAGTTCTTTGAGCGCCGAATCTTCGAGCGTCATTCCGCCGGCCAGAAAACCGCCGGGGAGCGCCAGCAAACCTTTGCCCGGATGAAATTTGCGGCGGACGACCAGAATATGACCGCTTTGAACGACAACCGCGTCGGTCGTCACAAACACCGGCTCAAACGGTACGCCGACAAATTTTGTATCGGCTTTGTATTTTCGAATGTATTCAAACTCGCGCAGCAACTCGGCGAAAATCTCGCTTTTTTGATAATTTTCGAGGTAGGCGGCGATCTCGTCGGGAACGTGACTTTTCCATTCGTCCGATTGAGCGGTTTGGAAAAACTGTTCGCGGAGAGAAGTCGCGTGCGTCTGGCGCAAACCTGCGTCGTTGCGCCAAAAATCTTCAAAACTCCACTGCGGAAAGAGGTTGAGATAATATGAAGTGCGGTCTTTAAAGTGCCCGACGAGAGCGACTTTCGCTTCTTCCGCATTTTCAAGCTTGCAGTTATCCAAAATCGCCTCGCAGACGGAGTTTTGAACTTCGGCAATCCAGAAATTATCGTTATAGGGGTAATCACGGACGGCGCGGAAGATCAAGCGTTGGTTTTCGTTTGGAAAACAGCTGCGAATCATTTCTTCACGCATTTGAGGCGTCCACGGATTGCGGACATTTGGCGCGGAGCGTGCCGAACCCAAAATCAGGATGACTTTTTCGGCGTAGTTTAAGGCTTGTTTGACTAATTCCTGATGTGCTTTGTGAAAGGGCTGAAAACGCCCGATGATTACGGCAAAGCCGTATTTGTATTCCATTGCTCTAACACTCCTTGTGTTTTCTAATTTTTGCTTTTCTCCCTGAAAAGCTACAGGTCATCTTAGGACATAAAAGTAATTTTCTTCAAGCTAAATTTTCAGACGCGGCAAAAACTTGCGTTTTGCACGATTTTGATAAAAAATCTGTTAAATGTCCTAACCAGAGCTTTTTTTAGACAGTTATACTGATGAGCTTCCCCTATGAAAACGAAGAGCACGATTCAGAAACTCAGATTCAGCGAAAAATATGGCTGAACTCAGTTTATTGGGGAACTTTGGCCGGTTTAACTCTTTACGCGGTGACAAATGAAAGTCCAGCCGTCGCCGCGCTGCAATCGTATCTGAAGCAAATCGCTTCTTCGGCAAACGATACAATCATAACTATGCTAAGCCTGGTTGCGACAGTTTTGCTGCTGACGATGGCAACTCTGATCTTAAAATATTTATGCTTCGGCAAAAATCTTTGGAGAGTGTTGACAGTTGCTGCGGTAATCGTTGTTTTGCATACGACGGTTTGCATCTACGGCGCTTTTCAACGAAGTGAAACCAAAAACTTTGAGCCGCCGACAATCAGCTCCAAACCGTTAACAATCAATTCCAAACCCGGAAATGCCAAGAGCTTTAAACAAATTCGCTAACAAGCAATAGAAAAGGCCGACTCTTAAAGAGCGGCTCTTTTATTTTGACCTGGTAAATATTTTTATTCGTAGCGGAGCGCCTCAATCGGATCTAATTTAGCTGCCTTGCGGGCGGGCAAAACCCCGAAGACCAGCCCGACTAAAACTGAAGTCAATAAACCTGCGATAACAGCCCACGCCGGTACGCTTGCCGGAAGGCTGGGAAACAGCATCATCACCAGATTACTGATGCCGACGGCGAGCACTACGCCGACAATTCCGCCGAAAAAGGTGAGCGTCATTGCTTCCAGCAAAAACTGCAAAATAATCGCGCCGCTGGTTGCGCCGATGGCTTTGCGAATCCCGATTTCTTTGGTGCGTTCGGTGACGGAAACGAGCATAATATTCATCACGCCGATGCCGCCCACGAGCAATCCCAGACTTGAAATCGCAATCGCGACGAGTCCGATCATGCCGGTGATGCTGTCAAACTGTTCGATAAATTTGTCGGCGGTTTTAATGTCGAAATCATTTGCCGCGTCAAACTTGACTTCACGCCGCTGGCGCAAAATGCTTTCGGCGTCTTCAAGCGCTTCCTTAACCCGTCCGGTTTTGGCTTGAATAATCTGCAGCAGGAAATTGCGTTGCGGAGCGACTTTGCGAGCCGTCCGGTAGGGCAGAAAAACTTTGCGGTCTTCTTCGTTCTCGCCAAAAAAACCGGCCTTTCGTTTTTCCAAAACGCCGATAATTTGCCACAGTTGGCCGTTCATCCGCACCATTTTTCCAGCAATCCCGGTGCGTTCATCAGGAAATAGCGCGTCGGCGCAGTTGACTCCGATCACAATCACATTACGCCGCTCCTGATCATCCGTTTCGCTGATAAACCGTCCTTCGCGCAAAACGACGTTGGTAATTTTCTCGTAATTTGACGAAACTCCATCGGTCAAAGCCCAACGGTAATTTTTACCTTCATAAACCAGATTATCGTCAAAACCATCGCCAAAGCTCCCGATTTGCGGCGCTATCAAGGCAATATCGTTGACCGCGCTTGACTGATTTTTAATTGCTGCGGAGTCTTCTACCGTTAACGGCTTGCGTGACCGCTCGGAACGGTCGGGGGGCCCAAAACCCGTTGTCAGGTGAAAAGCATAGATGTTGCTTGTACCGTAATCCTCGATTATCGAAACAATGCTGTTTCTCATGCCCGTCAAGATTGAAGCCACAATTATCGCCGTCATGACCCCGACGACGATTCCCAAAACCGTCAAAATGCTGCGGAACTTATTGGAACGGATGCTGTCCAGAGCCATTCTAATAATTTCGATTGGAAGCGAGCTGGAAAGACGCATAAACAACTCCTAGACGTTTTTGGTCAAAGCCACAATCGGATCGAGTCGAGCCGCTTTCCAAGCTGGATAAAGGCCGGCGAGAATTCCGATAATGCTGGAAACGCCGATTGAGACAACAATGTAGAAGGGCGTAATCGTCATCGTAATTTGGAAGAGAATTGTAATCAAAGTTGTCACGCCGGATGCTGTCAGCAAACCTATGATTCCTCCGACAATACAAAGAAGTGCGGATTCGATTAGAAATTGCAGCAGAATTTGCTTCTGCGTTGCACCAAGCGCCTTTCTTAAACCAACCTCAAAAGTGCGTTCGGTGACGGAAACGAGCATAATGTTCATCACCACAATTCCGCCGACGATCAGCGTGATCATCGTAATCGGCACAACAACAGTCGCTATGCTGTTGGTAAATTCGTCAATCTGCCCGCCTATTTCTTTGGTGTTTATTAATCCGAAAGTATCGTCTTCGGTCCCAATCAGACTGCGTTTGTTGCGCAAATCAAGTCTTGCTTCCTCAATTACCGCATCAAAATCCTCGGGTTTATCGCCTTTGCCATGAATTTGCAGCCCGTCCCAACCGGTTCCAAAAAGCTGCATATGAAGCGTTAATGGGATGTAAATCGCTCTATCAAACGAGCCGCCTGGCAGCTGACCGCGTTTATCTTCAACGCCAACGATAGTGAGCGGCAAACCGTGTACTTTAAGAGTGCTTCCGACTGCGGGTTTGTCATTGAAATATTTGACTTTGACATCGTTGGCTATGACGCAGACTTTGGCCGAACGTTCTACCTCATCAGGCAAAATAAAACGCCCGTCAACAATAGTTTTGTCTTCGATAGCATCAAAGTTCGCCGTCACGCCGTTCACCGTGACAGCGGGAAATTCTTCCCCGTTTTCGTTTAAATCTACGCGCGAAACCATTTGCGCACCGATTTCAGAACAAGTCTGACAGTTGGCTTTAACGTATTGATATTCTTCGTAGGTCAGTTTTTTGTTGCGGCGATTGGCGCGTTCGAAAGCGTCGTCAGACATGCGCCCGGAAAACGCGATCCGCGCAATCATAAAATGGTTCGCCCCCATAATTTTGGTGATCTGCGTCGTCACATAAGAGTTTAAGCCGTTAATCGAAGCCGAAACCACAACCACCGATGCGACGCCGATGATGATTCCGATCAGCGTCAGAAATGCGCGTAATTTATGAGCCAGAATTGAATCGAGTGCAATTCGAAAAGCGTCGGCGTAAAATGAATAGAGATGCCTGACCATAAAACTAGAAAATAAATTAAGATTTGAATTTTGTTTTGCCCAACGATATTTGCCGGCTAATCGGTTTACGTTTCAAAACTGTTAATAGTTCACAGAAATAATGTGTTCGGAACGGTTTGTTTAGGATCAACGAAGAACAGCCAAAAATCTGTTGTCAAAGAAAAACATCGCAACTCGCGGCTTGCCTCTCAATGGCAGTAATTAATTATTATTTTGCTCTTCAAAATTGGTTGTTTGAGTTGTTGGCGTTAAAACCGTTTGAGTGAATTGGTTCGCAAACGTACAGATTTTGTCGCGCAATAACGTAGGCTGTTGTAAAGGGGCATTTTGAATATGAAAATTAGAGATTTATTGATTGCTACGTTTGCGACGACGTCATTACTTTTGGTTGGCTGCGCACCCGCTACAAATCCGGCCAATACAAGCAGTTTTGTCAGCGAAGCGGCTGGCGGAGGAATGGCGGAAGTACAACTAGCTGGTATGGCTCTGAACCATACGCAAAACCCGGATATTAAGGATTTTGCCAAAAGAATGATTGAGGATCATTCTAAGGCCAATGATGAGTTGAAACCAATTGCCGCCAGTAAAAGCATGATTGTGCCGAAGGAGCTGGGGGCGAATGAAAAAGCTCTCTCCGATAGATTATCGAAGTTATCCGGCGCCGAGTTTGATAAAGAATATGTCAAAGCTATGGTTGATGACCACGAGAAAGATGTCAAAGCTTTTCAGGCTCAGGCGCAAAATGGAACCGATGCTGAAATCAAGGCATTTGCTGCAAAAACGCTGCCGATTTTGCAGGAGCATCTCCAGATGATTCAAAACATTAAAGCTAAAATGTAGTTTGCGAGGTAAGTTAAAATGGCACAATGCGAAGTTTGCGGCAATGAATACTACCTCGCTTTTGAAGTAGTAACGGCGGGCGTCAAACATACTTTTGACTGTTTCGAGTGCGCGATTCATAAACTGGCGCCGGTCTGTGAAAATTGCGGGGTGAAAATTGTTGGGCACGGTATCGAAGCCAACAGCACCTTTTACTGTTGCGCCAATTGCGCCCACAAACATGGCGCGACTGAGATTATAGACCACGTTTGGGGCAAAGAGCGCGAAACCGCCCAAAAGTCCGTTCAGAGTTGATGAGAATTTACAGCGCAGTTGGTTTTTAAATTTGAGACTGTTGAGATGGTTAAAGCGAGAATTTTGAACAATTTAAAGCTTAGCCTAGCTTAGTATACTTATAGCAGTTAGAGTTGATAACTAAATCCGGCTGATGTCAAAAAATTGATTCAAGAGCATCAGAATTATTTAAATTTAATAAAATTTATAATGGAGCAGGGTATTTTATGAGATTACAAAATGATGAGCCAATCGAACCAATCGTAACTCCGCAAGACCCGATTCCGGAACCAATTCCGGATCCAAATCCCGTGCCGCCGGAGCCGTTTCCGTCGCCAGCGCCGAATCCTGGGCCGTTTCCGACCCCGCCGGAACCGATTCCCGCCTTTCCGCCGGATGTAGTTTGGTAGGCAATCTTAATATTATTTTCGGCGGCTCTTAATAATATTAACTATTTCCTGGACCAAAACCTTCGGATCAATGGGTTTGCTGATGTGCGAATCAAAACCGGCCTGAATAGCGCGCTGACGATCTTCGACGCGAGCGAATCCGGTCAGTGCAATTGCCGGAATCTGCTCGTCTTCTGAATTTGAACCGCTGCGTATTTTGGTAATCAGCCTATAACCATCCTCGCCGGGCATTCCGACATCACTGATTAAAATATCGGGCGGAGCTGCATTAAACTTTTTGAATGCTTCGTGCGTGTTATCGGCGACATCAACGGTGGCTCCGTTTTGCTCCAGAAAAACCTGAAGCAATTCGCGCGAATCTGCATCATCATCCACTGCGAGAACATGAACGCCGGCAAGCGGCACATCGTCTTCAAAGTAAACCGGAGTCTTGCTGATAATTTTTTCAGGATATGATTTTTTTTCCGTATGACCGTTCTCAGCAATCGCGATCAGCGGCAGACTAACCGTAAATGTCGCTCCCGCGCCGAGTCCTTTGCTTTCAGCCGTGATTCGTCCGCCGTGCATTTCAACCAGATTTTTGACGATTGCTAAACCAAGTCCGAGACCGCCGTGAACACGCGTTGTCGCCTGCTCGGCCTGACGAAAGCGTTCAAAAACGTGCGGCAGAAAATCCAGTGGAACGCCCGCCCCTGAATCTTTGACACTGATTTCGACATAACTATCAACAGTTTGCAAAGAAACTTCAACGTGTCCTTCGCGCGGAGTAAATTTGACGGCGTTGGAGAGCAAGTTCCAGACAATTTGCTGAAGGCGGCTGGTGTCGGCCAAAATTTTCTGAACGCCGGAATCAAATTTAGTTTCAATATTAATTAATTTGGCATCGGCTGCCGGATGAATTGATTCTATCGCCTGACGAATAATTGTCGCCGGTTCAACCAGTTCAATTTCAAGCCGCAAATTTCCGGCAATCATCCGCGAGACATCAAGCAAATCTTCAATCAGCTGAATCTGAATCTTCGCGTTTCGCTCAATAATCTCAACGGCGTTGTAAGAATCGCTGGAGCTGAGCCGGCCGCCTCTGAGCATCGTCGCCCAGCCGTAAATCGCATTTAACGGAGTTCGCAGCTCATGCGAAACGGTTGCCAAAAATTCGTCTTTGAGCCGAACCGCTTCTTCAGCTTTCATGCGGGCTTCATGTTCGCGTTCGAGCAGTGATTCGCGATCGCGTTCGGCCTGTTTGCGGGCTTCGCGTTCGGCTGATTCGCGCAGAGCGCGGCGCACAGAGGGCATCAACCGCTCCAAACGATGTTTGAGGATATAATCGGTCGCGCCGCTTTTAAGCGTTTCAATTGCCAGCTCTTCACCGAGCGCACCGGAAATGATAATGAATGGAACATCAGGGCATTTTTCTCGGGCAATTATCAGCGCGGATAATCCGTCAAAAGAGGGCAGAGAGTAATCGGCCAGAATCAGGTTGAAACAATTTCTTTCAACAGCAGCGACAAAATCGGCGCGGGTATCAACACGCTCTACTTCAAAATCGAGCCCGCCCTTTAAAAGGTTGGCGGCGATCAGTTCAGCGTCCAACAAATTGTCTTCCAAATGAAGAATTTGCAACATTTTTAACAATCAACAGTGTTGAGGTTATCAGTGAACAAAATCGCAATTTAATATTTATTATTGACTGATAACTGTTAACTGGTTAAGCACGTGGCGGCGGCTGATTGATAACCGCCCAGAAAAGTCCCAGTTCTTTGAGCGCGTGCATAAATTCGCCAAATTCAACCGGTTTGACAACGTAGGCGTTAACGCCTAAAGCGTAGCTGCGAATTAAATCCTGTTCCTCGCGCGAAGAAGTCAGCATCACGACCGGCACGGTTCGCAATTTTTCATCCTTTTTGATGTGTTCTAAAACTTCCAAACCGTCAATCTTGGGCAATTTTAAATCCAGCAGAACCAGCGCCGGGTTATCGTTGCCGCGAAGAGCGAATTTATCACGCCTGAAAAGATAATCGAGGGCTTCCTCGCCGTCGCGAACCAGATCAACTTTGTTGGCAAAGTGATTTTCCGCCAGCGCCGTCAAAGTTAGTTCGGCATCGTTGGCGTTATCCTCAACCAGTAAAATTCGTTTAACTTCTGAAGTCATATTTATTCAGTCAACAGTCACAAATTAACAGTTAATATTTAATTTTGAACTCAATTAACGGTCAACAATTAACGGTTAACTGCCGATTAATATTCTAACCTTTTGGGAGCGAAAAATAAAAAACCGAACCTTTTTTCAGCTCGCTCTCGGCCCACACGCGGCCGTTATGTCGGGAGATAATTCGCCGTACATTTGCCAATCCAATTCCGGTTCCTTCAAATTCTTCTTGGCTGTGGAGTCTTTGAAAAACTCCGAAAAGTTTGTTGACATAACGCATATCGAAACCGACTCCATTGTCGCGAACGAAGAAAACGTATTCGTCAGCTGACTCTTTGCAGCCGATTTCAATTATTGCCTGCTCTCGTGAGCGAGAGTATTTTACAGCATTTGACAGCAAATTCTGCCAGACTAAGCGAAGCATCGCGGCATCGCCCTTGACCGCAGGCAGATTTGCAATTTCCCAGTCAATTCGATGGCCATTTCTCTCGACCTGCAAATCGCTTTTGGCTTGACGCATCAGCGCGTCAAAATCAATTTCGGCGCGCATCATCTCGGCGCGTCCCATCCGCGAAAAAGCCAGTAAATCATCAACCAGCTGACCCGCTTGCCGCGCGGAGCTGGAGATGATTGAAACATAGCGCACCTTTGTCACGTCCAAGTCATTTACGATTCGCTTTTGGAGCAATTCCGCAAAACCGCTGATATGACGCAGCGGCGCCCGTAAATCATGTGATACCGAATAAGAAAACGACTCAAGCTCTTTGTTAAGTTCGCTCAACTGCGACGTGCGTTCTTTCACGCGCTGTTCCAGATTATCATTTAACAGCCGCACTTTTTTCTCGGAATCGCGTAATTCGGCGGCGGAAAATTCTGCGTCGTGACGGGCTTTAACTTGTGAACGCGTAATCCCGAGCAAAATCAGACTGATAACAATTCCGCCAAACAAAACGAATGATGTCAGACGATTTGCTGACGAATTGTTAAAATTTTCCTGCTCAACGAAAACAAGTTTCCACTGTCGCTCGGCAACATTTAAAGCAACAGTTTTGGTAAAACGTGAGGCCGTTTCATCGCGCCGCCCGACACGAAGCAGTTTGGAGTCGTGCATCAAATTTTCGTCAACTATTTGGTCGCCGTCGTAAACCTTAAAATCAACATCGCGAACTTCGTCTTTACCGAGAATGCCGCGGAGTAAATCGTCAGCGCGAAATCCGGCCACGACGAAGCCTTGCAAAGCCGTTCGTCTGGCTTCAGGTGTATTGAGTGATTCCGCGTTTTCATAAACAGGATAAAAAATTGCGAATCCGGCTTGTTTTTTTTCGATATCCTGAATCAAAAAGATTTTGCTGGTAGCAACAGGCAGTCCGCTATCGCGCGCTCGCTCCATAATCGGGCGGCGGGTGGCATCCGTGAAAGGGTCGTAGCCGAGAGCAGGTAAGTTGATTTTATCGTCCGGCTCGATATAAACAAAAGGATAATATTCATCGCGGACGCCTTCGGGACGGACATTATAATAAAGACTCCCCTGACTTCTTCTGTTTTCGATAAAAGATTGTAAATCAGCTTGTTTTACTCTTTGAACATACCCATAACTTTGAATCCCCGGATAGATATCCTGTATTTTCAATTTCTCAACATAAGCGTGAAAGGCTTCGCGCGAAACATTGCCATTAGCGGCGGCAAAAAGTCCGGTTCCGCTGCGCAGCAAATCCAGATACGTTTGGATGCGGCTGTCAATACTAAAGCGAGCACGTTCGACTGAATTCTCAAAACGCAGTTTATCGCGTGCATAGGCGGTTTGTTCGACATAAAATGCGGAAATTGCCGTCAAGATTAACGACAAAATCAAAACTAGGTAAGGGACAATCGATTTAGTAAGAAAGTTTGCCCTTTGCTCGAAAGTTTGTAAATCCTCTGCCATTGCACTTAGCCAAAAAAACATTTTAACTTAAGTCTTGAATGTTTTGGCAAATCGCGCCGCCTGTTTTTGTGATAACTATATCTAAATTATCAAAGCGATTGAGGTATTTTAAAATTGTAGTTAGAATGAACGCTCTAAAATTAACATTTCGAAAAGCCGATTTTAGTTTGAACGGAAACTGTTTGAAAAATCACCGACGGTCATCTCTGACTTGTTTTATGATAATTTTATGACCCCGGTAACATCAGTGTGACAGGCAAATTTTGAATCAAGAAAGAAGCTAAAACAATGAGTGAATTGCGTTGGAATCCTTTGTACGGCGAGTGGACGGCAACAGCGACGGTCAGGCAGGATCGAACCTTTCTGCCGCCAAAAGATTTTTGTCCGCTGTGTCCGACCGCGCCCGGCGGTTTTCCCACTGAAATTCCGGAACCGACTTACGATATTGTCGTTTTCGAAAATCGTTTTCCATCGCTTTCACCCAATCCGCCTGAGCCTGAGATTAAATCCACTGAACTCTATGCGGTGCGCCGGTCTTTCGGGGAATGCGAAGTAGTTGTTTATACTCCCAATCACAATTCTTCTCTGGCGCAGGAACCGGTTGAACAAATTTATAAACTGGTCCAGGTTTGGACGGATAGATTTGCCGAACTGAGCAAGCTGGAATTTGTTAAATCCGTTTTTATTTTTGAAAATAAAGGTGAAGCAATCGGCGTCACCCTACTGCACCCGCATGGCCAGATTTACTCGTATCCGTTCGTTCCGCCGCGCCTTGAAAAGCAGCTCGAGCAAGCCCGCGACCACCTGTCGTTAACCGGACGAAACTTATTTGACGACATTCTGGTCGAAGAAAAACGCGACGGACGGCGCATCATCGCCGAAAATGAATCGTTTCTGGCTTACATTCCGTTTTTTGCGCGCTACCCTTACGAAACACATATTACGGCCAAAAAAAATGCTCCCGATCTGCTTCATTTTAACCGGACGGAGCAAACCGATTTAGCCGAAATTTTGAAAACGGTTTTGAATGCTTTTGATAAATTATTTGATGTCTCATTCCCGTATATTATGGCTTTGCAGCAAGCTCCTGCGGACGGCGGCGATTATGATTTTTTCCGCTTTCACATCGAATTTTATCCGCCGATGCGCACTAAAACTAAATTAAAATATTTAGCGGGAAGCGAAGCCGGAGCCGGGATGTTTATTAACGACACTTTGCCGGAAGAAAAGGCGGCAGAACTGCGTCAGCACATCGAGCCGGTCGTTTGGAAATAATTAAATTTTATGTCAGTTGATTACTCCAAATTAAAAGTTAAATTTGTCGAATTTTGCGGAAGCGGCGAGTCTCGCCTCTTTCGCGCTCCGGGCAGAGTCAATTTAATTGGCGAACACACAGATTACAACGGCGGTTTTGTGCTTCCGATGGCGATTGACCGCGAAGCGGCGGTGGCCATAAGAGAGAGAAACGACCGCAAAATTCGAGTTTACTCTTTCAATTTAAACGAATCGGCCAAGTTTGATTTAGATGTCGAAAAGGTACGTAAACATGGCGCGTGGATAAATTATATCGAAGGCGTAGCGAGACTTCTTGAGCGGCAGAATGTAAAGCTCTCCGGCGCGGATTTACTGATTTGGTCTGACGTTCCGTCGGGCGCCGGATTGTCGTCTTCTGCCGCGCTCGAAACCGCAGTTGGACTGGCTTTGACAGAAATTTCCGGGCAGCGCATTGACCGGACAACCTTAGCTCTGGTTGGTCAACAAACCGAACATGAATTTGTCGGAGCTAACATCGGCATTATGGATCAGTTCGTTTCTGCTAATGCAAACAAAGGTTCGGCGCTGTTACTTGATTGTCGCAGTCTCAAATTTGAAAACGTTCCGCTTGACACTAAAGATGTGGCTGTAGTTATTTGCGATACCAATGTCAAACATGATTTGGCGACTAGCGAATACAACACGCGCCGCCGAGAATGCGAAGAGGGAGTTGAAATTTTGCGGCAATTTTTGCCCGGTATTGAGCAATTGCGTGACGTGAGCGAAACAGATTTTGCCCGGTTTGCTGATAAACTGCCCGAAGTTATCCGCTGCCGGTGCCGTCACGTCGTCACCGAAATTGCTCGCACGCTGGCCGCAGCTACGGCTTTAAAGCAAAATGATTTAGCAAATTTTGGCAAATTGATGTGGCAGTCGCACGCCTCTCTGCGAGACGATTATGAAGTCAGCTGCCTGGAGCTGGATATTTTGGTTAGTATCGCCGGAAAATGCGAAGGCGTTTTGGGCGCGCGCATGACGGGCGGCGGTTTCGGCGGCTCGACCGTCAATCTGGTGCGGCGTGAAAACCTTGAAATATTTCAGCAGACAATTGCCGCCGAATATCAGCTTCAAACGAATATCGTCCCCGACTTACTCGTTTCCGAGCCAAGTCAAGGCGCGAGCGAAATTATATGAAACTTTTTAAAGGAAAAGGTTGCAGGAATTTTCCTGCAACCTTTTGCTGAATAATTGCTGTAATGGTTATTTGCCCCGCGAATAACGATTGCGGAATTTTTCAACGCGTCCGGCAGTGTCAACCAGACGCTGTTGGCCGGTATAAAATGGGTGCGACGCACCTGAGATTTCGATTTGAACCAGCGGATATTCATTGCCGTCTTCCCAGACAATTGTTTTGTCGCTCTTCATGGTTGAGCGTGTGAGAAACGAATGATTGACCGAAGTATCTTGGAAAACAACCGGGTGATAATCTGGATGAGCTTCTTTTTTCATGATTGTGCTTTTATAATTTTATTTTATTTAGATTCTTTGAAATTAACGTGTTTTCGCACAACCGGGTCATATTTGCGAAATTCCATACGTTCCGGCGTGGTTGATTTGTTTTTGGTTGTGAAATAGCAGTAATGACTTTCGCTGCTTTTCAGTTTAACTTGCACTCTTTTTCCTGCTTTTGCCATTTTTCAACAAACTCCTCGTCGGTTATATTTTCTCGCCTCGGGCGCGCATCTCTTTCAATACGGCTTCAATCCCATTTTTTGTAATAGTTTTAATTCCGCGAGCCGAAACTTTGAGGCGAACCCAACGGTCTTCGCTTGGAATATAAAAGCGTTTTGATTGCAGATTCGGCAAAAATCGGCGTTTCGTGCGGTTATTGGCGTGCGAAACATTGTTTCCGCTCATCGGTTTTTTGCCGGTCACTTGACATATTCTTGACATAAATAATCTCCCTAATAACAACTATCTAAACAAAAACATGAATCATAACACATCAGATTTCAATTTGTGAAATCGTTAAAAAACTTTTTTGTTTGATGGTAAATATTCATCCCAATCCCAATCTATAGCCAATTCACTTTCGTCGTCGTAGCCAAACCTTTTAGCAAGTTCGCTCAAACTAGTGACATCTAAAATTTTCTGTATTTCCTCAATCTCAAATTTGCCGGAAGAAACCTCATAAAGAATGCCGCGAGTTATAGCCAAAGCCCAAACCACGATTGCATGCTTTTTGATATCAATAAAATCTGAATTGGAAGAGATTTCATCCATAACAAATTATTTTTATAAAAAAAACAGGATGAAGCTGACAGTTAAACAACGCCGCCCAAAATTTTATCAATAGCTGACAAGGTTTCAGCTGACAAAATAACACCCGAAGCGGCGGCGTTATCGGTCACTTGTTCGGGGCGGCTGGCTCCGATAATTGCGGATGAAACACGTTCATCGCGAAGAACCCAGGCCAGTGCCAGTTGCGCCATCGTCAAGTTTTCAGCGGCGGCAACGGGACGTAATTGCTCAACCGCGTTCAGAATCCGGTCATCCAGTAATCTATCAATAAAGCCGTTCATCTCATCATTGGCCGCGCGCGAATCTTTCGGCAGCGGTTGACCGGGCTTATATTTTCCGGTTAAAACTCCCTGCGCGAGCGGCGACCAGACAATTTGCCCGATTCCGTTTGCCGCGCATAACGGAAACACTTCGCGTTCGGGAGCGCGCCAGAGCATCGAATATTGCGGCTGGCTGGAAACAAATTTTTCAACTCCGGCCATTTCAACTGCTCTTTTAATTTCTTCGGCGCTCCATTCGCTAAAGCCGATATAGCGAACTTTCCCGGACTTGACAACTTCAGTTAAAGCCGCCATTGTTTCTTCGAGCGGAGTTTCCGCATCGTAACGGTGGCATTGGTAAAGATCAACGTAATCGGTGCGAAGCCTCTGCAGCGAGTCATCGAGCTGTTTGTGAATCTGCCGGCGCGATAAACCTTTGTCGGTTTCGGTCATCGGAAAGAACAGCTTGGTTGCCAGAACATAAGAATTGCGCGGCACATCTTTGAGAATGTCGCCTAAAAACATTTCGGCAACGCCCTTGCCGTAAATATTGGCGGTGTCTAAAAAATTAATGCCTTCTTCAAAAGCCTGTTTGACGCATCTTTCTCCTTGTTCGCGTTCAACGCCGCCCGAATAAGTCAGCCAGGAACCCAAACTGATTTCCGAAACATTCAAATCGCTGCTGCCAAGTTTGCGGTATTTCATACAAAATTATTCCAGCCAAGTTTTTTTAAAGTGTCTTTTAGAGATTATACGAATTGCTTTTCGAAGCATAGAAAAGATTTAACTTCGGAAGGCAGAAGTCCACTTCCAAAATTAATGCGTTGGCAATTTTGGTGGTGAATGAATGCCGATTGGTTGGTAACAAACAAATGCAGATAAATACTGACAAATAGTTGTATTTTCTGGATTGGTTGCGGTAAATTATGCCTGTGAATTACGAACTGCAATCAGGCGCGCATTCTGCCTATTTGCTCACTTACCACTTGGTTTAGGCTGTGAAATATCGCCGCAAAGTTTTGACGGACGAAATAGGCGACAGATTGAAGGAAATCGTGATTACGTTGCTTGAAGTTGCGTAATGTCCGGTTGTCGCTGTCAAAACTGACGTTGGCCACATTCACGTTGTTTTCAGAAGTAAACCGACACATCAGTTGTCGAAAATAATCAACAGCTTGAAAGGCGTGTCGGCAAGACGTTTGTTTCAGGAATTTCCTGAAATCAAAACTCGTTTGTGGAATGGACATCTCTGGAGTCCAAGTTTCTTTCTGGTGACTTGCGGCGGCGCACCGCTTGAAGTAATCAAACGCGTGCGTTGAAACACAAAGAAAAAAAATAGATGCTGAAGTCGTATAAATTTCGCCTTTTTCCAAGCAAGTCTCAAGTCAAAAAACTTGATGCTACGCTTGAGATTTGTCGTGAATTGTACAACGCGGCTTTGAGTGGACGCCGCGAAGCGTGGACACGGCAAAAGAAAAGCATCACCTATCTTGAACAGCAAAATGTTTTGCCTGAAATCAAAGCTATCCGCGAAGACGTTGCCGAAATTCACTCTCAAGTTTTGCAGGATGTTTTGCGACGCCTCGACAAGGGTTTCAAAGCATTCTTTGCCCGACGCGCAAAAGGTCAAGCCGGATTTCCCCGATTCAAAAGCAAAGGTCGTTATGACAGCTTCACGTTTGCTCAAAGCGGTTTTGCTTTGAAGAGCGAAAAACTCCAACTTTCCAAACTTGGATTGTTTAAAATCAAGTGGCATCGTGAAGTTATCGGCAAAATTAAAACGTTGACAATCACTCGCAGCGCAACCGGAAAATGGTTTGCCTGTTTCTCTGTGGAAACTGAAGAAACACTGCTTGAGCCAAACACTGAAGCTGTTGGAATTGATGTTGGGATCAAGTCGTTTGCTGCTCTGTCGGATGGCAGCGAGATTGACAATCCGAAATTCTTTCGCCGTGACCAAAAGGATTTGGCAAAGGCGCAACGTAAAAAGAACCGCCAGCGAGCGGCAAAGATTCACGAGCGAATCAAGAACCGTCGCAATAATTTTGTTCACCAAGTTTCGAGATACTTGGTTGATAATTTTGGAATAATTGTTTTCGAGAAGTTGAAAGTCTCGAACATGGTTAAAAACTCTCGACTCGCAAAAACCATCTCTGACGCCGCTTGGAGCAAATTGTTTGAACTCACGAAGTACAAAGCTGAAAACGCTGGACGAACGATGATTCAAGTCAATCCAAGAAACACCAGTCAGAATTGCTCTGGATGTGGCGAATTGGTTAGGAAAGATTTGTCCGTTCGTGCACATAGCTGCTCAAACTGTGGTCTCGAAATGGATAGAGACCTAAATGCTGCTCTCAATATTTTGAGTCTCGGATTAGAGACTCTGCGTAATCACACGCTAGAAGCCGCTTCCAAACCTTGTTTGGTGGCGGAGTAATCACTTAAACAGAAAAAGTTAGAACTTATTCAGCAATAAAATTTTTGAACCTGCGTCCCCAGATAACTACAAAGTTAACCCCGTTTTACCTTCCTAATTAAATCCCGATCCAGTAACTTTCATGCCAGCGACAAACGGCGGCCCACAGCCGCCGTTTGATTTGGTGAAACAATTAAAAAAAACCTTGATTTGGCCAGGCCGAAATCAAATTCGACGAATCTGTTTAAAACAGTCTTAAAAGTTTACGTAAAACTATGAATTCTCTGCCAGCCAGTCGAGAAGCATTTGCTCCTGTTTATGCAGAGCGTGTTCCGGCTTTTCGTTAGCTTCATCTTTAAGCTGAGGCAACTTAAAGAAAACCGACAGCTGTTCCTGCACCCCGCTCTTGCCTCGTCTTTGCGCCAGTTCGAGGAGGCGCGCTATCTCGATTACCAGCGGCGCAGCCAGGATTGAGTCCCGACATAAAAAATTGATTTTGATCTGCATCGCCTGACCCAAAAATCCCGTCAAGTCAATATTGTCCCACGCCTCTTTGTTGTCACCGCGCGGACGATAGTAGCGAATGTCAACGATATGGTCTTCCACCCGATAGCCGAGAATGTCGTCCAGCACCGATTCTTTGGTTGATATTTTTGACTTTAGAGAGTCGGCATCGCTGAGCGCCAAACCGTCCCGATTGCCGAGAATATTGGTCGAATACCATCCCGCCACTTTCAACGCACGGGTGCGAAGCGCAGGCGCAAGCGCCGTTTTCATCATCGTCTGACCGGTTTTTCCATCCTTGCCCGCAATAGCCACCCGGCTTTGCTCGGCAAACTCGACCAGAGCCGGAATGTCAGCCGACACCGATGGCGTAAAATTACCGTAAGCCGCTCCTTCGGCAATTGCTGCGTACGCGTAAATCATCGCCGGCGCAATCTCCGGTGAATCGGCATCGAGCGCCCGCTCAAAACTTTTTAATGAAGAAAACGCCTCGATGTTTTTCTCTACAAACTTTTCGGTTGAAGCCAGATTAATTACTATCACGCTCTGGCATTCAAAGCGGCGGCGAAATTCGGTAATCTGAGCGCGCACAACCGTGACCGCCGCCCTGTGATTATCTGCCTTGATAACGTTAGCGCCGCCAATGTTTCGGCAAAATTCGGCATTTCCAACAGCCGGGAGCGGCGTGATTTGCGCCAGAGCGGGAGCCGCGAGCCGATACTGCTCTAAGCTCAAGACATTATGCACGGCGGCGGCGGCTGACAAATCATCGGGCGACAAATCCCAGCCGCCGAAGATTAAATCAGGATAAGCGACTAGATTCTCGGTCAGGCGCGAGTCGGCCAGAGCGGCAAGCGGCAGCCCTTCCGTGCCAACGACTCCCTGGCGAAGCAGTTCTATGCCGGAGACAGCGGTGGTAGCGACGGCTCCGCCTAAACCCACTATCATGATGCCCACCCGCTCGGGCTTTTTTATATCTTTCTTCATAAAATTTCCTGCTGGTAGAAATAAAAGTACAGCAAAATATTATTGATTCTTAAAGTTTAAATTGCAGTAAGACTGTTAATCAAACGGGGAGCTTCTATTGAGTCTCTAAAATTCTCAAAAGGAAGATTCAAGCAAAAAAATTGGCTTAAATAATTGATAATCAGCCGCTCAAGCCGCTCTTCCAATAAGTAATCGCTCTCTGCTGGAATTTTTAAACGGTTTACAAACCGACCTCAACGCAGCGCCCATAGTCCCGAAGTACAGATCTTTCGAAATCGCGTCAACTCAGCAGTCATAAGTTGCAAAGTTGCGCTTTCGCTCGCAACTGACAACAACGGAATTTACAATCTTCCGATGCCGCTGAAACCGTTTGCAAAAAACTTTGAAATTGTTGAGCGTTTCCAATTTCGCTTTCTCGAATTCTGGACTGGCAAAAAAGTCAGAGACCGGTAACGTTCGCGCTTCTCGCGACGGCAACCTGCCGCGCCGCCGCTAGTTCTGCAAATATTCTTAAGCCAAATTCACGCGCCCAAACGAATAGCGATTTCCACCGGAGAATAATCGCCGTCGGCGCGGTTGAGACGAGCTGGTTCCGCCGGGTGCAGCGGCGGCTGTGCCATAAATCGCGGATTCGACCCGTGATGCGCCTGCGCCGCATGAACCAGGAAAGGATGACAGAGATAGACCGTTCCGGCTGCCCCGGTCGCCAGAGTTTGCGGGTGATACGCTGTCGCACCGAGTTTTCCGGCGAGTTCCGCAAAAGATAAACCGCTTTCGCCGAAGGGCTGCAAAATCCGCGCAACATCGAGATGCGAACCTGCGCGGATGCGCGTCGGCGCGTCCCGTTCGCTGACATCGGAAAATAGAAAAAGCATCAGCAAAGCGCGTCCTTTCGATTCGATGTTGATGCGCCATTCAAGGTAATTCGATTCGTCTTCGCCGGGAAAGCTCGCTTCGACGTGCCAACCGTCATCATTTGGATTTTCATCACTCGGAAAGCGGACGGGAATCGTGCCGAGATCCGTCCGCGGAAGCCAGCGTTTCGCTCCGACCAATTTATCGAAAGCGTCGTGCAAAACAGGCGTATTGACTGCCAAACGAAAGGGCTCCTGCGAGTAAAACCCAAGTCTCACGACCGGCGCAGTCCATGTTTCCGGCGTATTTTCGTCAAATCCCGTTTCGCTCCACAAAATCTTCCGGCACTGAGCAGCAAGTTCCCGCGAAAACGCATTTTCAATTTTGACAAAACCGTCTTCAATAAATTTTTGAACATCCATACTTATCTAAAACTGACAGTTTAGCGATGTGAACGCGCCCCGCTTAATTTCCAGCCAGCTATTCATCGGCAAACCATGAAAGTTCTTAAATCCGATTTTTTAACTTAACAGACCTGAAAAACAAAACAGTTGAATTGAGCGAGGCGGAAAATTTCGCCGATTAACTAAAACATAATGTTTACCTCATTGAACGAAGAAACCGAACTATTATTAGACTGCAGACCCAGCAAATATTAAATTGGAAATGTAATGCAAGTCAAAAAAGATGAATAATCCAAGTTCTATGGATTATTCGATAAATTCAAATAATAATCCCTCAAGTTTCGGTGAACCAGTCATCACATTGCCAATTTTGCCAGAGCCACCTTGGTTCCTCAGACGGACGATTCGATTTTTTTAAACGGCAATGCTGAACGCAGACTCGGGCGAGCCGTGTTTAAGTTTAGCGTCAGTCGAAAAATTGGAATCACCACTTATCAACACTTCTTGTCAGGAAGAGTTTGGCAGGTTAACCTTAGAATCTAATTAAAATTTTAATGCGAAGAGTAAATGAACGGAGGGGACAGCCATTTCTTTTTCAACCGCGAAAAAAACTGAAACCATTGGTGACGACATACAACAAATTTTGCAGGCTGCCGGCAAACTGGTGGAATTTGCTCAGGCCGAAGCTGCGTTCGTTGACTACGAAACAGGTTTTCCGGTCGAAACATTTGGACAAATTGCCGCTCAGGGATTGCTCACCGGGCCTTTGCCGCGCGAATATGGCGGGCTTGATTTAAACGGTGCGACAGCCGGTTCGACCCGGCCTCTGCTGCGATTGCTCAAAACCGTCGGGCGCGGCAATCTCGCCGCCGGGCGGATTTTCGAAGGCCACGTCAACGCTCTTTTGCTGATTGCTCTCTACGGCACGGGCGATCAACTGAGTACTTTTTCAAGCGATGCTAAAACCGGCAAAATTTTTGGCGTTTGGAATACTGAAGCCGCTGACGGCGTCAAAATATTTCCGAACGGGGAAGGCAAATATCGGCTCGAAGGCGCTAAAACGTTTGCCTCCGGCACTGATTTTGTCACGCGGCCGTTTGTTAACTGCGCCTTTCCCGATGGCGGCTGGCAGATGTGCGTTGTTCCGATGGAAACCGTCGCCACTAAAACCGACGAATCCTGGTGGCAGCCGCTTGGAATGCGAGCGACGCGCAGTTTTAAAGTTGATTTTAGAGACGTTAAATTAACATCTCAAAATCTCATCGGCGAGCCCGGAAAGTATTACCGCCAGCCGTGGTTTGGCGGCGGCGCGGTTCGTTTTGCGGCCGTTCAGCTTGGCGGCGCGGAATCGCTTTTTGACGAAACGCGGAAATATCTGCAAACACTCAAGCGCACCGACGATGCGTTTCAACGCGCCCGTCTGGGCGAAATGGCGATTCGCATCGAAAGCGGAAATTTGTGGCTGACCGGAGCCGCCGCCGCTTTTGACACTTATCTGCAAAGCGAGAAAACAGCGGCTGACGCTGAGCGAGTTTTGGCATACACAAATATGATGCGGACGGCGATTGAATCAATTTGTACCGATATTATCGCGCTCTGCCAAAAATGCGTCGGAGCCAGAGGTTTGATGCGGCCGCTTTTATTTGAAAGAGTCATTCGCGATCTGAGCGTTTATCTGCGTCAGCCCGCGCCTGATGCCGCTCTCGCAGATGCCGGGCGGTTTGTGCTGGAAACTGAGGTTCCGGCGCAGGTTTTGTGGGACAATGAAAAATAACGACGTCCTTGAGAGTTCAATTCTCGCCGCGCCTGAAAAATTGCCGCTGGTTGCTGCCGAAACCGTTAAAAGCTGGGGCAGAACGCTGGTCATCGCGCCGCACGCGGACGACGAATCACTCGGGTGCGGCGGAGCAATCGCTCTGCTCCGAAAATTTGATTGCGAGGCGATAATTTTGGTGTTGAGCGACGGCACGCTCTCACATCCGAACTCAAAAAAGTTTCCTGCAGCGGCGCTGCGCGATTTGCGCGAAAAAGAAATCCTGGCGGCGCTCGAAATTTTGGGCGTGGCTGCTGCCGAAAAAACGACTTTCCTGCGTTACCGCGACCGGTCGGTTCCAAATGAAAATTCTCCTGAATTTGCAGACGCGGTTGGGATTTGCTCCCGATACTTAGAAAAAAATCAGCCCGCGACGATTCTGCTGCCGTGGCGGCGCGACCCGCACCCGGATCATTTCGCCTCAAATCAAATTATCCGGGCCGCAAAATCTCAAACAGGTTTGACCGCAAAACTTCTTGAATATCCAATTTGGCTGTGGGAATTGGCGACCGGCGCGGATGCTCCGCAAACAAATGAAGCGCGCGGCTGGCGGCTCAATATCGGAAGCGTCGCGCGGCAAAAGCAGCGGGCGATTGCGGCGCATCAGTCGCAAACAACCGATTTGATTGACGACGACCCGGAGGCTTTTCGGTTGACGCCGGAGATTCTGGCAAATTTTGCCGGCGGCTGGGAAATTTACCTGGAAGAAATTGATGAATAAATCGCAGCCGAAAACTTTGACGCCTGATTATTTTGACAAAGTATATCGCGCGCACGCCGACCCCTGGAATTTTGAAACAAGCGAGTACGAGCGGGGCAAATACGCTGCGACGCTCGCCGCTTTGCCCCGCCAAAGCTACGAAAACGCCCTTGAAGTCGGCTGTTCAATCGGAGTTTTGACCGAGCAGCTCGCCCCGTTTTGTCAAAAGTTGTTAGCGGTTGATGTTTCCGACGCGGCTTTGGAAAAAGCCAAAAAACGATGCGCCGAACTGCCGCATGTGAAATTTGAAAAAATGCAGATTCCCGCCCATTTCCCGAGCGAAACTTTCGATCTTATTTTAGTTTCTGAGGTCGGTTATTATCTCGCGCCCGCCGATTGGAAAACGGCGGTTGAGAAAATTATCGGTCAGTTGCGGCCGGACGGCAGCGTCTTGCTCGTCCATTGGACTCCGTTTGTTCACGATTACCCGCAAACCGGCGCTGAAGTTCACCGAAATTTCAAAAACTGGACAGCCGACGCTTTGCGAACGGTGACTGAAACCAAGGCGGAGAAATATCTGCTCGACGTTTACGAAAAAGTTTGAAAAATCAGGCAGAGCGCCGCAAATTTTCCAGCCGCAAGCGCAAATCCGCAATTGCCTTTTTAATCGGAACGAGCGAGTGACGCACGCGCCACAAACCGTTTTCGCGCTGTTTCTGTTCAATATTTTGGCGCAGTCGCCCGAATGTCTCTGAAAGATGAAGTTCGGTTCGCAGCCATGATTCATGAACGCCTAAAATTTCTGCCAGATACTGCAAATTGTCCTTAACAAACGACTTTCCGGCTGTGGCCGTCTGCCAGTATTGGCGAAGCTCGTGAAAGGTCACAAATCTTGTTTCGAGTTCATTTAAACTTTCAACAAAATAAGGCTCTGAACATTCGCCCATGGTAGTCCATTCGGCCAGTTGAGTTGAAAGCCCGCAGGCAGTCCGCCCGTGCTGCCGCGCCGAAGTAAAAACTCGCACCTGCGGGCTGTGCCGAAAACGCGCGTCAACCCGCTGCAATGAATTATAGAAAGCGAAATCTTCAAGATGCGTGACCTTGGGAACGCCGCCGGCCAGTTTGTAGGCTTCGACCGTGACGGCAAAGCTGGCATTAAAATGTTGATGATGACGCGGACGCGGATCAAAAACGAGCGGGGCGAGATAACTTTCAAGTTCGGCCGCCAGATAACGATAATAAACATCCAGGAGATGATAACGACGCGTCTTTCCGTCCAGAGCGGCCAATTCCTTCGGCTCAATCATAATCCGCCCGCTGACGGCGTCGGCTCCGAGATTGATTTCCAGGAGCGTCGCCGCAATCCAGTCCGGCGCAACGCGCGTGTCACCATCGGTCGAGGCAATCACGCCGCGCTTTTTACCCAGCTTTTTGAGTCGCAAAAAAGCGGCTTCCATCACCATTCGCCGCGCGTGCCCGCAATTTGCTTCGGTCGGAGAAAACTCGATTTCCGCCAAATGAATCGGCGGCAAAGCCTGTTTGAGCTGCCACCTGCGGACAATCTCAGCCGAATTATCAAGACAGTTATTAGCGAGAATCAAAATCTCGTAACGGCGCGGGTCAATTCTGATTCCCGCCAGATCAAACTGCCGCGTAACGGCGGCGAGCGTCGCGTTCAGATTGTCGGCTTCGTCCCGCACCGGGATCACAACTGAAACCTCGCACTGCAGCAACGGCGGGTTTGTAAAGATTTTGCGCGGCGTTCCCGCACCGGCAAAAGATTCGAACGGGCTTCGCTCGATTCTCAAAGGTGAATCCAACAAGAGACTTAATTCCTCCGTCAACAAGCGAAAATATCCTCGAAAGCCTGCTTTTTGGCAGCTCAGGAACTTTTCCTAAATTTGGTATGTGAAAAGTTTAACTAATTATGCAGGAATTGAAAAGAGTTTTTTCGCAAACGGTGTCATTATCAATCCCATCCTGACAAATAAAAGCGTTAACTATTGGTTCGAAGGCCTCGCCCGGATTGATAAAAAAAATTTGTTTTTTCGCTCGCTCGAAAACAGTTGTAAATAAAATATATTGTTATCGATTAAAACAGTCCTCCAAACTCATCTCCTCCGTGTTGCTCAACAATTTCAAAAATGTGTGCCGATTTGCCCGCGCTGAAAAACTTTGCGCAGGTGCTCGGCGTGATTCAGTCGAAAAAGCGCTGCAGGGCGAAACCACGAGGTTTCAGGGGTATTCCCAGACCGCCAAAGGCACTGACAAATGGCGGGACGTCGTCTCGCCGGTGCGCGGCGCATCGGGCGAGATTGTGCGCCTGCTCTCGGTTTCGCGCGACATTTCTGAAGCGAAACAATATGAATTCGAACGCGAGGAAATGCACGCAGAGTTGTTTTTCGGTGCAAATTTTCGTTGCCGTCGCGACGACATTCTTGCATTTGTTGAAAAAGATATAAAACCGATTCAAGCCAGGAAATGCGTAAAAGTCGGATTGCCAAGTCAGAACCGCCTGCAACAGCGGGTGAACCAACCTGCGGCACAAAACCTGCCCGCGACCACAGGCGGTTCTGACAATACGCACAAATAATCTTGAATTAGTATAATGGTTTTGACCGAGGTAAAAATTTCTTTAATAATTATGACAAATATCAGTGAAACTCTAAATCCGCGCCGGGATACTTCGCCAAAAGTAGTTTCGGTGGAGGAAATTCGCAGTTATTTTCCGGCCCTGACGCGCGTTCAGGGCGGCCAACCCGTCGCCTATTTTGACGGCCCCGGCGGAACGCAGGTGCCGCGCCGCGTCGCCGAGGCAATCACGGATTATCTTTATTATCACAATGCCAATTCTCATTGGGCTTTTCCTTCGAGCGTAGAAACGGATGAAATGATTGATTATTCCCGCCGCGCCTTTGCCGATTTTCTGGGAGCCGCAGCCGGTGAAATCGTCTTTGGAGCAAATATGACGACGCTTACCTTCCACCTTGCCAGAGCGGTCGGGCGGATGCTGGAGCCGAATGACGAAATCATCGTCACGGAGCTCGATCATCACGCCAACATTGCGCCCTGGCAGCAGTTGGAAAACGAAAGAGGCTTGAAAATCAGAACGGCGAAAATGCAGCTGCGCACCGGCGAACTCGATTGGGAACAGCTTGAAAGTCTGCTCAGTCCGCGGACAAAACTGCTGGCAATCGGAGCGGCTTCAAACGCCGTTGGAACGATTAACGACATCCGGCGGGCAGTTCGGCTGGCGCACGATGTCGGGGCTTTTGTTTTTGTGGACGCGGTTCATCTAGCCTCGCACGAGCGGATTGATGTCAGAGAGCTTGACTGTGATTTTTTGAGTTGTTCGACGTATAAATTTTACGGCCCGCACCTTGGAATCCTCTACAGTAAACTGGATTTGCTGCAAATGCTCGACTTTCCAAAACTGCTTCCCGCACCTAACACTGCGCCGGAGAGAGCGGAAACCGGCACTAAAAACCACGAAGGAATTGCCGGGGCCGCCGCCGCCGTTGATTTTCTGGCTTCACTGGCAACGGGCGAAACGAGGCAGGCAAAATTAGACGCGGTCTTTGAAGAGCTGCACACACGCGGGAGTGAGCTGTTTACCCGGATGTGGACAGGTTTATCCGCTCTCGAAAGCGTTCGTCTGTACGGCCCGCCGCCTGATGCGCCGCGCACGCCGACCATCGCCTTTACAATCGAAGGCAGACAATCGGCGGAAGTTGCCCGCCTTCTGGCGGAGCGCGGAATTTTTGCCAGTCATGGAGATTTTTACGCCAAAACCGTCGTTGAGCGGCTCGGCGCGCCAAATCAGAGTTTAGTCCGTGCCGGCTGTGCTTGTTACACTTCAACCCACGAAGTCGAACGGTTGATTAGCGAGGTCGAGTCCATCGCTTCGGAAAGATAAAAAGATGTTTTCCGGCGATTTTAAGTTTTGTTGCTCGCGCTCGCATTTTGAACTATCGTTTTCAATATTATGTCCACAAAAGACGCAGTAAATATTGGATTAATCGGATTTGGAATGGCGGGGCAGGTTTTCCACGCTCCGGTCATCGCTTCGGTTGAAGGTTTGAATTTGAAGGCCATTCAAACGACAAACGCCGCGAATATCAAAATCGCCGGTGAGCGCTATCCTGAAGCTGAAATCGTTTCGCAAACCTCCTCCCTTTTTGCCAGCCGGGAGATTGATTTGATTGTCGTTGCAACGCCGAATCACACGCATTTTGATTTGGCTCGGGAAGCTTTGGAAGCGGATAAAAATGTAATTGTTGAGAAGCCTCTGACGGTTACTTCTGCCGAAGGGTTTGAATTAGTCAAACTGGCAGAAGCTGGCGGTAAAATTCTAACCGTTCATCATAACCGGCGCTGGGACAGCGATTTTTTAACGGTTCGCCGAGTGATAGAAAAAAATCTGCTGGGCCGGCTGGTCGAAGCCGAAATTCATTACGACCGTTTTCGTCCGCTTTTGCGAGGAGATACCTGGAAAGAAAACGCGCTGCCCGGAACCGGAGTTTTATACGATTTAGGCTCGCATCTGATTGATCAGGCGCAGACACTGTTCGGTTTACCCGAAGCAGTAACCGGATTTATTCGCACGGAGCGAACGGCGGGAAAAATTCCCGATAATTTTGAAGTGCTTCTCCATTACCGGGATTTAAAGGTAACGCTCAAATCCGGGATGCTCGTCAGAGAAGAATTGCCGCGTTACATTTTGTTTGGGGAAAGCGGAACTTTCGTCAAACACGGAATGGATGTTCAGGAAGAAGCTTTGAAAAACGGTGCAATTCCGGCGCTGACAAATAACTGGGGCGTGGAACCGAAAGAGCAGTGGGGAACAGTTAACACGGAGATTAACCAAATCCATTTTGTCGGAAAAATCGAAAGCGAAATCGGCGATTATCGGAAATTTTATGAAAATGTCCGCGATGCGATTTTGCTTAAAACTAAAATAAACGTCACCGGCGCGCAAGCCGCAAACACAATCAAAATTATCGAACTGGCCATGCAGAGCCATCACGAGAAACGAACAATCAATTTTTCATAGCCGAAGTTATGGTAACGCCGACAGGCTGTCGGCTGTGGTGAGCGGCGTCCCGCGTTTGCTCTTAGCTCTTTCAAAATGCGCGTAATCTAAAACGGGTCAGTACCGGAAGCGCGTGAGCGACTGGGTAAAAGAAACGCTCTCCGCCGTTCGCTCACGCTCCCGGTACTGACTCGACTTATCTCCATCCGCCACAAATTGAGAGACGCGCAACTGAATTTAAATTGGTATTTGACCAAAAAGTTCGTGCCTGAGCATAGACTTCGGTTTGGCTCAGTCGCTTCAGTAAAATTCGCTGGAAATGTAAAAGGCATCCGTGTGAAGGATGCCTTTTGCTTTTTCTATTCTGTTAACCCTAGAAATTATAACGAACTCCGAACTGCAACTGCCGGGCCGGAGCCGCCGAAGTAAAGCCGAGTGGGGAAGTCGGCGAAATGCCTCTCACGCCGCGCGCGTTGAGCTGAATCACATTCGCTGCGCCCGCACAATTCGGATTTGACGCGAAACCGTTAACACAAGCCGTTCCCACAACGTTGTTGATGCCGTTGTAATTGACATGGTTGAACAAATTAAATGCTTCAAAGGTCAGTTCCAAAAATCTTTGTTCCTGAACCAGAAATCTTCGCGCCAGCCTCATATCAAAACTGTAGAAAGGCTCGCCCCTGCCGGTATTTCGCCCCGCCAGAGCGGGACGGTCGTTGTAGAGACGACTGTCGTTATTGGTATCGGTTCCAACCAGCAAATTAAACGGCCTTCCGCTGCCCGCCGTAAAAATTGGCGAAAAGACAAAATCCTTGAGAAACGCATTGGTGGAAGGACTAATTATTACTCCGCTCAAAACAACCCGGTGACGTTGATCGAACGCAGAAAGCGAGCGGTCGTCGCGCACGTTGAGCGGGTTTTGCGCTAGATAATCCGTATTAAAATCGGTTGCTTCGTCAATCGTTTTGGAGAGTGTGTAATTGGCGTTGATGCTGTAATTACGCGAAAAACGTTTTGTCACCTGGAGCGTCCCGGCATTATAGAACGTGTTGGCAACCGATTGATATTCGGCGTCGAGCGCAAAACGCGGCAAAGTTACCAAAACCGGAACGCCCGGAATAGTGTATTGAGCAACATCGGTTGCTCTCAAACAGGGCGTGCCTGTGAAGACGCTGGTATAAATCCCATTAACAGGCGCACAAGTTGATGGAGGACCCTGCAACGCTGAAGTGTAAGGTTCATATTTCCTAACATCAACCGGGCGAACAATGTGCGCGCCGCGCGAGAAAAGATAGCTGGCTTCGACTGCAAATCCGCTGCCTAAGTTTTGTTGAATCGCTGCGCTCGCCTGATATGTTTCGGGATTTTGAAAGTTTTGACCGATCCGAATGCGGGCTTCGAGGGGTCGGCCGGGCGCGGTATTTAATCCGAACTGGGCTAAATCAGAAGCGACAATTTGACGACCTCCGTTCGGGCATTGAGGAATTGGCGCATTTACGATCACGCATTGCGCCAACAGAGTTTGATAAATCGTTGCAGTGCTGTAAGAGCCCGGCAACTGAATAGTTGAGACAACAATATTAATGTTAAAAGGCTGCGTTCCCGAAGCCAAAGTATTGGTAACATTGGTGACCTGGTTATCAATCTGTCCGGTAAAAATCCCCGCTCCGGCGCGAATCACGGTTTTGGCATTGTTAAAAACATCCCACGAAAAACCCAGACGCGGCTGGAAATTGTTTTTATCAAGCGGAACCGGATCGGCCTCGTTTTGAATAAAATAACGCAGACCGTAATTTAAAGTGATATTCGGCCTAACTTTCCAGGTGTCCTGTCCGAAGAGAGAAAACTTTTCGCCGTTGGTAGCAAGATAGGGAAGTCCGAAACCCTGTTGATAAACTTGCGGCAGATTGACGTTGTAAGCCTGCAAAGGATTGATTGTGCTGGAAGTCGTATTGCTCAAGGTACTGCCCAAAAGTGCTGCTTGCGCCGGAGTAATCCTTCCTGCCATAACGTCAGCCGTGATTTGACCCCCAATAGCTGATCTTTGGGCGGTCGAAAACAGGAGTGCAAACGGCAGTGAGCCGAATCTGAAAGTTCCCGGCAAATAAGTTTCTGAATTGACTGAAACGCGGTTATAGCTAAAAACAATGCCTGTTTTGATAGTATGCGAGCCGCGAACTAATGAAAGCGTATCGGAAAAATCAAATTGCTTGGTAATGCTGTCGGACGGCAGGAAAATGTCGCGTCCGAAGTTACCGAATCCGAGAATATTGATTTCAGGGCCATTCGGATCATTTGGCGTCACTGTTAATCTGTAATATGACAATTGCGCGCGGGCTTCATTGATTGTCGTACTGTTAAACGTATGATTTTCAGATAATAGAATTCCGCCGCTCGGAGATTTTACGCGGCGACCGCGAGAAACTGCGTTGAGTGCGCCGGTCGCCTGATTTTCGCTTTTCGTGCGAGTGTAATTGAGGCGGATAAATCCTGTGTCGGAGCTGCTAAAAGTGTGGTCAATTCGGCCCGATAACAGCGCGCTTGAATCGCTGGCCGGAAACTGACCGTTTGTAGCGGCATAGAGATTGGCCGTTCGCGTGGACGGAACCGTTAAAACGTTGCGAACTCCTGCGGCCAAAGGAGCAAAGGTCGGTTTGCCCGCCAAGTAGTTTAAAAAGAAATTCTGATCGCTGCTCGAATTTGCCGGAGCGATTCGCAATCCGGTGGTTAAAGAATCATTAAGCGTAACGAAAGAGGTCAGTTTCTGACGCAAACCTTCGGCCGAGGCAAAAAAGAAAGTTTTGTTTCGATATATTTTGCCGCCGATTGAACCTCCGAATTGCTGACGATTAAATGGAGATTTTCCGGAAGGATTATTATCAAAAGTATTGCGCGCATCAAAAGTTTTATCGCGAAAATAACCAAAAGCACTGCCGTGATAATCATTGCCGCCAGTTTTTGAAACAATATTGACCAGACCGCCCGACGCCCCGCCAAATTCGGCGTTGTAGCTGTTGCGGTCAACTTGAAACTCCTGTACCGCTTCCTGACTGACGACATCTCGCGCTCCGCCGGATGGCGTGTCCGTAGTCGAACCGTCAACATTAATCGAATTTCCGCGCCCGTTGTTGCCGCCGAAACTCAAGCCCGATTGCGGAGTTTGAGCAACGCGAAAATCAGTTGAATCATTGATGTTATCGGAATCAGTAACACCCGGCGTGAGGAGAGCAAAATCCAGAAAATTGCGGCGGTTGATTGGCAAATTGTTTAATTGACGCGAGCTGATAACGGTTGATTGCTGCGTTCTTTCGGTGTCAACAAGCTGTTGCTCTCCCGACAAAACATCAACTACCGAACCAACCTGACCGACAGACAATTCAACATCGAGAGCAGATTGCTGACCGACTTCAAGGAGAACGTTATTGACGGTTTTGGTCGCGAAACCCGCCGCTTCAATCTTGACCGTGTAAGTGCTGGGAGGGAGCGACAAAACAACGTAATTGCCTGTACTGTCAGCAGTTACCGTGTTAACGGTTCCTTTTGAGTTGTTTGTGGCCGTGACGGTCGCTCCCGGAACTGCCGCGCCGTTCGGGTCGAGAACTCTGCCGCGCAATTCCGCCGTCGCAGTCGCCTGAGCGCTTATTGACGTTATGTTTATTAAAAATAAAGACAAACATAACAGAGAAAAAATCAAAAACTTTTTCATAAAAACAATCTCCTTTGCCGAAACTTTCACCATTTTTAATTATTATTGCCAAACCCTACTAAATTTTTGGAGAATCCGGTTTGCGAAGTTTATTGACAGATTCCCGGCTAAATTTGATCTTGAGGTTTGTCTGCAGCCGTTACTCAAAACTTCAAACTTTTGCTGAAATGTTTGTTCCCTTTTCCAACAAAATGAATTTAATAAAATTCAATGTTTTAAAATGCCTCGCATCGCTATTTCACAGACGTCTTCGCAAACCTTTTCAACCGACATTTTCCCTTTTGGACTAAACCAGCGCGAAAGCCAGATAATCATCCCAAGAATCGTAAAAGTCGCCGTCGTTAAATCTATCTCTTGAACTTTCCCTTGCTTTTGCAGCTCAACCAGAGTGTCTCGAATAAAATCGAAGTATTCGCGGCGGCGTTTTAATGTTTCTTCGCGCTGCTGAAAACTGAGCTCGGTATCTTCGTGAGAAATAATGATAACCGCATGATTTCCGCCGGCTGAGAGCCTGGCATGGTTAAAAATAATAAATTTTAGACGCTCTTCTGGATCAATGATTTTTCGGGCTGGATCTAAAACTTCATTTTTTACGTTGTCGAGCCCCATTGTTATTATCCGATAAAGCAAATCCTGTTTGCTTTCGACATAATAATAAAGCCCGGCTTTGGTGATACTTAACTCATCGGCAATGTCGTTCAAAGACGCCGCATTATAACCTTTCTCAAAAAATATCTGCGCCGCCGCCAGACAAATTTCCTGCGCTTTATCCTGATTTTTTTGCGTTCCGTTTTTAGCCATTCAATTCATGGGAGATCTGTAATTGAATACAGTCAAACGTTTATTTAAAGTTTGGTAAATAGACCACAAACTTCTGTTTAGAATTTAATCCTGATGAGAATTTAGATTGTTTAAAGCTTTGAATTATGATAATTTTTACTTACCGTTCGGTAGAATTTCAATAACTTTATTCAGTATTTCAATAAATGTCAAGAAAACCTTGAATTTCCGGTGAATCAATTCTGCCGGAAAATGATTGATAGATTTAAACTAGAATTTCCTCCGTTGGGAGTCGTTTTATGTCCAGCGCATCCGTCAAAAAAGTATTACAAAAGCCGCTTAAATCAAGCGAAGATTACATCAACTCACTGCGTGACCGAAAACTCAAAGTTTATCTTTTCGGCGAGCTGGTCGAAGATCTTGTCGAGCATCCGATGATTCGCCCGAGCATCAACGCCGTTGCCGAAACTTATGATTTGGCCGAGCGCGAACCGGATTTGGCTTCCGCCACTTCGCATCTAACCGGCGAAAAAGTTAATCGGTTTCTAAACATTGTGATGAATCGCGACGACGTTGTTTTGCAGAATAAAATGCAGCGACGGCTGGGGCAATTGACCGGAACTTGTTTTCAACGCTGCGTCGGGATGGATGCGCTTAACTCGCTTTATTCGGTGACTTTTGAAATAGATGAAAAATCGAACACTGATTATCACGCTCGTCTGAAAGAATTTATCAAAGAAGTTCAAACCAATAATCTCGTTATCGGTGGAGCGATGACCGATGTCAAAGGCGACCGGAGTTTAGCGCCGCATGAACAAGCCGATCCTGATTTATTTGTTCACGTTGTCAAACGCACCGATGAAGGCGTTTATCTTTCCGGCGCGAAGGCGCATCAGACGGGCTGTCTGAATTCGCATTGGCTGATCGTGATGCCGACGATGCGCCTTACCGAAAATGACCGAGAGTACGCAATTGTCGGCGCGATTCCGGTTGACGCCGACGGAATTACCTATATTTACGGTCGTCAATCGTGCGACACGCGCTCAATGGAAGGCGGAACGATTGATGTCGGCAATGCGACCTACGGCGGTCAGGAAGCAATGGTAATTCTCGACAATGTTTTTATTCCGAATGAATTGATTTTTATGGACGGCGAAACGGAATTCGCGTCAATGCTGGTGGAAAGATTCACCTGTTATCATCGCCGCTCGTATGTCTGCAAAAGCGGTTTGGGCGACGTGATAATCGGCGCGGCGACGCAAATCGCTGAATACAACGGCGTGGAAAAAGTTTCGCACATCAAAGAAAAACTGGTCGAGATGACGCACCTTAACGAAACGATTTACGCGACCGGTATCGCTTCGAGCTATCAGTCAAAACCCACTAAATCCGGCGCCTATTTAAACGACGATATGATTGCCAACGTCTGCAAACATCACGTCACGAAAATACCTTATGAAATCGCGCGGCTGGCGCAGGATTTGGCGGGCGGTCTGGTCGTCACGCTGCCGTCGGAGCAGGATTTCCGCAGCGAAGAAGTCGGCGGCCTGCTCGAAAAATATCTCAAGGGGCGTGCCGACGTTTCCACTGAAAATCGAATGCGGATTCTGCGCCTGATCGAAAACATGACTTTGGGCCGGAACGCCGTCGGGTATTTGACCGAATCAATGCACGGAGCGGGTTCACCGCAAGCCCAACGCATCCAAATCGCCAGGCAAATGCAGATTGAGTTTAAGAAGAATCTGGCCAGAGAATTAGCCGGAATTGACGAACGCCAAAAAGACAAATTGACGAGTGAAATCGCGGATTATTTCGGCAAAGTTTTTGATACTAACATTTAAGAGACTTGCAAATTTAGTTACTGATTCTCCAAGAAATCCAAAATTGCCTGAATTGATTTGTCAGTTTGGTCGGTCGTAAAAATATGGCTCGAATTTTCGAGTTCGACGAGTGTTGAATTAGGAATCGCGTCGGCAAGAATCTGCGCGTTGGCGCATGGAATCAATTGATCGTTTTTTCCTTGCAGGATAAGCGTCGGAGCTTTGATCTGTTCAAGTCGCGAGTGCGTTCCCGGCCAACTCATAATGGCTTGCAGTTGGCGCATAAAATTTTCGGGTTTGATAAATTGATTGGCGCGGACTGCTAAATCCTCGGCGATTAATTCGCGCGGGGTGGCTGCGTCGTAAACGTACGGAGCCATCGCCCAGAAAGCGTCTTCGGGAGTGCGGACGCCGCGACCCTGCAGGGCGAGGAAAACTTCGGGTTCGGCGAGAATGGCTTCGCGCCCGCCGCAAGCGGTTACGGCGAGAACGAGCGAGCGCGTTTTTTCGGGATATCGAAGCGCGAATTCCTGCGCGATCATGCCGCCCATTGACATTCCCAAAATGTGCGCCGATGCGACGTTTGCCGCATCCAGGACGGCTTTGGCGTCGGACGCCATCAGCGGAATCGAAAACGGTTCTTCCGTTGCGTGAGTTTCGCCGACGCCGCGATTATCAAAAATAATCACCAGATATTTGGCGGATAATTCGGGCAGCAGTCTCCGCCATTCTTTGAGCGAGCCTCCCAAACCCATAATCAGCAGCAGCGGTTCGCCCGCGCCGTGTTCTTCCCAGTAAATTCTTGTTCCGGCGTTGTCAGCAAACGGCATACTTCTTTAAAATTTTATTAGACCTTTAAGTGATAATTTATTCTGACTATTTTCATAGTATCTTGTAAAATCGAAATTTCCGCCAATTATATATGACAGCCAAGATTCCGCGCGATAAACAAGACGATTACAACAGGCAGATTGCCGAGACGCGCCGTAATTTCGCCCACGAACTAACCGGAGCCGAACTAAATCACGTCGGACAATTTTCGTTTGAGCCCGATGTTTTGCGCGGCAACATCGAAAATTTTATCGGCGCAGCGCAAGTGCCGATTGGTTTGGCGGGACCGCTTCTGGTAAATGGTGAACACGCGAAAGGCGATTTTTATGTGCCTCTCGCAACAACCGAGGGGACTCTGGCGGCCAGCTACAATCGCGGGATGAAACTATTGCGGGAATCCGGCGGCGTTACCGTCACGGTGGTTGACGACGCGATGCAGCGCGCGCCAGTTTTTGTTTTTCAGTCGGCGCGTGAAGCGCAAAGATTTGGCGCGTGGATTAAAGAAAACTTTGGCGAAATAAAAAATCAGTCGGAATCAACGACGAGCTTTGGCAAATTGCGCGACATTCAGCAATTTCCGGCAAGCCGCTTTCTTTATCTGCGTTTTAATTACACGACCGGCGACGCGGCCGGGCAAAATATGACCGGCAAAGCCACCAAAGCCGCCTGCGATTGGATTATGTCGGTTTACCGGGGCATTGACCATTATCAGCTCGAAGGCGGCATCGCGACTGACAAAAAATCTTCGTGGATGAACCGGATTCACACTCGCGGCAAGAAAGTCATTGCCGAAGCGACGATTCCGGCAAACATCTTGCAGCAAATCATGCACGTTTCGGTCGAACAGATTTTCGCCGCGCGTCTGCGTTCTCAACTCGGCGGATTCTTAGCGGGTGTTGACAACAACGGCTCGCATTCGGCCAACGGCATCACGGCCATGTTTATTGCCTGCGGTCAGGATGTGGCCAACGTTGCCGAATCTTCAGCCGCTCTCGCCTACGCTGATGTCACAAAATCGGGCGATTATTATTTTTCGATTACAATTCCTTCGCTCATTGTCGCGACTTATGGCGGCGGCACCGGTTTGCCGACGCAGCGCGAATGTCTCGAACTTTTGGGATGTTTTGGGAGGGATAAAGCGGAAAAATTCGCTGAAATCGTCGCGGCCACTGTGCTCTGCGGAGAACTATCTCTCGGGAGCGCAGTCGTCGCTGACGAATGGGTTTCATCTCATGAACAGCTTGGTCGCAACCGTTCTTAGAGGATTTAAACTCGAATAAACTCGGAAGATTTGTCGAAGTCAATAATTTACAGATTACTTGGTTTCGCAAAAGCATTCCGCGCCGAGAAAACACATTTATTTTAGAACCGGAGCACGTTGGTATGGTTAAGTCGTCTTCCGTCCCGTAATCGAAGCAGGAATGATTCGATACACGACAGCCTGTCCGGTTTGTTCATTGTTATCAACGATTTTCCGGTTCAGCGCCGGCGTCAGCGAAGCGTGTTTTTCGAACAGCAGCGCCGCGGCGCGTCCGATTGATTCAGCTGTCGTTAAACGTTCCGCGCGGCCAATCATAACCACGCTCTGCCAGCGTCGCTCGGATTCTATCTGATCAACCTGAAGGCAGACTTGCGGGTTGATATCGAGCCATTCGGTTTTCATTCCGGCGGTCGTAAAAAAATAAGCGCTTTCGCCGTCAAAACAATAGTGCATCGGCACGACATAAGGCTGATCGTCGCGGGCGCAGCCCAAATGTCCAAACCCATTTCTCTTGAGTAAATCGCGCGCTTCTAACTGATTAATATCTGTTATTTTTAGCATTTGTTCGCAGAATACCAAATTGGTAACTTTATTAAATTAAATTACAAAGAGTGTGCCCCGGGGGCTCATTGAGAGATTAACCTCTCGATTCTTTAATCAAACATTACGTTCCAGCAATTATAACTGTGTTTGACGGATTTGTAACTCTCAGTCTCATGGACAAAGTGCGAATTCTCACAGGGCCAAGTGCGAAAAATTTCGCAGCTATAATTCTTATCAAGTGTCTGGTGTTCATTTAAATTCAGACTAACTGAAACAAAGTTTAAGCTTAACATCAATTCAAAGCCGGTGGTTTCCTTAAGGCCCATCTTTTGCGCTGTCAAATTCCGGCCTATAAATATTATGGACGTTTACACACTCGACCGACTTCATTTCGCGTTTACCGTTACCTACCATTATTTGTTTCCGCAGCTCACGATGGGACTGGCTCCGCTGATAGTTATATTTAAAGCCCTCAGCATCTGGCGCCGCGACGAGAGTTATAATCACGCCGCGCGTTTCTGGGCGAAGATTTTCAGCATTTCGTTTCTCTTTGGAGTAGTTACCGGAATTCCGATGGAATTTCAGTTCGGCACAAATTGGGCGACTTTTTCGCGTGCGGCCGGCGGCGTTATCGGGCAAACGCTGGCGATGGAAGGAGTTTTCGCTTTTTTTCTCGAATCATCTTTTCTCGGACTATTTTTATTCGGCGAAAAACGGCTCGGCCAAAAACTGCACTTGCTTTCGGCCTTTCTGGTTTTCTTTGGCAGCTGGTTGTCAGGCTATTTTATTATCGCCACCGATGCCTGGATGCAGCATCCTGTCGGTTACGAGCAGGCTGCTGATGGTTCGTTTCGTTTGACCAGCTTTTCCGCCTTGATTTTTAACGAATGGGCGCTTTATCAATATTGTCATAACATGCTCGGCGCTGCCGTCACCGGCGCTTTCGCAGTGGCCGCTCTGGGGGCATTTTATATTCTCTCGGCCAAACAAATTAAATACGGAAAGCTTTTTCTGAAAACCGGATTGATTGCCGCCTGTGTTGCGAGCGTTTTGATAGGCGTCACGGGCGATTGGCAAGGGCGGATGCTGGCAAAACATCAACCCGTCGCTCTCGCCGCAATGGAAGGACTTTTCAAGACTGAACAGGGCGCGCCGATTGTTTTTATCGGTCAGCCGAATACCAAGGAGCAAAAGCTTGACAACCCGATTTATTTTCCCGGAATGCTCAGCTTTTTGACGTATCAAAGCTGGGGAGCTGAAGTCAAAGGTTTGGACGCTTTTCCGCCTGAAACGCATCCCGACAACATTCCGCTGCTTTACTACAGCTATCACATTATGGTCGGGCTCGGAACGATTTTTATGGGCATCACTGTTCTGGCGATAATCTGGTTGTGGCTCGGCAGGCTCTACCGCGCCAACTGGCTGCTCTGGATTGTCATGCTCAGCTTTCCGCTCCCGTTTATCGCCAATACGGCGGGCTGGATGACGGCGGAAATTGGACGTCAGCCCTGGCTCGTGTATGGCTTGATGCGAACCGAGCACGGTTTTTCGCCCACCGTTTCGAGCGGCAACGTTTTATTCACCTTGCTCGGTTTTATGGGAATGTACACCGTGCTTTCGATTTTGTATTTATTTCTGATGACGAGGCAAATCGAAAACGGGGCGAAATATCTTGACGACGCCGATACCCCTCTATCGGAAGTTGCGAGCGAGAATGCTGCGGCGAAAACGGCAGCAGTTTGACAAGGGGAAAATAAACAATGGAAACGATTTGGTTTGTTATTGTGGCGCTGATGTTAACGGGATACGTCGTGATGGACGGATTTGATATCGGCGCGGGAATTATTCACTACATTGTCGGGCGCACACCGCGCGAGCGGCGAGCGAATCTGAGCGCCATCGGTCCGGTTTGGGACGGCAACGAAGTCTGGCTGCTGGCGGCGGGTGGAACTCTCTATTTTGCTTTTCCAGCCCTTTACGCGGCGAGCTTTAGCGGCTTTTATCTGCCGCTGATGATAGTTTTGTGGCTGTTGATTTTGCGAGCAACCGGAATCGAACTGCGCCATCAGCTTGATAATCCGATGTGGCATTCGTTCTGGGATTTTCTGTTTTCTGTTTCGAGCATTCTGCTGGCGATTTTCTTCGGAGCCGCGCTTGGAAACGTGGTTCGCGGGGTTCCTTTAAACGCCGAAGGCTACTTTTTCGAGCCGCTCTGGACAACTTTTACCGTTTCGGAAAATCCAGGAATTTTGGACTGGTACACGGTTTTAACCGGCGTGGTTTCGCTTGTCGCGTTGGCAGTTCACGGCGCGGCATGGACGGCGGCCAAAACCGAAGATTTAATGCAGGCTCGAGCGCGCAGAGTTGTCGGTCTGGCGTGGTGGGCGCTGGTAGCGCTGACGATTTTAAGTTTATTTGCCACTCTCAGCATTCGACCGGAAATTCTGGACAATTTTAAAAATCATCGGATCGGCTGGCTGATTCCGGTTTTGGTCATTGCTGCGCTGGCTGGAATCAAATATCACAACACTATCGGCGCCGACTGGCGGACTTTTTTCTCATCGGCTTTGTACCTGATCGGAATGCTGGTCGGAGCTGCGTTTGGACTTTATCCGAATGTGCTGCCTGCGACAAATCCGGCCTACAGTCTGACGGTTCAAAACACCAAAGCCGGAGAGTACGGTTTGCAAATCGGCCTCGTCTGGTGGAGCATCGGAACGATTCTGGCGCTCGGTTACTTCTTTTATCTTTATCGAGCCTTTAGCGGTAAAGTTAATTCCGACTCGCTCGAAGAGCATTGAAATTGCCTGAGGTTAGCGAAAAAGTTGCGACAGTTTCGCTATGGAGATTGCCGTTAAAATCATCGCCGTAAATCTGAACTTCTCGTGTTTCAGGATTAATCATGACCACATCGCCCCGGACAAAGTGAACACACAAACTGGTTAAATTTTCGGCCAAACCGAACGATATGTCCGAGATTTCCAACTTTCCAAAGGCGGCGCCTGGACTAGGGCTGGATAAAAAACGAAGTCTAGACGGCGCGAGATGGGAGTGGTGGTTATGTTGGCCGGCTGGCAGTGGGGCAGACAGTTCTTCGGCTGAGACAAGCCCACCGAAACCGCAGCCTATAATTAAAATGTTTGCCATTTTATTCCTTATCCGTTAATTGCACACATCATAGTAAGCTCAGGAAATTTCAGAATTACGGCTAAAAAGACAGCAGCCGGGCGCGTCAGCAGGGGCGGAAAATCATGTTCAATCTGTTCCTGTTTGACGCGCAGGTCGCAGCTTTAGATACCAGATGTTGATTTTGAGAACCATTGCGGTCTGGCTAATTATAATTATTGCTGAGAGTTTGCACGGGACGGCGCGGGCAATCTTGCTCGAGCCGTGCCTGGGCGATTTCATGGCGCGTCAAGTAGGGGTTTTGACCGGGTCAATAATCATCTTTGCCATCGCTTTCGCGTTCGTCAGGTGGCTGCGCGCCGAAGGCGCAAGGCAGCAGCTTGAGGTTGGTTTTATGTGGCTGATTTTAACAGTTGCTTTTGAAATCAGTCTCGGACGCTTGGTGATGAAATATCCCTGGGAGCGGATTTTATCCGACTATGATTTGTTTGCAGGAGGATTGATGCCGATTGGCTTGGTTTGGCTTACGCTTTCGCCAATTTTTGCCGCAAAGCTGCGTGAAAGGATGAGATTAAGAGATCACGTCAAGCAGTCAGTTAGGCGGACGCATTAATAAGCTATTTGTCATCGAGCGTTGTTCTGACTTTACAAACGATAGATTCGGGGGAAAACGGCTTGTCAATAAAATTTTTATTCGAATTGATCAAGTCGTCTTTGATTTTTGAGTTTTCGGTGTAGCCGGAAGTGAAAAGCACACGCATCTCCGCTCCGGCTTCGAGCAATTTTTCCGCCAGTTCGTAGCCGCCTATTTTAGGCATCACGATATCTGTCAGCAATAAATCAAATTTATGATTTATTTGTTCGCTAATTCGAAGTGCGTCTTCGCCGTCAACGGCTTCAATGATTTGATAACCGTAAGATTCAAGAATTTCCCGAGTCAGCTTGCGAACATTCGGTTCATCCTCAACCAGCAAAATTATCTCTGTTCCTCTCAAAAGTTGCGCTGATAGAGAAATTTCAGTGGTCGGTTTAACCGATTCTTTGACGCGAGGCAGGTAAATCCTAAAGCTTGTTCCAGTCCCGACTTCGCTGTCAACTATGATTTGCCCGCCCGATTGACTGACGATTCCATAGACGGTTGCCAAACCAAGTCCTGTGCCGACGCCGATATCTTTAGTTGTAAAAAACGGCTCAAAAATATGCTCCAGCGTGTTTTGCTCCATTCCTGTACCAATATCGGTAACGGTTAGGCAGACATAATCGCCCATTTTTATTTCGATATGCTGATTATGGTAATCCTCAGCAAAATGAACATTTTCAGTTTTAATGAAAATTGTTCCGCCCTCAGGCATCGCGTCCCTAGCATTAACTGTCAGATTCATCAGCACCTGCGATATTTGATTGGGATCGGCTTTGATTTGATCAACATCTTGGTTAAGTTTGCTGATGAGATGAATATCTTCTCCAATCAAACGCTGGAGCATCGAGGTTGTCTCGGAAATAATTTCGTTGATCTGCAAAACTTTGGGCTGGAGGATTTGACGGCGGCTGAAAGCCAGAAGCTGGTTGGTTAGTGCTGACGAGCGTTCTCCAGCTTTTTTTATTTCCTCAATTTTACGGCGAAGCGGATCGTCATGATGCATCCGCTGCAAAATCATATCGCTGTAGCCGTTGATTATCGTCAGCATGTTATTAAAATCGTGCGCGATTCCGCCTGCCAGTCGTCCGATAGATTCGAGTTTTTGTGCCTGGCGTAAGTTCTCTTCGCTTTTGAAAAGGGCGTCCTGAGCGTTTTTTCGTTCGGTAAAATCCAGTGTTACGCCGAGAAACTTGTCCGGTTTACCGGATTCGTCATAACCTGGGATAGCTCTCGTGTTGACCCATCGAATCTCGCTGCTCGACCGAATTATGCGAAATTCGGATTCGAAAACGGAATTTTCATCAACTGCTTTTTGTGTCTCAGCCCAAACTTTTTCTGCATCCTCCGGATGAACCATGTTAATGAAATCACTAATGTTGGTAACCGGGATTTCCCGGCCATAAATTTGATAATTCATGTCTGACCAGAAAAGATTGTTTTTTGCAACATCCCATTCCCAAATTCCCATCTTAGCGGCCGTAATTGCCAGTTGGAGGCGATTCTCGCTTTCGCGTAAGCTTACCTCCGCTTTTTTGCGTTCGGTGATGTCGGTAAAAGTGCCGATCCATTGCCGAAAACTGCCGTCTTCGTTAAAAACCGGTACTCCGCGAACGGCGAAATAATGATACTCGCCATTAACAATGAGAATTCGATAAATCACGTTAAAAAGTTCGAAATTTTCAAGTGCCAGCAGCCATGCCTGACGGGTTGATTCGCGGTCTTCAGGGTGAACCGCAGCGAGCCATCCAAAATTTTTCGCATCTTCTGATGTCTGCCCGGTCAAATCAGTCCACCACGACAAAAAGTTCTCATTTTCACCGTTAACGCCGGCTGACCGAACTCTTTGCGCGGTGGCTTGCACGAGCGCGCGAAAGTTCTCTTCCGATTCGCGATGTTCTTTTTCAGCTTTTTTGCGTTCGGTAATATCCAAAATCGCGCTGATAAAATATTCGTGCCCGTCAAGATTGGAGAGAGCGACTGCCAGCAGAACCGGAACTCGGCTGCCGTCTTTGCAAATATATTCCTTTTCGTACGGTTCGCTTTTACCTTCGGCGCGAGATTTAGCGAGAGCCATTTGATCTGCCTCGCGATATTCGGCGACAGTGATTTCCTGCCCGTCGAGTTGCCCGTTCTCAAAATCCTCGCGGCTGTAACCGACAATGCTCAGATAAGCGTCGTTGACATAAATCAATTTCCCGCTCGCTTCACAAAGCGTCACGCCAGCTACCGTGTTTTCGGATAAAGTGCGAAAACGGGTTTCGCTCGCCAGCACATTTTGTTCCAGTTTTCTGCGCTCGGTGATGTCCAGCACCGTTCCGATCATGCGACAGGGAATTCCGTCTTCGCTATATTCGGTGACCGCCCGGTTCGCCAGCCAAAACTCTATTCCCGAATGATTCAATACACGAAATTCATCAATATAAATCGTATGATTTTCAATGGCGGAACTTGCTTTCAGGGTGACACTTTCGGCGTCGTCGGGATGGACAAACTCTCGAAAAGCGCTTAAATTTCCGCCGAACTCTGAAATTCTTAAAACCTCGTAACATTCAGGTGATAAATAGATTTCGTCATTCAGCAGATTCCATTCCCAGACGCCCATTCCGGCTGCTGTCAGAGCCAGTTTCAGACGCTTTTCACTTTCTTTTAAATCAATCTCGGCTTGTTTGCGTGCGCGTCTCTGGGCGGCTTCATTTAACTCCCGCTCGATAGCCGGAACGAGCCGCGTCAGATTATCTTTCATTAGATAATCATTAACTCCGGCAAGCATTGATTCAACCGCTAAATCTTCACCGATTGTCCCTGAAACCAGAATAAAAGGGATATCGAGTCCGGTTTCCTTTAAAATCTTGAGTGCTCCTAAACCTGTGAAAGTGGGCATCTGAAAATCAGAAATGATGATATCCCATTGGTTTTTCGCCAGCGCCGCTTTCAAAGTTGCCGAAGTCTGAACGCGCTCGGAGTAAATATCATAATCGGCTCGTTTCAAATGTATGAGAACCAAATCCGCGTCGTCCTCAGAATCTTCTACAATTAAAACTCTTAAAGGCTTCATATTTATCAGGTTTAAGTAATTTAACCGTCGGCTGCGGTTTTATTAATAACCAACCAATATAAACCAAGCTGGCGCGTCGCCTCAATAAATTCCTCAAAATCAACCGGCTTTTGAACGTAACTGTTAGCGCCCAGATTATAGCTGCTAATTTTGTCTTTCTGTTCTGTCGAGGTCGTCAGAACGACGACCGGAACCAGCTTTGTCCGTTCATCCTCACGCATGAGCTTCAAAACCTCCAGTCCGGAAATTTTGGGCAGCTTTAAATCCAGCAAAATGACCTGAGGCATCTCGCTCGTGTCGCGCCCTTCATAGGCACCTCTGCCAAACAGATAATCAAGCGCTTCGACTCCGTCACGGGCGACAACTACATCGTTGGCGATCCGATTTTTGCTCAGCGCTCTGATCATCAACAATTCGTCGTCAGGGTTATCTTCAACAAGTAAAATTATTTTTTTGCTCATTTTTCTTCAGCATTATTTACAGAGTAAAATAAAAACTCGCTCCCTCGCCAACCTTGCCTTCGGCGCGAATGTGTCCGCCGTGTCGGCGAATGACGCGCTGCACGGTGGCAAGCCCGATTCCCGTTCCTGCAAATTCAGTGGCCGTGTGTAAACGCTGGAACGCACCGAATAATTTATTAGCATATGCCATGTCAAAGCCCGCGCCATTATCTTTAACAAAATATTCAGTTCCGTTGCCGTTTTCGTATTGTCCGAAGACAATTTTCGCTCCCTCGCATTTGGAAGTGAATTTGTAAGCATTTCCCAGCAGATTTTCGATGGCAATTCTTAAAAGTCGTTCGTCTCCATAAACTTCAACACCTTTTTCGATTTCAAAAACGATGTTTTCACGCGGCTCGTTTTCAATCAATTTATCGGCGACGGATTTGGCGACTTCGCTCAAGTTTACCTGGGTTTTGACCATATCTTCGCGCGTTACTCTGGCGAGCAGGAGCATATCGTCAATCAGCCTGGCCATTTGTTTGCTGGCGTTGCGAACACGATTTAAATAATTCTTGCCCGCTTCATCAAATTTATCGCCGTAATCTTCCAACAATGCGAGGCTGAAACCGTCCATCGCCCTGAGCGGAGCGCGCAAATCATGCGAAACAGAATACGAGAACGCTTCGAGCTCTTTATTGACGGCGTTTAGTTCGGCGGTTCGTTCGGCAACTTTTTGCTCCAGTGATTCGTTGAGCTGATTGACTGCTTCTTCGTTAAGTTTACGCACGGTGACATCATCGAGAATGCCGTGCCAGACTACGCTGCCGTCGGGTTCCAGAATCGGAGCGGAAGAACCTTCAATCCAGATTTCTCTCTTTGACGGGTGCTGGTAACGAAACAAATAGCGCCAGACTGACATTGTCAGCACTGATCTTGTCAACGAATTGTTAATTGTAGTTGCGTCATCAGGATGAATGCGGTCAAGAATCACCTTTCCGTTCTTTTCAATCTCATTCGGGATGAATCCGTAAATATCTTTGACCGCCGGACTGACATAAGGATACGAAATACTTCCATCAGGAGACTTTCGCAGTGAGTGAATCAGACTCGGTGATGCCGAAACTATTTTCTCGAATCTTTCCTTTTCAAAACGTAAATCACTCTCGGCGCGTTTAAGCTCCGAGATATCAACACATGAACCGATGTAGCCGAGGAATTCTCCGTTTGCGGTAAAACTAGGAACTCCGTTGTCATAAAGCCAGTGATATTCGCCGTCGTGCCCCCGCAGCTGATATTCCATCGAGAAATTTTGACGCGCGTCAAATGATGAAGAGTAAACTTCCCAGCAACGTTCTAAATCATCGGGATGAACGCCCTCTGCCCAGCCGCTGCCATGTTCCTGTTCAATCGTTCGCCCGGTAAAATCGAGCCATGCTTTATTAAACCAAACGCAGTCTTTGGTGGTGTCGGCCATCCAAATCAAAACCGGCGCGGCGTCGGCGATGTGACGAAAACGCTCTTCCGATTCACGCAGATCTTCTTCAGCTCGCTTTCGTTCAGTAACATTGTTAAATACTACAGCGATGCGACGCTGTTCCGGCTCGCCGACGCGGAAAGCATAAACGTCGAACCAACGGTTCATCGCTTCTGATTTTTCGGTAAAACGAATCGGCTCGCCCGTCAGCGCGACTTTTCCGTAAATCTCAAACCATTTTTCTTCGAGATCGGGAATCAGCCGGCGAACGGATTTTTCGCTCAGTGCGGCTTCAGCATCAATACCGGTTAATTGTTCAAAAGCCGGATTGATTTCTACAAAGCGGTAGTCCGTCGCTTTTTCGTTTTCATCGAAAAATACTTCGATTAAGCCAAAACCTTCGTCAATCGAATCGAATAATGTTCGATAACGTTTTTCTGATTCGCGTGAAGTTGTTTCGGCGCGTTTGCGGTCGGTAATATCAACTGCCGAAGCTATTAAATGAGTAATATTACCGGCATCATCGCGCATTGGCGCAATCATAAAATCAACCGTAATGATGTTGCCGCCGAAAACTTGCAAATCCAGATCATGCCGGATGATTTCACCTTGCGCCGCCTTGGCGCAAGCTTCGCGCATTTGCAATTGTGTTTGAAGAGAATGATTGACCCAGATTGTTTCCCAAACTTTTTTGCCGAAAACCTCATCCGGTTTTACCCGAGCGGCTTCGAGCGGTGCGCGATTGGCCTCAATCAGCGTTCCGTCAGTTGAGATGATACCGACAAAGGAGAATAAATTATCTAAAACGCGCCGCAGAAGTTTTTCGTTGTCTTTGATAATTTCTTCGGAGCGTTTGCGTTCGGTGATATCAAGATTTGTTCCAACTACCCATTCAGCTTTCCCTTCACAATTAGTGCGGACGGTTTCGACCGATTGGATGTCGCGATATTCCAGATTATCGGCTCGCCGGATGCGAAATTCGCGGCTGCTATGTCCGACTCTGCGAACTGTGTCCTGCAGGATAGCTTCTTGTTCCGGCAAATCTTCGGGCACAACAATTTCGCTCCAATTGCTGTACTGCACATATCCGTCTTCGGTTGGAGCTATTCCGTAAATGCGAAACATCTGATCATCCCAGCGTATTTTGTTGGTGATAACATTCCACTCCCAGATTCCCACGCCAGTTGCCTTAGTCGCCAGGCGCATTCGCTCATCGCTTTCGTGCAGCTTTTCTTGTGCCAGTTTGCGTTCGGAAACATTCTGGAAAGTTCCAATCCACTGACGGAAACTCCCGTCTTCGTTAAAAACAGGAACACCGCGCACGTCAAAATGCTGATATTCTCCGCTCCTGTTCTTAATACGATATTGAGCATCAAACAAAGTTTTATTTTCAAGCGCGAACTCCCACGCTGCTCTGGCCTGTTCGCGGTCGTCCGGGTGCAAAACGTCCAGCCAATTCTGTTTATCGCCTAACTCTTGCCCGGTCAAATCGTTCCACCATTGACTAAGGAATTCACTGCGGCCGCTCTCACTTGATTCCCAGACGGCTTGAGTGGTCGCTTCGGCCAGAGCCCGAAAATTTGTTTCGGATTCACGCAGACGCCTGACAGCTTGTTTTTGCCCGGTGACGTCGCGGGCGATTTTTGAAATTCCGATGATTTTGCCCTGATCGTTTTTAATGGGCGAAACGGTCAGTGAAATCTCAAAATCAGAGCCGTCTTTTCTTCTTCTGACGGTCTCGTAATGCTGAAGGTTCTCGCCGCGTTTAATTCTGGCAATAATCCCTTCTTCCTCCGACAGCAGTTCCGGCGGAAAGAGGATCGTAATACTTTGCCCGATGACTTCTTCGGCGGTATAGCCAAACATCATTTCAGCGCCTTTGTTCCAGCTTAAGATTGTGCCGCTGAAATCTTTACTGATAATTGCGTCTTCGGATGATTCGACGATTGAGGCGAGGCGATACACCTCTGTTTCGTTGCGTCTTTTTTGGCGATATAAATCAACTTTTTCAATCGCGTAATCAATTGCGCGTCCCAATTCTATCCAATTTATTTTACTTTTGACGAGATAATCGTGCGCACCTTCTTTGAGCATTAAAACAACATCTTCGATTGATTCTGTATCGCTCAGGGCGACAACCGGAGAAGCCTTCGCGCCGTATTCGCGTTCGATTGAGTGTAATACTTCTAAACCGTTCATGTCAGGCAGTCTGACATTCAGCAAAATACAGTCGAATTTTTCAGAGCGGCATAATTCCAGCGCCCGCGCGCCGGTGTCAGCCTCAAAAAAAACATACTTGTACTGAGTTTTTTCGAGATTCGACCGAAACTTAAAGCGATCTTCAGGAGAATCATCAACAATTAAAATTGTCCGAATTGGGGTTTCCATTTTGTTGTGTCTAATAAACTGAAAAGTGATTTGCCAAAAAATAGTGAAATACCTATTATTTGGAGGAAAAGCCTCGAAATGATAGCAGAAAATTTACTTCGTGTTTAGAGCGGATTTAAACTTTGTTGTGTCTACAATTCTGAATTTGAAAAAATGTTATGTAATTAATAGTTCAGACAAATTAAAGCGGATATGATAATTCATCGAATTTTGGAGTGAATTATCATATCAAGCGAAACTTGCTAAATGCAGATTTTACAAGATCAGTTCAACAAATATTAATATTTGCACAATCACCTAAATCAAGCAACGTTAAACTGTCTGCTATTAAGAGATTGGTTGAAATTAAGGGCATTATGGAAAAAGCTAAATACTCACTTTCAGCGAAAATCGATCCTTCAAGTTTTGACAACCGCAACATCTGGCTGGAAAAACCAGAAATGATCAAAAAGTTTATCGAAGGGCGTCCCGATTATGAAAAATTATGTGCAGAAGTCGCATACATTCTAAACCGCGAGCTAAACAATAAAAAAATCGAATTATCGACAATCGTTTCACGCGCCAAAACTCTGAGCAGCTTTTTAGAAAAAATCCAGCGAAAAAACTACCGCGATCCCGTTACGGAAATCACGGATTTTGCCGGTGTCAGAGTCGTGTGTCTCTACAACGACGATCTGCAGGAGGTTGAAAATGGTGTCGCCGAACATTTTGAGGTAATTGAGAAAATAGACAAATTTACTGATCGCAGGCCGGATCAATTCGGTTACGGCGCAGTGCATTTTGTCGTTAAACTGGGCAAAACTTCTTCCGGGGCGAGATATGACGATTTGAAAAATCTGGTTTGTGAAATCCAGGTTAGAACCGTGCTCCAGGACGCTTGGGCAATTATTGATCACCATCTGGTTTATAAAAACGAATCCAATATTCCTTCGGTTTTAAGAAACAGGTTAAATCTGCTGGCCGGAGCTTTTGAATCGGCGGACGAAGAATTTAAGCTGATTCGAAACGAAAGACAGAGATATTTGACCGGCATCGAAATCTCCAAAAACTCGCCGGAACAATTTCTCGACAATGAATTGAACTTAGATAGTTTTGTCAGATATGCGCAGTGGAAATTTCCAAATTTGCCAAGCGGCACTCAAATTGTGGATGCGCCGTTTTTTCTCAATCCGTTGATCAAAGCGGGCTTTAAAAAATTGATTGAGCTTGATACGGCTGTTGAGCAGGGAAAACAACTCTACAATCAATATTTAGCCAAAAACGGCAGAGATTTTTTAAATTCCCATGCAATCACGAGCGTCATCGTCTCGCTTTTCTTTGTTGACAAAAATTACACGCCCGCCGAACACATCAAACAGCTTTTCCCCAAATACGACGAGTTTAGTTAGGCAGATAATTGCTTTTTGGGTGCTCGTTCAACCAGAAAACCGTCTGTTTAAACCGCTTCGGAAATTATCTTTTCGTGCGGAATATTTTCAGCGTTCAAAGCCTCGCTGATTGCCAGCACCAAATCGCTGCGAATTTTTAAGACCTTATCAAAATAATCAGTCCAGGCTCTCAATTTAAAGGTCAAACGGTCAAACGAGATTTCGTCAAACAAGACCTGCGGTAGCGGGGCTTCGGAGATGAGCGGATGGTTCTCGGCGGCTTTTTCCATAATCTCAATGACTTGTTTCGGAGTGGTCGCGGGCGGGACGCTGAAAATAATTTCGATGCCGCGCTGCTGCGTCGAAAAAGTCCAATTGATCACATTCTCGGAAATCAGTTTGCTGTTGGGCACGATGACATCCGAATTATCCCAGACATGAACGACGCTCGCGCGAATCCCGATCCGCCGAATGGTTCCGGTCGAGTCGCCGATTTTGACAAAATCACCGACTTTGACCGGGCGCTCGAAAAGTAAAATCAGGCCTGAGACAAAATTATTGATGATGTTTTGCAAACCAAACCCGATGCCGACTCCGAATGCTCCGGCGAGAATCGTAAATTTGGTTAAATCAAAACCGGCGGCGGCAACCGCCAGAAAAAATCCGACGAGCAGAATCGTGTAGTTGAGCAAAGTCGAGATTGCGTAAGGAAGCCCGCGTTCGAGTGGGACGCGCGGATAAACATCTTCTTCGAGCGCAAAGCGAATAAAACGGGAAAGCAGAAACGCCGCCCACACCGTCACCGCAAACAGCAGAATATCGCCCAGTGAAATGCTCAGGGAACCGACGTCCAGCCGGGCGGTCAAGATTGCCTTAATTTCCTGATAGAGCGGATCGCGAAGCGACAAAAGTTCGAGCGTGATCAGAATCCAAGCGCCAAAGGCAATCCAGCGCAAGAATTTCCGCGACCTTTTTTGGATCAAAGAGCGGTATTTCTGCACCATTTTCAGCAGACAGAGGGGGCGGAAACGAAGTGCGAAAATTATTAATCCATCAGCAATTCGGACAATCGCATAAAAGATCAAAGCGACATAGCTGCTTCGTAAAACAGCGTTGCCCAAAATCTGCGAAAGACTGACAAGGCCGAAAACATTAGCTAAAAATGCCAGGCCGAAAATCGGTAGAGCAGCGTAAGCCACGAATCTAAAGGTGCGGAAAACATTGTTATGCTGAATTTTGTCGGCCAGGTTTTTCGTCAGGCGCGCGCGGCAGAGCCAGAGAAAAAACAAAAACCCACCGAGCATTTCCGCCAGAAACAATAGCCGCCAGATAATTTCCTGTGAATCGGAAATCGTTCGCAGTAGATCAACAAAATAAAAATAACAAGTGAATAAAGAATCGGGTAAAGCGAGCGTTCGATCAGTTTCCTCAGGATAATAATAGTCGGAATGAGCACAATCGCGCCGAAAATCGCGCCCATGATTTGCGGGGTTTGCGGATAAATTTGCGAGCTGAAGAGAATTGCCAGAACCAGTGCCGTTGAAATCGGCAAATAAAAAATCACGGCGGCATTTTTGAGAGCCGCATCTTTTTCAACCCACGGATGCGCCCGGCGGCGCAAGAATATCAGACTGCCCGCAAAGCCAATGAAAACAAGCAGGTGAATAATGATTCTGATGAAGTTACGACCGGCAAAATCTCTTAGGACGTTGAGCTGTGCGGATAAGGAAGCGCCGGATTGTCCTAACACGTCTGCTTGCGATTGAGCCCACAACTCTCGACTCCAGATTGGCGGGCTGTCCTGCACGAGCAGCTGCCCGACCAGAGCCGTCCGCGTTTCTCTGATCGAAGCTATCGCCCCGTCAACGCGTTTCTGCTGTTCAGCGACTCTGTCCTGTAAGCTGACAATGCGTGCCTGCTGAACCCCAATTTGGCGGCGAGCATCGGCGCTGGCTGTCAGAATACTTTGAATCCGCGCCGTGACTTCAACCGGCGCACTATCGTTATTAGCCGGGTCGCTTTGAGTCGTCTGCCACTTTTTTTCGAGGTCATTAAGCGGCGTCAAATTTGCTTCGAGCTTACGGGCGCTGTCGGTCAAATCATTTTTCCATTGCGGTAAATTTTTGGCCAAAACGCGCCAATCGTTTTCAAAACGTCTCAAATTTTCAAGCGACAAACGATTGGCGACAACCTGCGCTGTTTCTTCGACTCTGGCGTTTATTTCATCCGTCAATGCCGGTAAATCGCGTTCGATAATATCCGCCGTCGGGTTGGCGGCCGTGTTCGACGCAATTTCCTGCAAAGTAAAATTAGCTTGATCCGACTGCCCGATCACATCTGAAAAGGGAATCGGAGTTGGATAAACAGTTGGAGAGACAGACAATTGCGGCGTCTGGGTTGCCGCCGTGTTTTGAGCGTTTGCCGTGGCCTGAAAGATTAAGCCTGTAAAAATTAGAGTAAAAATAAAAAGGCAGCAGTAACGCATCAATAAGTAATTCGATTGATATTTTTGGATTTGATAATTTTTAGAATAGAACATTCCGATTTTATCCAGCAAAAAAAGCTTACAATTTAATTTTAGTCTAACCAATTATTTGCCAATCGGTTAGAAGTTTCAATTATTTATCTGTTTGAAACTAACAGCTTTAAAAAGTCCTATATTAAAATCTAATACAACAGGCTTGTGTAAGTAAGAGACAGCTGTTATAACAAATTAATGGCAGAAAAGGTTGATGTTCGAACGCCGCTGTACCGAAAAGTATTGGAACATTTAAAAGAAGAGATCAGTTTGGAACATTACAAACCGGGTCAGAAACTTCCGAGCGAAGCCGCGCTCGTCAAAAAATTTAATGTCTCGCGAATCACGGTCGGCCGAGCGTTGCGTGAACTGCAAAACGAAAATTTGATCGAGCGGATTGCCGGTTCCGGTTCATATGTTCGCGAAATAACTGCGTCGCCGGTTTCTGAAAATATGACGTTCGGTTTAATAATTCCTAATCTCGGTGACACTGAAATTTTTGAGCCGATTTGTCAGGGCATCGCCGCTTCGCCCGAAGCAAAAGGCCACGCGCTTTTGTGGGCGCACACCAATAATCTAAATTCCGAGAAAAATCTGCTTGAGTTGTGCCGGAGGTATATCGAAAGAAAAATTTCGGGAGTGTTTTTCGCACCGCTTGAAAATCAGCTCAAGAAAACAGACATCAACAACCAGATTATTCGAACCTTTAAGAAAGCGAAAATACCGGTTGTTCTGCTTGACCGTCATCCTGAAGAAGTTGTTTCAAAACGTGAAATATGCGATCTGGTCGGAATTGATAATTATCGCGCCGGATTCAGCGCCGCCGAACATTTAATCAAACTCGGCGCGGAGCGAATAGGTTTTATCGGCCACCAAAATCAGGTTTCGACCGTCAAAGCGCGAATTATGGGTTTTAAAGGCGCTCTGCTCGAACACGGGCAACTAGAAACGGATAAAAGTATTGTCCTGTTATCAGCGGAAAAATATTTTGAAATTGTCCGGCGAGCGAGCGAGTATGACGCCTTTGTTTGTGCCAACGACCGAACCGCCGGACGCCTCATGCACGAGCTGTTGGCAAATAAAATTCGCGTTCCCGATGATATCCGAATTGTCGGAATTGATGATTTGACGTTTGCTTCGCTGCTCTCCGTGCCCTTAACGACGGTGCATCAGCCCTGCCGCGCAATCGGCGAAACCGCTCTCCGCTTGATGCTTGAGCGCATTGCGCACCCGCAGATGCCAGCTCGCGCCACTTTACTCGACTGTGAAATAGTCGTCAGAAAATCCTGCGGAGCCGATTCAGCGCAAAACTGACAGCTTAAAGCAATACTTGCCGGGGATTTTTAAAACTGCTGAATGAGTTTGCGCCTGGATGTTTTTGTCAGAACATAAAATCATTTTTTCCAGATAGATTCGACGTGTGAAAACTCCAGCTTCGGAATTACGATTTCGCTTGATGATTTAATCTCAATACTGCGCAAAGTTTGAGTGGGAAAAAAGATGCCGGTTAACGCGGTCAACCCGTCATCGGCGAAGAGTTCGAGCGACGCTGAATCAACCAGCAAATCTACTTTCATTGAGTTTTGAGCGGCTATCCGCGGCGCTTTGATGGCAGCGCGCGCAAAACTGTTTTCAAAGTCCGTTTTTCCGGATTTGCTGCGGTCGAGATAATAATTATTTGAGGCTTGATCGTATCCGACGATAATCTGTTCACCGACGGAATTAGACAAAATAATTGACCAGTCGGCGATTTGCGGAACTGTAAATTTTAACCTGAAACGCCCGCTGGAGTTGTCAACCTTTTCGGAAAGATGATATCCGCCAGCAACCTTCAGATTTTCAAGGACGCTCGGGTTGACCGATAATTTACCCATTTCCGCAACAGGTTCCGCTGCGACAAAATATTTGCTGCCAACCATTTTTAGGCTCAGCTCGCGCGGAACCGTCATGGCGCTGCGCCACGGACTGGTTGGAACATCTCGGGCGTAATTCCAATTGCTCATCCAGCCGAGAAAAATACGGCGGTTAGCTGTGTTAGACCAGGTGACGCCGGCGTAATTATCCGTTCCGTAATCAATCCATTTGGTTTCGGTTTCGGATGTCTGAAAATTTTTCCCGTCGAAGTCACCGACAAAATACTGCGTGGCGCTGCCGCCGTTTGGCGCGCCGGGATTGATGCTGACAAACAACACCCATTTTTTCTGTCCGTTACTGTCAAGTTCGACCAAGTCCGGACATTCCCAAACGCCGCCGTGAGAGCCCGAGGTTTTGCCAAACTCGCTTTCCTTTGTCCAATCTTTCAGGTTTGGCGATGAATAAAACTCGACGTGGTCGCCGACCGCGAGCACCGCAATCCATTTTTTGGCAGGTTCGTACCAAGACACTTTCGGATCGCGGAAATCTCTCGTGCCGGGATTTTTGAGCACCGGATTATTTTGATATTTTGTCCAGGTAACGCCGTTATCAAGACTGAAAGCAAGGCTTTGATTTTCAACATCGGTCGCTCCCTGCTGTTCTTTTTCCATGCTGTGGCTCGTGTAAAGAGCAACGAGCGGAATTTTACCGTCAGCACCGAAACCGGAAGTATTGTTTGCATCAACCACCGCGCTGCCGGAAAAAATCAGCCCCAGATTATCAGGTGTGAGCGCCGGCGGCTGCTGTTCCCAGTGAACTAAATCCTTGCTCACGGCGTGTCCCCAATGAATATCTCCCCATGTGCTTTCGGTAGGATTTTGTTGAAAAAACAAATGGTAAACGCCGTCATAATAAACCATCCCATTTGGATCGTTCATCCACATCGCTTTGGGCGTAAAGTGAAATTGCGGGCGGTAAAGCTCGGAATATTCCGGCTGTGCCTGACTATTTGGTGAAGCTGACAATTGGATATTTGTTTCCGGGCTCGGCCTCTGCTGAACGCTGTTATCGCAGGAGGCAATAACAGCGGCAGAAAGTATCAAAATGAAAATTCTGATAATCATAAGTTGATTTGCTGTCTTCGGGCTTAATAATAATTAATTTATCCCGTAATCCAATCCATTAACCAGCGCCAGTGAAATTTACGACCTTTAAACAATAAAGCGGGGCGAACATCCCGGCGGTCATCATTCTTTAACAAATTTGTTTGGCTCAGTTCGTTTTTTTTGACTTTTCGTTGTGATAAATTAATATTTTGTGAATTGATTGCTTCAATCGCGTATTCTAATCTAAATGGAATCATTAAGTTTACCTCTAATATTTATATAATTTTGTAATCAATAATTGATTTAACAATAACCATTATAGATAATCGTTGACGGCAACGGGGATTTGATATAACAACTTGTGCGGGTTGACTTCTTTCTCGAATCATAATCCAGGACGATAAACTTAACGATTCAGCTTTGATATTATTTCAAGCAGATTTTCGCAGACATAATCTATCGCGTCGTCAGCAATCAGATTAAAAAAAGGCAGTGCGATAATGCTGTCGGCAATTTTTTCAGTTTTTGAAAGTCCGCCTGTTGCAAATTTCTCCCGAAAAAACTTTTGGAGGTGGATCGGGGCAAAATATCTGCCGCAGCCGATTCCGCGTCGCTGCATTTCGGCAACAACCAAATCGCGCTCGTGGCGCGAATATTTTTCTCTTAACCGGACAACAAAAACAAACCAGCTAATCTTGCCGTCTTTAACGGTTAATTCCGGCAAAATAAGATTCCGGCAGGATTTTAAACGGTCGTAATATTTAACTGCAGCTGATTGACGGAGATTTAAAATCTCCTTGATGCGGCTGATTTGGATCGTTCCGAGCGCACAGCTCATTTCGTTCAGCCGGTAATTAAAACCGGGCTCCTGATGCTCAAACCAATCGCCGCCGACTCCGCGCCCCTGATTTCTGAGGCTTCTCATTTTCTCCGCTAAACTTTTGTCATCGGTTGTAATTATGCCTCCTTCGCCCGTCGTAATTTGTTTGTTTGGATAGAATGCAAAGACGCCGCACCGCCCGAAAGTTCCGACCATTTTTTGTTTGTAGGTCGCGCCGAGCGCTTCGCAAGCATCTTCAATGATCAACAACTTGTGCCGCTCCGCCAGCTCTAATATTTCCGTCAGGGCCGCCGGTCTTCCGAAAGTGTGAACGAGCATAATCGCTTTGGTGCGCGGTGAAATTTTAAGCTCGATTTCGCGCGGGTCAAAATTGAGCGTTTGCTCGTCAACTTCAACAAAAATCGGTGTCGCGCCTTCTTGCAGAATAACGTTGGCGGCAGCGATAAAAGTAAAACTCGGTACTAAAACCTCATCTCCCGCAGAGATTCCCAAAGCCCGCACCGCCAAATGCAGCCCGCTCGTCCCGGAATTAACTGCCACCGCGTTTTGAGCGCCGACATATCCGGCGACGGCATCTTCAAATTCGATTAAACTATTTCCGAGGCTCAAGCGCCCGGAACGCAAAACTTTCACAACGGCGTCAATTTCGGCTTCGGTAATGTCGGGCGCAGAGAGTGGGATGTTCATGACGAAGCTAATTCTACGGCTTTTTTGACAAGCAGTTTTTCGCCTAACTCGACTGTAGTTAAAACTTTGACGATTTTTTCTGCTGCCGTGCCGTCGCCGTATGGATTGGGAAGGTTCTGTAAACCAGCTTTAAATTCATCCGAGACGGCTCTTTCAATCGCAGCTACGATTTTTTCGGCATCAGGTTCGACATCTATAATATTTGCGGCGCGTTCACGCCCTCTCTGGCGAATACCAATGTTGACGGTGGGCGTTTTAAGTGAAGCCGTTTCCATGATTCCGCTGCTCGAATTTCCGACGAGAGCGTCAACCAAACCAAGCAAACTCCAGTATTTAAGATGATTTAAGTTAACGAAAATCCGCGCCCTTGCGTGCGTTTGACAAAAAACCTCGGCGCGTTTTATCAAGTCACGGCTGCCGGCATCGGAGTTTGGAAAACAAAAAATGATTTGCCGATTTAGTCGTTCAAGCGCGGCATAAACGGCATCGGCCTCGCGCGTCGGATCGAGTTCGAGCGTCACCGGATGATACGCCACGAGGATTGTCGGCGGCGCGAGATTGATTTTTAAAGCCTGCTCGATTTCCGCTCGCGCAAAAAGCTTCCGGCGGCGCAAATGATCGAGTGACGGAGCACCCGTTCGGAAAACGCGCCACTCTTCTTCACCCATTGCAGTCACTCGTTGAGCGGCGTGTTCGGTCGGCGTAAAATGCAAATGACTCATCTTTGTCAAGGCGTTGCGGACGGCATCGTCAATTGCGCCCTCGCTGATTTCGCCGCCTTCGATGTGTGCTATTGGGATTCTTAAAGCCAGCGCAACCGACGCCGGAGCCAGCATTTCATAACGGTCGGCAATTAATAAGAGAATGTCTGGACGAAGTTTCCCGAGCGTATCGGCTAGGCTGAGCGTTGCCACACCGATTGTTTTTGCCATCCCGACATCGCTGTCGGAACTAATCAAACATTCTATTTTTTCTGCAATCGGAAAACCGTCTCGTTCAATTTCGGAAACGGTCTGTCCGAATTCAGGCGATAAATGAGCACCTAAAACTATCAGCGAAAGTTGAACATCAGGATGAGTTTGCAGCTCGCGCAAAATCCAGTACAGATGTCCGTAATCCGCCCGCGAAGTGGTCACAACCGCAATTTTTCTCATCATTTAGTCATTTCTATTGACCACTAATTGGACGGCAATTCAAAAACCACGGCCTCATACGGTTTTAATTCGCTGTTAGTTGAGGATTGAGGATAATTGCCGAGCAACACCTTAGCTTGCGCAAGGTCAAGACCGGTGTTGACTGTTGCCGGCTGCGCTTTAAAATTTAGTAAAACCAAAATTCTTCTGCCGTTTAATTCGCGCGTGTAGGCGTAAACATTCGGATTATCTTTATCCAAAAGCGTGTATTTACCGTAAACGAGAGTTAATTCTTTTTTTCTCAATTGAACCAGATTTTTGAAATAGTTGAGCGGCGAATTGGCATCCTTTTCTTCGGCGGCGACGTTAACTAAATTGTAATTCGGATTGACCTTGAGCCACGGCGTGCCGCTCGTAAATCCGGCGTTCGGGGTTGAATCCCATTGAAACGGCGTCCGACCGTTGTCGCGGGCGGAAATTTTTTGCGATTCCATAAACTGTTTCAAATCGCCGCCTTCCTTCTCGATTCCTTTGTACCAGTTGATTGATTCGATATCTTTGTAATCCTCGATTTTGTCGAATTTGATGTTGTTCATGCCAAGCTCATCGCCGAAATAATAATACGGCGTGGCGCGCATCGTCAGCAGGAAGGTGGACAGCATTTTTGCCGAGATATCGCGAAATTCCGGACTGTCATTGCCCCAGCGCGTCAGCATCCGCGGCTGGTCGTGGTTGCCGAGATAAATTGTGCCCCAACCTTTTTGCTCAAAATTGTCGCTCCATTTAGAATAGACATTTTTAAAATCAATCAAGCTCCAGCCCTTCGGGTCAATCAGCTTTTTAGAGTTTGGCAGATAACCTAAACCGACTCCGTCAAAGTGATAAATCATATTGAGTTCGTGACGGTCTTCGTCAACAAAATTATGCGCATCCTCGGCAGAAACGCCGACTTCGCCGACCGTCATAATGTCATATTTCGATAAAACCTCGCGGTTCATTTCCTGCAGATATTCATGATTATGCGGCCCGTGCGAATAAAATGCGCCCCAATTATT
>JBBQUS010000013.1:0-82989 GCA_038212235.1 Pyrinomonadales bacterium
GAAAACGGCATAATCGGTTTTGCCGTCGCCGTCGTAATCGGCCGGGACGAGTTGGTCGCCGGTCGTTCCATACTGCACGGCGGTAAAGCCGCCGGTGGATTTCTGGACATACCAGGTTCCGTTGCGGAAGACTGATAAATCTGTCTTTCCGTCTCCGTCAAAGTCAAATCGCGAGGTGACAGTGCCGCCGCCAACAGTCGCGCATTGATATGAACCAAACACCTTGACCGTATCAATTCGCACGCCGCCGCCGGTTGGAGCTACGCTGTCGTCATTGCCGACGCGCCATTTGAATTGGACGGCCTGGCCGTTGGCTGAAGCCGGCAGGTTGACCAAAACATTGATATAGCCGCCGGAATTGCCGGACCAGCCCGGCTGCACACCGAGAGGATTTCCCGTTCCGCGAACACCGCTGTTGTAGCCTCCCGTCACGAATGTCCCGCCTGCCGCTGTAATCTCCTGGAAAGTGCCGCTCCCGACTTTGATTTCCAGAATTCCGCCGTCCCAGGTTGGCTCGGTATTGTAGCTCAGGCGGAAGCTTAAGGTAGCGCTCGCTGAATTGATATTTATCACCGGCGAAGTCAGATCAGCACCGCCCGGTGTGGTCAAATCAGGAGCGAAAGCATCGTTCGGAGCAGTGTCAGGCGTGGTCGTCGTAGTTACCCAACCGGTATTGGAACCGCTTTGCGTGTTTGTCCAGCCTGTCGGCAGCGCCGGAGCCGTCACGCCGTCGAAGCTTTCGTTTAAGGTTTGCTGCAATGTGCCGAGCGTGTAAGTTTTAGTAATATTAGTCGTGTTTGTCTCGTCGTTAATGGCGAAAGTCAGCGTAATCTGACTGCCGCAGGTCGCGCCCGCCGGAACCTGGAAACTAAAATTATGCGAAACCGGCATTCCGCCGACCGTTAAAGTGCCGTAACTTTGCGCCGGACTCGGATTGGTAATTCCGCCCGTACTGAGCAGCGTCGCGGTAACGTTTCCGGTGCCGGCCGTGCCGACGTTTTGCAGGGTCAGGTTGACCGTCACAGTTTCGCCCGGATCGGGAACGTTGTTAACCGGAGTGCCGTTATCCGAAACATAAGCTATCGTTCCGTCCACAACGGCAGCCGGAACCTCATTTAAGTTAGAAGCAACGAGCGCGAAATCCTGGTCGAGAGCCGAAGCGTTGCCCGGAACGCCGTCGCCTGCGATGTTCGTGGCAGTGACTTTGACAACGACCGCCCCCGTCACTCCCGCTGGAATTATCACGCTCTCCACGTTGTCTTTATTATCGGCTGTGCCGCCGGTCGAAGAAAACGCGCCGGTAAAAACATTACCTTTGTATGTTTGTCCGCCAGCCGTTACTTCGAGATCGAGGTTATTGGTCGGCGAAGCGGCGGTCGTCGAACCCGGAGGCTCCGTCCAAGCGAGAGTAACGTCTAAAGGTTTGCTCGAACTAACGATTGTTCCGGTATAGGTTCTGGACTGACTGGTGGCGGTAAATAATTCACCGGCGCCTTCATCTTTAAAAATGTGCGCCCGCGCGAAAATGTCAAAAAAGTTGTTGAGATTGAGCAAGCCCATTCCCTGATTGTTTGACCAGCGATTATCGTTGGCGCCGACACCGTTCAGATACGCCGCCGTGTTCATCAACAGCGCTTTAGTCATCGCCGGACTTGGCGGATTTAAAGACTGGTTGATGAAATACTGACGAACCAGCGCCGTCGCGCCCGCGATTGCCGGAGTTGAATGGCTGGTTCCGGACGAAGCCGTGTACCACTGTTGTCCGGCCGGGAAGAAGAGATTACCGCCGACGCCGGCGCAGACGCCGCTGCCGTTAAAGCAAGCTCTCTGAGCACCGTTGCCGGTAACGGGGCCGGTGGCCGTCGTATTTTGCGCGACCGCTCCCGAAACGTGCGTTCCCGGAGCGACGAGTTCCGGCTTTTTGCGTCCATCGGTAGTCGGGCCGCGACCGGAGAAACCGATAATATCGTTGGCGCTGTCGGCTTGAGCATCGGTGACGCCGCAGCCGTCCGCGCCGCCAAAGGCTTGAACGTTTTCCGACGCGCCCGCTGTAATGACGTTTTTGGCAGTTCCCGGCGAACCGACCGTCGAAGCTCCCGCACCGGCGTTACCGGCGGCGAAAACAACCGTGTATTCCTGGTTGCCAGCGGCTGGAACCGATGAAGTCGCGCTTTGAGCGTCGCGGACAATGGCATCGTAGGTTTGCGAATCGGCGCCGTAACCGCCCGCACTGTTTGCGCCCCAGCTATTTGAGCTGATCCGCGCGCCGTCGCGATAAGCTTCAGCTTCGAGATTGGGAATGTTGGGGCTGCTGTATGAGCCGCCGATTTTGAAAATCGTGGAATTTCCGACTTTAACAAACGGTGCGACTCCCAAACCATAGCGAAAACCGCTGCTGTCGGCGTGCGGAAAGGCATTAAAAGGCGCGCCGTCCGGCACGTAACCGCCGATAATGCTGGTGTTCAAATTGCCGTGACCGTCACAGCCGGCTGAATCAGCCAACGTGGCCGAGCCGTAGGGACGAATATAAGCGACGCGGCTATTGTTTGCCGGATCGCCTTGTTTGGCTAAAACGAACTGCGTCAAAGGATTGGGAACGCCCGCCGTGTTTGACGCGCCGGAATCCAGACCGTCGTCGGAAACATTGACGACAAAACCGGAAGAGTCAAATTGAGTCTGAGTAAAACCTTTGCCCGCCAGATAACTCAAATAGTTGCCGGGTGTTGGAATATTGCCGGTCAAATTGCCCGACATAATAATATCCTGACGTTCGTCATTTTTCGTCGGTTCAATCCACGGCGCGATTGAAATCACATCAGGTCTTTCCGCCAGCTGCCGCAAACCTTCTTGATCAAGAGCAACGACGAAATTAACGTATTTTAAGACTTCCCAACGATTGGCGATTTCCTGTTTTTTGAGACTGCCGATGAGATTAATCGTTTCCGCATTGGTCTCGTCATCCTTATGTAATTGAACGACAAAGGAATTTGTCGCAAGTTGATTTAATTTTGCGCCTTTTTCTCCTGCGGCATAAACGCCCGGCTGAATGCGGTAATCCGCCGGATAATCGGCATCCCATTCAATCGGGCTGTTAACCACGCTGGCGCGGGTCTGCATTCTCCGCAGACTTTCCGCGTCGCCGTAAACGAGATACGCATAGCTTGGAATATAGTCAACAATTTCCAGACCGTCTTCGATCAACGATTTGTACCATTCGGGTTGAATGGAGCCGCTAAATTTAACCAGATGCATTCGCTTGCCGGAGAAAGCGCCGACCGCTTGGCGCAAGGCTTGTCCGGCTTCAGTTTTAACATTAATTTTAGCGGCATTAAGTAAGATTGTTGAGTTTTCATCGGTCGCGGCAACCTGCGTCGAAAATGTGGAGACGCCTGATTTTTCGCCCAGCGCGGCATTGGTTTTTGGCAGCATTTGCCAGGTTAATCCGCACATTAAGATAAACGCCAGACCACTTCCGATAACCGGCATAACTCGTTTTTTTGTCATAGTTCTCCTAACATAATTTCTTTAAGCAAGGTTTATTAATGATTTGCTACCCTTCGGTTTTTCGCGCTTGGCTTTCGGATAGCGGTTGTTTGCTACCGCAGCTTGTTACAAAACTAATCAGAGTGGTGAAGTTTGGCTGCAAATTAAAACTGTTGTGAGGAAAAAAGCCTCAAACGCAGCTGAAGATAAAAAGATAAATTTATTTCTTATCAAAGCCGCCAGATACATCTGATAAACTGCGAACAAAAAGCGATAAGTTTTACGTAAAAATTAATTCGCTGAGAAACATTTGTCAAGCAGAATAAGGGTTTAATTATTTGAATTTTAGTACTAATGTTATGAAATTAAGACAAAATATTAATATAAATTATGTCCGTAAAGGAGATTTAGACTCTAGAAAAAATATTTGGAATTTTTAAATTTTATTTAAAATGTAATCTTAAAATTCCGCATTAACGGCTACCAATAATTTTTAATTCGCTGTTCGAGCAGAGGAAAAGGAACATACTCAACCTGCCGCCCGGCGGCGCGCATGATTTCAACCATTCGAATGGCGGCATCGGCATTGCGGGTATGAACAAAAACGCGCGAAGCGTTTTGAACGCCGGGGCTTTTCGCCAGCCAGAGAGCGATGGCGTAACCGGTGCGTTCGTCATCGGGTTCGCTCGAATTGTAATGTTCGGGAAGCAAATCGTGATCAAGAAAAACCGCGTCATAGGAATTTGCGCTCAATAGTTCTTTAGCTTCAACGACGGTTTCAGCAATGTCCAACTCGTCCGTCGCAAACCGTTTTTCAAACCAGCGATGCCGCCGCCGATCATCGTCCAGCAGGAAAATTGAAATCGGAGCGCGGTCGGCCTTTGTTTTAGCCAGCCCCAATTTGTTTAATAAACCTCGCCAAATGCTCATAAAAATTTCTGACAATTTAATCGCAAAGAACTTAAGATACCGAGATTAAAGCGATTTGCAAAATTGCCTGATTTATTTCTTCAGGAAAAAGAATTTGTCCGGCAACCTTTTCGCAAAATAAACTTCAGGCGGCCTAAATCTTTTCGTTCGCTAACCTTGACCGGCTTTTCCACAGGTGGAAAAAGCGGACGATATTTTACCAAACCACTCGAAGGCCGATTTTTGTTGAAAACAGCGAGATAAGATTTTGCTTGAAATCAAATTGGCTAGTGTTATAATCCGTTATCAGTTTCGACTTTGAGATTCATGGAGTCAAATTTCCGACCGTTTTCTTGGATTCGCGTTTTGCCGTTTCCCTAAAGGCAGAACGAAAATTACGCGCCCTGTGTCTTACTAAACTTTATAATGTCAGCAGAGAGAGCCAAATTTCATCAACTGTCGCTTGTCCCTACCTTTGAGCAGGAGGAGAGTGCGCAGACCTCGCCCGAAGATTTGGGAGTGGAAGTTGAAGTTTGCGCGGTTTGTCACGGAACCGGCTACGAAGTTGTGCAGGGGCGCGGCGCCCGCCCGTGCCAGTGCAAACGACGCGATTCCTACGGCAAGTTGCTGACCGCCGCGCGCCTCCCGCGCCGTTATCTTGATTGTCAATTCGATAATTTTAAAAAACGCAACCTCACTCAAGGCCGCGCCTATCAGCTCTCTTTCGATTTAGCCATGCAGTTTCCGCAGGTCGAACGCGGATTGCTCTTTATGGGTTCGGTCGGAGTCGGTAAAACGCATCTCGCGGTCAGCGTTTTAAAGCTTTTGATTGAAAAAAGCGTCAATTGTTTGTTCTACGAATTCGGCTCGCTGCTTAAAGAAATCCAAAATTCTTATAATCCGGTTTCAAAGATTTCAGAACTGAGCGTTTTGTCGCCGATTTTTGATGCGGAAGTTTTGGTCTTGGACGAACTGGGCGCGTCAAAACCGACCGATTGGGTGCGCGATACGATGATGTTGATTATCAATACGCGCTACAATGATAAAAAACTCACCATCTTCACAACCAATTACTCCGACACGCGCCGCCGTGACGGAGAAGAAACACTGGAAGACCGCATCGGCACACGTCTTCGCTCACGCATCTACGAAATGTGCCAGACAGTCATTATCGAAGGCGAAGATTACCGCAAAACCTACGATAAATCACCGCTCACCAAAAGCCGCTAAAAAAATACAATCTTGATTGCTGACTATGCTTTATTTTGATAAAAGCATTGGATTCGCCTGCTTTTATTTAGGTGCGATGAAAACCGCGCTCGATGTCGCGCATGGTGAGACGCAAAATGACGGGGCGTCCGTGCGGGCAAGTCGTCGGCGAGGAAGTTGTCAGCAATTTGTCGCAGAGCCACTGCATTTTTTCCATCGTCAGCGACATATTGACTTTGACCGCAGCTTTGCAGGCGAGCGAGGCGGCAATCGAATCGCGCAGAGTGTCACGCGCCGTGCCGCGTTTTTCTTTGTCAATCGTTTCGAGGATTTCGCGCAGCAGGTTTCGGGCTTCTCCGTGCGGCAAATCGGCCGGAACGGCTTTGATGGCGACGGTGCGGCCCGAAAGGCGCATCAGCGCGAAACCGCAATCTTCGAGATCATTTTGCACCAGATCAAAGGCCGCCGTTTGCGCCGGACTTAAATCGAGCGTTTCCGGCAGCAGCAGATTTTGCGATTCGGGTTTGCGCTCAGTTAAGCCTTTGCGAAATTTATCAAACAAAATCCGTTCATGCGCAACGTGCTGGTCAACTAAAAGCAGACCTTGAGCGTCGGTAGCGATAATGTAACTTTGATGAAGCTGCCCGACGGGGCGAATGCCGGAAGACGGCAAACTCTCAACCTCAACCGCTTTCGGCAGTTTGGCGGCGGAATCGAGCGGCGGAACGGGAGAGTTCGGAGTTCGGAGTTCGGAATTCGGATTGTTCAGCAAGTCTGAAATCTTTGGTTCCGGTTGGGCGATACCGTCTGGTTCCGGCGCATTCAGGGTTTGGCTCTCAACCTGTATTTCGGTAATTGAATTGTTCGCCAGAGATTCAAACGACGGAGCGTTCTCGTCAATTACGGGAACCGAAAACTCCGCTTCGGTCTGTCGCGGCAATGGCGGCTCATCATGAATTTTCCGGTCGGCGAGAGAGTCTGTCGGTTCGGGCGGCGCAAATCCGAACGAATTAAACATTTCCTGCGCCGATAACGCGTCAAAATTATCTGACGTTTCCGCAGTTTGACCGGCCGGAGAGCCGAACGGTGCGGCAAATTCGACGGAATTATCGGGCAAAATTTGGTCTTCGGCTTTAATGTCTGAAACAATACCGGCGCTCGTCAGAGCGGCGCGGACGGCTTCGGTGACGCTTTCGCGAACGGCTTCGGGGCGGCGAAATCTGACTTCGGTTTTGGCCGGATGAACGTTGACATCAACTTCTTCAGCCGGAATTTCGACGAAAAGGAGCGCGACCGGATACACACCGTGCGGCAAAACCGCGCGGTAGCCTTCGGTGACGGCGCGACCCAGGATTTTATCCCGAACAAAACGTCCGTTGATAAAAAAATACTGCGCGTCGCGCGTCGTCCGGCGTTCCCTCGGCGCTGAAACAAAACCGGAGACTCTGGCGACAAATTCGCGCCCGCCCCCGACCGCCAGCAAATTATCAATAAAATCCGCTCCGAAAATCTGAAAAGCGCGTTCGCGCAAAGTGCGAGCCGGAGTCACGCGCATCGCTTCGCGCCCGTTATTATTGAGAGTAAAAGCTTTGTCGGGATGCGCCAGCGCGTAGTGGGTGACGAGATTGATCAGATGAAAATTTTCCGTCGCTTCAGAACGCAAAAATTTACGCCGCGCCGGAGTGTTAAAAAACAGATCGCGAACAATCAGAGTCGTACCGGTAGGGTGCGCGGCGTCTTTGACGTCAATCAGCCGTCCGCCTTCAATCGAGACGCGCGTCGCGGCAGATTCGCTGTTGGTTTTGGTTGTGAGTTCGACGCGGGCGACCGAAGCAATCGAAGCCAGCGCTTCCCCCCTGAAACCCAGAGTCGAAATAGAGTTTAAATCTTCGAGAGTTTTTAACTTGGAAGTCGCGTGACGCTCAAACGCCAGCACCGCGTCATCGCGCGACATTCCTTCGCCGTCGTCTGAAATTTTGAGCAGTCTCCGCCCACCCGCTTCGATTTCAATCAGTATTCTGGTCGCGCCGGCGTCCAGAGAGTTTTCGAGTAATTCTTTCGCTACCGACGCCGGACGCTCAACCACTTCGCCCGCCGCGATTTGATTTGCCAGATTATCGGATAAGACTCTGATTTTGCCCATAACAAACTTCGTTTTACGCTCAAGCGAAACAATCGCTAAAATAAGTACAAAAAACAAACCGTCGTTTAAATTCTTGTTAGCGAGTTACAAGTCCGAATTATACATTGATTCTCAATTCTATCTGCGTCTTGTCAACGAACAATTCCCGGAAAACAAGTCTGTCGCCGGTTCTTTGAATTGTTTATTTATTCAGAGTATGATTTGGCGCGCCAACAACGCAATTTTAGTCTTTTGGTGGTTGGCCATCAACTTCAAATAACAAAACACAGATGGAAATATTTTATGATAAAACAGTTGTTATCTTTCGCATTAAGCTGTTTGTTGCTGCTCAGCGCGCATTCCTCGCTCATTTTTGCTCAAACTAAAACAACCGGCGACGCTTCGACAGCGGCAAAAATTAAAGCGAATGTGCTCAAACGCGGAACAGGGGAAAAGAAACGGATTAAGGTCAAGCTGTTTGACGGAACCAAAATCAACGGATATATCAGCCAGACAGGCGATGATTCGTTTACTCTGACAGATTCAAAAACAAAGCAAATAACCTCAATCAATTACCGCGACGTCGCGCAGCTCAGAAGCAAAGGCCTTTCAACCCCTGCGAACATCGCCATTGCGGTCGGAGTTGGCGCTGGAATTACAGTTGCTCTAATACTTGCGGTATTTGCAGCAACGGGAGGGAGCGATATATTAAGCAACTGAGATGATAATTTCACTTTTGAACCAGGATTGTAAAGTCCGATAAATTTGTATCTTTGTCCTATCCTAAAAGATTATCAACCGCTTGCTTTAAACTACGCGCTGCTTTTTCGAGAAATTCAGTCTTTTCGGCAAACCAATTTTCATCAACATCCTGATGCTCTTTTTCAACCGAAAAGGCACGGCGGGTTTCGGCGGGCGCGGTTCCGCCGTAAATTGTGCGGATGGAGACAAAATTTTCCGGCGAAAGTGTTTCGGCAAGTTCTGCCGCCGTCATCGCAAGCTCGCGCCCTAAAATTTCTTTGGCGGCGGTTTGCAGAATTTCGTGACTGATCTCGCTTTCCTCGACGAGTGCGGCTTTAACGCAGTTGCCGACGATTTTATGCGCGATGCGAAACGAGAGTTTTTCGCGTCTGACCAGTGTATCGGCAAGTTCTGTGACGGTAATAAAATTTTCCTCTGCGCGGCGGCGCAGCGTTTCGAGATTAAATTTCGCCGATTGAATCGTTCCGGCAAAAAGCGCCGTGGCGCGCGTTGCATCGCGCATCGCGCTGTAAATTAGCGGCTGCAAATCGTCTTCGACATCGTTAATATCGCCGAACGGAGTGTTGTGAACGCTCGTCATGACGCCGAGGCTTTGCCCCAGAGCTTTGCTCGACAGCGCCCTAATGTGTTCGAGGGCGACCGGATTGCGCTTTTGCGGCATGATCGAAGAACCCTGAACATAAGAATCGGGCAGGCGAACAACATTAAATTCCATCGAAGCCATTTGCAGAAATTCAAACGCGAATTTGCCGAGATTGATTGAGAGCGCAATCGTCGCCCCAAGCGTTTCGGTAAAATAATCTACCGATGCAATCGAAGCGTAGGAGTTGACGGTAGGCGCATAAAACCCCAGAAGTTCGGCGACTCGGTGGCGATTGATCGGAAATCCGGTGGTCGTAATCGCGCACGAACCCAACGGACACAAATTCATGTTGTCAAAAGCGCGCTGCAGGCGTTTGATGTCGCGCCCCAAATTCTCCGCCATTCCGAGCAGAAAATGCGCCAAGGTGGAAGGCTGCGCCGGCTGCGTATGTGTATAAGCTGGAATTAGCGTTTCGTGATGCTGCGCTGCCAAATTCAGAAAATTTTCGCGCAAATCCATCGCCGAACGCAGCAGCTTTAAAGTGTCTCGGCGCAGATGCAGCCGGTAAATCGTCACGTCAATATCATTGCGGCTCCGGGCCGTATGCAGTTTGCCGGCCGTGTCAGCGTCGCAGTGTTTGGTAATTTCGCGCTGCAGATAAAAAAATAAATCCTCACAACTTCCGTCATATTCGGCGCGTCTGATCGAATCCAAATCCAGACTGCGAACGGCCGTCAGCAATTCTCTTAATTCCTCGCGAGTAATAATTTCCTGCTCGGCCAGCATCACGGCGTGGGCGAAATCTACGTCCAGATAAGCCTCTAAAAAGTATCGCTTGGCGTCTTCAAAACAATCCGCCAGAACATTTTCCTGATAAATTCTGGCGGGAAACTTTTCCGGGGCGGGAAGTTTTTCTTCAGGTTGCACTTTTAAATTCTCCGAAAATCTTCAAAAAAATGTAGGGGCGAGCGGCTTGTCCCTAAAATGTAGGGGTGCGGGCTTGTCCCCACCCAATGAGCGTTTGGTTTTGCAAACGCGAAAACAATTAGCGCACAAATTTTGTTTCCAAGAACTTCCATGCCATTTCCTCGGCTTCCACGTTTTTTGCGATTTCGTCAATGTCGCCATCCAAAACGGCGTTCCAAGCGCAAGAAACTGTCCATGCCGTTAGCGAAAGTTGTTGTAATAGCTGTGGCTCAAAAAGTTGTGTTTCTTGCCATTCTCGAAAATACTGCCAGCTCTCATGAACGATTTGGCTGATGGCAGAAACTAATATTCTTTCAATTTCTTTCGGGCTGTTCAGAGTTTTTGACGGAACTGCACCGTTCCAATGTGTATTCACAATCTCCAGACAGGTAACAATATCTTTTGATATTTCTGCCAAACCACTTGGGGCAATCTTTGATTTGTTGGCGTTCCATAAAACAAATAACAAACTTTCATCGTCAGACACATGACTTAAACCATGTGTTAAATTGCTGTGATTTAGCAATCTTTCACGAGCAGTTTCGTAATTCATATCTCCTAAAAGTATTGCTTGTTAAGCTAAAAGCACACAACAAACCTTCGTGGACAAAGACGCATTGTTCGCCTGTCGGCTCATTGGGCGGGGACAAGCCGCTTGCCCCTACATTTTATTGCCTTAACGCAATCCGAGCAACAATCGAATCGAAGTATCCAGGACTTTTCGGTTCGGATTTGCGCGCCACTCCTCAACCAGATTCAGCTCCGGTTCGGTCACGCCGTAGCTGCCCATTCTGGCGGTTGGAGTGCTTTCAAAAGCGCGATTTGTGAGCGCTAAATGTTTCTCGCTAAAGCGTAGAGAAGCTATACTTTGCAGCGCATTATCCGCCATTTCCGAGTCGAGATATAAATCTTCGAAAGCGGCCAGATGCCAAACGGGTTCGCCGGTTTCATCTTCGTCAACCGCCAAAACCTTAAGCAGTCCAAAGCCGCTTTCGAGCTGAAAAATCAATACGTCGCCTGCCTGAAATTCTCTTGCCACAATTCTTGTTTCCCGAAATTAGATTTACTTAAATAAATCTATCGCTTTAATCGTTGTAAAGTAAATTCCGTACAAAAGCGGAATCGAGACAACCGCCCACGCCGCCGCGATCATCAGCGGCGAAGTTTTTTTACCGGTGTAATTTGTTTCACGTTCCATAAATTTTCTCCTTTTAAGCAGTCGCGCTGCGCGTTGTTCGGGGCGTTTCAGGTTCAACCGGAAGATTCGGCGCTGCAGTTTCGTCTTGACGATAATGACTGGCGTCAACCGGGCGCACCAGCAAATTGCAGACGAATCCGACGGCCAATAAACCGGCCATGACATAAATCGCCGTCGAATATGCGTCTTTCGGCGCGACGTGAAGTGTCTTGGTTTGATAATCGCGCAGATAGGTGACAATCGAAGGGCCGGCAATCGCGGCGGCTGACCAGGCGGTTAATAATCTGCCGTGTATTGCGCCGACCTGATAAGTGCCGAACATGTCGCGCAGATAAGCCGGTATTGTCGCAAAGCCGGCTCCGTACATCGAGAGGATGACGCAGAATGTCGCCACAAACAGTGTCAAATTACCGGACGCACCCAACGACGGAACAAGCGCGTACAAAAGACAGCCCAAACCGAGATAAATCATATAAATCGGTTTGCGACCGGTAAAATCTGAAATCGAAGACCAGAAAAATCTGCCGACCAGATTAAAGAGCGATAATAAACCGACAAATCCGGCGGCGGCGGCGGCGGTGACACGGCCGGGAAATGATTCCTGAATCAGCGGCGAAGCCTGCGCCAGAATTCCGATTCCGGCCGTAACGTTTAAAAACAAAACCAGCCAGAGCAGGTAAAACTGCGGCGTCCTGATCGCTTCGTCAGCTGAAACACTGGCCGTTGTAATAAAGTTGCTGCTGTCGGCGGCCTGCTTAACCGGCGGCACATAACCTTCCGGCTGCCAGCCTTCGGCCGGAACGCGAACGGTGAAAACGCCGAACATCATCAGGATAAAATAGAGAATGCCCATCGTGACGAAAGTTTGCCAGACGCCGACCGAAGTTGGAGTCGCATAATATTTCATCAAATTATCGGCGAGCGGCGAACCGATCAGAGCGCCGCCGCCGAAACCCATAATTGCCATGCCCGTTGCCATGCCGGGACGATCCGGAAACCATTTGATCAAGGTCGAAACTGGCGAAATGTAACCCAAGCCCAGACCGATTCCGCCCAAAACGCCGTAGCCTAAATACAAAAACCAGATTTGGTGAAGGTAAATCCCGATGGCAGAAATAAAAAAACCGCTGCAAAAACAGAGCGCTGAAACAAACATCGCTTTGCGCGGGCCGACGCGTTCGAGCCATTTACCAAAAATTGCCGCCGACAGCCCCAGAAAAACAAATGCGATGTTAAAAATCCACACCGTTGTCGTCAAATCCCAATCTTGTCCGGGAACGGATTGAGTAATGCCGATTAGCTTTGACATCGGCAAATTGAAAACCGACAGCGCGTAAGCCTGTCCGATGCAGAGATGAATAGCAAGCGCGGCGGGCGGAACGAGCCAGCGGCTATAGCCCGGATGAGCCACAGTGTTCGCGCGGTCTAGAAATGAAAGAGCCGACATTTGATTTAGCCTCCTGTTTTAAGTGACTTTTATTATTTAAAATTTAATGCCGAGATTTAAGATTGCTTTCGTCCATCCACTGCTCACTTTCCCTCTCTCTCGGAGCAGTTAAAATCTTTCCGGTCAAAATCGCCGCAAACGTTCCCAATACCACAAATGTCGTCAACGAATTGCGATTAATCAAGCTGGAAGTTCGACGCGCGCCGTTTTTTCCGGTTGGCGTAACGGGCGCTGAATTTGGTTGCGAATTACTCATAATTTCAATCGTTTAAGCGCCATGGCGTTCGCGCCCGTCAACGTAGTTATAATCAAATTTACCGACAATTTCGGGCGACGCGCCCGGCTGCGCCAGATGCGGCGCGATGGTGATAATGACAAACTTGGAAACCGGCGTATTGCTCCGGTCGGCGACCGATTCAATCGGCACTAAAACATTGGTTTCGGGAAAGTAAGTGGCCGCGCAGCGCGGCGGAATATCATAGGGCACAACAATAAAATGTCTGGCGTACCGTTCGCCGTCTTCAAAATGACTGGTTAAATCTACGACTTCTCCGGCTTTCCAGCCAAACTCGGCGATGTCGCGCGGATTGAGCATGATGATCCGGCGCTCGTTATGAATCCCTCTGTAACGGTCTTCTAATCCGTAAATGGTCGTATTGAATTGGTCATGCGTGCGAATCGTCATCATGATAAATTCATCTTTTTTGAGGACGTGAATCGGCAGTTCGTGAACGGTAAAATTAGCCTTTTTGGTCGCCGTCGGATACTGGCCGTCACGCGGCGGGTTCGGCAGATAAAATCCCCCGCCCTCCCGAACGCGGCGGTTGTAATCGTCAAAACCCGGAATCGAATGTTCGATAGCGGTGCGAATATTGTCGTAATCCGCCGCCATTGCTTCCCAGTTAACGGTTGATTTGCCGCCCAAAACCGTGCGCGCCAAATTTGCCGCAATCCACGGTTCGCTCCGCAGATGCTCGGAGGCCGGTTTCAAAATCCCCTTTGACATCTGCACAACGCCCATCGAATTTTCGCAGGAAACAAACTGTTCGCCTTCGCGCTGTTTATCAATTTCGGTGCGCCCGAGACACGGCAGAATTAACGATTTTTCGCCGGTAATGAGAGCGGTGCGATTGAGTTTGGTGATAACTTGAGCGGTTAATTTGCAGCGTTTGAGCGCGCTTGCAGTATATTCGGTGTCGGGCGTCGCCGATAAAAAATTGCCGCCCATTGCAAAAAAGACTGTGGCCGCGCCAGCGTGCATCGCTTTGATGGCTTCGACCGTATCAAACCCGTGTTTACGCGGGGCGGTAAAACTAAATTCCTTGTCGAGCGATTTGAGAAATTCTTCGCGCGGTTTTTCCCAGATCCCGACGCTCCGGTCGCCCTGCACGTTTGAGTGACCGCGCACCGGGCAAACGCCCGCGCCTTCGCGTCCCAAATTACCGCGCAAAAGATGCAGATTGACGATTTCCTGAATTGTTCCGACCGCATTTTTGTGCTGGGTCAAACCCATCGCCCAGCAGGTAATAACGCGGTTCGATTTGATGTAAAGTTCGGCGGCCTGCCGAATTTGCGCTTCCGAAATGCCGCTTTGCTCGACAATATCCGACCACTCAACCGCGTCGAGCGCCTGGCGAAATTCGGCGAAGCCGGCCGTTTCGTTTTCAACAAATTTGCGGTCGAGAACTTTGCCGGGATTTTTTGCTTCCGCTTCCAGAACGGCTTTCATCATGCCTTTCAACACCGCCATGTCGCCGTTGATTCGGACGGGCAGATGCAAATCCGAGAGCGGAACGCCTTTGCCGCCGAGCATTTTGACCGGAAACATCAATGGATTTTTATATTCCTGCGGATTCGGGTTAACGACGCTCATCAAACCGGCTTCGGGCAGCGGGTTAATCGAAATAATTTTCGCGCCGTTGCGTTTGGCGTGTTCGAGACTGGTCAGCATACGCGGATGATTGGTTCCCGGATTTTGGCCGGTAATAATAATCAAATCGCATTTTTCAAAATCTTCGAGCGTCACGGTTCCTTTGCCGATTCCGATTGATTCGGTCAGCGCGGTTCCGCTCGATTCGTGACACATGTTTGAGCAGTCGGGCAAATTGTTAGTTCCAAACTGGCGAACAAAAAGCTGGTACAAAAATGCCGCTTCATTTGAAGTTCTGCCCGATGTGTAAAAAATCGCTTCGTCAGGCGACTCCAATGAATTCAGTTCATCAGCCAGCATTTTAAACGCATTTTCCCAGGTAATCGGCTCATAATGCGTCGCGCCCTGAGCGAGAAACATCGGCTCGGTAATGCGTCCTTGTTTGCCCAGCCAGTAATCGGATTTATGCGAGAGTTCGGCAACGCTGTACTTTTTAAAAAACGCGGGCGTAACTTTCGATTTGGTCGCTTCGTCGGAAACCGCTTTAGCGCCGTTTTCGCAGAATTCGGCGAGATGGCGATGATCGTCCGGATCAGCCCAGGCGCATGATTGACAATCAAAACCGCCTTTTTGGTTGATCGTTAAAAATGTCCGGAGCGTTCGAATGACGCCCATTTCACTGAGCCCGTGCTGCATTGTCGAAATGACGGCGGGAAGCCCGGCGGCCGTATGTTCGATTTCCGAGACGCGCAAACCGGTAAACTCTTCGGGCGTTTCGTGGCGCACCATTCTCGTTCCGTCGTATTCGGCGATAACGGGCTCTGAACCGTGAAAATTGCCGCGCTCGCTGGCGGCGGCCTGCGCTTTTAATTCTTCGCCAGTCGCAGCATTGCTGAAAGTCGCGACGGCTTCCTGCGCGATTTCGTTTTCGGTTTTCGGCTTTTCCTTGCCCGCCGTCCAATGGCTTGCTTGAATATTGTCAGCCTGATTCGCGGCTTCGTGAGAGCCGTTAACCTTTTGTCCGTCGCGTTTTTCCCCTGTTTTTCCGTACTCGCTCATTGCTCTGTTAACCCCTTATTCCTAACAAAACTGACCTTAGGCAACGGACAACTTAGACTTCGTTTTTCTTGTTCGCCGCACTTTTAATAACCATGGCTCAATTCCAACAGTATGCAGACCGGCATCTGCACCCCTGCGAATCCTAAACATCAGCCACGCAAAACCATGCTCGTCAAACTCTCTGATTCTTTTGTAGCTTCCAACTAAATGATTGAAGACGCGAAGCGACTCCGTGCGACACTCTTCGGACATGCCTCTTAGATCAGGTACTCCGATCACGCGGACGGTATCGCCAACATGTAGCGGCGCACCATTTACATCGGTAAAAGTTGTTAATGACATAATCCATCAACTGTCCTTTTGATATCTAACAGCTAATAATCTGGTGCGGATAAGCATCCTGATTGTCCGCGTCTTCTGGACGATCCAGGCAAACAAAATCTTTTTCCACCAAGATTTTCAAAGTTTCGGTTGCCGACACCTTTTGCTCCGCTTCAAATCCTACTTCGTTAGATTCAACCCAATCGCGAGCCAGCGTGTCGGGAACCGTAATAATTACTTCGTTATTTGCCAACTCCACCGAAAGCTCGCTGGCCGCGTTAGACGCGCGCAGGGTATAAATCAAGCCCGAAACGCCAAAGTTGATTTTTTCGCTGACCGCGCCGGTCGCTCCAAACTGAGCGACTTCGCCGCGCAGCAGCCGTAATCTGATTGAATTTCCCCTAATTCGAAGCTTCATTGAACAGTCAGCAGTGGTCAGTCAACAGTTATCAAAAACAGCCATTTGTTGACTGACCACTGATAACTGTTGACTGTTGATTCTTTCTGCGCCGGTGTAAATATTGAAACGGTTATTGCGAACAAACCCGAGCAAAGTCATTCCAAATTCTTTCGCCAGTTCAACCGCGAGGCTCGACGGCGCGCCGACCGCCGATAAAATCGGAATTCCAGCCATCAAAGCCTTTTGTACTAATTCAAAACTCGCTCGCCCGCTCACTTGCAGCAATTTGTCAGAAAGCGGCACACGCCCTGCGAGAAACTGCGAACCGATTAATTTATCCACCGCATTGTGACGCCCGACATCTTCGCGCAGCGCAACCAGACTGCCGTCAGCATCAAACAGCCCGGCGGCATGAAGCCCGCCCGTTTGTTCGAAAACATTTTGAGATTGGCGCAAAATATCCGGCAAACGGTGAATCGTCGCGGGCGCGAAGACGGGGAAACCGGAGCGTTTAATTTTGCTCACGCCCGTCTGCAAAGCTTCGATTGAGCTTTTGCCGCAAACGCCGCAGCTTGAACTGGTATAAAAATGCCGTTCGAGTTTTTTGAAATCAACCGTTGTTTCCGGCTGCAAATCCACCCGCACGGTATTTTGTAGATTGTTAATTTTATTGGGCGGCCCACAGTGATGAATGCGGGCAATCTGGTCTTTAGAATTGAGAATACCTTCGGTAAAAAGAAAACCGGCTGCCAGTTCAAAATCATTCCCCGGCGTTCGCATCGTGATGGAAATGCTTTTGTGAACGGTCTTGCCATTTTCAAAAACACCGAGACGAATTTCGAGCGGTTCTTCGACGGCCAGCGCGTCTGAATCAACGTCACCCGAAACAACGTCGCCTACTCGATGAACCCAAACATTTGTCGAACCCTGCTGCAAAAGAAAGTCCCCCTTGAACTACGCAAACAAATGTGAACTCTGAAATTTGGTTTAACCAAATCTTATCATACTCGTCCCTGACAGTTATAGTTTGTTACATTCGCTCCATTATTCTTCATCCTGCCGCAATTTTTCGAGCACTGAAAAATCTTCGAGCGTCGTCGTATCACCGGCAATTGCATTGCCCGCCGCAATTTCCCTGAGCAGGCGGCGCATGATTTTGCCGGAACGGGTTTTTGGCAGCGCGTCGGTGAAACGAATGTCGTCGGGTTTGGCCAGCGCGCCGATTTCCTTGGCGACGTGCTTGCGCAACTCTTCCTTGAGCGCGTCGTTGCCGGTTCTGCCGCCTTCGAGCGTCACAAAAGCCGCGATTGCCTGACCTTTGAGATCATCCGGTTTCCCGACGACGGCGGCTTCGGCGACGCTCGGGTGGGAAACCAGGGCGGATTCGACTTCGGCGGTTCCAAGCCGGTGACCGGAAACGTTGATGACGTCATCCACGCGCCCCATAATCCAGAAATACCCGCGTTCGTCGCGTCTAGCTCCGTCGCCTGCAAAATACACGTTCGGAATCTCCGACCAATAAGTTTTCTTAAAACGCTCGTCGTCGCCCCAGATTGTACGGAGCATTGAGGGAAACGGTTGTTTGACTACCAGATAACCGCCTTCGTTGGTGCCGACTGATTTTCCTTCGCGCGTCATAATGTCAATAATAATGCCGGGAAACGGGCGTGTGGCCGTGCCGGGAACGGTTGGAGTCGCGCCGGGGAGCGGCGAAATCATAATCGCGCCGGTTTCGGTCTGCCACCAGGTATCAACAATCGGGCATTTTTCTTTGCCGATAATCTTGTGATACCACATCCACGCTTCGGGATTAATCGGCTCGCCGACCGTTCCGAGCAATCTCAAAGACGATAAATCATGCTTCAGAGCCCACTGCTCGCCCCATTTGATAAAAGCTCTAATTGCGGTCGGCGCGGTGTAAAGAATATTGACGCGGTGGCGTTCGATAATATCCCAGAAACGATCCGGCGCGGGATGATTGGGCGCGCCTTCGTACATCAAAACGGTCGCGCCGTTAGCCAGTGGGCCGTAAACGACGTAACTATGCCCCGTCACCCAGCCGATATCGGCGGTGCACCAGTAAGTATCGGTGTCTTTGATGTCAAAAATCCATTTGGTTGTGATGAAAGTGCCGGTCAGATAACCGCCCGTCGTGTGCAGAATGCCTTTCGGTTTCCCGGTCGTTCCCGATGTGTAAAGAATATAAAGCGGGTGCTCGCTGTCGAGCTCAGCCGCCGGACAGTTGGCGTCAACAATCGTCATCAGTTCGTGCCACCAGTGATCGCGCCCGATTTGCATATTGACTTCGGATTTGGTGCGCTGGTAAACAATGACGTTTTCAACGGTGGGACACTCAACGACGGCTTTATCAACCGCCGCTTTGAGAATGATTTCGCTCCCGCGCCGGAAACCGCCGTCAGCCGTGATGACGACCTTGCAGCCGCAATCATTGATACGGTCACGAACGGCATCGGGCGAAAATCCGCCGAAAATTACCGTGTGCGGGGCGCCGATACGGGCGCAGGCGAGCATCGCCACGGCCAATTCGGGAACGAGCGGCATGTAAATCGCCACGCGGTCGCCGGTTTCGACGCCGAGTTTTTTGAGAACGTTGGCAAATTTTGAGACTTCGGTGTGAAGTTGCTGGTAAGTCAGCGTTCGCACGTCGCCCGGTTCGCCCTCCCAAATAATCGCGGCTTTGTTTTTCCGCGCGGTGGACAAATGACGGTCGAGGCAATTGTAGGCAGCATTAATTTTGCCGCCGACAAACCATTTGGCGTGCGGTTCGTTCCATTCCAAAACCGTGTCCCACTTTTTAAACCAGTTGAGATTTTCGGCCTGCGCCGCCCAAAAACTTTCCGGATCAGCGGCAGCAGCTTCGTAAATCCGCTCGTACTCGGCAAAACCTTTGATGTGAGCCTGCTCAACAAAACTCTTCGAGGGTTCGAAGACCCGATTTTCGTTTAAGGTAGATTCGATTGCAATTTGATTTTCAGACATAAATTAAAGAACCGTGAATCGTGAATAGTTTTTTTATGATTATCAAAGTAACTACTATAAACACAGGTTTGACAAGAAACGCTTTACTATTCACGATTCACCAATAACAAAAACATTTTGAACGTTAATCTCGCGCTTTTTCCGCAGCTGGTCGCGCTGAATTTTGCCGGAACGAGTTTTTGGTAAAACTTTAATAAATTCTATTTCGCGCGGGGCGGCTTGCGGCGATAACTGCAGACGAACGTGTCTGGCGATTTCTTCGGCCAGCCGGCGCGATGATTCAAAGTCGTTTCTCAAAACAACAAAAGCTTTAACATGTTCGGTCGTCACCGGGTCGCTGACGCCGACTGCCGCCGATTCCGCCACCGCCGGGTGCGAGAGCAGAGCGTTTTCGACTTCAAACGGGCCGACCCGCTGCGCTTCGCAAGTGATTACGTCGTCGTTGCGGGCGACAAACCAGAAATAACCGTCCGAATCGCGTCTCCCTCGGTCGCGCGTCACATACCAACCGGCGCGAAAACAATCTCTCGTCGCCTCCGGAAAATTCCAGTACCCTTTAAAGAGCGAACGCAGGGTGGGGCGAATGGCAATGTCGCCAACCGTGTCGTTCGGCTGTTCGCGTCCATGCGAGTCAATAATCGAAACCTGTACGCCTTCAACTGCTTTGCCCATTGACCCGCGCCTGACTTCGACGCCGGGACGATTAGCGATGACATGAGTTCCGGTTTCGGTCTGCCAGTAATTGTCAAAAACTTCTGCCGCGAAAACTCGTTCAGCCCAGGCGATGACTTCCGGATTAAGCGGTTCGCCAGCCGAATAAATGCGCCGCAACGCAAATTTCTGCGACGGAGATTCATCACCGACCTCGTTTCTCAATAATCTGAGCAGCGTCGGAGTCGTGTACCAGCACGTAACCTGATGCGCGGCGAGCAAATCAAGCCATTTGCCCGTTTCAAATTCGCCCTCATAAACCAAAATCGGAAAGCCGAGCAGCCACGGCGCGAAAACTCCGTAGCATAAACCCGTGACCCAGCCGGGATCAGCCGTGCACCAATAGAAATCATCTTTTTTAAGATTTAGAACGTTTATCGCCGTCGCTGTCAACCGCTCTTGAATCGCGTGCCGATGGACGACGCCTTTGGGCAAACCGGTTGTTCCCGACGTGTAAATCAAAAAACAAGTGTCGTCGGCGCTGACCGAAACGGCTGAAAACTCGGGCGCGGCGTCCTGAATCAATTTTTCAAAACTATGAAATTTAATTGTCTCACTGCACAAATCTTCAACCTTGTTTCCCCCGACGACCAATATTTGCTCCAAATCCGGGAGCTGCGAGCAGATTGCGACAATCTTTTCGAGGTTAGCCTGGTCAACTATCAAAACTTTGGCTCCGGCATCTTTGAGTCGCTGGCGGATTGCCTCGCTCCCGTAATCGGGAAAAAGGACGCCCGCCGCCGCGCCTAATTTAATTACTGCCGGAATAATTGAGTAAAGCTCCGGCGTTCGGTTAAGCAGGGTAAACACCCGCTCTTCGCGCCTCACGCCGAGAGTTTGCAAGGCGTTCGCGACCCGGTTGGAAAGCCGCTCGATTTCAAAAAACGTCAGAATCTCCCGCTCTCCGCCGACGCTCTCCCAAACGAGCGCGATTTTCGAGCGATCTTTGGCGTGAGAACAGAGCGCGGCGGCGGCCAAATTCTCAACCGCCGGAACGAATTGCTGATTGCTGTCTCTCTGCGTCACAAAATCAAAAATGAGCCACAGATGAACACGGATAAAGACAGATTTCCAGCAAAAAAACGTGCTTCGAAATTATTTGACAAATACTTAACCGTGTTCATCCGTGTTCATCTCTGGTTGTAAAATCATTCTTCTAAGGTTGACAGGTCGCCCGCGTCAGTGCCCATTTCGAGAGCTTTCAGATAGCGCCGCATAATTTTCCCCGAACGAGTTTTCGGCAGCGCTTTGACAAATTCAACTTGTGATAAAACGACGATTGCGCCGAGTTCGTGCCGGACGTGGGCGATTAATTCGGCGGCGAGTGCGTCGGATTCACTTTCTGCATCGTTTCGCAATTGGACAAAAGCCTTGATTGATTCGCCTTTGATTTCATCGGGCAAACCGATGACGGCGGCTTCGGCGACGCTCCGGTGGGAAACCAGCGCGGATTCGACATCGGCTGTTCCGATGCGGTGTCCGGCAATGTTGAGCACGTCATCGGCGCGCCCCAAAATCATCAGATACCCGTCATCATCTTTGACGGCGACATCGCCCGAAACGTAAGAGCCTTCGATTTGTTTCCACATCCGCTCGTATCTCGGCTGGTCGCCCCAGACCGTTTTCATCATCGAAGGAAACGGGCGACGGAGCACAAGTCTGCCGCCGACGTTAGGCGGGCAAACGTTGCCTTCCGCATCTACGACATCGGCTTCCACTCCGGCGAGCGGCACTCCAGCCTTTCCGGGTCGCATCGGCATCGTGACGGGCGTCGCAATCGAAGGCGCTCCCAACTCGGTTTGCCACCAGTTATCAACGCAGTAGCCGTGCGAACCGTCGCCGCAAAGATGCGTCTGCGCCCAGCGCCAGGCTTCCGGATTTAACGGCTCGCCCGCACAGGCCAAAACTCTGAGCGACGAAAGATCGTATTTGGCGGGCAATTCCGCGCCAAAACGCATAAAAAACCGAATTGCGGTCGGCGCGGTAAACATTTTGGTGACGCCGTATTTTTCAACGATTTCCCAGGCAATCGCCTGATTGGGGAAATCAATCGCGCCTTCGCGAAAGAGCGTTGTCACTCCGGCGCAAAGCGGCGCGTAAACGATATAGGAATGTCCGACAATCCAGCCGATGTCGGATGTGCACCAGAAAACGTCTCGCTCTCCGACATCAAAAAAATTCCGCAAATGATAAGTCGTTCCGACCATGTAGCCGCCGTGAACGTGAACGACGCCTTTGGGTTTGCCGGTCGTTCCCGACGTGTAAATGATGAAGAGCGGGTCTTCCGCATTCATCGGTTCAGCTTCGCAGACGTCGCTAAAATTAAATAATTCGGCAAAATCAATCTCCGATTTGCCGGAAGCATCTGCGAGAGCCGACAGTTGTTTTTGCTCGGTTGACAACCCGCCCGTTCCCGCCGACGGCTCTGACTTTTCGGAACGCTGCAGGACAACGACTTTTTCGATAAAATCGAGCGGCGCGATGGCTTCGTCCGCGATTGATTTGAGGTCAACGATTTTACCGCGCCGGAAACCGATGTCGGCGCAAATCAGCCATTTGGATTTGGCGTCAATGATGCGGTCGCGCAAGGCGGCTGTTCCGAGCCCGGCGTAAACGACCGAATGAATTGCGCCGAGCCGGGCGCAGGCCAGCATCGAAACAACTCCCTCAATGGTTAGAGGCAGATAAATCGTCACCGTTTCGCCCTTTTTAACACCGAGCGATTTGAGGCCGTTGGCAAACTTACAAACTTCTGAAAATAATTCGCCGTAAGTAATTTGCCGCTCCCCGCCGTCTTCCGCCAGCCAGATAAAGGCGGTTTTTTTGCTCGTTTCCGACTGAGCGTGGCGGTCAAGCGCGTTGAGCGTGATGTTGGTCTTGCCGCCCGTAAACCAGGCGTGATTGATGCCGTCCAAAGTCGAAACCTTGTCCCATTTCTTGAGCCAGATAAACTTCTCAGCTTCCTCTTCCCAAAACGCATCAGGATTGCCCCGCCATCGCTCATATTCGGCTTTGGCGTCTTTGAGCAAAGCGTTGTCCGCCACGATGCGCGGCGCGGCATATTCCTGCGTTTCGTGAGAAAGTTGTTCGATTGTTTCAGACATTGTCTGTTGATAAGATTGTGAATGAAGACAGGCAGACAAACTTTGCCCGATGTTTCCCTATCTCCATTGACAGTTAATCCAAGACGTTTTTAGACGGTTGTTTCACCGCTGTGACGGGTGGTTTCAAGTTCGTCCCAAATGCGCCGATCCTTTGTTTCCGGCAGGAACAGCGAACCGACGACGAGCGTAATGGCGGCGACAATAATTGGATAGAGCAGCCCGTAATAAATATTTCCGGTTGACGCGCAGATGTACAATCCAATCAAAGGCAGCAAGCCTCCGAACACGCCGTTGCCCAAATGGTACGGAAGTGAAAGCGATGTGTAACGCACTTTGGCCGGGAAAAACTCAACCAGAAACGCGGCAATCGGGCCGTAAACCATCGTGACAAAAATTACCTGAATAAAGACGAGCAGAGTCAGCAGCCAAAAACTCGGCGGCCCGGCGTGCGCCACTGTCACGGCGGTTCCGTTGGGCAAAGCTCCGTTGGTAACGATTTGACCGTCAACCGTGGTATTGCCGGCGGCGTCTTTGGCATATGGTTTAAGTTCGCCGTTGACAATAATGGCGGGTTTATCAACCATTTTCGGCTTGCCGTCGGGATTTGTCAGGAGAACGCCGTCTTTTGAGTCCTGAACCGAAACAGACGGCGCGGCCGTCGCAATTTCGCCGATGATTGGGAGCGTTTGTTTGGCTCCGACAAGCGCGACCTTTGATTGGATAACTTTGCCGTCCGGAGCGGTGATGTTTGTGTACGGAATGAGCGAAATGGCCGATGTCGCTGCCGTGACGCTTTTCGTTGTCACAACATTTGAACGAGCGGCGGCATTCATCGCCAGATAAATCGGATAATAAGAAATAACTGCGAGCAGACAGCCGGCCATCATAATCCATTTGCGTCCGATTCGATCCGAGAGCCAGCCGAAAATCACGAAAAAAGGCATCCCGAGAATCAGAGCCGTGCCGATAATGTAATTGGTCAGTCTGGGGTCAACGACCAAGATGCTGGTCAGATAGAAGAGGGCGTAAAATTGTCCGGTGTACCAAACCACTCCCTGTCCCATCGTTGCGCCAAAGAGCGCGAGCAGGATCAAACCCCAATTTTTGCGGCTGCCCAAACTGTCGGCCAGCGGTTTGTCCGAAGTCTTGCCCTCTTTTTTAAGCTTCGAGAAAATCGGCGATTCCTTCATTTTCAAGCGAATGTAGAGCGACATTCCGACGAGGAAAATTGAAACCAGGAATGGAATTCTCCAGCCGTAGGATTTGAAATCGTCTGCCGACATTGCGCTTTGAACAATCAAAATAACCGCGAGCGAAATAAAAAGTCCGAGCGTCGCCGTAATTTGAATAAAACTCGTGTAATAACCGCGTCGCTCGTCCGGAACATGCTCGGCCACGTAAATCGCCGCCCCGCCGTACTCGCCTCCCAAAGCCAAACCCTGCAAAATGCGAATCACGAGCAGCAAAATCGGCGCGAGAATGCCGATGCTGGCATAAGTTGGCAGCAAGCCAATCGCCGCCGTCGCGCCGCCCATAATGAGCAGCGTGACCAGAAAAGCGTATTTGCGTCCGACCAAATCGCCAATCCGCCCGAAGAAAACCGCACCAAAGGGTCGCACCAGAAATCCGACGGCGAACGTTGAAAGATACATAATCGTCGCCAGGGTCACGCCCGCTTCCGGCGGATAAAACAAACCTGAGATAACCGCCGTCAAACTTCCGAAAATGTAAAAGTCGTACCATTCGATCATCGTTCCGGCGGCTGAAGCTCCGATCACCTGCCAGATTTTGTAATCATTAATTGCACGCTGTTCTTCGAACGCCGTGCGATTATTCAAATCTTCTACTGATGTTGCCATTTTCTCTTCTCCTCAAATTTGTTTTCTGTGAAAATCTCTTAAACTGTTTGATTTTGGACATTACCGGTTTCAAATTCATCCCAGATGCGGTTGTGTTTCGTTTCGGGCAAAAACAATAAATCAACCGCTAACCCGACAGCCGCGACGATAATCGGGAAAAGCAGACCCGCGTAAAGATTGCCGGTTGACGCACAGATGAAAGATCCGATGACAGGCAGCAAGCCGCCAAAAACTCCGGTGCCGATGTTATACGGAATCGAAAGCAGAGTGTAGCGGATTCGCGCCGGAAAAAATTCGACCAGAAATGCCGCTTGCGGGCCGTAAAACATCGCGGCGATAAAAACTTGGGCGAAAACTAAAAACACCAGCGCCCAGAAATTCGGCGGCTGTGCGACCGGAATCGTGACGGGCGTGCCGTCGGGCAAAGCGTCATTAACGACGAGCTGTGAATTAATCGTGATGCTGCCCGTTGCCGGGTCTTTCAGCATTGGAACCAGCTGACCGTTAACCAGCGCCGCCGGTTTGTCAGTCGTGACCTCTTTCCCGTCTTTATTCAATTCCTTAACCGCGACGACCGGGGTTGCGACGCCATTGACGATGCTGATTTTAGCTTCCAAATTATCAATTTGGGTGTACGGGATGAGCGACGGTTCGCCGGTGGTTTTATTTTCGGAGCTGCCGAGTTTGACTACGTTTGAATTAGCGGCCGCCTGCATTCCCTGATAAATCGGATAAAAACTGACAATCGCGAGAAAGGTTGCGATTATCATCAGCCACTTGCGCCCGATTTGATCGGACAGCCAGCCGAAAATGATATAAAACGGCATCCCTAAAATCAGAGCCGCGCCCAAGATGTAGTTGGCAAGTTTGGTGTCAACCGCCAGAATTTTTTGCAGATAAAAAAGCGTGTAAAAATGCCCGGTGTACCAGATGACGCCCTGCACAGCCGTTACCCCAAACAAACAGAGCAGTATCAATCTCCAGTTTCGCGCGTTTCCCAAACTTTCAGTGATCGGTTTTTGGGTCGTTTTGCCTTCATCCTTAAGTTTTTGGAAAATCGGCGATTCCTTCATTTGCAGGCGGATGTAGAGCGACATTCCGACGAGGACGAGCGAAACTAAAAACGGAATCCGCCAGCCGTAGGATTTAAAATCATCCGCCGACATCAGGTTTTGCAGCGATAGAATAACCGCCAGCGAAATCAGCAGCCCGACCGCCGCCGTGACTTGAATAAAACTCGTGTAAAACCCCCGGCGGCTGTCTGGAACATGCTCGGCCACGTAAATCGCCGCGCCGCCGTATTCTCCTCCCAAAGCCAAACCCTGTAAAACTCGAATCACGAGCAGCAAAACGGGAGCAGCGTAACCGATAGTCGCAAAAGTCGGCAGCAAGCCAATCGCCGCCGTCGCGCCGCCCATGATCAGCAGCGTCACCAGAAAAGTATATTTGCGTCCGACCGTGTCACCGAGCCGGCCAAAGAACGCGCCGCCGAAAGGACGGACGATAAACCCGACGGCAAACGTTGAAAGATAAGCGATAAAAGCCCAGGTCGCGCCCGTCGCGGTGTCGCTGGCCGGATAAAACAAACCCGCAATAGTTGCGGCCAAGCTCCCAAAAACAAAAAAATCGTACCATTCGATCATCGTTCCGGCAGCCGAAGCCCCGATCACCTGCCAGATTTTGTAATCATTTGTCGCGCGCTGCTCTTCATAAGCATTGCCGCGATTTGAATTTTCTGATGAGAGACTCATCTCTTAAATTAAAACCAGTATCTTTGTTTTTAGTTGAGAAACAGGTTCGGATAATCCCTGTCTCTCAACCAAAAGGCAACGGCTGAGGCGTGTTTAAAACGTAAAAATAGTGGCAAATTCCGTGCGGTTGTTATGCGTCTCCCGGCTTGGAATTCCTCTGAAAAGCGGCAAAAAGCCTGACTCGTTTGCCGCCTTGGTGCGGAGATAAGTTTGCTCCACGGCGAACGTGACAAACGTGTTTAATTTGTATTGAAGACTGGCAAAAGCCGCGTCGCTCTTGGCGCGGTTGGCTCCGAATTGAGAGACGGATAAACCGGTCGGCCCGAGCGTCGTGCCGAGAAAACGCCGGACATCGCGCGGTTTCGCTTCGTCAAATCCGTAATGCAGATAAGCCGTAAATCCGGCGGCGCGCCCCTTTGGATTAGCGTCAAAAATGCGCGACAGTGGAATTCCGAGTTCGATAAAACCGCCGTTGGCACGGATCGCGCGCTGCGGCGCGACCGTCGGCTGACCGTTTTGCAAACCGACGGCAATCGTGGCCGAACCGTCAATCGAAGGAACCGAGACGACGTTGGTTAATCCGGCTGTATCGTTGTAAACCGAAAACAGCTGTCCGCCAAAATAACCGCGTAAATCTTCGCCGTTATAATATTTGCCGATTAAAGTGAAGTAACGCGTGGGCAATTGGAATTCGCCCGTAATGCCGTACCGTTTTGTCTCAAGGTCAATCCCGCTCGGATAAAATCTGTCGAGCGTGACGCCGCCGGGAAAAGTCAGTCCGGCGAGATTGGCGCGGGTTATCTGCGCTCGGCGTTTGCCGGTCATAAAACTCGTAATTAACTGCGCCGGAGCGACACCGGCGGCTTTATCCAGTTGGAATTGGAAAACCACGCGCCCCTGAACTTCGGGTCTGACCGCGTCCGTCCCCTGACGCTCGCCGTAACCCAGCTGGTCGCCGAGATTGGTCGGGAGATTTCCGTAAATCGGCAGAACAAAGCCGAGTTCAGGCTGAATTTTGAAATTTCGTTTGGATTTGAAAGCAAAAGTAAAACCGCTCCGAATTTGCGGCGCGCGCTGATAGATGTTGCCGTAACCGAGATGCAGACCGGTCGTTTCGATTGTCGCGGGCAGAGTCGAAGAAGCAAACGGAGTCCAGTCCTGTCCAAACAGTAAAAACGCGCTTGTTTTGTCGTTAAAGCGGCGGTCAATCCGAACCCACGCCAGACGAATCGAAGGCTGGCTCGATCTGATTGAAGAAATATTGCGATTGTTGACGCGCGTAAAATCGCCTTCAAAGTCGAATTCAAGCTTGCCGGTCAGAGATAGATTCGGCGCCGGATCAAGCCATTCGAAATTTGCTCCGATCCGCAAAGAACGGGCTTTGATGTGAAACGAGGGCGAACCTTCCGGGCCGGTATCGTTTAAAAAACCTGGCAGCGGAAAATCGTTTCCGGGCGGATTTGACGAATCATAAACCGCGCTGGCTTTGAAAAATCCGTAAAGTTTGACTTTCGCGCCCGAACCGAGCTTGATATCGGGAATCAGACCGTCGCGTTTGGCGCCTTCGAGCTGGAGCACGCGGAGCGGCGTAATCGCGGGGATCACCGCCGGAGCAGTCTGCGCAGGTTTGTTAGCGGGCGGATTGCGATTGTCCTGCGGCACGATGGAGGCAACGCCGCTTGACGGAGCGTAAACTGCGTTGGTCGCAGTTGCTGCCGCTTGAGGAGCGCGAATGGTTTCGTATTCAGCCCCGGAAATCAAACCTTTTTGCAGCAGCAAGGCAGCCAGTTTATCTCTTCCCTCGGCCGCCGTCCCGCCGGCCACCGCGCTGGCTTCCGACTGGCTCAAAACGCCTTTGGAAACGAGCAGTTTGACGAGCGGATCGGAGACTTCGGGCGGAGAGGCGGTTTCCGCTCCTTTGACAGCCGTCTTGTCGTCTTTTTTGTTTTTATCCTTGTCATCATTAGAATTATCAACAGGCATTGTTGATGCAGCGCCGGGCAGCGTCCGCGCGATCTCTTGCGCTCGGACAAACGACCAGCCGGCAAACAGGCAGCAGATTAAAGTCAATCGCAGAAAAACTCTCATTTTCGAGTCCCTTTCCTGAAAACTTAAAAGAATATTTTGTTTTAGCTTATGAAAGATGCGGAACGATACTGGGGACAACAAATTTTGTGCCGGGAAAACGCGGCGGCGCGAAAAGCAGATTTGTCTAAGGAAAACAATAACTTGAGAGAAAGTTTTAAAAACGCGCGCTTCTTAAACCGCAAAAAGTGGGAAAGTTTTGTCGCGCGAAGTGGGAAGGTTTTGCTGCGGTTGTTAGTTGACGCATTGATTTTCGCAGGAAAAATCTGCCTCGGTTTGGATGAGATGATTGAACGGCGAATAGAGTCAAGCGCATCAAAGCTGCCGATGTTTATCGAGATAAAGCAGCGTTTTTTCGCATTCACAAGTTGTCAAATGTTCGAGTTTGCGATGGCTGTCGGCGGTGCTGCTGACAAAAACGCTTCTGTTGCGCTGCCTGAATTTGCCAATCATTTAGGCAGCCTAGAAAAACTAATTGCCCGGGTTAACAAAGCAATTTACGACATCCGATAAATATTATTTACCCCATGCGTGTTTCTCTATTCATCGCCCAGTAGCTTCTATTCTTTAGCAGATTCTTGGCAGCTGCTCGCCGGCCAGCATATCCACAATCCGCGTTCCGCCGAAACCTGTCTGCATTGCCACGATTCCTTGCGGCTCGGCTTTGACTTCGCCGATCATGCAGGCGTTTTTTCCGTGTGGATTTTCTCTCATTTTAGCGATGATTGCGTCGGCAATGTCGGCGGCAACGATGGCGAGCAATTTTCCTTCGTTGGCGACATAGAGCGTATCGAGTCCGAGAATCTCGCACGCGCCTTTGACTTCTTCGCGAACCGGAATCAAATCTTCGCGAATTTCGATGCAAACTTCCGACGAGAGAGCGATTTCATTCAAGGTCGTCGCCACGCCGCCGCGCGTTGGGTCGCGCAAAGAATGAATCCGGTCGAGCGCGTTTAGTTTCGCCGCTTCGTCGAGCATTTCAGCCACCAGCAAATTTAAAGATGCGCTGTCGCTTTCAATATCGGTTTCGAGTTCGAGTTCGCCGCGTGCGATTAAAATCGTTGTGCCGTGATCGCCGATTGTTCCGCTCAGAATAACTTTGTCGCCGACCGAGGCGCGCGAAGCCGAAATATTTACCGATCTTTCGACAAAACCGACGCCGGCCGTGTTGATAAAAATTTTGTCCGCGCTTCCCTTTTGCACGACTTTTGTGTCGCCCGTGACGATTTGCACATTAGCCGCTTCGGCGGCTTGCTGCATCGAAGCGCAAATCCGGCGCAAATCTTCAATCGGAAAACCTTCTTCGATAATAAATCCCGCCGATAAATAAACCGGACGCGCTCCGCTCATCGCCAAATCGTTGACCGTGCCGTGAACGGCCAGCGCCCCGATGTCGCCGCCGGGAAAGAAAATCGGGTCAACCACGTAAGAATCGGTGGTAAAAGCCAGCCGTTTGACGCCGTCAGGAATTTCACAAACGGCCTGGTCTTCGAGCTTTTCGAGCAAAGGGTTTTTGAAATATTCCAAAAACAATCCTTCAACCAAATCGTGCATCTGGCGTCCGCCGCTGCCGTGCGCGAGCGTGATGTGCGTTTCCCTGATTTTATGCTTTCGCCGCCTGGCTCGTTCAACGCGCTCGAACAGCGGATTGGTGGTAAATGAGTCGGTCATTATTTATCTTCTCAGTAATGAATGAAAACCGGCTTGCTCAAAGTGAATATCAGTTGTTAGTGCCTCGGTTATGCCGCGCTCTTCCATAACGACAAATGATAGGCAATCAATCAATCCCCATTCTTTGTCAACTCGGCTGATGAACAATTCAACCGCTCGCGCATAAAATTCTTCCGATAAAGGTATTATTTCAACTTGCGGGTCTTGTTCAAGCGCATTTAATAGCTCAACTGCCGCGCTACGATACCGCGATTTTGATAAAGCATTTCCGATTTCAAGTAATATTGCTCTCGTCGTTACCAGTTGTTTTTGTTCAGATTCCAATTTCTCTGCGATTTCAACGGCCTTTTCGTGATGCTCATCCGATTCAACCGATAAAGCAATCGCGTAGGCTGTGTCGAGGAAAATTTCACTCGTCATCTATTTTCGCCCCGCCGTACAGATAATCGTCTATTCGCGAGGAAAAATCTTTTGGGCCTTGCAGACGCAATGAACGCGCCGTACGAAGAAACGATTTCGGCTTTTGCTCTGCGACTGGCTTGACTCGAACAATTATTTCCACCCGCGTATTTGGCTCGAGTTCGATTTTTTCTTCCGGGCGAAAAACTGCTCCGTCAAAAACAGCTTCGAGTGTTTTAGTCATATTTACCTCAACGGTAATTTTATCATGATTCCAATTTCATGCTTTCGCCGCCGTGCTCAAAAAGCGGATTGGTTGTAAACGAGTCGGTCATTAATTGTTTGAGCTTTGATTTTATTGTTTACTAAGTTGTTTTACCCGGCAAATAGTAATAACGCAAGATGATCAGCCCGGCGATTGCCGCCGCGCACATCAGCAAATCGAGCGCGGTGATATCCGGGTTGACGTTTTTGCGGGCGAGAACGAAAACGACGACTTCGACCGCCGCGCTCAGACGACGAAATAACAAGAGAAGCGCGAATTCAGCGGCAATCGCAATGAGCAGCAGCGTTTCGATAATGCGCTGCAAAACTCCGTATTCATCCTGCTGGCGATGCCAGAGCGCGGGAAAATCGCCGACGACCGTATCGTAAGCGCCGATGATCGCCGCCCCGACAAGTAAAATCGCGACGACGGCCAGAAAAAGATGAATGATGACCGCCATGTACTCGCTGATGATGAGTTCGACTTTTGATTCTTCGCCTGTTCCAACATCTTTTTCTTTTGCATCTTGTGTGTCTTCAGCCATGACACCATCTTACTAAATTGAGGCCGAACGCTGCGCGACTTTCGACAAACGACCGAAATTATAGTAGGCCGCGCACGCGCCTTCGCTTGAAACCATGCACGAACCAATCGGTGTTTCGGGCGTACAGGCCGTGCCGAAAACTTTGCATTCCCAGGGCTTTTTGACGCCCTTTAAAATCTCGCCGCACTGACACGCTTTCGGGTCGGCGATCTGCAATCCGGGAACGTCAAATTTTAGTTCGGCGTCAAACTTTGCGTATTTTTCGCGGAGCTTCATTCCGCTGTGCGGGATTGAGCCAAGTCCGCGCCACTCAAAAAACTCGCGCGGTTCAAAAACTTCCGCCAAAACTTCCAACGCCCGGCGATTGCCGCTGCGTTCGACGGCGCGTCCGTATTGATTTTCAATCTCAGCGCGGCCTTCGACGATTTGTTTGACGATCAGATAAACCGACTGCAGCACGTCGAGCGGTTCAAAACCTGTTACAACAAACGGTTTGCCGTATTCCTGCGGCACAAATTCGTAACATTGCGTGCCGATGACGGTGCTGACGTGTCCCGGCCCGACAAACCCGTTAAGCTGTAAATCGGGCGAATCGAGCATCGCTCTGAGCGCGGGAACGATCATGATGTGATTGCAGAAAACGCTGAAGTTTTCCACTTTGTCTTTTGCCGCCTGCAGGATTGTCATCGCCGTCGAAGGCGAAGTCGTTTCAAAACCGAGCGCGAGAAAAATCACATGGCGCTCCGGGTTTTGCTTGGCGATTTTGAGCGCGTCGAGCGGCGAATAAACCATTCGTACGTCCGCGCCCTGCGCTTTCGCATCGAGCAGATTGGTGCTCGAGCCGGGAACGCGCATCATATCGCCAAAGGTCGTGAAAATAACGTCGGGCTGCAAAGCCAGCGAAATCGAATCATCGGTGCGCCCGAGCGGAATGACGCAAACCGGACAGCCGGGGCCGTGAATCATTTCGATATTCGGGGGCAGCAAATCCTCGATGCCGTATTTGAAAATGGCGTGTGTGTGCCCGCCGCAAACTTCCATCAGTTTTAACGGCCGGTCGGTCAATTCGGCAATCTTGTCGGCAAGTTTCAGAGCCAGATCGCTCTGTCGGTATTCATCTATAAATTTCATTTTCTTTACTCCCGCTTGCGATTCTCACTCAATCGCCGTTTGAAATTGTTCAAATTCTTCCTGGTACGAGCCCAATTCCCGCAGCGTCCGCAGCGTTTCGGCGGCTTCACGTTCGTCAATCTTGGTCATCGCGAAACCGACGTGAACGAGGACATAATCGCCGATTTTAACGTCGTCAAGCATTCCGATATTGACGCCGCGCCTGACGCCGCCGACTTCGACCTTTGCGATAAAGTTATCCGGATCAATTATTTCGACAATCTTGCCCGGTATGGCCAAACACATAAAATTAAATTCTCCCTGATTTGATTTGCGCGTTGGCAATCGCCGCCTGCCCGAGCGAGATGCCGCCGTCATTGGTTGGGACGCGATTATGCGTCAACACTTCAAAGCCGTCTGCGCGGAGCAAACCGCAAGCCTTTTCGAGCAAAAACATATTCTGAAAAACGCCGCCGGAGAGCGCGACGCGGTTCAAATTTCTCTCGCTTCTTAACTGCCGCGCCACTGTCGCAATTAAATTTGCGACCGCGAGATGAAATTTTGCGGAAACTGTTGACGCCGAACGACCTTCGAGCAAATCCGCAACCGCGTCGTAAATTACATTTTCGGTTTTGATGATTCCGTCGTTCAATTCAAATTCGTAGCTTTCATCAGAATCTGTCTCAATTATATTCTCCAGTTCAATCGCCGCCTGACCTTCGTATTTAACTTTGTTTCGCAGCCCCAAAAGACTCGCCAGGGCATCAAAAAGTCTGCCCATGCTGGAAGTTTGCGGACAATTTGTTCCGGAAGAAATCATGCTTTGCAGCGTTTTCCACTCGCTTTGATTGAGATTTTGGACAAACGGCAAATCCAAATCCAGGAATTTATCGCCAAATGTTTTCTGTAAATAAACCGCCGTCACGCGCCACGGCTCGCGGATGGCTCGCGCACCGCCGGCCAGCGGAATGTAATCGAGATGCGCGACGCGCTCCGCCGTTTTGAAATCAGCGACAAAAAATTCGCCGCCCCACAATTTGCCGTCGCTGCCAAAACCCAGACCATCCATCGCCACGCCGATGACTTCGCCTTCCGCACAGTTATCGGCCAGACAGCTGGCGATATGTGCGTGATGATGCTGGACGCCGATTTTTTCCGCGTCCGACGAAAGCGCGTATTTGGTCGAAAGATATTCGGGGTGCAAATCGTAAGCGATAATTTCCGGCTCGAGATTAAAAAGCCGCTTGAAATGCTCGATGCCGGTGGTAAAGGAGCGCAGTGTTTCCAGATTTTCCAGATCGCCGATGTGATGCGAGAGAAAAGCGGAATCGTCTTTCGTCAAACAAAAAGTATTTTTGAGTTCCGCTCCGCAAGCCAGAATTTGCCGCTGGCATTTAAAAGAAGTTTTGAGCGGCGCCGGAGCGAATCCGCGCGAACGACGCACAATGATTTCGGATTTCGGATTTCGGATTTCGGATTTTATTCGTTTTCCGTTTTCTGTTTTCTGTTTTCCGTTTGTTGTTGCTCTCACGACCGAATCATCGGTACGAATATGAATACGGCGATTGTGGTGCAGGTAATAATCGGCGATGGTCTTCAGTCGTTCGCCAGCATCCCGGTCTTCGTAACAAATCGGCTCGTCGGAAACATTGCCGCTCGTCATCACCAGCGGGCTCGCCAGATTTTCAAGCAATAAATAATGAAGCGGCGTGTACGGCAACATCAGGCCGAGCGTTTTGGCTTTCGGCGCTACCGCACTCGGAATCTGCGCGTCGGATTTTCGTTCGAGCAAAACTATTGGGCGCTCCTTTGACAACAGCAATTCTTTTTCCGCCGTCTCAACAAAACAGTATTTTTCGATTGTTTGAAGCGAATTTGCCATCAGCGCAAACGGTTTATCATGACGATGTTTCCTGCTTCGCAGATTTTCAACCGCGTCCCTGTTGAGGGCGTCACAAACCAGATGGAAACCGCCGAGCCCTTTGATTGCGAGGATGCTGCCGTTTGCTAACAACCGCTTGGCCTGGCTGACTGCGTCAGAAGAATTCGTACAAAATTCGCCCGTCGCGGCAGACTGTTTGGACAGAAAAAGCTGCGGCCCGCAATTCTGACAGCAAATTGGCTCGGCGTGAAATCTTCTATCGAGCGGATTTTCGTATTCGGCGCGGCACACCTCGCACATCGCGAAATCTCGCATGGTGGTTTGCCGACGGTCGTATGGCACGCTTTCGATAATGGTAAATCTCGGTCCGCAATTTGTGCAGTTGATAAACGGGTAGCGATAGCGGCGATTATCTTCGTCGAACATTTCGCGCAGGCAGTCTTCGCAGGTGGCGATGTCGGCGGAAATCGGAACAAACTTCTCGCCCTTGGATTCGCTTTCGACAATTCGAAAATCTTGATAAAAAGCCGGAGTTTTCAGGTCGTTTCGCTCGACTGATTCGATGATTGAGAGCGGCGGCGATTGTAATTTTATCTCGCTGACAAATTGCTTGATTGTGTGCTCTTCGCCTTCGACATCAATCAGAACGCCGCTCGAGTTGTTGAAAACCTGACCTTTGAGCGACTGTTTCTGCGCCAGCGAGTAAATAAAAGGGCGAAACCCAACGCCCTGAACAGTTCCTTTGACTAAGATTTGAGTTCGCGTCAGCATGATCAAACGTAGTTGCCGCTTTTAGCTTTGCCGGAGGCAAATTGAGTTGTCAGAAAATCCTGAAACGCCGTCATTCCGTCATTTGTCTTCGCCGAAACTTCGAAGATTTGCATGCCGGGACGCACCGCTTGAATACTTTGATAAGCGGCTTGCTTGTCAAAGCCGACGGCTGCCGCCAAATCCATTTTGGTGATGATGGCGACATCCGCCGTGTTGAAAATCGTCGGGTATTTGAGCGGTTTGTCCTCGCCTTCGGTGGTTGACATCAGCACGATGCGCAACGCTTCGCCTAAATCATAACTTGCCGGGCAAACCAGATTGCCGACGTTTTCGATAAACAGAAAATCGAGTTTGGCTAAATCCCAATCATCGAGCGCCCGGTCAACCATCGCCGCTTCCAGATGGCAAATCGTGCCGGTTGTAATCTGTTTGACCGGAACTCCGGAGCGCGCCAGCCGCGCCGCATCGTTTGCCGTTTCCAAATCGCCGACGAGCGCTCCGGTGCGATATTTTTCGCGCAGCTGCGTCAGAGTTTTCTCCAGAAATTCGGTTTTGCCCGCGCCCGGACTCGAAACCAGACTGACGACAAAAACATTCGCGGCTTGAAAACGATTTCGTAATTCACGCGCCAGCACATCGTTGTGTTTGAGCACGTTTTGTCTGACTTCAATTAGTCGCGGCACACTCATTTATTCAATCTCCAGAGCGACGACCGAGAGTTCCTTACCTTGCAAAATCTCGTTTGTCGGAGTCTTACAAGTAGGACAAAAAAACTGATTGATTGCCTTCAAAGTCTTATTTTCTCGACAATTGCGACAAAAGGCAATCACCGGAATCTCTTCAATTTCGAGCCGGGAACCAGCCAGCAAAGTTCCCTCGCAAGCGACTTCCCATGAAAATAGCAGGGCGTCTTTGACGACGCCCGAAAGCTGTCCCAATTTTAAGTGAATGGCGTGAACCCGCGCCCCGCCCTGCTTGTGAACTTCTTCCGTCGCCATTTCGATCATACTGAGCGCGATTGAAAGTTCATGCATAATTATTCCTTGTGTCCGACCAGATCAAACTCGAATTTTATTTCGTCTTTCAGCTTGAGTCCGCCCGCCGCGACCGAGACGAGTTTGATGCCGTAATCTTTTTGGTTAAGCACAAAATCGCCCTGCGCCCGCAGCGCGTCACTGTCGAGATTTACCCGCGCCAGAATCCACAAACCTTTGCGCGTGGTTCCGTGAAGCGTTAAATCGCCGATTATTTTGGCTTTATAGCGGCCTTCCATAATCCGCGTGATGACAATATTCGTGCTTTCGAAAATAATTTGAGGGAAACGCTCTGTTTCCAAGACATCCGCGTGCATGGCGCGCTCGATTTCCATTCGGTCTTTTTCTTTAAAGTTGTCCAGCACAACCAGGGAACTCGCGCTGATTTTCAAACGCAGCGAGGCATCGGCAAACGTGTCGGGCGCAAACTGCGCTTCGCCGACAAAATTGCGGATACCGACCACCGGATTATGCCCGAAATTCGAGAGCAAACCGTCAGCGAAAGCCTGAACCGTAAAATTGCTCTGCGCCGCGCTCAGTTGGTAGCGAAGCGAAGTAATCGTCGCAGTTTCATCCATAATATTTCCAGGCCCGACGGCGCTTACATTGACTTCATTTTAAGGTAGCGCTGCATATCCGCGCCGACATTAGCGATGTCCGGCATAAACCGTTCCTGTAAATCGGGCAAAACCTTTGATATTCCGTCGTTAACGGCTTGCCGCACGCCGCGATGCGACATCAGCAAGCCGGCACCGAGAGCAACCAATGCAAGACCGCCGATCAGATAAAACATCTCACTGTCTTCCGAGGAATCGTTGGCGTTTTTTCGTTTCATAACGCTTCTCCAAAAATAAATTTTGTTTTTTAAATTTGTTCGCGATTATTTACATTGTGCTGATCTTGTAATAACGCTTGATGTCCGGCAGGCTGACTATCAGACCGACCGCGACCACCGCCAAAGCCGCTCCGCCCACCAGCAGCAGCAAACTGCCGCCGCCGAATGAAGTTTCTTCAGCCCTCGGCCGTGAAATTTCGCGTCGTTCTCTTCTCTCAAGTTTTTCTCTCTGTTCCATTATGATTACCTCCAGACATTTTCTTTTAATAATAAACCATTTGATTAATTTAACTGTGTCTTAACAGGCTGAGTATTGGCGCCGTTTTCCTGCAAAATCCGGCTAATCAACGATTCGATCACCTCAACTGCTTTTTCAACCGCCGCCTGCACCGGCTCGCTTAAGCCCATCAAACCGTCTTCTTCTTCGCCCAAAGTTTGCGGCTCACACCCGACTATCAGCAGACGTTTAAAATCCGCGCCCATTGATTGAGCCAGACTCAAAACTCTGAGCGGATTCATGCCGTGCGCATCGAGCATTGTTCCCTGCGAACTAATTTCGCTCAAATCGGGTTCGATCACGTAAACCGTTCCGGGCGCATCACCGCGCGGCGTCGCATCAACAAAAATCGTCACGTCATAACCGTCAACGAGGGCAAAAGCCAAATCGAAACCGCGAATCCCGAAATCAACCACCCGGACGTTGGCCGGCAGTGAACGTTTAAAGAGCGCTCGCGCCACTTCCACTCCGAACGCGTCGTCGCCGAGGAAAATGTTGCCGATACATGCGATCAAGATACGCTTTTCAGCCATTGGCTTCTTCAAATTCGCCGGGCATTAACGGTTCGATTTCTTCGAGCGAGAAAAAGAAGCGATGCCCGATTTGCTTGCTAAGACCCAAATCTTTGCCCGGATCGTCGTCAATTACCACTGCCACATGAATGTTATTTTCATAATCCTGTTCGATTCCGGCGATAATCGCCGTTTTACCCGCCAGCGCCAGATCGAGAATGTCGCCGCCGCGACGCGGTTTGAGCCGCACCAGGTCGCCCGTTTTAAGCGGAACGCCGCCGACCTCGACAAATTCAAGCGGCGCTTTATCTTCCAGCAAATGCCATTCTAATTCATTCATCTTCGTTATTTTCGCAGCGCGCCGTGCAAACTCATCAATTCTTTATCTGAAATCGTTTCGGTTCGCTCCAACATTTTGCGGGCTCGCTCGTCCACTCCGCGCATTTCGCGTTTTTCATCGTCCGTCATCGTCATAATCCGCAAAGTTAAAATCTCGTCAATTTCCGCCCCGTCAAACAAATCACCGTGGCTTTCCGGGGCGATTTGCGGATAGTCATATAAAATAATCGGCGACGCCAGCATCGTCTCCCGCGCGCCGTTTTCCCCCGTGAGAACCGGATAGACGCCCAGATTTTGGCAGGAACCGGCGAACCCCGCAAATTCCGGCGGCGGTTCGAGCAAAGAAACAAACTCCGCGCCGCTCCCGCACACACTTAAAATCGCGTGCGTCGAAACAAACGACTGCGCCAGAGCCTGATCACGATCTTTTTGTTCGGGCTCAGCAAAAGGCGTCAAATTTAAAACGCGCGCCGTCAGCTTAAACAATAGCTTTTCGCCCTCTTTCAGCAGTGAACCGTGAACTTCAATTTTTCCGGTAATCAATTCCTGACGGCGAACTATTATTCCGACTTCGTCTCCATTCGCGTCCGCCAAAGATTCGCGTTCCTCGCTCGCCGGAAAAGTAAATTCAACCTGCTCCGGCCGCTCAAGCAGTTTATTCAAATTTTTGAGCGCAATATTTGCCTCGCGTTCGACGGCTTCCTGCCAAGTTTGAAAAATCTGTCCGTCAATTTCCAGTGATTGAACCGGACGCAATTCGCCCGGTTCGGATTGATAAACCTGACGTTCACGCAAATGCAGAAAACGGACTTTGACCGTACTCTCCGTGTTTTCTGCGGCCAAAACCAAACATTCGGTTTGCATCTGCCAATTCTCTGTGCCGCGCTGCGCCTCGCTGTAGCTTTGCGGAGCCAGGACGCCCCAGTTAAAACGCTGCCGGTTTTTGACTGACGAAGCGCGATACGGATAAAGCATGTAGCCTTCGTACAAAACCGCATTGGCAATTTTTTCAACCGTTTCGAGATTCATGATTATTTTTCTTCTTTTGGCAAAAGCCTTTCCAAAGTTTGCTCCCAGGTCGGAATTCCCTGCCGCACTTTGTAGAGATAAAGCCGGTCAAAAACATCGCGCCGGAGATTGAGCCAGGCCGTATTCGGATAATAAATGTCCATCATTGCCTGCCAAACCTTGACCGGCAATTTGTACTTTGTTTCGGCGCTCCAGGGAATCTGCGCGATTTGCAGCAATTTGTCTTCATCCAAGTAAAAAACGGTTCCGCTAAACTGCAAACAGAGAGGAATCTCGCCATCATCCAAACCGGCAAAATATTTGGTTGCCGCGACGTTAAAATCGAATGAGCACGGAACGAGCAAATCAACTGTCGTGCTGTCGGTAAACGATGAAATGGGGACGCTGGCGTGCGTCCAGAGCATCGTTTTTAAAGTCTGGTTCCAGCGCTCCGGTTCACCGAATAAATCGCGCAGCCGCGTCTGTTCGTCTTCCGCGTAACGGCGTCGCGCGGTTTCAATCTGAATCTGGCATTGCAGCGTAACCGTATTGATCGCTTCTGCCCGGTCGGCATTGGTTATTCGCAGCTTAAACGCGAGCTGCGGCGCTGCCGTAAATGGCAGCGGTTCAGCCGTTAAAACTTCAAAACTTAAATCAGGCACTTATCTTTTGACTGATGACAACTGAACGATTTTTCAAATCAGTAAAAAACCGCTCGATTTCCGCCCAAACTTCCGTCCCGCCGGATAATCCACGCCAATGCCCTCGGATTAATCCGGTCAGTTCGTAACATTTATCAACGGGAGCCAGAAAATATTCGGCGTCGTGTCCTTTTCGTTCTCTCCCGCCGCGATTAACCAGCAGAGCTTCCACATCCGCTTCCATTTTTCGCAAAATCGGATTGGCCGCTTCGATTTCCGCCCAGGATTCGAGCGGCAAAAGCGATTCGACCGGTCCCGCCGGGCTTGGATAAAGCACAGTGACTTTGTCAGCCAGGCTGCTGCGAAAGAAAAAGGCCATGTTAATTGGAACCAGAAGGCTTTCCCACTGCTGGTCTGAAAGCTCAAAATTTTCCAAAAAACGGGTATCGCGCGGAACGCGCTTGTAACGGCCGTCCTGATTTGAAAACAAAATTGTGCACGCCTGACACGCGCAGAGCAGTTTGCGCGTCGCCGGTTCGACCAGATGCAGATGCTCGCGCGGCACTGGAGCGCCGCAAAGTTCGCATTGTTCGGCAACGGCGCGCGGACGCATAAAGCGACGGACAGCCGCGAGCGTGCTGCGAAATCCGGCTTCGGATTCGCTGATTGTCGCTTCGTTTTCAGTTTCTTCGAGCATTTTATTATTTTGGAAAATCGTGCGTCTTAACTGTTGATTCACAATCAATTAGGACGGAGGTAAACGCGGACTCGCCGGATCAATTGGATTTTCGCTTTCCGGGTTGATGCCGGTCGAATCCCTGGCGGTTGATTTACCCTGCGGACGCCCCGCGCCGGAAGTGCCGGTATCCTCTCTTCCCGCTTCTTTTCCCTCATTCTGCGATTTCTCCTCGCCTTTGCCTGTTCCGATGTCATGCGAAGGCGCGTCGTGCGTAGTATCCTGGTCTGACATAACTTTCTCCTCCGAAAACCTGAATTCTTAATGCGGCAGAGCGATTTTCGCTCTGCCTTGTTCGATCAACAATGGAAATGGTTGAAGCTGCAATTCGGGCTTGTCAAAACTGCGTCCGGCTTGAATTACATCAAAGCGCTGCAGACAAGCCGGACAAATTAACGCTTGAGCTTCGAGCGTTGCCGCCTGCATCGTTCCGCCGCAATCCGGGCAAATATCGCCGTAGGCGTAGAAAGTGTCACCCAGGCGGCAAAACAAAATTTGCCGGTCGGAGACTTCCATCATTTTCGCTCCGCCGTCAGAGAGCGAGATTAAACTGCCGACATCTTTCCAGCCATTGTCGCCGTTTGTTTTCGCCCCATTTGAATTGTCACCGGCGGTTCTACCAAGCTGCACCAAAGCGGGCGGCTTGGTTTCCTCGACGATGCCTTCGACGACCAGCGCGGAGATATCCGGCGCGTTTTCATTAATTGCTTCTTCAATCGCCAGCTTGAGCGTCATCTGCGACGAACCGCAGCCGTGACAGCTTCCTTCCAAACGAAGCCGCAGAACGCCTTCGTCGTCAATGCCGATAAATTCGACGTTGCCGCCATGCGATTGCAAATACGGACGCACCTTTTCTAGGGCCTGCATGACTCTGGCTTCACTGCTCACGGGATGTAAATCGTAGAGCAGCAGGAGACTTCCAACCAATTCATCGTCGGCAAATCGATTGATAACCTGCGCGCCGCCCGAACCTGACTCGAAAACAATTTCCATCATCCGCTCAAGTCCGGCGCCGTTCATTTCCATCAGCGTCTGCATTAATTCGACCGCTCCGGCGCGCACATTCGGGTCAGCCGCCGACTCAATCGTGCGAACCAGCGATTCAACTTTTTGCAGCCGCTGCTGAAATTCTTTTTTATCGAGCATAGTTTTGAGAAGGTGACAGGTGACAAAAGACAGGTCACTGGTAAAAAGTTAAAGGCAAAAGAGTAACATTATGGTAATTTTGGGTTAAGCTCCAACGAAAATTACCCCTGTCACCTGTCTCTGGTCACCCGTCACTCTTCTACTTAACTGCTCCAAACATCGGCGAATGGTGCGTTTCGAGAACTTTGCCGTTGCCTAAATACATATGAACGCCGCAGGGCAGGCACGGGTCAAAACTGCGGACAGCGCGCATAATATCTATGCCTTTGAAATTTGCCTGCCCGTTTTCTTCAAAAATCGGCGTGTTCTGCACCGAATCTTCGTACGGCCCGGGCGTTCCGTAAACATCGCGCGCGCTGGCGTTCCAGGGCGTCGGCGGATACGGATGATAATTGGCGATTTTGCCTTCGCGGATGACGACGTGATGCGACAGGACGCCGCGGACGGCTTCGTGAAAACCGCAGCCAATTGCTTCTTCCGGCACTTTGAATTCCGCCCAGGTTTTGGTTCGTCCGGCGTGCAGTTCGTCCAAAGCCTGTTCGCAGAAATACAAAGCAGCCGCAGCCGCGTAAGCCTGAAAATAAGTGCGCGCGCGGTCGCGCTCAATCGCGTTTGACCATTGCGGCACTTTCCATTCAAATTCGGTTTCGGGCTTTAAGGCCGTTTTTGGCAGGTAAATTTTAACGCTCTGTCCGGTCGCTTTGATATAGCCGATGTCAACTTGTCCAGCGAGCGCGGTCGCCCAAAGTCTGGCCAGCGCGCCGCCGCCGGTGTCGAGCGCAAGATGTTTTTTGTCGCTCTGCTCATCCTTGTGATACCAGCGCGGCGACATCACCCACGTATAATTGCCGTCAAAATCCCGCTTCTGCGGGCGCGGAATTGTAGTTTGATTCCAGGGATGATGTTGATCAATCGGGTTGCCGAGCGGATCTTGTTTGACAAAGGTTTCTTCTTTCTGCCAATCGTCGTAATACGAACTGCCGAGCAAAATCCGCATATTGACATTGATATCAACGAGATTTGTCGTGACGAGTTTGCCGTCCACGACGACGCCCGGCGTGACAAACATCGCGTTGCCCCATTCGTCCATGTTTTCGTATTTGTAATCGCAGACTTCCGGGTTCTGAAACGACCCCCAGCAGCCGAGCAGAATACGGCGTCGCCCGACTTCTTCGTAACCCGGCAGCGCCTCGTACCAGAAATTAAAAATGTCTTCGTGCAGGGGCACGACTTTCTTCATAAATTCGACGTATTTCATCAACCGGACGAGATAATCGGTAAAAAGCTGAACGGTCGGAACCGTGCCGACGCCGCCCGGATAGAGAGTTGAAGGATGCACATGGCGGCCTTCCATCAGACAAAACATCTCGCGCGTATAACGGCTGGCGTGGAGCGTCTCGCGGTAAAAATCGCCGGTAAACGGATTAAGCGCCGTCATAATATCGGCAATTGTGCGGTAACCGTGCGCTTCGGCGTTTGGAGCGGAGGTCGTTTGCGCTTTCGCCCAGACGCTCGGGTTGGTTTCCTTAACCATCTGCTCGCAAAAATCCACCATCAGCAAATTATCTTGATACAAATTGTGGTCAAACATGTATTCGGCGGCTTCGCCCAAGTTGACAATCCATTCGGCGAGCGCGGGCGGACGAACGCCGAACGCCATATTTTGCGCGTAACAGGCGCAGGTCGCATGGTTGTCGCCGCAAATTCCGCAGATCCGCGAAGTGATAAAATGCGAATCGCGCGGGTCTTTGCCCTTCATGAAAATCGAGTAACCGCGAAAAATCGAAGACGTACTCCAGCACTCGGCGACTTCGCGATTGTTAAAATCAATTTTTGTGTAAATCCCGAGACTACCGACAATTCTGGTAATCGGGTCCCAGTTCATATCAACCAAAGTTCTCGGTTTGGCCGGAGCTTCCGTGGTCGTTCCTGTGGTCATAGTCATAAAATTTCGCCTCTCCTTAAAAAGCCTTTGGTTTGTAGCCGGTGGTTAATGTTGTGCCGCTGTGCCGCCATTTCGGTTCTTTGTTAACCGTGGTGTTGGTGATGCTGCGCAGAGCGCGAATAGTTCGTCCGTAAATGCCAATCGCGCCTGCCGATAGTTTCGCTCCCGGCGGTTCGTCCATAAACGGCATGAATTTGTCGGGGAAACCGGGCATGGTGCAGCCGATACAAATTCCGCCGACATTCGGGCAGCCGCCGATTCCCATCATCCAGCCGCGTTTCGGCACGTTGCAGTTGACGACCGGCCCCCAGCAGCCGAGTTTGACAATACATTTCGGCGAGCCGTATTCGGTGGCAAAATCGCCCTGTTCGTAATAGCCAGCGCGGTCGCAGCCTTCGTGAACCGTTTTGCCAAAGAGCCAGGTTGGACGCAGCTGCTCGTCAAGAGGAATCATCGGTGCGAGCCCGGCGACTTGATAAAGCAGATAAAGCACCGTCTCCATGAAATTATCCGGCTGCACCGGACATCCCGGAACATTGATAATCGGCAGTCCGAGCGTTGATTTAAAATCCCAGCCGAGATAATCCGCCAACCCCATCGCGCCCGTCGGATTGCCCGCCATGGCGTGAATTCCGCCGTAAGTCGCGCACGTTCCGATGGCGATCACCGCCGCCGCTTTCGGCGCAATGCGGTCAATCCATTCGCAGGTCGTGATCGGTTGTCCGGTCATCGGATCGTAACCGCAAGCGGCCCAATAACCTTCGGCTTTAATTTTTTCGTTCGGGATTGAACCTTCGACCACGAGGACAAAAGGATCAATCAAACCCTGCTCGGCTTGATAATAATATTTGAGGAAATCGTCGCCGACTTCATAAGCTAAATCAGGGTTATGCAGATGCACTTTGGGAAGTCCGGGAATTGCTCCCATCACCACATCTTCAATGCTCGGTTGGGTAGCAGCAGTAACTGAAATCGTATCGCCATCACAACTTAACCCGGCGGTAATCCAAACGATATGCACATCGCTCACTGCCGGCGGTCTCTGCGTCACGCGACCATATGGAACAGCCTCGGCCATAAATCAAATCTCCTTTCTGCAAATTCTGCAGATAATCGAAATAACTGTTTTTTATTAATTACGGACTTTGCGACAGGTTATTATTATGCGGATGAGAAAATCAGTCTATTAGCAAACCTACGTATTTTTTGAAAAATTTATACGTAGATTTGTTTTAGATATGCAGATGCTAAAAATGTAACTGGTACAAACCAATGGCAAAAATTTAGTAAAAACAAGACCGATATCAATATGCTCAGACATTGAATTCCAAGTGGTTGATATTTCAAACAATTGCAATTATCGTAAAATTAGCAAGCAAACAAGTTCGAGTGGGTTGAGCATCCGAAAAGCCCTGAAATTCTTATCATTACAGGCTTATCCATCAGCTCGCCACTTTAAATTCATTAAATTCATGAGAAAAACTATTAAACTTCTCGGGTTATCGGCTCTGGGAATCTTTTGCCTGGTTGTTATAATTTTTGTAGTTTGGGCCAATTTGGTTTATCAAGCCGAGCCGGAAAAGCTCGGCATCGCCTCCAACGAAGCTGGAAATGATGTTCGCATCGTTGAGAAAACCGATTATTGGGAGATAATTCCGAATAATGCGGGAACTCAACCAATAAAATATCAGGATGCTGGTCTGATTTTTTATCCTGGGGCAAAAGTCGAGCCGGAAGCATATTTTTACAAGCTCTCAGGTTTATCAAACGGGCAGGCGGGCAAGATCAAAGTCTTTATCACCAAACCAACGCTGAACCTCGCCGTTTTCAGCATTAATCAAGCCGACAAAGTTATCCAGGATCACCCGGAAGTAAAGAGATGGATCATCGGCGGACATTCTCTGGGCGGAGCGATGAGCTGCGAATATGTCAGAAACCACTCGGAAAAAGTCAGCGAACTGTGGCTGTTTGCCGCCTATTGCGGAAGTAATATTTCCAACCTGAATATCAATGTCGTTTCAATTCACGGCTCGCTTGACGGAGTTTTGAATTCTCAAAAACTTGCCGAAAATCGTCAGAATTTACCGGCGGGAGCTGCGGATATCGAAATACAAGGAATGAATCACGCGCAGTTCGGAAACTACGGCGTGCAGTCCGGCGACAATGAATCAACCAAGAGCGATGAGGAAGTTCGTCAAGAGATGATAAAAATATTCGGCGAATTGTTCTCTCGATAAAACTAACTGAAGTTTGCGCGAAATCAAGAATGGGCGCGGGGCAATACTTACACACCTATTGTTAATTTTCATTCCGCTTTTTAACTCAATCTTGAATTAAGAATATCTAAATCAACTTCAGCAGAGAGCAAAAAACCGGTTAAGGCTGCCTGTTCGGCTGCTTTGCATTCAAGCTGCATTTACTTTATCTCAACGATTATTGCATTTGCACAAAGCTTAATGTTTGGCGTTTTTTTCAACGGAAATTATTCCGCGCTGAATTGCGTAGCGGGTTAGATCGGATTGAGTTCGAACGCTGAGTTTATGCATCACATGTGAGCGGTGGGTTTCAGCCGTCCTTACGCTGATATGGAGGCAGGCGGCAATCTCGCCGTTAGTGTGACCTTCGGCGGAAAGCTGCAAAACTTCGCGTTCGCGGGTTGTCAGCGTTTCATAAGTATCAGTTGTTTTGGCTTCAGTCATTCGCCCGTAAACTTCGATGGCGCGGTCGGAAAGCGACGCGCTCAAGTAACGATGCCCGGCTTTGACTTCGCGGACGGCGTGGATTAAATCGGAAGAACCGGCGTCTTTCAAAACGTAAGCCGAAGCCCCGTTGCCGAGCGCTTCGACCACAAAGCCTTCGTCGTCATGCATCGAGAGAATAATAACTTTGGTGTGCGGCGTTTGTTTATGAAGCTGCCGGGTTGCTTCCAGACCGTTTAAATTCGGCATCATCAAATCCATCACGATGACATCAGGATGCAGCTTTTTAACGGTTTCGATTGCTTCCAATCCGTCGCCCGCTTCGCCAATCACATCAAAATCCGATTCAGCTTTCAAAAGAGCGCGCAAACCTTGGCGGACGATGCGATGGTCGTCGGCCAAAACGATGGTTATTGTTTTTGTGTGGTGCATTTATTCTTCAAGTTTCCACTTGGCCGTTAAATGTGTCTCGCCGGGACGCGATTCGACACTGAAATGTCCGCCGAGCATCAAAGCGCGCTCGCGCATTCCCGTCAAACCGTTGGAATGCGCATCGGCAAATTCGGCGTCGGCATCAAAACCTTTTCCATGATCTTCGATTTGAACCGTCAGATTTTTCCGATCAGCCCAGATTCGCACCATCGCCTGCTCCGCGCCGGAATGCCTGGCAACATTTGTCAACGCTTCCTGGACAATGCGAAAAGCGGCGGTTTCAAGTTCGGGGGCAAAACGTTTTCCTTCGAGATTAGCGTGATCAAAATCAACTTCGACTTTTGTTTGTGTAGTATAAAGTCGGAAATGCCGAAGCAGGGCGGGCAGCAATCCTAAATGATCGAGCGTGGCGGGACGTAAATCCAGCGATAATTGACGCGTCCGGTTAATCAACTCGTTAACCAGCGCGTGCGCTCCGGCAATTCCGGCGCGAGCCTCATTTTCCGGCGAGCGCGCGCACATTTCCAAAGTTAACTTGAGGCCGGTCAGAATTTGCCCGAATTCATCGTGAAGTTCGAGAGCAATTCTCCGGCGTTCAGCTTCCTGAACATCAATCAACCGCCGGGAAAGAATTTTCATTCGCTCGGCGTACTGGCGCAGAGCCGCTTCGTCGCGCTGCCATTTGGTGATATCGAAACCGACGCCGTGAATAAACATCGGACGATTATCCGCAGTTTTGACGAGCTTTGCTTCGCAGTGAAACCAGAGTGTGCGGCCGTCCTGCGCCAGAGCGCGGAATTCTGTTTGCAGAGGATCTCCGGTAAAAAGCGTTCGCGAAGCCTGTTCGACCACTCGCTCTCTGTCTGCCGGGTGAATTTGCTGATACCACAGCGCCGGGCTGTGCAGCCATTCTTCCGACGTAAAACCGAGCGTGGTTTCGATCTGCGGACTGACGTAAGCCTCGCCGTAATCTTCGTCAAAAAAAGTGATAAAAACAATGGCGGGAATCTGCTCGACAAGAATTCGGTAAACATCCGTGAGGCTGGGTAAATTCTGATCGTCGGCGGTTTGGCTCGATTGTCCGTTAACTGGATTTCCGGAAAAAAAAACGTCGGCTAGGTGCGAGAGAATATTTTCCGTCTCAAGCGAATCTGAAAACGGAATTTCGCCGTTCAGCAAATGTTCCCGAATACTGCTGGAAGCCTCTTTTTCCTTGATACTTCGCGCTTTCACAAAACTATTTATTGAACAAATTGATAAATAAGATCTACTCGCGACGGCAAATCAATTTAATTTAATTTTATTTGTTTGTCTATCGAACTTAAGACATAGAATACTTTTTCAAATGCTTGTTTTCAACTTTTGAGCAGTATTAACAAGCGTTTCAACAATAATCAAAAATTGCTGACGACTTGAAAACAATTCTGCTGCGAACAGTGATTTCTATTTCGGGACGATTGAATTTGTCGGAGTTTGAAAAGCCCTTTGATTATCAGCAACACGATAGCCGAGCAAGACGGCTAAAACCGCGGCAAACGCGAGCGGCAGCGCGACATCGGATTTGGCGATCAGATAAAAATGCAGCACTCCGGCAATCGCGATGACGTAAACGAGTTGGTGCAGCCGCTGCCAGCGCTTTCCTCCCAAACGTTTAATCATCGGGTTGGTCGAAGTCGCCGCAAGCGGGATCAGCATCACAAACGCCGCCATCCCGATGGCGATAAACGGGCGTTGCCAGACGTCTCCGGGAACGCTTTCCAATTTTAGTTCGCGGTCAAAAACTAGATAAGTCGAAAAATGCAAAAAGCTGTAAAAGAAAGCGAAAAGCCCGATTTCACGGCGGAATTTAACCAGCTCATTTCTTCCGGTCAGCTTTCTGAGCGGAGTTACCGCCAGTCCGAGCAGTACAAAAATCAAAGTCAAAAAACCGGTCGTGCGAATGGCGAACTGCTGCGGATTAGCTCCCAACTGCCCAAACAGAGCGTCCCACAACAGCAGCGCGAGCGGCACCAGGGCATTGATAAAGATTAGGATTTTACCGAATTTAACGTCTTTCATCGTTTCAAAAAGATTTCTTCAAATCCATGCCGGCGTATAATTTGCCCACCTGTTCGGCATAACCGTTAAAGAGCAGCGTTTTTCGCTTTCCGAATTCGCCGATTCGCTGTTCGCTCGCCTGACTCCAGCGCGGATGCCGGACACTCGGGTTAACGTTCGAATAAAAACCGTACTCCGAAGGCGTCGCCAAATTCCAGGTTGTTGCGGGCGGGCGGTCAACCAGATTTATTTTGACAATTGATTTAATGCTTTTAAAACCGTATTTCCAGGGTACGACCAGGCGAATGGGAGCGCCGTTTTGATTTGGCAAAACTTTTCCGTAGAGTCCGGTCGCGAGGATTGCGAGCGGGTGCAGCGCTTCGTCGAGCCGCAAACCTTCGACGTAAGGAAAGTCAATTCCGGCGGAAAAACTCGAAAGCATTTGTTGCGGGTCGTAAAGCGTTTCAAACGCCACGTACTTTGCCGCGCCGAGCGGAGCGACTTTATCAAGCAGGGTTTTAATCGGGAAGCCAATCCAGGGAATCACCATTGACCAGCCTTCGACGCAGCGATGACGATAAACGCGCTCTTCCTGAGCAAATTTGAGCAAATCTTCAATGCCAAAAGTCTGCGGGTGTTGGACGAGCCCGCCGACTTCGACTGTCCACGGGCGCGTCTGAAGTTTTTCGGCCAGGCGCGCCGGAGAATATTTATCCGTTCCGAATTCGTAGAAATTGTTGTAACTTGTGATGTCTTTGTACGGGGTTTTCGCTTCGTCAACGCTCAAACCATCGGACGTTTCGGCTGTTTGAGCAACTTCGGCGATGTTTGCCAGCTCGGGCGCGACGGGCGGGGGTTGATTGAGCCAGCGATAAAGCCCACCGGTTGCCACGGTTGAGCCAAGCAAAACCGCGCCCTTTAAAAACGTGCGGCGATTGAGATAAACATTTTCCGGAGTGATTTCGCTTGATTTTATCTCGTCAAACTTTTTAGTCGGCATATGTGCACGTTAGATTCAAGTTTTAGACGGCGCGTTCGGTGTTTTCGATGTGACGACGAACGGCGGGCGAAATTGTCCGCGCGATCATTAAGTTTTCGGATTCAGGTAAATCGGAAACTACGAAAACCGCGTGGTGCGCCGTGCGAAAACAAGCTACGCGCATTTGGTCGCCGGATTCGCAGGTGATGGCTTCGTCCTGTTCATTAATTAAATCAAACTTTGTCACCAAAACCGAAATCGTTTTATTTTTCTGTTTTAAAACAACGTGCGCAAATCTGCGACCTTGAAAAACGCATGAATGCGCTTCGGAAAGTTTGATTTTGTCGCCAAACGCCTGGCGCAGCGGCTCAATTACAGCTTTTTCCAGATCGCGATTAAACTTTCCATACTTCTCTGCCGCTTCCGCCAGAGTGATGGGGTCTTCAGACAAGTTGAATTTAAGAGCGCAGTTTTCGTGATCTCCGGCTGCCTGTTTGGAAACTTCAGTCCACGCCGCGCGGACGGCTTGAATTTCTTCGTTTGAGTTTTTACTTGGCAAAGTTGGCGGCGTAATTTGAGAATTGCTGTTCGCAGCAATCTGGTTTGACGAACCCGCGTTTCTAAGCCAGGCCGCGCCAAACCAGAGTCCAATAATTAGACAAGCCGCGCCCGCCGTTGCCCAGACTGCCGGATGGCTAAACGACGCGCCGTTTATTATTCTTTTCCAAAACGGCTGGCGCAAACCTTGCGCTTGCAGTTTTCTTTTCAGTTTCGTTTCAAACGAACCGCTCAGCTGTGATTCGGATGCATCTTTTACCGCCTCGCGGAGCCGCGCTTGAAGATTTCGGCGCGCCGCTAATTCATTGCGACAGTCGGCGCAGCTTTCGAGGTGGCGTAAAATTTCGTGGTTTGTTTCCACCAGCAGTTCGTCGCTTAAATACGAATCCGCAATTTCTCTAAATTCATGACAACGCATAACAACTTTTTCCTTCAGCCTTGTGCGGCGATGCCAAATTCTTCTCTGGCATAATCGGTTAATTCCAGCCGCAATAATTTTCTGCCGCGATGCAGACGCGACATCACCGTTCCAATCGGCACCTTTAAGAGCGCGGCAATTTCTTTGTAAGCAAATTCTTCGACGTCGGAGAGCAAAACGACTTCGCGAAACTGTTCGGGCAGTTTTTTGAGAGCCTGTAAAATATCTTCGTCGGTCAACTGCTGCGGAGTCGGCGGTTCAAAGGCGACCGTTTCGGCAATCCGTTCTTCGGTATCGGCGACCAGTTGCAGCCTGCCGAGTTTGCGCCGCCGTTTGCTGTTGGTGTGATACAAAATCGTCACCAGCCACGCACGGCAATTCGTTCCGCGCTGGTAGCGATGAAAAGACGCCAATGCCTGAATAAAAGTTTCCTGCGTTAAATCTTCGGCTTCCGTTTCGTTTCTGGCCAGATATCGCGCCACGCGAAAAACGTCCGGCATCAACGGCAAAGCTTCTGTTTCAAACGCCGCCCAATCGTCGCTCAATTCCCTGTTGAACATAATTGAATCTCAAAGCAGGCGTTTTTTTCGCCTGCTCTCAAGTAGATAATATCTTTTTATCATTTGTTTTATTCCTAAACAGTGAAGAACGAGATTTTCTGGCTTTTCCGACCGCGTTAACTTAAACTTGTTTCTCCGCATCTCAGGTTTTGCCAATCAAAGGAGATTTTTTTTATGAGACTCAAACAACTTCTGTGTCTCGCCGCGTTATTTTTCTCGCTCTCCAATTTTACTTTCGCGCAAACCAACGCTAGCTCAGCGGAACAGCGCAGTGCCGAGGAATCAACGGAGGTTAAAGATGCGAAAGAAAAAGCGCGGCTTGAACTTGAGAAGAAGGCTTTTGACACGCTCGAAAAAGTTGCCGCCGAAGCAGAATTTTTAAAAGTGCCGGAAAACCGCGTTTACGTCTTGACGATTACCGCCGACGCGCTCTGGAGAAAAGATGAGAAACGCGCCCGCAGATTGTTTACGGCCGCCGCCGAAAATATTACGGCGGCAACTGCCGGGCTTGAGGTAGATCAATCCGGTGTCCCGCCCGAATGGAATCGGATTAGCGAAACACGCAACAATTTTCTGCAAAAAGTGGCCGTGCGCGATGCGGAACTCGCGCTCACTTTGCTTGAACAAACCCGTCCGGCTTTTCTCAGTCAAATTCTGGCTTTCATGAGCAGCGGCAAACAGCCGTCTTCGCAAAATAACCAAACCTGGCTCGCGCAGCAAGAGATCAACTTTGAACAGCAGTTTGCCGTGCAAGCCGCCCAACACAATCCGCAGCGCGCTTTGGAACTGGCCAGAAAAAGTCTCAAAAATGGTGTTTCGTATAATGCTTTGGATTTTGTCGAGACGCTTAAAACCAAAGATTTGAAGGCGGCTAACGATTTCGCCGATGAAGTTTTGCAAAAGCTTGTCACGACTGATTTCACGGTTGATAACAACGCGCCGAGCCTTGCTTATCAACTGCTGGCAACGCAAGTTTCGCAAACGCAGCAGGAGCCGCAAACCGAAACGACCGCCCCGCATATCAGCTACGATACCGCCAAACTAAACCAGCTCGCCGCCAAAATCGCCGATTATTATTCGCGCCCGAATCAAATGGACATTTCTTCGATTCAAAATATTCTGCCCCTAGTGGAAAAATTCGCGCCGGCCAGCGCCGCCGGCCTGCGGCGTCGCCAGAACGACATCAAAGTCACCATTTCGCCCGAGCAAAGGCAACAACAAGCGCAGTGGAATAAATACAACGAGCTTATTAACAAAGCCGCCCCAGAACAAATGATTGCGGCAACTGACAATTTTACGCCCGAGCAAAAACAGCAACTTTATCAAATGGCGGCATTCAAGTTTGTCGCCGATAACAAGATTGAACAAGCATTTGCTGTCGTCAATCTGCTGCCCGCCGGACGCGCGCGTGACGCGGCTTTTAACAATCTGCTCTCGCAGCAGTTTTCACAACTCGCAAGCGAAGGGAAATTCGCCGAAGCTCGTCAAATTGCGGCGCGCGCCGTGGGAAAAGACATGCAATTCGGCTTTCTGATCCGGCTTTCAGTCCAAGCGGCGGCAAAAGACAAAAAAGCGGCTCTTGGTTTTGCCGACGAAGCCCGCGCCTACGTCAACGAACAACCGGAAACAAGTCAGGAAATGCAGGCTTTTTTGCAGCTGGCGAGCGCTTACGCTGAGATTGAACCGAGCAAATCTTTTGAGTTACTCGAATCCCTCGCGCCGCGCGTCAACGAGTTGATTGGAGCTTCCGCAATCATCTTAAAATTTAATCAAAATGACGGCGGACAAATTTTTCGCGACAACGAATTTGTTTTGCAATACCAGATAAATAACTCCGTTTTAAGTTTTGACTGGAGCCGACAGCTGCGCTCGCTGGCCGCCGCAGATTTTGACCGGACGGCAAATCTGGCAGACAAATTTGAACGCAGCGACGTGCGGCTCATGTTTCGCCTGACAATCTCTCAAAACGTCCTGGCACAAATCACTTCGGAAGAACAAACCGACTTGCCGATTGAGGGACGAACGCGAAACGGAAGCCCTTTCAACACGATCTTCTTCCCGTCTGTTGGAAGAATATCTCGGAGAAAATAGTTATGAAAAATTTGTGTTTTATTTATTCGCTAATTCTATTATTTCTATGCGTGACGGCGATTCCTGCCCAAACGACAACCGAATCTCCAACCGCGGCTCAGGACGAGAAAGAAAAAGCCCGGCTTGAGCTTGAGAAAAAGGCGTTCGCGCTGGCCGAACGAGTTGCGGCAGATGCCGCGACACTCAAACTCCCAGAAAATCGCGCTTTTCTCATTGCATCAGCGGCAGATTTGCTCTGGGAACAGGACGCAAAACGCGCTCGCAGTTTGTTTCAAAGCGCGGCGACGGAGCTTGTGGCGGCGAATGTCGAAGCCGATAAAGATGATCCGAATGATCCTTACGCGCAAGAGTCTTTTTACAATTCCCCGCGTCGCACAATTTTGCAGATGGCGGCGCGGCATGATCCTGAGCTGGCGCTTGAAATGCTGATTCAAACTCGTTCGCCCAAACTCGCCGCCGAAATGCAAAAAACTGCCGCGCCTGCCGCTGCCGGACAAACTGCCGAAAAAGAAGCGCCGAAGCTGTTCGGCAACGGTTTAAGTAATTTGCAAATGCAGGCCCAGCAGGAATTACAACTCGAACAAAGCCTGGCGACTCAGGCCGCTGCAAACGACCCGAAACGAGCGGTTAAATTATTTCGCGAGAGTATGGCCAAAGGCGTTACGTACGAGGTATTAAATCTGGTTGATAAGCTACATCAAAAGGATGCCGAATTAGCTAACACATTGCTTGCCGAAGTTACCGGCAAACTTCTCGAAAGCGACTTTTCCAAGCAAACTTCGCGGCAGGAGCGACTACTCTCCGGGCAGCTTTTGCGCCAATTTGGACAGCAATCGGCAGCCGTCAAAGAAGCTGATTCAAAAAAGCAGCCGCTCAAACTTGACGATAAAATTCAGCGCGATCTGGCAAACAAAATTGCGGATAATTTGGTCAGGCCAACCGATTCTGCAACCAGTCTCTCGTCCTACTATGAACTGTCTTCAATTCTTCCCGTTCTGGAAAAAGTGATTCCGGAACGCGCCGCGCAATTAAAACAAAAACAAGCGGAAATAAAGAAAAGCTTTTCTACGGAGATAAAGAAAAGCTTTTCTGCGGAAATCACACTATATAGTGGCTATGAGTCGCTTAACGATCCGAATACGCCGCCGGAAAAACTGATCGCCGATGCCGCTCAAATACCCGTTCCAATTCGTTCCGAAGCGTATCGGCGGGCGATAGATAAAATGGCGGCTAAAGGTGAGATCGAACCAGCCAAACAGCTCTTAAAAGATGCTCCCGTAGGAAAAGAGCGTGACGAAGCGCTCAGTTATCTTGACTCCAAATTTGTTGAAAAAGCCGTCAAAGACGGTAAATTTGACGAAGCCCGCAAAATCATCGCGACCATCGGCACAAAGAACGCGCAAATCGAACAGCTGGTTAAATTAGCCGTTGTTTTTTATGACAAAGGCGACAAAGAAAGCCGCGCAACTGCACTCAAAATTATGGACGAAGCGCGCGGCATGGTTGATTCCACTCCGCAAAACGAAGAGGAAATGCAAAATTTGGCTCAGGTGATCGGCGGTTACGCCGTTATTGATTCAAATCAGGCTTTCGGATTGCTCGCGCCGTTTGTTGACCAAACCAATGAACTTATTCAAGCAGCGGCTTTAATTGCTAAGTATCAAAAACAACAGTTTATTTTTCGAGACGGAGAGATAATGATGACTGCCGGACTCGAACAAGTTGGCGGCTCATTACACTTTATCAAACAAATCGGGCTGCTTGCCGCCGCCGATTTTGAACGCACCCGCGATCTGGCAGATAAATTCCAACGCAGCGACATCCGCATTTTGCTCAACCTAATTATCGCGCAGAGCATTTTACAGAAAAAAACAAACGGAAATTCTGTCGGTTTCACGGGCGGCTCTGGTATTTCTATAACAAACTAAATTGGGATTTTTTGAAATAAAACTTTATCGCCGTTGAGACTCATTTCCAGTTCGCAGTTTTTTAAATCAGTGTTCGCAAGCAGAAATTTGGCGAGCGGCGTTGTCACTAAAGTTTCGATGGCGCGCTGCAATGGACGCGCGCCGTAACGCGGGTCGGAGCCTTGGCGAGCGAGAAAATCAACCGTTTCCGGCGTCCAGACAAGTTTAATTCCCTGCTGCGCTAGACCTTCGCGACTGGCAATCGAATGCAATTCTTTGATGGTGATTTGCCGCAGCGATTCGTCGCTCAGAGCGGCAAAACGAACGACTGCGTCGAGGCGGTTGAAAAATTCCGGGCGAAAAAACGCCTGGGCTTCGCGCTCAAACGACGGCGGAACGTTTTCGCCGAATCCGATTGAGCCGAATTTTTCCGCACCGAGGTTTGAAGTCAAAATCACGACTGCGCTGCGAAAATTCGTCACGCGCCCAAAGCGGTCGGTGATGCGTCCTTCGTCAAACAGGCCGAGCAGAATGTCAAAAACCTGGGCGTCGGCTTTTTCGATTTCGTCAAACAAACAGACGCAAAACGGTTGCTGCCGAACTTGCCGGATTAATTCGCTCGGTTCTCCGCCCGCGCCGTTGAGGAGCCGCCAGCCAGACCCCGGCAAACTGTATTCGCTCATGTCGAGACGAATCAGACGTTCTTCGCCGCGCTCGCCCGAACCGAAAAAGAATCTGGCCAGCGCTTTGGCCAGTTCGGTTTTGCCGACTCCGGTTTGCCCGACAAACAACAACACGCCGAGCGGTCTCTGCGGGTCGCTCAAACCAGCTTTGAAAGTTGTCACGAGATTCGCCACCGCTTGACACGCGGCGGGCTGTCCGATGACCTGCGCTGCCAGATCAGCCGTCACGTCCTTTAATTCCAAAGTAATCTCGTCGCGCAAAAACAGTTCGGGCAAGCCCGTGGTTTTGACAAAAAGCTCGATCACGTTTTCGCGGGTGATTTCTTTTGCTTTGGCTTGCTGAGCCTTTTCAAACAACTCGCGCAAAAAGCCCGGAATTCTGCCGGGAAAAGTCTGGTACGGCAGAAAACGCGTGAACAAACGATAAATCAAACCGGCGGCGTTTTGTTCCAACACGATTTGAGTATTGCGGGCATTAACGGCCGAGATTTTTTCCAGAACGGCGAGCGCTTTTTCGCGTGAAAAGTCTGTCAGCCGGACAACTTGAAAGAGTTCCGCAAAACCCGGCAGGAGGCGGCGACAGGCATCAAGCTCGGACGAGCCGGCTTCGACCACCATTCGCAGCTCGCCGCGCTGCAAATACGGCATAAAAAAAGCGGCCAGGCTTTCGCTCGGATTACCGCCGGTGAGAAAATCCGTCAGTTTTTCGACGCACATAACGCCTCCGATATCTGAAAGTTCCGTAATGACTTGTTCGCACCGCTCCTGCCATTGTCCCAAATACTTCATTCCGGCAATCAGACGGCTCCCGTTAGTTTGCCAGAAACGGTGGCGCGGCGGTTTTTCGTCATCATCGTCGTCATAATTTTCGCCGTTAATATTAAAAGCGATTTTGCCGGCTGCCAAATCTTCTTCGATCCGCCGCACGGCAGCGGTTAAAACTGCGGTTTTGCCGACACCGGTTTCGCCGAGCAAAATAATATTGGCGCGTTCCGCCGTCAAACGCCGCACCAAATCGTCAACTTCGGAATCGCGTTCAAAAGGTTTTTGAGCCTTTCCACCAAACGTTTTCGCGCCGAGCGGTTCGGCAACTTGGGCGAGCGTCGGTGTTTCGTTCGCGTCCGCGATTTGACGGGCGCGGCGTTTGAGATTGAACGAGACTTCTTCGAGCCAGACCCTGCTAACAGGCAGAAACTTGCTCAAATCGAGCGGCGTCGCGCCCTTCAATTTCTCCTGCACATAAGCCGTCGCCAGCTGTTTTAAGGTCTGAAGGTCGTAAAAATAAAACTCGATGCCGAGCAGCGGTAAGGTCGCAAAATAGCTCCCGTTTTCTTCCTGACGGTAAACACAGGCGACGCGCAGCGGCAGAGTTTCAGTCGCCGCGAAAATTCGCTTTTTCTGCTGTTTTCGTTGTTTCTGCCAAGTGGCCGGAGCGTTTTCATCTTGTCGGTGCTGGATTTTGTATTCGGGTCTGACTTCGACGCGGATTTCGAGCAAAGTCGCCGCGCCGAATTCTTCAGGCTCGCGCCACCAGGCGTCAGCGTAAAACCACTGCAGATATTCTTTGATTTGAGCAGTTGCCGCCGCGCTCGATTCGCCGAAACCGGTGGCTTCTTCGCCGACACACTGCGCTGTCACGAAGCCGTTAAAACTTTCGGAAAGCAAAACTGGGAATTTAAAAACTGCCATTTCTTTAAAAGTTTTCGTACGAAGGCGTACTGAATCAATTTGCGCTAAAAACTACTTTCGAATCAAGCCATTTTAACTATCAAGGGGGAATTTATGATCGAATCAATCGCCGAAGAATTTATCGCCGCGCTGCACAAATTAGAAGCAAGCCGTGATCCGAAAGAGATTGTCGCGCTTTACGCCGATGACGCTCAAATCTCCAACGTCGTCGCGCCAAATAAATTTTCCGGACCGCAGGGCGCGCGCGATTTCTGGACAAAATACCGCGAGACGTTCGGCGATCTGCGTTCGGAATTTCGCAATCAGATTTACGGCGAACAAAGCGCCGCGCTTGAATGGACGACAACCGGAACCTCGAATAGCAAAAACGAAATATGTTATTCCGGCGTGACGATTTTAGAAATCGAAAACGACAAAATCACTCGTTCGTGCGCCTACTTTAACGCCGACGATTTGGGACGGCAAATCGAAAGCGGCGCGCCGCCCAAACAAAATCAGGCCGTTTCAGCCTAGCTCCGGCGGCACGGGCAAACCTGAAAGCACAAACGCCCGCAATTCGCGCTCGGTCAAAATATTTGCGGTGATCAAACCGGAATGAAAATCGAGCGCGTATCTGAATTTACTGCCGATTCGCTCGTAAATGCGGACAACGCTGTGGTTTCCGGCTTCGGCTTGTTCCCACAGCTCGGCAAAATTTGTTTTGAAATGTTCCGCCGCTCCGATTTTCAAAACACGCGTTTCGAGGGTGGAAAATCCCATTTGCGGCGTTGCGATTAAATGCGTCCCGATTTCTCCGCTCGCCAGCGAAAAAGCGTGTGCTCCTTCAATCATCATCGCACTTTCCACGTTTGAGGTTGGCATTTCCGTAAAAGAAAACTTCAAACCAAGTTCGTTAGAAAAGAAAGCGCGATAGAGCGGGTCAAAAATGTCGGAAATCAAATCGGCGTCCGGCTCGCCCGCTTTTGTCAATAATAGGCAGCGCTCATTATTCGGCGTTGCCAGATTTTCAACCGTCGCTTGCAAAAGAGCTGTTTCGCGCCAAATATCCTGCGAATAATCCGCAATCTCTTCGCCGAAGGTGCGGTTTTCCGTGGCCAATTCCTTAAGTTTTAACGCCAGATTCGGCGAGCTTAAAAGTTTAGCGAAATCAATTCCGGCATCACGCAGCGAAACTAAATTTCTCGGCGACCGCGTTCGAGAAGATGTGTTTTGAACTTTGAACTTCGAGCTTTGAACTTCCAGTTTGTCGCGCTCGCTCCATTTTTCGGCGCGGCTGATCATTCGCTCAACGCGCCTGATTTGTTCGCGAACCAGAAAATAACTGGCTTGTCCGGCATCATTCGGATTGATTTCCCCAGCCGGTTTTAAAAATTCAACGGCGGCTTCGAAACGGTCGAGCGCGTCGGCGATCAAATCCAGCTCCTGCTCGACATTCGTAAAATCATGTGCCAGCCAGATGCTCCTCACCACTGCCGCCGGTTTGATTTCGTCAACACTGACGGCAATTTTTTTATTTTTCACCCCGATTTCAATGATCAGAGGCGCGTCGGGCGGCAACGCGGAAAGCGCGGCGGCAACGGGAGCGGTTAAATATTTTTCCACGGCGCGTTTGAGCGCGCGAGCGCCGAGCTGCGGATGATAGCCTTCGTTGACAATTAGTTCCATCGCTTCAGGCGACAGAATCAATTTGCAGTTGCGGCGCAGCAAACCATCGCGCGCGAAAACCTTTTCGAGCTGCTTATGCGCAATTTGCTCAACTTCTTCCTTTTGCAGTCTTTCAAACGCAATCACCCGGTCGAGACGGTTGAAAAATTCGGGGCGGAAAAACTTTTCGGCCGTCTGACGGTAAACGTGCGATTCGGTTTCCCCTGTTTGCCGAAAGCCGAGTTTGAGGCCAGCCTCGCGCGCGCCTAAATTCGAGGTCAAAAGAATAATCGCAGTGGTAAAATCCGCCGTTCGTCCGAGAGCGTCAGTTAACCGCCCGTCGCCCATCACCTGCAGCAGCAAATTAAAAACATCCGGGTGCGCTTTTTCGATTTCATCAAGCAAAATCACGGCAAACGGTTGACGGCGAATTGCGCTGGTGAGCAGTCCTTCCGGCTGCTCGAAAGTTCCGACCAATCGCGCCGCGTCAAACGGCGAGACAAATTCGTTCATGTCAAACCTGAGCAGTTTGTCTTCCGCGCCGTAGAGATAGCAAGCGATTTGCTTGGCGGCTTCGGTTTTTCCGACGCCCGTCGCGCCCAGGAATAAAAACGAAGCGAGCGGGCGAGTTTGATCGTTTAATCTAGCCTTAGCAATCGAAATCACGTCGGCGGCGGCTTCGATTGCGGCGCGCTGGCCGATGATGCCGCCGGAGAGTTTTTCGATAATACCGGCGCGTTCGAGCTTAATTTTGTCGTCCAGAAAAGCCACCGACAAACCACTTTTTGCTTCAAACTCGGTTAAAACGTCGGCGCGACTGATTTCTCTGCCGCGAAATTTAATTGCGAGCTGTTTCAAAAAACTGGCGGCTTTGCCGGGAAACGCGGCTTCGCGAACGTAACGGCGCGTTAAATCAAGCGCGACGAGAAGCGAATCAAGCGCAAACCGGCAATCATATTTCTGCTCAAGCTCGCGGCGAACGCGCAGAATTATTTGCAGAGTTTCGTCGTCAGTGGTTTCCGTGAGCCGCACAATCTGGAATAAATCGGCAAAGCTGCGGTCGCGTTCCTGCAGCACGCGCAAGCCTTCCGCCGTAATCTCCGCCAGAATTCGCACTTCGCGCTTTTCGATAAACGGCTTAATCACCTGTCCCATCGAAAGATTTGAATCTCGGCTCTGTCCGGCGAAAAACAGTCCGAGCAAATCCTCGAAATAGAGCAGATGTTTTTTCGCTTGGGCTTCTTTGAGAATCGCGAGCAGCCGCTCTTCCCATTGCCCGACATACATCATCCCGGAAATTAGCCGCGCGGGAGCGAGAAGCCAGGTGTTTCGTTCCGCCGCGCGCGGGCTGCTGCGCTTTTCGACTTGCCGAAAAACGTATTCATGAACGAGCGCGGTTTTCCCGACCGCAGTTTTGCCGACTAATAAAACCGGGCGATTATCGCTCGAATCAAGCAGTTCGGTGAGCTGCGCCAGTTCCTTTTCGCGTCCTGCGGTTCGTTCCAAATCATTTGGATAAAGGCTGTCGAGGCTGCGTCCCGTTTTGCGCAGTTCTTCCGCGCCGTTCATCTTCTCGGCCATTCCGAGAAAGGCGAACAGGTTTTCCTCCTTCGGTTCAAAAATTTGCGGGAGCGAAATGTCAAAATCAACGTTTGTGAGCCAAGTTTTGCCCGCGAAATTATAAGCGGCGGGGTTTTGCGTTCCGCGCCCGTGAACGCGTTCGAGACGGCGAAAATAGTCGTCCAAAACTTCCATCGCGCGAATTTGTAAATCTTCGCCCTTGTCCAGTTCAAACCAAACGCCCGGCACGTTTGGCGTCAGCACAAGCCGTCTGCCGAATCCGGCGAGACTGACAAAAAGATAACGACAATCAAAATTTTCCGCTCCCAGATTCAGCCGCAAATCGACGATTTTTGCTGTCAGCGCTGGTGACTGGCACATTTCGGCAACGCTTTCGTGTCTGGCTTCTTTGCCGAGCAGCTCGATTTGGGCGCGCAGATTATTGGCCAGTTTATTAAGCGCGCGCTGCAAACTTTCGGCTTGTTCGATCAGATCGGGGAAAAAGAGCGGGCGGACAATCTGCACGGCTGCCGATGAATTAGGTTGTTTTTGTTCGGTTACCAGAACCGGAATAGTCACGTTCATCAAAAACTTTTTTACCACAAATAAATAAAAAAGGGATTGGATTAATTTTTTGCTTTTAATTCGGACAAAAATGCGGCAGAATTCATTCTGCCGACAAACATCTCAAAAAGGGTTGGTTTATTATGCCCGATCTTGAATTAAGCTGCATTCAGTGTCAGTCGAGTTTTACGTTCACCGAACGCGATCAGGAAATTTTTTATCAGCGCAATCAGCCGCAGCCGCAACGCTGCGCCAAGTGTCGTCCGACGCGAAAGAAAATGGCGGTCGCGGCGGCAAATCCTGAAAACAATCCGAAGAAACGTTATGAAATTGTTTGCGACCGGTGCGGCAAAAAAGATTTGGTACCTTTTGCGCCTAAAATCGGTCGCAATATTTTGTGCAGTAATTGTCACCAGGCAAATCGTTCGCGCACCCGCTTTGCCTGAAATTAAACGCGCGGGCGAAACTTTTTGGTAACAGCGACGTTATAAATTTTTACCCAGGAATCTCCATGAATCTCGAAACGGTCAAATTTGAGCTAAATGAGGGCGTGGCTATTTTAACGCTCAATCGCCCCGAAGCCTTAAACTCGCTCTCAATGCAGCTTCTCAAAGATTTGCGCGCGACGCTCTCGATGACGGCTGAAGCGCGCGCGCGGGCGGCAATTTTAACCGGAACGGGACGCGCGTTTTGCGCGGGCGGCGATTTGCGCGAAATGCAGGCGATAGCCGAGCAAACCGGCAACATCGGAGCGTTTTTTGAAGAACCGCTGGCCGCCTTTCACGGCTGCGTTCAAACTATTAGAGAGATGCCGATTCCATTTGTCTCCGCCGTCAACGGTGTTTGTGCCGGAGCCGGAACAAATTTCGCACTCTGTTGTGACATCGTTTTGGCAGCCCAGAGCGCCAGTTTTAACGAAGGCTTTGTCAAAATCGGTTTGACGCCCGATTGCGGCGGAACTTACTTTTTGCCGCGCGTCGTCGGTGAAAAAATCGCCGCCGAATTGTTAATGACGGGCGACGCAGTAACGGCGGAACGAGCGGAAAAACTCGGCATGATTAACCGCGTGGTGGCTGATGAGGATTTACAATCCGAAGCTCTCAAATTCGCCGCCAGGCTTGCGAAAATGCCCACGGCGGCCATCGGGCGAATTAAACAAATGCTCGGCGCGACAATGAAAAACGATCTTTCGGCGCAGCTTAAGCTGGAACACGCAGCCCAAATCGAAAGCGGCAAATCAAACGATTTTAAAGAAGGCGTCAGAGCATTTTTTGAGAAACGACAGCCTGAGTTTACCGGCGATTGAAAATTTTGGTTAGTTTTTTGGTTTTAAACCGTCAGGCTTAAAAACCTGACGGTTTTTTATTTTCGCTTCTCTTACTTGAAAAGCGGCATTGTCAGTACCGCCTGCGATAGCGGGTGGTTATTGATGAGATAGAAAACCCGCCCGCTATCGCAGGCGGTACTGACTTATAAACAATGACGTCCCTAAATTACCAACAACTGCTTGTCGGCAACCGTAATTTTAGAAATTTATGGCTCGGGCAAGTCGTTTCGGAACTCGGCAATTGGTTTAATTTTATTGCCGGTCTGGGTTTGGTGCGCGTCGTTTCCGGAGCGTCGCCCGAAGTTGCGACGATTTTGCTGTTGATGCGAACCGCGCCGTTTTCGCTCTGCGCGCTTTTTGCCGGAGCGTTACTGTTGCGCTGGTCGCGCAAATCGGTGCTGCTCGTCACGGATTTACTGCGAGCGGTTGTCGCGCTCGGGTTTTTGCTGGTTCATCGCCCGGAAGATTTGTGGATTGCATATCTCTGCACCGCTCTGCTCTCAATTCTAACCGCGTTTTTTGAAGCCGCCAAAAACGCCGCGATGCCGAACGTGACGGGTGAAGAAGGTTTGCTCGCGGGCAACGCCCTGCTTTTTTCGTCAAGATTTTTGCTGATGAGTCTGGGCGCGGCGCTTGGCGGCTGGGCTTCGGCGTTTTTCGGCTACAACATCGCTTTTATCATCAATGCCGTTTCGTTTGTTGTTTCAGCTTATTCAGTTTGGCTCGTACCGGTGGCGGCGATGCACGAACCGGCGACGGATTTATCGCTCGAAGCGGTCGAAGCAGCCGTTTCTTCGGTCTTTGCCGATATCAAAGAAGGCTGGGTTTTTATTCGCAGACAACCTCTGGTGCTGACGATTATCGTCATGAACGCGATTTGGGCCATCGGCGGCGGCGCGATCAACATTGTCGCCGAACGTTTGGGCGGCGTTGTTTTTGCGGGCCGCGGCGGTTTGTCTGCCGATGCCTGCGTCGCCGTGCTGTACACGGCATCGGGAGCCGGTTTGTTTTTTGGGATGATGCTCGCGCACCGCACCGACGCCTTTGTCCGGCGGCACAATTTGCTGGTTCCGTTTATCGGTTGGTTTCTCGTCTTGCAGGGCGCGCTTTACGCCGTCGCCGGGCAGATGCCGAACATTTGGCTGGTGGCAACCGTGATGCTCGTCTCGCGCGTGCTGCTCGGAGTCGAATACGCGGTTCAGGAAACAATCTTAATCCGCCACATTCCCGACAGTTTGCGCGGGCGCGTCATGACCAGCGACCGCGCGGCTGAAATCTCGGTTTTCAGTTTGTCAAGCGTCGCCGCCGGTTGGAGTTTAAACATCATCTCGCCGCAAACTTTAACTGTGATTTCAGGCTTGATTTCAGGCGTGTCAGGAATTTTCTGGCTGATGCGAGCAAAACGCGGACGCCCAACTGCTGCAAAACTTGAGTCAAACCAATTGGCTGAAGCTAAAACTTAGCGGACGAATTGATACTACACTTAGGAACAGTTGTTTTGACTCCGTTGACAGTTTTGAAACCTTCAATTTCTTGGCTCTGAATTGACACTCCATCATCTCTAACGGTGAGGCAATAATGATGCGGCAGATGATTTTCGTGATTATCATGAATTGAGAAATTTACACCATTCCAACCGATGATTTTGCCGGAAGCAAAACTGCCATGACAACTTGCCCAGCTTAACCACGATTGTGGAAATGCCAATAACTTAACGGATGCTCCGGGCTGCAGGTCAACAATTAAGAAATCCTCGCTTGCTTCGACGATAAGATAATCTATATGCTGATTTGTCTCATTGAAAACAATTATTTCATCCATTTTAGACTGAGGTACAGATTTGTCCCAATCATATTTTAAGACAGAATCGCTTACCCAGTGATATTGATAGACATCTAACCGGCTATCACTAGAATCGTCCCAGAGTATTTCATTTTGAGCTAACGTTTGCTCTCCTTTTAACAAGTTGAAGCGCACCTCGCTGGCAAATCTACGTGAACTCAAATGTATCGGCAGATAATACGGGTCAGCATGTTCATTTAACTGAACGAGATATGTTTTGTTAGGAGATGCGAGAGTCAACGACACTGGCGGGTTTTCCATTCCAAGATAAAATGCGGTGGCAAGTCCGAGGGCAAGAAAAATGGCTATGATGATTGTTGCTTTGGTCATTTTGACTTTTGTTTGGAGAATTAGATTTAGCAACAGTTAGACAGCAAAATTATTGATAGCATTATCATTTCATCTTTCGATCTTTAAACTGTTCGTAAAGTTCGGTGTGACGACTGGTTAAAGGGAGTTTGCGCCCATTGATAAAAAGATGCAAAACGTGTGTTGTCGGCTCTAAAATGTCCCCGTCCGTCACGACGAGATTGGCGATTTTGCCGATTTCGATTGATCCGAGTTTGTCCGCCACGCCTAAAATTTGCGCCGGATAAAGCGTGACGGCCTTGAGCGCGTCTTCTTTGGAAAGACCGTAGGCGGCGGTCATGCCTGCCTGGTACGGCAAATCGCGCGAGTTAGCGCCGTTATCGCCCGTCGCCACGCAAAATTTAACTCCGGCTTGCTGCAATTTTCCCGCCGTCGCAAAGAGCGTGTCGTAATAATCATCATCGCGCGCGGGCAGGCTCCAAACGCCGGTGAGAATGACCGGAATGTTTTTCTGCTTTAATAAATCGGCAGCTTTGGCGGCATCGTTGCCGCCGAGAATAATCGTTTTCAATTTCATCTCGTCGGCAAATTTGATGGCGTTGCGAATATCAATTTCGCGGTCAACCGCAAACAACACAGGTTTCTCGCCCGCCGCATAAGGCGCGAGCGAAGCAAGTTTGACGTTAAAGGCGGGACGCGACAATTTATGGTCGGCAGCGTAAGCGTCCTGGGCTTTGGCGTAGGCCTGAGCGTCTCTGAGCATGTTTCGCAAATCGTCGAGCCGTTTATCGCGGCGCTTGACGGCTTCGCCAAAATCAATTTCCGCGCGTCCGAACCCGCCGCCAAAACCGGCAAAAGTCGAAACCCGCGGAAAGTTAACGACGAGTCCAAACGCCGCTGTAATCGCCATTTCATCCGGGGTGGAACCGATCAAATTGATAACTGCCGCCTGACCCGAAATCACGCCGCCCTGCGGCATGGTGAGCGTTGCCGTGACGCCGTTGTTGCGCGTGACGTTAACGTATGAACTGTGCGGATTGACGGCGACGATGGCGCGCGCATTCGGGTTCATGTCGCCGATTTCCGTTTCGTCATCGGTTCCGGGCGCGCCGAGCGGGACTTCGACCAGACCGATATTTGTTGACGCGTCAATCATGCCGGGATAAACGCTGGCGCCTTTGACATCAATCACTTTCGCGCCCGCGCCGGGAACGGGAGCGCCGGCGGCAACCGTCGTGATTTTACCGTTTTCGATGGTGACGTATCCGTTTTCAATGGTCGCGCCGGAAACAGTGACGATGCGGGCATTTTGAATGATAAAAGTTCCCGCTTCGCCCACGACGTTTTGCTGCGCTCCGGAATTCATCTGCGCGCGCGCGGTAAGCGGTAAGCAGTAAGCAATAAGCAGAAAAAACAAAGTAAGTCTAAATTGAGACTTTAGTTTTTTATTCACCATTAACCATTTACCATTCACCATTATTTTTGGTCTCCTTCGGCGTCGTCCAAATCTGTTTTTTTGCGGTCGCGCGGAATTGCGGGCGGAGCGGCAGACGCGCCCGTGCCGGGTTTATTAGCGTCGGCTTTTTCCAGATCGGCTCGTTCCTTGTCTAGCGCGGCGCGTCCGGCCATATCTTTTGCCCGGTCAAAGTATGTTTCGCCTTCAATCATCGTCGTCTCAACGTGCGAATAAACGCTAAACGGGTGTCCCGACCAGATCACCAAATCCGCGTCCTTTTTTTCTTCAATCGAGCCGGTGCGCCTTTCAATTCCGAGCTGAATCGCCGGGTTGAGCGTAATCATTTTGAGGGCTTCTTCTTCAGGCACGTCGCCGTATTTTTCGACTTTGGCGGCGTCCAAATTAAGCCTCCGCATTCGCCCGTTGTCGTCAGAATTGATCGAAACGACGACGCCGTTTTTCCACAAAATCGCGGCGTTGTAAGGAATCGCGTCGTAAGCCTCTATTTTATAACCCCAGTAATCCGAAAAAATCGAAACGCCCGCGCCGTGTCTGGCGATTTCGGGAGCGACTTTGTAGGCTTCGAGGCCGTGCTGAAAGGTTCGCACTTTAAAACCGAACTCGTTGGCGAGGTTAATTAACATTAGAATTTCTTCCGAACGGTAACTGTGGCAATGAACAAATCGTTTGCCTTCGAGAACTTCGACGAGCGGTTCAAGCTCCAAATCGCGGCGCGGCGGAATGGCGGTTTTATCCTTGCGTTTCAATTTTTCGTTGTAATCGTCCCACGCCGCTTTGTAATCTCTGGCGCGAACAAAAGCGTCCCGGATTGTTTCTTCCACTCCCATCCGGGTTGCCGGATAACGACGCGGCGCGCCGGAAAACGGCGAAAAATGCGAGCGTTTCGGGTTTTCGCCGAGCGCGAACTTGATGCCTGCGGGAGCATCCGGGATTAAAAATTCCTCAATCGGATGTCCCCATTTGATTTTTACCACGGCGTTTTGTCCGCCGATGGAATTTGCCGAACCGTGCAGCAGATTCAAGGTCGTCACGCCGCCCGCGAGAGCGCGGTACAAATCAGTGTCGGTCGGATTTAAAACGTCGCGCATTCTCGTCATCGAAGTCACCGAATAAGAAAATTCGTTGATGTCGTCAAGCATCGTGTGCGAATGACAATCAATGATTCCCGGCGTCACAAATTTTCCGGTGGCATCAATAATTTGAGCGTTTTTTCCCGCCGACAAATTTTTGCCGATCCGAGCGATTTTGCCGTTCTGAACCAAAATATCCGTGTTTTCGAGCCGCCCGTGCGCGGCGGTTAAAACCGTCGCGTTGCGAATCAAAACGTCCGGCTTTGCTTGTCCAAAAGCATTTGCGCTAATTGCGCTCAAAAGACAGGCGAGAACAAAGACTAAAGCTAAACTTTTTTTCATATAAATCAATTTTTACAGGGATGGACAGGATACACAGGATAAAATCGGGCTCACAGCCATTGTGTTAATCGTTAAAAGATTGATTTAAATCCTGTCTATCCTGTCCATCTTTGTAAAATATTGTTTGCTGTTTTTAATAGTGTCGCTGCTAATCCCAAATTTCGGCTAAATCTAAAACAAAACCGGGCAGGAGCGATTCTCCCGAAACTGTCGGCGGATTGTCCAAAATTTCTACCTTTTGAGCGGGGCGATAAAGATAAATTTTGCGTTTGAGAGTATCTATCAACCAGCCGAGCGAAACGCCGTTTTCGATGTATTCCTTCATTTTGTTTTGCAGAGTTTTGAGCGAATCGGTATCGGAACGCAGTTCGACCATGAAATCCGGCACGAGTGGGGCGAAACTGCGTTTTTCTTTCTCGGAAAGCGCATTCCACTTTTCATTACGCACCCAAGCCAAATCGGGAGAGCGTTTAGCGCCGTTTGGAAAAGTAAACCCGGTCGAGGATTCAAAACATTGTCCTGTTTTATCGCTTTCCGCCCAATTTCCAAAGCTTAATAACAGCTTAAAATTTTTTCTGCCTGTTTCAGTGTGTGTCGGCGGCATGACGATTATTTTTCCTTCCTTACTCAGTTCAATTCGCTTATCAGGGTTGCGGTGGCAAAAATTTTCAAATTCACTATCCGTCATGCGTCGAAACGAAAAATTAATCAACATCGGTTCGTTATCAAAAGTTGTGACCTGGATGGTTGCGCTCATAATTGATAAAACTCCTTTCAATTAAATTGAGAGGCGGAAAGCAATGCCGTTTACGACAGTTTCCCGCAATGAGAATACTTTTCAGCCCTCGCTTCAATAATCTTTCGGCGCGACATTATTTAAAAGCTATCTCTATCCCTAAACCAAACAGAATATCCGCCATTAAAAATATCTATATCGTAACCTTCCGGCGGCTTATCAGTTTCCTTCTTTTTCTTACGCTTCTCCCAATCGTTGTATTCTTTTGTATTCATCTCAAAATACTCGTCAAGTGATTTCTTCGGGTGATTGATATCTATTATTATTGGCCTTTTGGTTTCTATTAATTTTGCAATAGAAATCTCACGAACCAAACATCCTGACACCATCCCAACCCATTCATCAGAATTTTTATATTTTTCAACCGCCAAACGGAAAAACGTGTTATCAACAAACCATAATCCGCACAGAGCGTAAAGTTGTCCGGGCAGCGTTGCTTTCTCAAGAAGCAGTTTGAAAGCCGCATCCGCAGATGGCTCTTTCAAAAGCACATTATATGCTTCAACCAATTTAGATGATTCTGCCGCTAAACCGAGAGCCGTATCTTCAAATTGAGTGGCAACCAGTAACCTGTCAAAAGCCTTTTGCCCTTCGTTACTCAGTTTAAGGTTGATGTTTTGTGAGTAGGCATTTTGCGTAGATTGCAGAAGCAAGAGAATAAGAAAGGAGATGAAATATAAATTTGTTTTTAGCATTTGCGATACCTTCAAATTAGTAAAACAAAACTTTTTATTCTACGGATTTTTAGTTCCGGTAAATGGAATTGCGCCCTGCGGCGTCGTGGCCGTGCCGGAGATTTGGCTGCCGTTGATTTTGCCGGTAAACAAAACGTCAAAGGTCTGGCCGCCGACCGAAACATTGTTGGAAAAGCGGAAACCATCGGCTGAAACCGCGCCGTCGGTGATTTCCGAATTGCCAAACTGTGACTGCAGGCTGCCGGACAGTTTATCTTCCTGCTGCGTCAAAACGAGCGTCGCCTGAACGGGCTGGCCGGGAATCTCGATATTGAGCGTCCAGGTTCCGCCGAGATTCGGGAGCGCCGCAGGTGTGGCCGCAGCTGTCGCGGGCGTTGTCGCTCCAGCGCCGGCCGGTGTTTTCGGATTATCGGCTTTCGGACTCACGGGCGGTTTTATTTCAAACATTCGACCGTCAACAAAAACATCTGTAAAAACGCGCTGCTTGTCGAAAATGTCGCCGCGCGTGACGGTTAAATTGGCGATTTTGCCGGTTTCAATCGAGCCGAGCGTGTCGGAGACGCCAAAGATTTCCGCCGTTCCCAACGTAACAGCACGTAAAGCGGCGTCGCGGCTCAAACCGTTTTCGACCGCTTTATTAAGATTCGTCCAGAAATCAGACAAACTGGTTGCTCCGCCCGATTGAAACGCGAATCTCACTCCGGCAGCGCTCAGCCGCGCCGCGTTTTTTGGAGTTTCAACGCGCAAACGCAGGATTGCCAAACTTTCCGGATCGGCTTCGGTCGAAACTGCGGTGGTTCGTTTCGGGAAATTGAGCGAAACCAGAACCGGCACGTTTTGCGCTTTTAAACGCGCCGCCACTTTGTAAGCCTCGTTGCCGCCGGCAATCATCGCTTTGAGTTTGAATTCCTCGGCCAAATCGAGCGCGCGAGTAATTTCGCGTTCGGAATTAGCGTTAAAAACAATCGGCAGAGAGCCGTTTAAAACCGGAAAGAGCGCTTCGAGCGATTTGTCCGAATCGGGACGACGCACGCCGCGCGGATTGGCGGCATAGATTTTCTGAGCCGTCTGCAAACGTCCGGCATCGAGCAGCATCTGCCGGACGGCGGCAAAAGCGCCCATGATTGAAGTCGGAAACTGACCGTTCTGGAGCGACAGAAATGACACATGCAAGGCCACCGGCGAGCGCAAAATGACAGCGGCGGCGCTGTCGCCAGCCGTGTTGATTAAGGCCGATTGCCCGACGAAAAGCCGCTCGCGCGGAACCGAAAGAACAGTGGTGAAACCGTTGTTTCTGGTTGTGTCAAATGTTGTGTCGCCGACGCGCAGCAAATCGGCTGCTGCCGTTTCAGGCTGCAAGCCGGCCGGAAAGTTGGAATTTGAAACGGATTGCAGACTTGGCGACTGCGGAGCAGATAATGCCGCGCCGCCTGCTCCCGGACGCTGCTGCGCTGATTGCGCGGCGGCAATTCCGAGATTCGTGCTGCCGTCAAAAAATCCCGGATAAACCGTCAATCCGGTTCCGTCAATCACGCGGGCATCGGCTGGAGTTTGAACATTCGCGCCGACGGCGGCAATCAAACCGTCGCGGATGACAACCGTGCCGCGCTCAACGGGAGCGCCGGAAAGCGTCACAATGCGAGCGTTGGTAATCGCGTATGTGGCCGGAGCCTGATTGGCTTCTGTTTGCGCCCGGACAAACGGCAGGACGTCGAGGCCAAACAATAAAGTGAGCGCCAAAAAAGTTATTAAGAAGCGCGAAAAGGGAGCATTCATAGCTTTAAGTTCTCAAGTGATATTGGCGAGAGATTAAAACAACCGCTTCTTTTACGCAACAGAAGATTAGCCTCTGGCCGCCAAAGCCCGATAAAACAGGATTATCTAAATTTTGCACCGCAGCTAATTAATAATTGACATCTTCTAAAGCGACGTGCTGCGTCCCGCCAGACTCGCGACAATGACGACTAATTCAGCGGCTTCGACGGGTTTGGGAACGTGCATTTGAAAACCGGTTGAGAGAGTTTTTAAACGGTCTTCGACGCGCGCGAAAGCGGTCAGAGCGACCGCCGGAGTTTTTCCGCCCGCTGCATCCGACAGCTTTCTCACCTTTTGAATGAGACTAAATCCATCTTCGCCCGGCATCCCGATGTCGGCAATCAAAATATCCGGGAGCCACGTTTGCAGTTTGGCAAACGCTTCCTGCGCGGAATGCGCTGTTTTAACCACGGCTCCGCAGCTCGCTAAAACGGTTTCAATCATGTCGAGCGTGTCCGGCTGATCGTCCACCGCCAAGATGTTTAGCCCGGCGAGCGAAGGCAGATTTTTCAAATAAAAATTATTGCCGTTCTCAGCCGCCGGATGAATCTGTTTTGTGTTATCCGGTAAAAGCGTTTCCATCGTTTGAACACCTCGGAGCGGGAGCTGAATGGTAAAGGTCGCTCCCTTATTTTCGCCCGGGCTTTCGGCTTTGACAGTCCCGCCGTGCATTTCCACGATTTTGCTGACAATCGCCAATCCTAATCCGAGACCGCCCTGCGCTCTGGTTATTTGTCCTTCGGCCTGACGAAACAGTTCAAAAACGTGCGGCAGAAATTCCGGCTCAATGCCTTTGCCCGAATCTTTGACGATGATTTGAATGAAAGAACCGACGCGTTCCAAACGGAGTTCAACCCTACTGTTTTTGGGCGAAAATTTAATGGCGTTGGTCAAAAGATTCCAGATCACCTGCTGAAGCCGCTCGGAATCGCCGGAGATCGCGCCCGCGTTTGAATCAATGACTTGCCGCAAAGTGATCTCTTTGGCCTCAGCCGCCGGATGAACGGCTTCGACTGCCGCTTCGATAATTGGCCCGAGCTCGATGGGGCGCACATCAAGTCTTAATTTTCCCGAAACAATCCGCGAAACATCAAGCAAATCTTCGATCAACTGAGCTTGCGAGCGAGCGTTGCGCTCGATTGTTTCCAGCGCGCGAGCTGTCGTTGCCGCATCGAAATTACCGCTCCGAAGCATTGTTGCCCATCCCAGAATTGAATTAAGTGGAGTTCGCAGTTCGTGCGAGACGGTGGCTAAAAACTCGTCTTTCAAGCGATTGGCGTTCTCAGCCACGCTTCGAGCTTCCTGTTCGGCTTGAAAAGCCTCTTCGGCGGCAGCGCGGGCTGCCTGTTCAGCCATCAGCAGTTTGTTGCGTTCTAGGCTGTTTTTTCGGATTTGATTATAAAAAAGCCCGAGCATTGCGGCAGTGAAGAGCCCGGTTAGCCAGAACGTCGCGTTTGCCTGAGTTGAGCTTTTCTCTGACTCTCCGGTTCTTGCCTGCAGCGCACTCTCTTCTTCAGCCTGCATTGAGCCGACTATCTTCCGAATGTCATCCATCGCAACCCTGCCGCGATCTGACAGAACGACTTGCTGGGCGGCAGCTGCGCCCGATTTCTGGCGCAGCTGAATTGTTTCTTCGAGTTCGGCAAATTTCGCCCCGACTTTTTGCCGGAGGAGTCTTAGGCTTTGGTCTTGAATCGAACCGTCGTCGGTTAAATCGTCAATTCGTTTGAGATGACCTTCGATGCCGGAAACGGCTTTGTTATAGGGATCAAGATATTCGCTCGCACCTGTCAGCAGAAAACCGCGCTGTCCGGTTTCGGCATCTTTGACGGCCGACAGCGTTTCGTTAAGCTCGGCAATAACCTCTTGCGTATGCGCGACGCGGCGCTCGTTTTCAATGAGAGTGCTTGTCGCGCGGTAAGAAAGCAGAATATTGGCGAGCATGACAAAAATAACCACGCAAAACCAAATGAGGATTTTCCGCTCGGCGGTCTGAGGCATTTTTTGAGAACTTGCCAACTGCTCGGGTTTAACTTTTTAAGCCAACAAAATTTGCCGTGCTACTCGGCAATGTCTCCTAAAACTCAGCTCTCGCCTAAAATTAAAAGGAGAAGAGCCGGAAAACGAATAATTTATTTCCGTTAGCTTTTACCCGCAAATCCGCTGACAAAACCTCTGCGATGCGATTTATCGTCGGCTTCCCAGACCACCGTGATTTTGTCAATTACGACATAACAAACTTTTTCTTCGTCGTCTTTGAGCGTTAAAATATCTTCTGCCAAGCTGACGACTTCTCCGCGAACCGCAACTCCGCCCGTACATACTACGTCAAGTTTCTTGCCGACAAAACCGTTTAAAAATGCGCGCATAATAACTTCTCCTTAAATAATTACTTGCCAAATAATAAACCGCCACAGTAGCGGCGGTCAAAGATATCTTAAATTTATGATAAATTTCTCCCGTCAAATCCGCCCTCGGTGGAGCGTCGCTCGTCCGGCGTTTTTCCAGCGACTGACCGTTTGCGAACTTGTTGGCGCATTTACCGAATTTGCTTTGACGCGATGTTGATAATCGAGCGCGGCGGCAATCAAAGCAATATCGCGGCGTTCCGGCGAATCGTCCGACTCGGCCGCCGAATTTGCCGGCTGATGTTCCGATTGATTTATGTGCCGGCGCTCCTGCCAGCGCGAAATAAATCCCGTATCAAGCCGGCCTTCGATAAACTCGGAATCACGCACGATTTCGCGGAAAAACGGCAGAGTCGTGTTGGTTGAGCCCATAGTGGATTCGTCCAGGGCGCGGCGCCTACGGTCAATCGCGTCCACCCGAGGTTCGCCCCAGGTCGCCAGTTTTGAAATCATCGGGTCGTAATAAATCGTCACTTCCGTATTTTCGGTGACGCCGCCGTCGTCTCTGATTCCGTTGCCCGCCGGAACCCGCAGACGCGAAATGCGTCCCGGAGAGGGCAGAAAATTATTTTCCGGGTCTTCGGCGTAAACGCGGCACTCAATCGCGTGACCGTTTATCTTGACATCTTCCTGCGTAAACGAGAGCTTTTCGCCGAAAGCGACATTGATTTGCTCGCGCACCAGATCAATTCCGGTGACAAGTTCGGTGACCGGATGCTCGACCTGCAGGCGCGTGTTCATTTCTAAAAAATAGAAATCGCGCGTGGCGTCCGAAACCAAAAATTCGATGGTTCCCGCCCCGACGTAATTAACGGCCTTCGCCGCCAGAATCGCGGCCTCGCCCATCGCCGCGCGCAAATTCGGGTCGTTGATCGGCGAAGGAGATTCTTCGATAACTTTTTGATGCCGCCGCTGAATTGAACACTCGCGCTCGCCCAGGTGAGCATAGTTGCCGTGTTTGTCGGCGAAAATCTGAATTTCGATGTGGCGCGGCTGGACGACGGCTTTTTCGACGTAGACTTCGCCGTTGCCGAAACTGGCAATCGCTTCACTTTGCGCGGCTTCGAGCGCGTTTTTCAAATCGTGTTCATTGTCAACCAGCCTCATTCCTTTGCCGCCGCCCCCCGCCGCCGCTTTGAGCATTACGGGATAGCCGATGCTTGCGGCAGTTTCTCTGGCTTCTTCATACGAAGTAAAAGCTTCGGTGGTGCCGGGAACAATCGGCACTCCGGCCTCAATCGCGACTTTGCGGGCGGCGGTTTTGCTGCCCATCGCTTCCATTGATTCGGCTTCCGGCCCGATAAAAACGATTCCTGCCGCCTGACAAGCGCGGACGAACTCCGGATTTTCCGATAAAAAACCGTAACCCGGATGAATCGCTTCGGCTCCGCAACTCTTGGCAACTTCAATAATCTTCTCGATTTTGAGATAACTCTCTTTTGACGGCGCGGGGCCGAGCAAGTAAGCCTCGTCCGCCATTCTGACGTGAAGCGCGGCCGCATCGGCTTCGGAGTAAACGGCGACCGGAGAAATTTGCATATCGCGGCAGGCGCGAATTACGCGGACGGCGATTTCACCGCGATTGGCAATCAGGATTTTTTTGAACACTTGTTACAGTTAACAGTCAACAGTTAACAGTCAACAGTCCTTTGATAACTGTTGACTGTTGACTGTTGACTGATTAGACAACGATTGAATTGCTTGGCTGGTGCGGATCATAGCGAATCGAAACGCTGGCGCCCGGCGCATATTCGGACGGACGGGCGCGCTGCCCGGCGGTCAGGAATTGCGAAGACTCGTAATCCGCGCCGCTGACGCTGTAGATATAAAAAATCTGCGTTATTTCTTCAACGTTCGCGCCGTCGCTGTCAATCACTTTGCCGTCAGTGACACGCCCCGTTTTACGCAGGCGCTCATAATTTTCAGCTTCAGTGGTGACTTTTTCACGCCGAAATAAATTCCAAAAAGACATAAATCAAAACGGAGCTGTGAAGATGCGCTCATTTTGTCTCTCGGTTTGTAAAAATTTCAAAAGACAAGCTTTAGTTCAAACAATTTGTTGCGATAACTTTCAGTGAACCAATCCGGGCTCCTGACGCTGTTCCTTGATTTTCTCAGCTTCAGCCTTGACCGGAACCATGACAGAATCGCCGGAATGTTCCAATTTTTGCAGTTCTTTCCAGGTAAAAAACATCCGGTGAATAAAAGTCCAAACACCGGTTACCGCCAGAACCCAGAGAACCGCAGGCATCCGGTTGGCAAAAAATCCGGTCGAACCCGGAACGGTTGAGAGCGCTCCGATAATGAGCAAAACAATTCGCTCCGGGCGACGCAAAAAACCGACGTCGTTTTTAGGAATCAGGCTTTCGGCGCGAGCGCTGGTGTAGCTGACCATGACGGAAAAAATCAATCCGAATCCGGCCAGAAAAACGTTGAGCATCGAGCGCTGCGGAGTGTTGGTCGCGTAAAAAAACATGATGCCGAGAAATGAAACCATGTCGGAGAGACGATCAAGCGTCGAATCGAAAAACGCTCCGAATTTGGTCACGTTGCCCGTCCGCCGCGCAACGCTGCCGTCGAGCATGTCGAACAAATTGGCGAAGATTAAAACTATGCCGGCCCAGAAAAAATAGCCCAGTCCAAAGAGCAAACCGCAGAAGACGTTGATAAAAACGCCGGTCAAAGTCAAAACGTTTGGATGCACTCCGCCCGCCGCCAGCCAGTTTACCAGCGCATCAATAATGCGTTTTGCTCCGCGCCCAATGCTTGCTCCGATCATTTACGCAGTCAACAGTGATCAGTCAACAGTGATCAGTTAGTCAGCGTCTAAATTTATTGACTGATGACTGTTATTTCTGGTCGTGTAAAGTCTTGAGACTGACAATCTCAAAATTTCTGGTACCGGCCGGCGTCACGACGCGCACTTCATCGCCTTCTTCCTTGCCCATCAAACTTTTGCCAATTGGCGAAACCGTAGAAATGACTCCGGCGGCCGGATCGCTTTCTTCCTGCGATGCCAGCCGGTAGGTAATCTGCTCTTCCTTGTCGGCATCGTAAAGTTCGACAATCGAACCGTACGCGACTCTATCGGTCGGAATTTTCGATAAATCAATCTCCTGAATTTCGTGCAGGCGTTTGCGCAGCTGCGAAGTTCGCGCCTGCAAAAACGATTGCCGTTCGAGTGCGGCTTTGTATTCGGCGTTTTCGCGCAAATCGCCGTACTCAACCGCCTTTTTTATTTCACGCGGGATATCAACCGACAATTCAAAATCAAGCTTTTTGAGTTCTTCCTGTAATTTTTGTTTAACGTCTTCAGTCATTAATCAGTCAACAGTCAACAGTCAACAGCTATCAGATGAACGGTTTAATGTTAACTGATAACTGTTAACTGATTACTGTTTCATAAATGCCGGTTCATCGGCGGCGGCAAAAGAGATGCCAATGTCACGGGCCGTGCGGACGATTTGCCCGTTTGGAGCCACACATTTGACATTGACGATGGCTTCCGAGAGCGGCACGGTAATGACGCCCGCCGATTGCAGCGCGACCATGCAGCCGTGTTTGCCTTCGGCCAAAGCGCGAACGGCGCAGGCGCCGAAATTAGTCGCCAGCATCCGGTCAAATGAATTAGGCGTTCCGCCGCGCTGTAGATGCCCGAGCACGACGCAGCGCGCCTCTTTGCCGGTCGTGTTTTCGACCTGATGCCGGATGTAATCGCCAATTCCGCCCAGACGCTTGGCCCGGTTGAGATCACCCGAATCGAGATAGTGCGCGCCGCCGCCGCCCATTTCTTTGGCGCCTTCGGCGACGACAATATTGGTAAATCTGGAGCCGGATTCGTCACGCGCGCGAATTTTTTCCAAAATGCGCTCCATCACAAACGGAATTTCCGGGATCAGAATGACGTCCGCGCTGCCCGCCAGCCCGCTGTGCAGGGCAATCCAGCCGGTGTCGCGTCCCATCACTTCGAGAATCATCACGCGGTCATGCGATTCGGCGGTTGTGTGCAGACGGTCGAGTGCTTCGGTGGCGATATCAATCGCCGTCATAAATCCGAACGTCAATTCGGTCGAGGCCAAATCGTTGTCAATGGTTTTCGGAACGCCGATGACCGGAATTCCGCGCAGATGAAACTGTTCGGCAATTGCCAGAGTTCCTTCGCCGCCCAACACAACTAAGGCTTCAATGCCGTGCTTTTCCATGCTGGCGATTGCTTCGGTAATCGGTTTTTCGGGGAAAACCATTCCGCTCGGCGTATGCTCGCAAAACTGACCTTTGTTGCGGGTTCCCAAAATAGTTCCGCCGCGCGGCAGCAAGCCCGAGACGTCGAACGTGGTTAGTTCGCGCATCATCGTCTCGCCAATCAAGCCTTCGAAGCTGTCTTCGATTCCGATGACGCGCATTCCAAACTGTCGGTTAGCGGTTCGCACAACGGCGCGAATCACTGCGTTTAATCCCGGAGCGTCACCGCCGCCCGTTACAATTCCGATTTTCTTAAACATGAATCTTAAAATTTACTTTCAATGTATTTTTGGCAGCAAATTCTTGCTGCCGGCTTAAAACCAAAATTGAATTCTGCTGATTTATCTTTTCGACTTCAAGCTAGCTTAAACTCTTGTGTGAAATCGTTCAAGATGCGCGCGAAATAACATTTGGCTTTGAAGCAAAAAGCCGACATTTCTGTCGGCTTTAATTGATTTATTATTTATTTTTAGTGAATTGCTTGAACCGCACAACTTTAGCTTGCCGTTTTTACCTAACTAAAAGGTAAATAGTGTTTGATTCGACCGAGACGGTTGTGTCGCGCACCGCCCGAACGCGGTAAAAACTGCTGCCGTAGCGGCTTCGCGCTTGCCAGGTAGTCTGATTGGCCGCAACTCTGCCGACTTCAACAAACTGCGTTCCCCCGCTCGTCGCCCCGCCAAAGCCGCGTTCAATGACGAAACCGGTTTCGTCTGCGGAATTATCCTGCCAGTTGAGCGTCACGATGCGGCGCGACGCTGAGCCAGTCAAATTAGACGGAGCCGCCGGAGTAGTGCCGTTCGGAGCCACCACGAAAAGCGTGACGCTCTGACTCGGGACGGTTGTGCTCAGAGCGTTGCCGGTCACGCCGATATCCGCCAGACGGTTGATTTGATTGGCGGATGTTAGCTGCCAAACCTGCGCCGTGCCGAGCGCGTTAAATCCGGCAAGGTTAACCGTCACGGGCGTGTCGCCCAAAATTTTATTGATTACCATCACAGTCAGCGCGCCGTCCGACGCGCGCACGGCGGCAAAGGCCGAAAGCTGGTCGGGATTGGGAATCGAGGCCGAAACGCTCAGTTCGCCAAAGCCCGAACGATTGCCGTCGTAATTGCGATACATTTTCATCGCTTTGTACGTCGGAGTCGTGGTGTCGGGCGTCGTCCAGCGCGCTGACGCGTCTAGTCCCTCGCGCCCGAAAATGCCGTAGATGTCCGCCTGCGTGGTCGCGCCGTTGATGTGGTTTTCCGCTCCCCAGTTGTATTCGGTGACGCCGATTTTAGTGCCCGGATAATATTGCGCGACCCAATCTTTCATGCGCGGAATCAGCTTTACTTTATCGTTAATCCACGTCTCATCAGTGTAGTTTAAATCCCACAGAGAGCGCGTCGAGCGATTGCGCCGCTGCTGCATCGCCGGTGAAATGTCGTTGCCAAACTCGCCGCCCTGCGGATAAAAATGGAGAGTAAAAAAATCCAGCAGACGGGTTCCGCGCTTTTGTTCATCAGCTTTAAACTGCTGCAAGAGCCAGGGCATGTAATCCATTCCGCCATGCGCGGCGCGGTCCGGATAAGTCCAGTTATGCGTCGGCGCGTATTGTTGATCGTAACCCGAATAAAGAAAGCCGCCCCAGCCCCATTCTTCCGGCCCTAAAACCTGCGCGCCCGAATCGTTGTTTTTGATCATCAGGGCGTAATTGCGCATTTTGCCAAAAATTTCGTCCATTGTCGGCCCTGTCGGATGAACGTCGCGGTGCGTTGAAAACCAGATTGAGGATTCATTGTCCAAAAGATAGTAACGCAAACCGCCTTGTGCCGCAGTTCCCCAACGCCCGGTCAAATGCTGCGCCCAGGTTTGCTGAAACGTTGTGCTGTTGGGCACATTGGCGTCATTCGGATCATTGCCGGTGACATATTGATTGTTTGTCAAAATACCGTTTCCGGCGTCGGGAAAGTACATTGCGTCATTGCCGGTTTGCGCTCCGTATCTGGCGATGGAAAAGCTGGCCAGCTTAGTGCGGTTGGCCCCAACTTTGGCAATCCAGTCAATAATCGGGATGGTCAGCATCGGCTGGGCGTTGCCGTCCTTGGCGTTTTGGATAAAACTGTCACCGACTTCGCCCGGTGTGTTGGCAAAAGGAATGCTCTCAAAATAAAAATCGTTGGCGCGATTATCGGCGTTAAGCTGCCAGTTATAGCGGCTCGTGTTGTTGCCGCCCAGACGATTAAGCGGGGCGTTGAGGTCAAGCAATTGCGCGGCGCTTGCGTAAGCCACGCCGTAAATCTGCGGATTAATGGCGCGGCGGTTGAGTGCGGCGTTGACCTGAACCGTGACTGCGCCGTTCGGCGGCGGCGGCGGCGGGATTCCGCCAACCAGTTTGATGTCGTCAACATAAAAAACCGGCAAAGTTCCGCCGGTTGTATCCTGAATCCAAAAACCGTCCATGCTCGCCCCCGTGCCGACGCCGAGCGAGGCAAGAGAAACGTTGATTTGCTGCCACGAATTTGCCGCGAGCGGCGGCAGTGCAACGGCGGTTTGCGGCGCGCCGCCGCTCGTGGCTTGAAGCTGCAGACGCTGTCCGCCCGCCGTCCCGCCGTGAATCCAGAAATTAAGACTCAGATAACTATCAGTCGAAAAAGCCGAATGATGCAGATAAACAGCCTGAAACGCACCGGAATTAACGCTAACCGAAGCCGTCCCGCCGTGAACCGGCTGCGGATTGCTAAAATTGACCGCCGCCCAACTATAATTTTCCCAACCGTTTTGCAGTGAATCCGTGTAAATCAATTGGTCGGTTTGTGCTTTGACCGAAAAAGCAAAAAACAGACACATCAAAAGCGCAGCGAATCGGAGAGCGACAAACCGTGTAAGCGGCGATTGATTTCGTGAGCGGTGCAGCATAGTTTCTAAACCTTTCAAACTTAATGAAGATGCGAGGGGTTATTTTGCGCCGAACGCAAATCAGATTCGGAGCGATATTAGATTTAAACATAACACAACAAGTTTTTGCTAAAAAAGTTTTTTGCAGCAATTTGATAATTTTCCTGGTATTAGAACCAAGATTTTCAGAGAAAAAAGTAGAGCGTAAATCACGCTCTACTTTTTCAAAAGATTGTTGGTAGTTTTTTAGATCGCTGCCGTAATCAATCGCTCAAGCGCAGCCTTGAGCATTCCGAAACCGCGTTCGCCGGCGGCAAAATTTCTTAGTTTGCCAGTTCCGTCAAATAAATAATAAGCCGGAACAAAACCCTGCTCGTTTTGAAAAGCGTCTTTTACTTTGTGCAGATTATCAATCGCGACCGGTTCGGTAATATTGTATTTTTCGACGTCAGCGCGGACGTCGTTTAAATCGCGATCAGCTTCGTAGCGCGGCATATGAACCGACACGACGTTTAAGTTTTCCTTTTGCTCATCGCGCCAGGCGGCGATTTTCGGCATATTCGTTTTGCAAATGCCGCAGCTCACCGACCAAAAATGGACGAGCGTTGGTTTACCATTTGTTAAAATCTCGTATCCTTCCGGCGAGCCGTTAATCCATTCGGTCGCACCTTCAAGCGGGGGAAACTCTGTTCCCATTTTCATTGGCATAATTTTTATAAAATAAGCGAATTATAAACAGTTGCATAACTGATCAAAGGCAGAATTTTGCAGGCTGATTCATAAACTTCGCCGTTAAGTGTGACTGGCTCATTCGCAAAGGGCTTGCAGCAACGCGTCGCGTTGCTGCTTTGGAATCGAATTGTCTTTGCGAGTTTGATTTTCCGCCTCTTGAGTTTGGTTTAAAATAATTCTAAACCTAACTTCTGTCAACTATTTTGGATTTTGTATAATGTAGAACTTTCTCAAAATGAGGATAACGCTGACAGCGTGTCGGCTGTGGTGAGCGCCGCGCTGCAGCTCGCTCTTAGTTCTTAGATTGACGGCAAGATGTCATCAAAACAGCCTGCTGCTGGCTTTACATTTTTAGGAAAGTTCTATAGAACCTGTTTGCAATTAAATGATTAGGCGATTCTGCGTAAGATCAAACGGATTGCACAAATTCTAATTTTGGTCTCGCTGGTTTTGATTAATCCTTCACAATTCTTCCACAGCACGCGGCATTGATTGATCCAGGCGTTGGTGCGCTCCACGACCCATCTCATTGTGACTACCACAAACCCTTGCTTTTCTGGGTTTTCTTTTTTCGATTGAGACTTTTGTTCCGGTGTGATCTTCGGCGTGAGTTCAATCACGATCTTGTTTCGCAACTGTGGATCAATCTGGCTGATGGCATCTTCCAAATAATCTTTGTGGTAGCCGTTGTCGAGCAAGATTGTCATCACCTGCTCTGGCGGCAAGTCCAGAAAATACTGTTTGTTTTCTTTGATGATCTCGATCAAACCCTCGTCGTCACTGATATTGGCTGGAGTACAATGCACAAAATATGGATTCCCTAAAACATCCACCAGCAGATGCCGCTTGATTCCGTTCGTACATTTGTAGTGACAAAACCCTTTGCTCTGGACATTAGCCGTGTCAGTGTTTTTCGCACACATCGAATCGCCGAGCAGCAAACTGGGAAATTCTTTTTTTCCCCCGCCCCGCTCGCTCAAGTTTCTCTAACTCGACCAGTGCCTGCTCCCACGCGCCACAGATTTTCCACCGCCTGAATTGGGAATAAACGGTTTGCCAGTTGGGGAAGTCGGTGGGCAAGTCGCGCCACTGACACCCGTTTTTGAGCTGATACAGAATCGCATTGACCAGAGCGTGGCGTGAGACGAGGCAGCCGCGCGTCTTGCTCCGAGGTAATAATTGATCGAAAAGCTCGAATTGAGCTAAGGTTAAATCGGTGGTATAAGCCATCATCGAAGTAAAAACGATTTGTGCTTTTATTGCAAACAGGCTCTATAAG
>JBBQUS010000014.1:0-80268 GCA_038212235.1 Pyrinomonadales bacterium
TCGAAAGCCTGATCAACATTCAAACCGTCTCGCTATGTTCGCGCATTTGCATACCAGAGACGGCTATCAGAATCTTGGATTTTCCGAAATGACTTTAACGGTTGATACATTTGCCGACAACGGTAAATTTACCTCGCGCAAGATATACGCCTTCTCCGACGTGCGGATCGAAAGTTTTTTCGCGCGCGACGGAGCGGACGAAATCACTTTTAATTGCGGCGGTTTAAATGAATTTGAGATATCACAAATTGGAGTTATTTTTAATTGAAATTTTGACTTGAGATCTCAAGTAAAATTATGCGACAAGTCCGGTTTGACAATAGGTAGCGCGAGTTAGAGCCGGAATCCCTGCTTACTATGGCGCGTTACAGTTTTAAGCGACTTTCAAGCAGAAACCCGCGACTTAAAGCTTGCGGCAGAAACATGAACCGCCCTGGCCCGATGTGCGGACGTCTCCACTCTGGTCGCATATTTTTGAGAATCGCTGTAAAAGTTAAGAATTTATTAATCAGGCGCCAAAAATAATTTGATAATGGATATTAAATATACAGCCAATGCTAGCTTCAAAACTGCTGATGAGACGAATATGATTTTGACAACGGAGATCTACTCATTTAGCGTCATCGGCGGTGCTAATAGAAGTATTGATTTGTCATCCACAAATGACATGAGTATTTCATCTGAAATGGAACAGGCGAGGTCTTATAAAAACATTATTCTCTACAAACTGCCAAGCAAGGATTTCGCAGATTTTGCATTGATGGAAGCCTTTCGTACCAAACAGTTGTTCAACTTATATTTGATTATTAGCATATACGTCGGCAAGAACAACACACAGTCGCTCTGGCTCACCGCTAAAAATGCCACAATTTCTGAACATCCGATGAAGACTGGAGATCAACTGACATTACTAAAGGCGACGATCTCAATACCAAAATGTAGAATAGAATATACTCAATGTAAAAATGAAAAAGATTGCACTTCCGAAGACTGGTAGCAAAGTCTCTAAAACATACGGAGGATTAAAAATCCATTGCCGCCCGCAACCTTTGGCTGCAGCGCACTCTTGACTTAGGCCAACGCTAATTCCGATTGGATTATTTACCGAGCGGGTGGTAGCGAGCCAACTCTAGAACCCGGCGATGTTTCGTAGTGACCGTGCTCTCTCATATCGGAATGGTGGTTAAACCAGTTGAAGATTTTGCAAGCTGCAAGGTTCATCATGGATTCACTTCAATCGAAGGCAATCAAGCCGATTTAAGACATCCCGAATGGGGCAAGCGCGGTATCATACAAAAGCACATCGAAGTTTCGCGCTGCGCGTTTATTATCCGCCCCACCGAACAAACCAATAATGAGCTAAGGATGATAACAAAATGAAGCTATCCGCAGGACAACTAATTGCGGAGAAAACGGATAAAGTGTCTAAAGCGTTGCTTTTCCACTGTTCATAACCCCCTCATAACTTTTCCACAAAATCTTCAGAAAACTTTCAAGAAAACTTAAAGATTCAATCAGTAATCGCCGTTTAAAGTTGATTTCGCACAAAGAAATTGTGCTGACAAAGCTGAACGGAACAGAAGCGATGATAAATTGACTTCTGACCAAGAGGCAAAGTTTTTAAATAAAGATGGAGCAAACGACCAAACACGGACAGGTTTTCCTCGAGGTAATGCGAATTCGCTCCAATCTCAGCGGCAAGGCACAAGTAAGCAAACTGCGTTACGCAGCCTGGTGTCAGCGATGCGAGATAAAAGTTAGTCTCGTTCCGCAAAACGGCGTTCCATTTAGCAGTTCGACCGGCGCATTACACGTTTCCATTGTTTTTAGCGGGGAAATGCTCGTTTGCTCAAATTCTCTGACCGGTGAGGCAAAACGCAATCAATAAATTTATGATGACCAAAAAAGAAATCGTCATTGAAATCGATCACGTACGCGTCATTTGTCAGAGAACGAAACGCTCCGTTGCATGGTGCGAGGAGTGCGCGGCGGAAACGGAATTTGTCACACCCGCTAAAGCCGCCGCTCCTGATCTGCCAACCGATTGAGCAAATCGCCGAGTTGGCCGCAACCAGCGCGCTCTAAATTGGTTTTACGCCGGCCAGAACATTCCTGGTATGTCTCAACTCGCTTCTCCGAATTGACGAAAATTTCTGCTGATATCAACCCTAGATAGGCGGATTTAACGCGCGGCGAAAGTGAAACAGATTGCTACCGGTTCAAACGCTTTGAAAGCCGGTTTAAAAGAAGGCGATGAACTTATAAACTTCAGCTTTGCCACTGGCAAGCCGGAACAGGAAGCAAGTTTAACGATACAAAGGGGCAGCGAAACGATTCAACTCAGATTTTATCCCAGGAAATCAACCAGCCTTTTGCAAATATTCGAATCGGCCAAAATTCCGAAATAATTTGTTATTACATGAAAATTTGACATGAAAAAAGGCGGCTTAATAAAGCGCTTTTTTTCTACGGCCTGGGTTTTCCGTCAGTTAGAACGTAATTCCAATCTGCCCTTGAAATGAGCGCGGAGCAATAAAGTGAGTCCCGCTAAAAGTTGAGAGAAAATTGTAGAGCGCAACTTTATTGGTCAAGTTTGAAGCCGTCAAACGCAGAGTAACTTTTGTTTTTTCGCCGCCGAAAAGATTGTCGGTTCCCGCGCTTAAATCAAAAATGCTGCGCGGAGCGATGCGCGGCGGGTTGGTGTCATCGTTGGCCGTTCCGTCAGCCGGAATCTTTACCCGCAGCGCGCCTCGATTGGAATCAGCGCAAGCAGTGATGGGCGAAAAAGGCGTTGCTACCAGATTGCCGCAAAAGAGTCCGATTTGCGCTTGCTGGTCGGCGGTGAATGACAGAGCCGCAGCAAAGTCCGTGACTGCTCCGGACACTAAACCGCTGTCGTAACGCCAGGTAAAATTAACGTAAGGCGCAATTTTTTTGAATTGGTTAAATTGATACTGAACCTGCGTTGTTTGCTGAAACGTTTGATCGTGATCAATCCGAAAAGCGCCCGTCGGCAAATCCGAATTAAAGAAAAAACCGCCGGATTCGGGCGGGAAGAATCTCGCTCTGGTGTGTCCGGCGACAAAAAACGCCGAAAAGTTTTTATACGGCGTCAGATTAACGCGCGCCGAAACACCGTCAATTTTGGATTTGCTCCATGAAATCGGAAACGTCACCGGCGTGTTAAAAAGTGTGTTGAAATCGTAAGCATTTGTCGTATTTTTGTTGAAATAATCAACATCAATTAAAACGTATTTGGTGATGCTCTGCTGAAACCCGAAATTGACCTGGTTGCGATTGCCGGGTTTGAGCGGAGTTGTATTAACATTGCCAAAAGAACCGTCGGCAAAACCGTTTGAACCGGCGGAGTTTGAAAACACCAAATTTTCATTGTAAGGCGTTTCAAAATTCCTAGTGTACGAAGCCCGCAGGATTGTGCCGGTTTGTTTAAATAGATAGGAAGCACCGAGACGCGGCTGCAAAGATTTGCCTCGACTTAGGCCTCGGTAATTATCAAAACGCAGACCCGCATTAACGGTTAAATTTTTATAAGTAATCGTATCCTGCGCGTAAACTGCTTGCTGATTGACGTTCGCGCGACCAAAGAAATTAAAATAACTGCCGCCGCGCGTTAAATCGAACGGCAGCAGACCGGGCAGAAACGATTCGCTTTGAGGATCGTTAAAAGCCGGGTCGGTTACGGCAAAATCAAAACCTTCGTTGAGCGCGTGATGCTGAATCTGCACTCCGAATTTCGCGTTGTGAATTCCTTTGACATACGACAAATCCGCCCGCAAGCCTAAATCCGCGAGCCGCCGCGACTGGCTGAAACTAATCGGTTGATCGGCAAACGCATCGGCGCTCGGAAGATACTTCACCTGGTCAACCCGGAAATACGGATTAACGGTCAAAACCGTCTGCGGGCTGAAAATATGAACGTAACCGGGCGCAATGTCAAAAGATTGGACTCGTTGACGCTGGTCTTGACCGATGTCGTTTTGGTCGTACTGGTTTGGAATTTGAAAACTGTTGCGCGCGTAAAAAAGATTCAAATGCAGAGTGTCTTTCTCAGTCGGACTGTAATCAATTCGATCAAACAGATTAATCGAATTGCCCTCATCGTGAAGCACGCGAAACTCCGGCGGATCGAGAAAACGGTTGGAACGCTCGTACGTAACGGCGACAAAATTGCCGGTTTTGGCGTTGCCGTAAGAGAGAGCTCCGTCTGTGCTGACAGTATTAAAACTGCCGTAAGAGGTATTGAAATTGCCCGAAGGCTTGGTTTGATTTAAACCGGATTTGGTAATCGCATTGACGACCAAACTCGTTTTATCACCGTATTCGGCGGGCGTCGCACCGGTAATAATTTCTAAAGACTGAACGGTGTTTGGCGGCAGCTGCGTTGAAAAAGCCTTGCTCTGCTGATCGGAAATCGGTTGGTTGTCAACCGAGTAAGAGGTTTGCGCATGATCGCCGAGCGGGTGAAAGAGACCGTTTGAATCTGCCACCACGCCGGGCGCGGAAAGCGTAATAACCTGGCTTAATCCAGAACCCGGCGAATTGAGCGGTAGTCTGTTGATCAGAGTTTGATCCACGTCCGTATGCGAGGTGGGAACATTTTCCAAAACGCTGTTAGATTCCTGGTCAATCACATTAACGGTTTGCGTCGCTCCGGCAATCGTCAACGCTACGTTTAAAATTATCGGAACTGACCCGCGCACCGTTAAGTTTTGAGTCGCGGGATTAAATCCGCCGGCTGATGTAGTCAAAATGTAAACGTTCGGCGGAACGTTATTAAAACGAAAACCGCCCTCGCTGTCAGTCGTGCCTGTCCGCGAATAACCCGTCACGGCGTTTGAAATAACGACGTTCGAATTTGGAATTGCCGCGCCGTTCGGATCGTTAACAACGCCCGAAACCGTTCCGGCGGTTCCGAGCGATTGCGCCAACGTCGCAATCGGCGCCAAGCACATAACACAGAAAACTGCGATGAAATAGATTCTTGGTAAAAGCTGCATATTGATAATTGATAAAAATAAATTTGGACAGTTTTGAGTATTGCTGAAGCGGCGCGGAGCATGGCACGTATTTTTAACAAACGGGAGTTTGGCCAGTGCGAAACGTTTAATAATCAAATGAACGGTTATCGGAAATATGGCGAAGGCGCGAGCGTGACGCCTTTGCTTGACTTGCCGTTAAAGCAATGATTCAATTGTTTTTGGGATTAAAACGTGGCGAGTTAAGGCGACTTGCGACCACGCAAAACAAACGCTAAATAGCCGCAGCCGACTTTTCAAGTTTACGAAGATTTTTTAGAGAAAAGCCTTGCGTCCGTTGGCGCAGGGCTTTCTCTTATTTCTCAAGGATGATTTTATGTTTGGACTTAAAAATGGTGCTGATAACTTTGCCTTCTTTAACAATTAATGTAGGCGCTCAAGACAAGCAACCCTAAAATGTACACCTATTTTGCGGGTTAATGGGAAGTGAATAGGTTTTCCAATGTCACAATTAAAATACATAAGGAGTATTTAAAGCAATGATACTTGGAGGTTTAGGCTAAATGCTTTCAGGACATGGGCAGGCTCATGAAGAATCGAAGGATTACGTTAAGATTCGGGTTAGACGTAAGATAGATTTCCATTTTATAAATGTAGATTTGGAATTGGAGGCATCCGAAAATATTCAGCCTTTGGTTCATGAATTAAGTGAAAACACTGTTTCTCTTTATTGCGGTGACATAGATGAAATGGCTAATCTTGAGCTAAGTCTACATGAAAGGAGTGGTGTTGATTTCTATGATTCTTACAATGACGAAAAGGATTTGATTGGCGGTGTTGACATTCATATATCTGCTTTTTGCGATTTAATTGAAAACCTGTCAGTTGAATCTCGGCGTATTTGGGACAATTGTCACAGGAAGGAATTTGATATTGGTTTTCAAACTGGAAATACGGCAAAAAGTTTTCGCACTCAAATTCGACCAGAAACAATTGTACGTTGTGCAAAACTTGGTGCATCAGTAGAAATTACAGTCTATCCACATTTCAATTACGAGATAAGGCGCAAGGAAGGTCTACAAAAGAACTAACATTTTATATGCAATCATTTCTCGATTTATTAAAAGAAAGAATCGTCGTTTTTGACGGCGCGATGGGCACAAATCTTCAAGTCCAAAATCTCACTCTTGAGGATTACGGCGGAGCGCAGTTTGAAGGTTGTCCGGAATATCTGCTGATCAGCAAGCCGGAAGCCATCGAAAAGGTTCACACGGGGTTTTTAGACGTTGGTTGCGATGTTATCGAGACAGATTCTTTTGGCGCGACTCCGCATGTTTTGGCGGAATATCAAATCCCTGAAATGGCTTACGAATTAAATCTCAAAGCCGCTCAGTTAGCCAAGAAAATCGCCGCCGACTATTCAACTAAAGAGCGCCCGCGTTTTGTCGCCGGTTCGATGGGGCCGGGCACAAAATTACCGACGCTCGGACATATAACTTTTCGCGAAATCAAGAAATCTTATGACATTCAGGTTGCCGGTTTGATTGAGGGCGGAGCGGATCTGCTGATTGTCGAAACCTGTCAGGATTTGCTGCAAATCAAAGCCGCTCTTGCAGCTATTTTTGACTACTTTCAAAAACACAAAATTAAGCTGCCGGTCATTACGCAGGTCACGATTGAGACTTTTGGGACGATGCTCAACGGGACGGAAATTAGCGCCGCGCTGACGACGCTTGAACCGTTTCCGATTGACGTGATCGGGATGAATTGCGGGACGGGGCCAAAAAACATGCCGGAATATCTGCGTTATTTGTGTGATAACGCGCCAATTCCTGTTTCGGTTTTGCCGAACGCCGGTTTGCCCGAAGTCCTCGACGGCAAAATGCACTATGACGAAACGCCGGAAAGTTTCACCAAGCAAATCATCCATTTCGCCCGTGATTTTGGCGCTAACATTGTCGGCGGCTGCTGCGGTACGACGCCTGCGCATCTCAAACTGGTGGTCGAAGAAATGCAGCGTATTTCGCCAAAGGAGCGAAACGCTAAATTGGTTCCTTCGGCGTCTTCAATTTTCTTTCAACAGCCTTATACTCAGGACAATTCGTTTTTGATTATCGGCGAGCGCGTTAACGCTTCCGGGTCAAAGAAAATGCGCGATTTGCTGGATAAGGAAGACTGGGACGGGCTGGTTTCCCTCGCCAAAGAACAGGAACGCGAAGGCGCGCACATTCTCGATGTCAACGTTGATTTTGTCGGGCGTGACGGCGAGAAAGACATGCACGAACTGGTTTCACGTTTGGTGACCAACGTCAAAATCCCTCTGATGCTCGATTCAACCGAATGGCAAAAGATGGAAGCAGGTCTTGAACACTCGGGCGGCAAGTGCATTCTAAATTCAACGAATTTCGAAGACGGCGAAGAGCGACTTCTGCACGTTTTAGATTTGGCGAAACGATTTGCTGCGGCCGTTGTCATTGGAACAATTGACGAACAAGGAATGGCTCGGACAGCCGAAGGCAAAGTGCAGATTGCACAGCGAGCCTTCGATGCGGCGACAAATTATGGAATCGAGGCGCATGACATTTTCTTTGATCCGCTCGCGCTCCCGATTTCAACCGGCATCGAAGAAGACCGGAAAAACGCCGCCAACACGATTGAATCAATTCGGCAAATCCGCGCCAAAATGCCCGAAACAAATATTTTGCTCGGCGTTTCCAACATATCGTTCGGGCTGAATCCAGCGGCGCGCGTCGTTTTAAACTCGATTTTCCTGCACGAATGTGTCGGAGCCGGAATGAACGCGGCAATTGTCAACGCCTCGAAAATTCTGCCGCTCAACCGTTTTAACGAGCACGAAATCGAAGTCGCGCTCGATTTGATTTACGACCGCCGGAAATTTGCCAAAGAAAACAACGGCAGCGAGATTTGCACTTACGACCCGCTTGGTGAATTTTCCAATATGTTTCAGGGCAAAACGGCGCAGTCAATGAAAGTTGACGTTTCGAATTTGTCGCTCGAAGACAAACTTAAACATCACATTATTGACGGCGAGAAAATCGGGCTTGAAGACAATTTAAACGCTGCTTTGGAGAAATATTCCGCCCTCGAAATCATCAACGACATTTTGCTCGACGGAATGAAAACGGTTGGAGATTTATTTGGTTCGGGACAAATGCAATTGCCGTTCGTCTTGCAGTCGGCTGAAGTAATGAAAACGGCGGTTAAATTTCTTGAGCCGTTTATGGAGAGAGTCGAAGGCGAGCAGTCAAAAGGCGTCATGGTTTTGGCAACAGTCAAAGGCGACGTTCATGATATCGGCAAAAATCTAGTTGACATAATTTTAACCAACAACGGTTATCGCGTAGTTAATCTCGGCATTAAACAGCAGATTGACGACATTTTGAAAGCCTACGAAGAGCATCATGCCGATGCGATTGGGATGAGCGGTTTACTCGTCAAATCAACGCTGATTATGCGCGATAATCTCGAAATTATGAACGAGCGCGGCATCAACGTTCCGGTTGTTTTGGGCGGCGCGGCGCTTAATCGCCGTTATGTTGACGCGGATCTGATTCCGCTTTACAAAGGCAAACTTTTTTACGCGCAGGACGCTTTTGACGGGCTTCACACAATGGATTTACTGGCGAAAGGCCAAGAGTCCAAAGCCCAAAGTTCAAAAGCCAAAATTGTAACGGCTTCGACAAACGGCGATTCAATTCAAACGGTGGAAGATGCCGAAGATTTAGTTGGCGAAGACGCCAAGCTCGGAAAACAAGCCGCTCGCGCCAGAACCCGCGTTTCGGGCGATATGACGCATATAACGCGCTCAGATATTTCGCAAAACGCTAAAATTCCCGCTCCGCCCTTCTACGGTTCGCGCGTCATCGAAGACGTTGATTTGGACGAAGTCTTTTCTTTTGTTAATGAAACCGCGCTGTTTAAAGGTCAGTGGCAATACAAACAGGGTAAATCCTCCAAAGAAGATTACGCCAAACTGCTGGAAACAACTGTTTATCCAAAATTTGCCGCGCTCAAAGAAAAGGTAAAAAAAGAGCGGCTTTTAACACCGAAGGTTGTTTACGGATACTTCCCTTGTCAATCGAGCGGCAACGATTTAATTATTTACGGCGAAGATAAACAAAGCGAAATCGAACGATTTACGTTTCCGCGTCAACCGCTCGAACAGCGCGGCGGCAAAAATCTCTGTCTGGCGGATTATTTCGCTTCGGTTGAATCAGGCAAAATGGATGTCGTCGCCTTTGATTTAGTAACGATGGGCGCGAGAGCCAGCGAATATTCGGCCGAGCTTTTCAAAAATGATAATTATACGGATTATCTCCTGTTTCACGGACTTTCCGTTGAAGCGGCGGAGGCACTGGCGGAAATGTGGCACAAACGGATTCGCACCGAATTAGGAATTACGGAAAATGACGCGCCGACGCTTGCCAAGCTTTTTCATCAGGGTTATCAAGGCTCGCGCTACAGTTTCGGTTATCCGGCGTGCCCGAACCTCGAAGACCAAACCAAAATCTTCGCGCTGATTCATCCCGAACTGATCGGAGTTAAGCTCTCGGAAGAGTTTCAACTCGAACCGGAACAATCAACTTCGGCGATTATTATTCATCATCCGGAAGCCAAATATTTTAATATCGAGTAAATGTCGTTTGAAGATTTCTTTGATTATCCAAAGCTGATTGGTGAGCTAAACTTAAAACAGAAGCAAATCTTTTATACATATTTAGCGCATAATCTGACCGTGTCAGTTCGAGGCGTTCGGTTAAATGGAAAGCTGACCGATTCGCAAAAAGTTGAGGGCATGAAATTGATCAATGAGATTATGCACCGATTGGTTTTAAGAATTGCCGAGTTGCATAAAATTGAAGAAATTGAAGATGATTCTTGGACTGAAGCGGATTTCTGGGAAATGATCAAAGACTGGGTTTCCGAAAACTATCAAGTGGTTGCAGGCGAAGTCGGTTGGGCGATTAAAACAAGTTATAATTTAGCCGTCAGCAGCAAAAATTTATGAGCTACAAAGACATCATCACAATTGAGCCTAACAAACGCGGCGGAAAACCTTGTATTCGCGGGATGCGGATGACTGTTTACGATGTGCTGGAATATCTGGCGGCGGGGATGACGCAAACAGAAATATTAGATGACTTCCCTTACCTCACGCCGGAGGATATCGCAGCCTGTCTGGCTTTTGCGGCTGATAGAGAAAAGAGCTTGCTAGTCGTGCAATCGTGAAACTTTTATTTGACCAAAATTTATCGCCGCGTCTGGTGGCACGTTTGGCAGATTTATTTCCAGACTCCGAGCATGTTTTTCCGCTCGGTTTAGATGAATCAGAAGATACTGACATCTGGGAATATGCTAAAACTAATGATTTCGTTTTGGTCACAAAGGATGCTGATTTTGGCGACTTAAGCGTTTTGCGCGGCTTTCCGCCAAGGGTAATATGGCTCCGGCGCGGCAATTGTAAAACTTCGGATATCGAACAAGTTTTACTGGCTAATTTTGAAACCATTGAACAATTTGAGACTGATCCTACGCTTGGTTTGATAACGCTTTTCTAGTTTCAACGCCTTGCTCTGGCTCGAACCGGAACAATCAACTTCGGCGGTTATTATTCATCATCCAAAAGCCAAATATTTTAATATCGAGTAAATTAGATTCGAGAAAATTTTATGGAAAACAAAGGCATCGAGAAGGCCGTTGAATTAGGCAAAAGCGCGGAGCTGGTAGTGTTTGCAGCCGAACCATTTAATGCTGCCGCGCCGGTTGAAAGTTTAGCCGATAGTTTTATCACCGAAACTCCGCTTTTTTATGTGAGAAACCACGGCAATATTCCCGCGCTCGAAACAAGTAATTACAGGCTTGAGGTCGGCGGAATGGTCGAAGAGACACTCAAATTAAATCTCGCTGAACTTCAAAACCGATTTAAAATTCACAGCATTACGGCAACGATGCAATGCGCGGGCAACCGGCGCGATGAGATGATTGAAGTCAGGGAAATACCCGGCGAAATGCCCTGGCAGGCCAACGCGATTAGCTGCGCAAACTGGCGCGGAGTGCGGCTCGCTGATGTTTTAGCCGCGGCGGGCGTGAAAACGGGCGCAATGCACGTTGCGTTTGACGGCGCTGATGAAATTACAAAAAAAGTTCTCATCAATTTCGGAGCCTCAATCCCGCTCGACAAGGCGATGTCGGAAGAGGTTTTGCTCGCCTTTGAAATGAACGGCCAACCCCTCCTGCCGGTTCACGGCGCACCACTGCGCGTCGTTGTCCCGGGCTATATCGGCGCGCGAAGCGTCAAGTGGCTGACGACAATCACCGTTCAGGAAAAGCCTTCGGACAATCACTATCAACAGGAAGCGTATAAGATTTTTCCGCCGCACATCACCAAGGAAACTGTTGACTGGACAAAGGGCTTGACTCTCTCCGAAGGTCAGATTAATTCGGTGATTTGCGAACCGCTTGACGGTGCAGAACTTGAAATGGGAGCAACAATCGCGCGCGGCTACGCCATGTCGGGCGGCGGACGCAGCATCGAACGAATTGAAGTTTCCCCGGATGGCGGTCACAACTGGGTCGCGGCAAAACTGCTCGAACCGAGGGAAAACGCCGAAGTAGAATCGAACAAAAGAAGCTGGGTGTGGCAGCTTTGGGAGTGTTCAATCGAATTAAAATTAGAAACGCGCGAATTGATTGTCCGCGCCTATGATTCTTCAGCAAACACGCAGCCCGAAACCATCGCGCCGCTCTGGAATTTTAAAGGTTACATGAATAACGGTTGGCACAGAATTAAGTTAAAAGTGAAAAAGTAATTTCTGTTTTATATTTTAAGCTCTTAAATTAAGGGCTTCTTTTTTCTCAACCTTGAACGGTTACATCTTGAGCGATGGCGATCCTCCGCCCGGATTTTTGTTCCGTCTTATAAATATGAAAAAAAGGCTTTTCTGTTTGTTTTTCTTAATTTTTGGCGCTGCAGTCAGTCTTTTCGGGCAGGTTGAAAATAAGCCGCTCAAAAGTTTTGACGCACATTACAAAATAGTTTTTCGCAACGCCGTTCAAGACAAAAACTTTTATTTACTGAGTCTGTTTCAAAATCTACCGGGCGTTCGAGGTGGATTTGCAGAAAAACAAAATCCTTCGGTCTGCGGCCAAACAAAACGATTGGTCTAAAACAGTTAAGAATTGCGACGATGTTATCTGTTATGACAAAGCATTTCGCCTGTCCGACCGGAAATCGAAAACGTCGCTCACGTTTTTGAAAATTCCGCAGCTAATTCCAAACTGATGAATCTGGTCGAAAATCATCTGCGTCCTTCGGGAATGTTTATCAAATACGCCGCCAAATCCGATCCGGAAATGCTGGCTTTGGCGTGGCGTGATGCGGCCAAAGGGTTAAATCATATTCTTGACGTTTACGAACTCGGCAGAGACGCGACATATAAAGATATTGATAATGCCAGCTATGATGTCAGCAGCAGTCAATACCGCGGGATTCTGAAAACGAAAACTTCCGAAATCAAGTTGCCGAAAAATGCTTTGTTTTTTGAACCGACGCTTGCCTTTGCTTTAAAATTACTCGAAGCCAATCGCCGCGACGAGGCCGGCCGTTATGAACCGTTAGAGGAAAAAGAAAATAAAAAAGCCTTTGACAATCTCAAAAAAATTAACTGGAATGATTATCCTTATTCGGTAATCCTGGTTTTGGGGTCAGGTCCGAATACAGTTAAGGGAGATCCGCTGAACCTCGGCAAAATCGGAATCGAACGCACCGACGCGGCCGTCAAACTGTTTCAGGAAAAACAAGCTCCTCTAATCATCTTTTCCGGCGGTCACGTTCACCCTTCGCAAACGCCTTACAGCGAAGCGATTGAGATGAAAAAATACGTCATGCAAAAATATGGCATCGCGGAAGAAAGTATTTTGATTGATCTGCAAGCCCGGCACACTACAACAAACATCCGCAACGCGGCGCGGATAATGTTTCGCGACGGGATTCCAGCCGATAAAAAAGGTTTGATTACATCGAGCGAATCGCACATTGATTATGTGATTGGCGACGTTTTCAAAAAACGAAACATGGATGAACTTGGGTTTGTGCCGATGCAGCTTTTTAAAAGAATTTCGCCGGTCGCAGTCGAGTTTTTGCCTTTGACAGATTCATTGTTCGTTAATTCCTTTGAACCGCTCGACCCGTAAAAACCTATGGAATTCAAGGATTATGTGCCAACCAGAGTTTTGCATGATTTTGTCGGGCGGATTGAAAAACTCGGCGTTAATTACATGCTGACAGGCTCAATGGCGATGATTCGTTACACAGTTTTTCGGCAGACTGCGGATATTGATTTAATTCTCGAACTGAATTTAAAAGACAAAGAAAATTTTATCAACGCGCTTGAGCCTGATTATTATGTTCCGCATCAAGCGGTCAGCCGCGCGATTGAAACCAACAGAATGTTCAACGTGATTCATCAGGACACAGCTTTTAAGATTGACTGCGTCTTGAAAAAGTCAACGGATTTTCAAAAAAATGCTTTTGGAAACCGTGAAAAAACAGATTATTACGGCAGAACAATTTGGGTAATCAGCAAAGAAGATTTGATTCTATCGAAGCTTTGGTGGGCAAGAGACAGCAGTTCGGAAATGCAGATGCGTGATGTTAAAAATCTGATGCGGGCAGGTTTTGACGTTGACTATACGCAGCAGTGGACGGGTGAATTAGGAATTACAAATTTATTTGAGCGATGCCTTCAGGAGATAAGAGAATGAGTGACACAACGCCTGAAATTGAAAAAATGCAGTTCGAGCTGATGATGAATAAAACTCCTAATGAACGAATCGCCCTTTCCTGCGAGATGTTTATGTCCGCCCGCGAATTATTTTTAGCCTCTTTGCCAAAAGATTTGCCTGAAAAAGAAGTAAAAAAACAGCTTTATTTTCGCACTTACGGCGAACATTTGCCCAATGATTTTTTCAAAGAATAGTCTTTAAAAGTTCAAATTTCCTTATTGTATTTATTTCGATAATCAATCGGCGTCATTCCGGTAATTTTCTTGAAAGTTCCTCTAAAAGCTTTGCTGTCTGAATAACCAACGTCAAACATCACTTCGTAAATGTTTTTGCGGCAGGTTTCAAACGTCTTTTTGGCGGCTTCTATTTTGACGCGCTGGATATATTCGGTGACGGTGTTGTTCGTGGCTTTTTTAAAGCGGCGCTCAAAGCTCCGGCGACCGACGGCGAACATTTGTGATAGTTGATCAACCGTGATTTTGTCCTGAAAATTATTCTCAATAAATTTTTGGGCTTTTTTGACGGGTTCGTCCGCGTGTTCGCTTTGACCTTTAAAGATAGTAAACGGCGACTGACTCACGCGGTTCATGTCAACGGCAAAGTCTTTGGCGGCAAGAATCGCGATTTCGCGGGTCGTGTATTTTTCGATCAGATAAATCAGCAGATTCCAGTATGAAAGCGCGCCTCCGCTTGAATAAAGTCCTCGCTCTTCCGTAATAATTTTGTCGGCGACCAGATTAACTTCGGGAAACATTTCGCGAAACTCGTCTGCCGAACGCCAGTGAGTCGAACATTTCTTGCCATTTAACAATCCCGTTTTCGCCAGCAGAAACGCGCCCAAGCAAAGACTGGCGGCTTCCGCGCCGCGCGCGTGCTGCTCGATTATCCACGGAACAAAATCTTTGTTTGCTTCTAAAGCAGTTTTCAGATCGCCGTCAAAGGCTGGAATAAAAATCAAATCTGTTTTTTGCACTTTTTCCAAAAGAAGATCGGGATAAATAGTGCATGAATTCTGATAAACCTTGACCTGCTTGGTTAACCCGACAAGTTTGATGTCAAAAGCGGCCGGCCTCCCGGCTGCCTTCAAATACTGATTTACCATTGTCAAAGCATGGCGCGGGTCATCAATGCTGGATAAAACAGCCGATTGGGGGACGAGAATTGAAACGTGTCTCATAGGATAAAGATAATCAAGAAGGTTGTCGCAATCAACCCTCAAAATTGTCGTATTCATGCCCTTTACAATTATATTTCCGGTGTTATCTTGTACACAAGATAATATCTTGTACCATTCATGAAACACCAGAACAGAGAGATGATACGGCGGAAATTAAAAATTAACAAGTTCGGATAACGACAAACAGCGCCGCCTTTCGATCTCAAAGATTTGGATAAGTTCATTGACGGTGCCAAATCGTCGGGAGTCAAGCCTAGGTTAGATAAACTGCTCCCGGCGATTTTGGAAATTCAATCAAAATCAGCACGGAGATATAAATCATGATGACCTTAAATCCATACTTAAATTTCAAGGGCAATACGGAAGAAGCATTTAACTTTTACAAATCGGTTTTCGGCGGCGAATTCGCGATGTTGATGCGTTATAAAGATATGCCGCAACATGAAGGCGGTGAGGCGGGGAACATCAGCAACGACGAAAGCGAAAAAATAATGCACATCGCTTTGCCAATCGGCAACAGCGTTTTGATGGCGACGGACGCGGTCGGTGCAATGGCGGACAAATTAAGTTCCGGAAATAATTTCTCGATTTCAATCAATGCTCAAAGCAAGGCGGAAGCCGAAAGAATTTTTAACGGGCTGTCTGCCGACGGAAACGTTACAATGCCGCTCGCAGACACTTTCTGGGGAGCGTATTTTGGGATGCTGGCCGATAAATTCGGCGTCAACTGGATGATCAACTACGACGAAAAATATTCAAAATAAATAAATTTTTAAGGAGATAAACAAATGGGAAAATATATTGACGGATTTGTGATGCCATTGGGCAGGGAAAACGTCGAAAAATACCGAGGAATGGCGCAACGAGCGGGCGAAATTTGGAAAGAACACGGAGCTTTGGAATTTTACGAAACGGTCGGCGACGATTTAGAAATCAAAGACATGCTTTCCTTTAAAACGATTGCCGGAACTTCCGAAGATGAAACCGTCATTTTTTCATGGATTATTTTCGAATCGAGAGAACACCGCGACAAAGTGAATGCAGCAGTAATGAACGACCCGCGAATCAAGGAAGAGATGGAATTGGGCAAAATGATGGTTGATTTCAAACGGATGGCTTACGGCGGATTTAAAACTCTGGTCGAAATTTAACTGCAAGGGAAACACAAGCGAAGTAAGCGAGTTTCCGGCCTGCTTCGCTTGTGTTTCTCTAAAACATACAAGTAAACACAACAGCGAGAGACAATTATGACAAAAGAAATTTGGTTAAACCTGCCGGTCAAAAACGTTGACAAATCAAAAGAGTTTTTTGGCAAAATCGGTTTCAGTTTAAATGAAAAACAGACCAACGAAACGATGGCTTGTTTTACGGTCGGTGAAAAGAAGATGACCGTTTTGTTCTTTTCGGAAGAGACATTTAAAAGTTTTACCAGAAGTGAAATTTCCGAGACGAACACCTGCGCAGAAGTTTTAATTTCCTTTGACGCGGAAAACCGTGACGAAGTGGATGAAACAGCCAGAAAAGTCTTTGAAGCCGGCGGCGCGATTTTCAGCGAACCGGCGGAGATTCAAGGTTGGATGTATGGTTTCGCCTTCGCGGATTTGGACGGACATCGCTGGAATCAAGTGTTTATGGATTTTAGCAAAATGCCCTAACAGTAAATATTTGCAAGATTGGAGAAAATTAGATGAACACAATTGGCTATTTTGAAATTCAGGTAAAAAATCCAATACGCGCGGTCGAATTTTATACAAATATTTTTGGCTGGAAATTTATCGAAGAAACCAGCCTGCCGATTAAATATTGGCGAATTCAAACCGAGACAATAAATGGCGGCCTGCTTGAGCGTCCGGCAAAAATCCCGCCGACCGAATGCGGAACAAATGCATTTGTCTGTTCAATCGAAGTTGCTGATTTTGATGCGACGGCGGAATTGATTTTAGAAAACGGCGGACAAATCGCCTTACCCAAATTTGAGATTCCAGGACGCTGCTGGCAGGGTTACTTTATTGATTCCGACGGCAATACTTTCGGAATTTTTCAAGTGATTGAGCAACCCTAGCTGAAAATATATTTGTTAATTTAATATTAATGTTCGACAGCATTAAATAATCTCAGGAGAAAAACATGAAAATTGCAGTAATCATCGTTCGGACGCTCATTGGGTTGTTATTTCTGTTCGCATCCATCACTTATTTTCTCAACGTTGCTCCGCCGCCGGAGTTAACCGGAAACGTTAAAATTTTTATGGACGGATTAGCGGCTTCCGGTTATATCATGCCGGTTGTTAAAGTGTTTGAACTTTTGTGCGGGCTCGCTTTTGTCTCCGGCAGATTTGTCGCACTGGCGGTTGTTGTGATATTTCCGATTGCGGTCAATATTTTGTTGGTTCACGCTTTTTTGATACCCTCTGGTTTGCCCGTTGCGATTCCGCTTTTTCTCGGGATTTTATTTTTGGCCTACGCCTACCGGCAAAACTACGAGCCGCTTTTACAATCTAAACCAATTTAGACAAATTTTCTTTTTCAAAAATCTGTCCCTGCCTTTTTGAGAATCGGAGGAAAAGCAATTAAGATGCTTGAGACTGATATTCAAAGGCGGGGACGGTTAGCTCCAGAGTTTGCTTCCCTCCGCGCTTTGAATATCATTAGCCGCAAAGAAAATACCAACAATGCTGGACTCTAATATTTTCATGCGATAAACGTGAAAGACATTAAACATTATGAAAATTAACCGCCGCGACTTTTTGATAGCGTCTTCAGCCGCCGGAGTATTGATGCAGAGCAACGGGCAACTCGCCCGCGCCGCCGAAATAAACTCGAAAGCAGAGAAAAACCTGAGTGTCCAGGAGAAAAAAGTTACCGTTTATATGACTGCGGCAAATAGTGATTACCGAATTACAGCAACCGACACGCTTGGTTTCAAACCACTGGCCCAGCCGGTCGAATCGCAGATTTGCGTGTTTGTCGAACCGACCAAAACTTTTCAAACTTTTTTGGGAATCGGGGCGGCTTTAACTGACGCCTCGGCAGAAACTTTTGCCAAACTTCCAGCAGATAAGCAGAAAGAATTTTTAACGGCTTATTTCGACAAGGAAAAAGGAATTGGTTACAAACTGGCGCGAACCCATATTCATAGCTGCGATTTTTCAAGCGGCAGTTACACCTATATTGACGAAAATGATCGGGATTTAAAGTCTTTCAACATTGAACACGACCGAAAATACCGGATCCCCTTTATCAAACAAGCGATGCAGGCGGCAGGCGGAAAACTAACGATGTTTGCGACGCCGTGGAGTCCTCCGGCATTTATGAAAACGAATAACTCAATACTGAACGGCGGAAAGTTAAAGCCGGAATACTTTCAAGCGTGGGCAAATTACTATGCAAAATTTATCAGAGCTTACGAAAAGGAAGGAATGCCGATCTGGGGGCTTTCGACACAAAATGAGCCGATGGCAACTCAGAGATGGGAATCCTGTGTTTATACGGCGGAAGACGAGAGAGATTTCCTGAAAAATTATCTCGGGCCAACCATGAAAAAGGCGGGTTTGGGCGATAAAAAGATTATTGTTTGGGATCACAACCGCGATTTGATTTATCAACGCGCCAATACTATTTTTAACGATCCGGAGGCCGCCAAGTATGCGTGGGGCATCGGGTTTCACTGGTATGAAACATGGGCCGGCGGCGAACAGATGCTCGACAACGTGAAGCTGGTTCATGAAACTTTTCCGGATAAAAATCTGATTTTTACCGAAGGCTGCGCCGAAGCCTTTGACCTTAGCAAAATAAACAGTTGGGCGTTGGGCGAACGATACGGCTATTCAATGATCAACGATTTTAACAGCGGAACAGTCGGTTGGACCGATTGGAATATCCTGCTGGATGAAACCGGCGGCCCGAATCATGTAAAAAACTTCTGCTTTGCGCCGGTTCACGCCGACACTAAAACAGGTCAGTTAATGTATACGAATTCTTATTATTACATCGGACATTTTTCAAAATTTATTCAACCGGGAGCCAAAAGAATTGCCAGTTCGCCGAGCCGGAGCGCACTGCTCTCAACCGCTTTTCTCAATCCCGATGGAAAAATATCGGTGATTGTTATGAACCGGACCGAAAAAGAAGTTCCATATTCGCTGTGGATCAACGGGCAGGCGGCAGAAACCAAGAGTTTGCCGCATTCAATTCAAACGCTGATTATCTAAAAACTTCTTTGGCGAAATGGATAATCAGCAAGCCTACGATGTCTGGGCTAACAGTTACGACGCGGTTCAAAACAAAACACGCGATCTCGAAGCGGCTGCGCTGCGGAAAAGCGTTTCCGGTTCCGCTTTGGATATTTTAGAGCTCGGGTGCGGAACCGGAAAAAATACCGAATGGCTTTTAACCAAAGCTCGCCGTCTCGTCTGCGCTGATTTTTCAGCTGAGATGTTGGCTAAAGCAAAAGAAAAGATCACGGCCGACAAGGTTGAATTCAAACGATTAGATTTAAGAGAAGAATGGAAACTTGCGCCCGATCAGTTTGATTTGATCAACGGCAGTCTGGTGTTCGAACACATTGAAAAAATAGATTTCGTCTTTGACCAGGCGCGCCGAGTTTTACGACCGGGCGGGCTCTTTTATCTCGGGGAGTTGCATCCATTTAAACAATACCAAGGCAGCAAAGCGAGATTTGACACTGCCTCCGGTGTTTTCGAGCTTGAGTGCTTTGTGCATCACATTTCTGATTTTTTTGCGGCGGCTTTAAATAACGGCTTTGACTTAATTGATTTAAAAGAGTGGTTTGACGATGACAAACAGCTGGTTTGCGAATATTGACAATGATATTTCAAGCGAAAAAATAACAATTATGGCGCAACCGACGATGTAGGATCGCGTTTTTGGAAAGCTGACTTGGGAAGATGAAACAGGTTGGTATGTCAGGTTCGAGTTTTCGCCCGGTAATTTCGTGGAGGTTCACATAACGATTGAAGACCCGATGGATTTTCTCGCCGTCAGACAAACATACCAAACCTTTGAAAAAATCCGCGCTGATGAATTCGGTCTTCGGCAGTTCGCCGTTGGTAAATTGCTCAAAACTTATAATGAATATGTCCGCGACGATAATCAACCGAAACTAACCGCAGCAACATTCGCGCAAAGTTTGAAATTGTTTCTGATTGATTTATACAGCGACTCCAGCGCCGCAGTTTATTTTGATGCCGACTGGCTCGCTGAAACCGATGAGTTTGTCATTGTTTCTTTTGATCAAAATGGCGAAATGGCCGAAGCTGAAATTGATGAAATGTATTTCTGAAGAACCTGCCGACCTTTCTTATTTGCATTTTGCGCGTTAATAAATAGAAAATTATTAACGCGCTTTGTTCGGCGGAGACGCCCACAAAAGTTTCAGCGTTTTTAAAATGAGAGTCTGAAAAATGGTTGGAACGATCATCGGCAATTACAAAATCGTCGAAAAAATCGGCGAAGGCGGCATGGGAGCAGTTTACAAGGGCTTGGATTTAATGCTCGAACGAACCGTCGCCATTAAAACGCTGCGCTCAGAGCTGACCGACGATCATGATCTGGTCGAACGTTTTCGCCGCGAAGCCAAAGCCTTAGCCAAATTAAATCATCCAAATATCACCAGCGTTTATAACTTTTTTACTCATGACAATGAATACTTCATTGTCATGGAATACGTAAACGGCGAAAATCTTGAACAGCGATTGATTCGCGAAGGTAAAATTCCCTACGAAATCGCTCACAAGATATTTGGCCAAATTACCGGCGCCCTTTCATTTGCGCATGGGCAAGGCATCGTTCATCGCGATATCAAACCTGCGAACATCATGGAAACAATTGAGGGCACAGTCAAAGTTACAGATTTTGGGATCGCCCGGATTTTAGGCGCGGCGGCACTGACGCAAATCGGCAAAGCTCCGGGTTCGGTTTATTACGCATCGCCCGAACAAATTTACGCTTCGGAAAATCTGGACGCGCGGTCAGATATCTATTCGCTCGGTATTTTACTGTTTCAAGTTTTAAGCGGAACTTTGCCGTTTCGCGGAACGAGTTTGCCGGAAATTCTGCAGAAACAGCTTGAAACACCAGCCCCGGCAATCAGCGGCTATCTGCCGGCTGTATCGCCCGTTGTTGAAAATGTTATTAAAAGGGCGCTGGCCAAAAAGCCCGAAGATCGCTTTTTAACAGTCGAAGAATTTTTCCGTGCTTTGCCCTTGCCTACAAACAAAATCAGCAATGCTCTGCCGACAGATTTTAAACAGATAGTAGCTCCAAAGCCCATTGCGGCGCAGCCAATCACTCCTCTCCGCCACGAGCAGGCTGCCGCGCAGCCGAATTCGTCCGTCGTCCGCCAGAAACCTGTCTCGAAACCCGACCAAAGCCATATTCGCCTGACCGACAGCCGTTTTACGGTTCAACTCGAGCCCACAGGACAGCCGATTTTACCCGTCGCCAAAGAGCGCCGTCCAAAAAAATCCAGGCTCGGCAAACTGTTGATCGTTTTTGTAATATTGCTGTTGATTTTGGGTTTGGGAGGATTTGCCGCGTTTTACTTTGTCGTGCAGCCCAATCTAAATTCGTTCCGGTAATTTTGACCGAATGACTAATTGACGTAAACAATCAATTTTAATATTTATCATTGATTGTTTATTTTCAACCGGTAATTGTTTCTCACGCCGCGAGTCGTGTAGTATGGCTTTTGACAATAACTTTTCTATTTTTTACTCGTAAAATATGGCTCGTACTGGAAAAAGCATTGGTTTGAGAGAACTGCGCGTAGGAATTTTCACTCTCATCGCACTCACAGTTCTGGTTATTTTAATTTTGAACGCCTCAGGCGATTTCAACCCGTTCGAGCGCAAAATCAAGCTCAGAGCGCGTTTCCCATCCGCCGACGGATTGCGAGCCGGCAATGAAGTGCAGCTTGCCGGTCTTAAAATCGGCAAAGTTGATGAAGTCACTCTGCTCTCGCCCGAAAGTCCCGAAGACGCCAAGGTCGAAGCCATTTTTTCCGTCAAACAGACAGTTGACGGACAACCCATTACCGAACGAATTCGCACTGATTCTACTGCCAAACTTTACTCGACGACCTTGCTCGGCAATGACAAAATTATTTTAATTTCCGCCGGTTCCGCTAATGGTTCGCCCGTTAAAGTAAATGATGTGCTCGAAAGCAGTACGCAATCATCAATCAATCAGATTACCGAATCAGGCGACCAATTAGTCAAACAGCTTAACAAACTCGCAGTTCCCGTCACTGATATTGCTCAAAAAGTAAACGAGGGCGGCGGCACTTTGGGTAAAATCGTTAATGACCCGGAACTCTACCGCAATCTCAATTCGACGCTTTCGGAAACACAGCAGACAATCAATGAACTGCAGGCCGTCGCGCAAAAAGTCAGACGCGGCGAAGGCAGTGCCGGAAAATTTTTAAATGACGAGCGGCTTTACAATAATTTGGATAAAACGACGGCACAGCTTCAGGCAATTGCTAATGATTTACGCGCCGGGCGCGGCACTGCCGGAAAATTTTTAAGCGATGAGCATCTTTATACCGAACTCAACGCGACGGTCGCCGACGCGCGCACCTCGATTGCCAGACTCAACCAAATTGCCGACAAATTCACGCCGATTATAGATGATTTGAGCGCCGGAAAAGGCACTGCCGGGAAATTCCTCAAAGACGAACAACTTTACAATGACGCCCGTGACACGCTGGCGCGTTTTAATTCGACCGCCGAACGGGTGGAAAACATCGTCTCATCAGCCGAACGCGGCGAAGGCACGGTCGGCAAACTGCTCAAAGACGATTCACTCTACAACAACTTCAACCAGATTTCGAGCGAAGGAACAAAGCTCGTTTACGACTTTCGCCAGAATCCAAAAAAATATCTGACAATCAAATTCCAGCTGTTTTAGTTTGTCTAAGAAATTAAAGACAACATTTTTTTGGCTGGATAATAAGTCTTTATTTTAGTTTGTCGAGGACAAGAGATTCATCTCAAATTCGCTTATGCGTAGCGAACATATACGGTTACAATCAAGAATTAAGACGGGCGGGGAAAATCCTCGCCCGTTTCGTTAGAATAATATTATGTCTGAAAACAATTTTATTCTTAACCCGTACCTTTCGTTAAAATCTTTCAACAACCAGAATCAGAAAGATTATTTCAGGTTTTCGTCGCCTGTCAAAAATGTCGGCGTGCGAATCCTTGAATTCGGGCGCGAGGAACAACCCAACCTTTACGACTTATTCACCGAATTAAATCAAACCAGCTTAAATTTTCTTGATGTTGACGAAGATTTAACCCATGCGGAAAAAGCTTTACTGGCCGAAAACGGCGTTTTAATTCAACCTGACAAAGTTCCGCAGACTCCGATTTTTGCTTGTTTTTTGGACGAAACTGTCATTGACAAGCAGCGGCCGGTTGAAACTGATTTGATTGTTAACAAATCTTTCCGCTATGACGACTCCCAGGATTTTGAATCCGTCTTCAAACGCCGTAAATACGGCTTTGAAGCGAATCAACCGATTGTCTGGATAACTGATCCCAAGACGGAAATAGCTTTTCCTTACTGGCTGCATGGTGAAATGCTGGAAATTGCCAAGATTTTGAAGGCAGGTCAAAAACCGGCGATTCATCTCACCAATAACCAAAAGGCAATGTTGCGGCAGGCTGAAATTTTGGTAGTTCCGGATTCAATTATTTATTCAAGTTGGAGGCAGAATCTCGAAGCTGCCGCTCATTTTCAAAAAGAAAAATATACTGTTCTTCGCGGAATTTTGCCGCCGGTTCAGCTCGCGGCGTTTCGGAATTATTTTGGAGAACTGCGCGCCGCAGGGTTTATGATTTTTAATGATCTTCAAGTGTCGCTGCGCCATGCAATTCATAACGACGCCCTTTCGATTTATTTTCACGAACAGCTCGCGCCGCTCGTTTCGCTCGCCGTCGGCGAATCGGTCAAACCATCATATGTTTATTCCGCCACTTATGTTGAAGATGCAGTTTTAGAGCCTCATACAGACAGGCCGCAGTGCGAATTTACAATGTCAATGCAAATCGGTTATGAGCCTGAGCTTGAAACGGGCGAAGTTTCACCGTGGGCTTTATGTCTCGACGATTTGCACGGAAACAAAATCGAGACATTTCTGGCAAATGGCGATGCGATGATTTACAAAGGCTGCGAGCTGGTTCATTACCGCGACGCGCTCTCGAAAAACCATCAATCAACTTCGATCTTCTTTCATTTCGTTCCCGAAAGTTTCGACGGGTCTCTGGATTAACAACAGAGGGCAAACAAAAGCTAAAACTCGAATTATTCTCACTATTGTGACAAACTTTGCAGCCTTTTTTGAACTTTTATGATATCAGGCAAACACAAAATTTTTATCGCCGGAGCTGGCGGCATCGGGCAAGCCGCCGGTTTACTGCTCCGTGAATGGGCTCAGTTTGAGACCGATCTGGTTTTCGGCGACATCAACCCGGAAAATCTGCGTCAATCAAGAGAAATTATTGAGACCAACGCAACTCGCGACGGCGCGCTGGATTTGGTTCAAATGCCCGCAGCCGGAACGAGCGAAGCGCTTGAAGCGGCGCTCAAAAACTGCGAAGTTCTGCTTGATTGCTCGCCGGGCGGCGAAGCCCCACGAATGGCGCAATTTGCTTGTGATTTTGGACTGCATTACGCCAATTTAACCGAATATGTGGCTGAAACTAATGCAGTCATAGACATTGCCAGAGAGGCGAAAACCGGTTTTATTCTCCAAACCGGACTTGCGCCGGGCTTTATCAACGTTTTGGCGATGTCGCTTTATGAAAAGTTCCAAAATCAATTCGGCGTGGATAAAGTGGAAAGAGTTGTCATGAAGGTCGGCGCGCTCAGCGCTCACGCTCACGCGCCGCATTTTTACGGCTTTACCTGGTCGCCGATTGGGGTGGCGACCGAATACGTTAAACCTTCGCGCGTCATTCGCAACTACGAAATTACCGAACTGCCCGCGCTTTCCGACCGCGAAACAATTGTCATCGGCGGACGCACTTTTGAAGCCGATTTAACTTCGGGCGGCGCAGCGGATTTGCCCGAATTCTTTGCCGGAAAAGCCGGAAGTCTGGAATACAAAACGCTCCGTCACGTCGGTCATTACGGCTGGGCTGATTCGGTCATCAAACAGTTTCCGCTCAACAACGAGCTGCCCGATAGAATTCTCCACGAGTTTTTACGCCAAATCCCCACTGTCGAAGACGATTTCGTGCTGGTTCACGCGGCAGTTGACGGATTTGATGACAAAGGTGTCCGCAGAATGATCGAGAAGGCATTTTTTGTCGAACCGCTCAAAATCGGTACCGTCACTTTGCGCGCCATCCAGACAACCACTGCGGCTCCGCTCTGCGAGGCCGCAATTATGTTGCTCACCGGGAAATACCAAGGCGTCATTCTGCAAAGCCAGATTGATTCGCAAGAATTTTTGCAGGGCACTTTTGTCAGCCGCATCTATGCCACGAAATAGATCACAACGCTTCAATCTTCCTAATAAAAATCTTTGGATTTCGCCGTCAAGCCGGCGTTCCGTTTTTGCGCTCGTTGTCTTGATTTTGCTTGGCGGCTGTTCGCTTATTCCTCAAAAACCTGTTCGCGAACTGCTGACTAAAACGCAAACTGTGGCGGGCGCGGGAGATTTGCGTTTTGGCGAAGTGTTCGGCGTCGTTATTGACAAAAACGGAACAATCTTTTTTTCTGACGGAGCGAACGGCAAAATCTGGCGCGTTGAGAAAAACTCGGCGACCAAACTCGTGACGGACAAAATGGACACGCCTTCCGGTCTGGCGATTGAGAAAGACGGAAATCTGGTCGTCGCCGATGCGGGTTCTCACACTATCAAACGAGTCAACGCGGAAACGGGCGAAATTTCAATCATCGCCGGAGTCGAAAACAAACCGGGTTTTGCCGATGGCGCGGTCAGCTCAACGCTTTTTCATTCTCCGGTCGGAGTTGCGATTGATCCGAATAATAAAATTTATGTCGCCGATACCTACAACGACAAAATTAGAATTATCGAAAACGGGCAAGTCAGCACTTTAGCCGGAGGCGAGCGCGGTTTTGCGGACGGTTTGCAGGCAAAATTTGATACTCCCTGCGGAGTCGCAGTTGACATTGACGGCGGCGTTTTAATCGCCGACACGGGCAATCACCGCATCCGTAAAATTGATCAGGGCGGAATGGTCAAGACGTTTGCCGGGACGGATGAATGGGGCGCCAAAAACGGCTGGAGCTTTGCAGCCACGTTTGCTGAGCCAATCGGAATATCGCTCGATGAGTTCGGCGCGATTTACGTCGCCGATGCCGGAACAAACTCAATCAGAGTTTACGGCAGACATTTGGCTAAATTCTGGGAAACATTCAGCGGAGCCGACGGGCGCGGGACAGTTGACGGACAGCTGATCAAAGCCCGCTTTAACCGTCCGACCAGCACAGCCGTCGCTCCAAACGGTCAGATTGTCATTGCGGATTCAGCCAATAAACTGTTGCGCGTGATTGAGCCTGAAAATGATTCGCTCGGTCAATCAATTACGCCCGATAATGCCAAAAGTTTGTTTTTGTCCGCAGAACAATTAAGAAAAGGGGGCGAACCTCGCTGGCCTTATAATCCGCTGCAAAGCGTTAGGGAAATTGCCGGAACGTTTGGCGAAGTTCGCGGCGATATCAAATCTTCAACAGATGATTCGGCGCATTTCCACAACGGTCTGGATATTGCCGGAGCGCTCGGCGAAACAGCGCGTTTCGTTCGCAGTGAAAAAGTTTTGCGTCCACTGGCGGCTGAAGATTTTGATGCGAAAAATAATCGCGAACGGTTGCGGATGCCGACGGTTGGCTATATTCACATCCGTTTGGGACGCGACGGAACCGGGCGACCGTTTGATGACTCGCGCTTTTTATTTAATCGTGACGCGAACGGAAAGCTCAACGGCCTGCGCGTTCCGCGCGGAGCAAAGTTTACGGCTGGAGAAGCGGTCGGCACTTTAAACCCGATGAATCACGTTCATTTGATCGCGGGCGAAACCGGCGCGGAAATAAACGCTTTTGCGGCTTTGCAGCTGCCCGGCGTCAAAGATTCGGTCGCTCCTACTATTGAAAGAGTAATTCTTTTTGACGAAAATTGGCTGGAAATCGAAGAGGGAAAAATGTTGCGCGGCAAAATCAGGATTGTAGTCCGCGCCTACGACCAAATGGACGGCAACAACGCCAGACGCCGGTTGGGCGTTTACCGGCTCGGATTTCAAATTCTCAATGCCGATAACTCTCCGGTCGCGGGATTTACAGAACCGCAAACGACAATCTCTTTTGCGCGATTGCCCGAAAACGAAATCGGCGCAAATTTTGTTTACGCGTTTGGCTCACAATCCGGTTACACGCCCAACACAGTTTTCAATTATATTGTGACCAACATTGTCCGCGACGGGGCGGCGCGTGAAGATTTTCTTGAGACGGCCAAATTTCCGAATGGAGATTACAAAATACGCGTCTTTGCCTGGGATTTCTTTGGCAATCAAACGACGCTGGATACCAGAGTAAAAATAACCAACTAACAAAACTCAAATTGGAGCGCAAACATTTATTGTTTGCGCTCCAATTAATTAAATATTCACTCTAGAACTAGCTTTGACTGTTGAGAGCGCTTTCGAGTGCTTTGCGGACGCTTTGCGGGGTTCGCGTCGGGCTAAAACCGCGATAAATAGCCGTTACCTGACCGTCACGGTTTAAGACAAAGCTCGCCGGAATCGAGAAATTGCCGAGGCTCCCGAATTCTTCGTTAACATCTTCGTTTGTCCAGATGATTTGATACGGGATGTTTTGCTGTTTGACAAAGGCTTTAACCGAATGCTCGTTGTTTCCGCGATCATCTTCGGCAGTCATGCCAATTATTTCAACACCCTGCGCTTTCATGTCTTCGCTGATTTTAACGAGTTCAGGAATCTCCATCCGGCATGGTCCGCACCAGGTCGCCCACAAATTGATCAAAACAACTTTGCCTCTAAAATCCGAGATTTTGATGGTTTTTCCGTCAAGCGTTTTTAGTTCGGCGTCGGTTATTTCATCAGGCAGTTTGTAAGTTTTCGGAGGGGTTTGAGACGCGCTGTTTGTTTGAGCTGTTTCGTCAACCGCATCTTTATTCGTATTTGCAACATTTGTAGTGCTTGATTTGCAAGCCGGTAAAATCGCTAAGGTCGCGGTTAATAAAACAAGCCCTAAAATTTTGGTATTTCGTTTCACTATTTAAAATTCCGTTGTTGTTAATTTCTTTTTAGTTTAGCAACAACACTAACGGATGTCTTGTTTGCGCAGAACAATCAGAGTCATCAACAGCAATCCGCCGAACATCAGCAATAATACAAATTCGTTTAAACCTATTCGCATCCAATCGTTAAAAAATCCGACGTACTGGCTTAAATTTAGATCAGAAAGCTTTTCGATTTCCGGTTTCGCGGGTCTTTCGGTTTTAATTCCCTGCCGTTCATCAGCTATTTGATTGCGAATATCTCTTTCGTATTTGTTGAATTTTTCTTCATTACGACTTTCAATTGCTTTGTAGATTCCTATGCCTTCGTTCGCACCTCTTGGGTCTGAGCCTTCCGGTTCGAGCGTATCCAGACCGGAATATCGCTTCATCGAATCAAAGCTCCAGGCAGCCGGCATCGCCAGGGTAGCGACCTTGGAAACTCCGTGCGGAACACCGACCAGACCGGAAAACAAAATCTGCGGAATCAAAATCAACGGAACCAGACTCGTCGCCATTTCCGAAGTTTTCACGAGTGCCGAAATTAGGAGCCCCAAAGCTATCCCGACTGAAGCCGTTAGAAACATCACAAATAGCTGCGGCAAACCGAACAAAATGCCGGGCATCGGCGACAGTCCGACGACGGAAAATATTTTGAGCGGCACAAACAAGAGCAGGCACTGAAGGGCGACAATAAATCCGAGAACAATCAATTTGGAAATCAAATATGGCAGCAAACCCAAGTTAACCATCCGCTCGCGTTTGAAAACCGGTCGTTCGCGGACAATCTCCCTGGCTGAAACGCTGGTTCCAAACCAAACGGCCACGAGCGAGAGAACAAAATAAATAAAATCTCTCGGTTGTTTGGCTCCCAGGATCAGCGCCGTCATGAGCGCGATAATCGGGGCTTGGAGCAGCAAAATGGCGAGATTAAATTTGTCTTTGGCCAAGACAGCGGCGTAACGGCGGGTCAAAGTCAAAGTTTGCCGCACCGAGCCAAAGATTCCCAGACGCCTTTTGTGCGGACGTTTGAATGTTTCCTGAGTTTTCTCTAACTGGCTTAGAGGTTCGTAAACATTGCGGCGGAATTGTTCCGTCCGCATAAATTTTTGCTTCCAGTTTTCAGCGACTTCTTCGGTAATACTTTCGCATTGTCGTTTTAATTCGGCGTCGCTGACACCGGTGATTTTTGCAACCCGCTCGTCAATCGGGGCTTCGAGTTTGTCGTAAAGTTCCTTGAAAGAATGAGCGCCGATATGATTTAGTGCTTCGCTCGGAGTGCCGTAAAAAACCAGCTTGCCGCGCATTAGAACGACGATTTTATCGAACAGTCGCACGTTTTCCATCGCGTGGGTTGTCAGAACAACCGTTCGCCCGCTTTCGGCAATCCGCCGAAAGAGCTTCATGATTCGATCTTCAGTGGCCGGATCAAGGCCGGAAGTCGGCTCGTCCAGAAAAATCACCGAAGGCTTAGTAATTAATTCGACGGCGATTGAAACCCGTTTGCGCTGGCCGCCGGACAAATCGGAAACACAGACATCGCGCCGTTCCGTCAACCCGGTGACGTCCAGAACTTCGGTGATAATTTGTTCGATTTCCGCCCTTGAAGCATCGCGCGAAAGTCTCAGCCGAGCAATGTAGTAAAGCGTTCGATAAACCGACAATTCGCGATGGATAATGTCGTCCTGCGGCACATAACCGACCGATTGTTTGAGCGCGTTGAGGTTTGTGTAAAAGTCTAAATTATTAAGAAAAACGCTGCCCGTCGTCGGCGGCCGCATTCCGTTCATCGCGTCCATCAGAGTTGACTTGCCAGCCCCGCTCGGCCCCAATAATCCGACAAACTCATTTGGCTGGATGGTCAGCGAAACATCGTCAACCAATTTGATGGTTCCCGCCCCGGAATTATTCCGAACGGTTTTCGTCACATGCAGCGCGTCAAGCCTGGTTTTCGAGCGCGTGTCGAAAATACAAGCCTGCCCGCTTTGGTCAATGCGAAGCTGAAAAGCGCCGATTTGCACGACATCCTGCGGCGTTAAGGTTTGTCGTCCGGTGATTCGTTTGCCGGCATAAAAAACACCGTTAGTTGAATTTGCGTCTTCGATTGCCACGCCGCTCGAAGTTTTGAGCAGCCGGGCGTGGCTTTTGGAAATTTGCAGTCCTTCCAGACGAATGTCGTTTCCGGCTCCGCGACCGATGGTTAGCTCGTTTTTTCCGTTAAATTGTTTTTTGAGCAGCAGTTGCGGCTCATGCGCGGCAGCGGTTTTAGGAGCGGCAAAATCTCTCAAATCAAGGCTCGCGCCGAGTAGAGTTGACGGTAATCCGTTTGTGCCGTCGCTGGTTTCCGGCATCATCTGCGCCTGAATCTGCGGCGTCGGTAAAACTGGTCTCGGCGGTTCGCTCAGAACCGGCGTCAACGATTCGGTTGTAATAATGTTCAGCGGCGATTGAATTTCCAAAGCGCGCAGGTGCATGACCGGGCCGTTTGAACCGAATTGGATGCTGGCGCCGACAGTTAATTCAACGGGCTGAGTGACGCGATTGCCATTAAGATATGTTCCAAAGCTGGAATTAGTGTCAACCAATAAACAGCGTCCGTTTTTTTCACGCATTTCCGCATGGCGACGGGAAACCATCGGATACGTTTTTTGCTCGAAAACGATTTCGCAGTTTTCAGGATCGCGCCCAATGCGAACAATTTCGCGTTGGAAAGTTCTCTCGCCGACTAAGTTGTCAGCGGCGTTTTGATCACGCTCTTCGACTAAAGTGATTTTCATCGCTATCGAAATTTTGTCTTTTGATTAGTCGCTGTTTAAATGGTTTTCCGCAATACAAACCGGCCGTCGCTAACAGTTAAGGAAGTAATTTCTTTTTCATCAGGTAAATTAAGCGCTGCGTTGGCTTGGCGGCTAACCGGCAAGACGGGTGATTTTTGCTGCTCGCTAAAGAAATAACTCGCGACGAACGCCAAACAGGTTAAAAATATCAGCGCGCCAAGCAAACACAACAAAATAAAGGATGGGCCAAATTTGCGTTTTTTTTCATGCTCGCCGCGATCAAGAGGTTTGCTGCCTGGTGTTCTATCAAGCTTTGGAACTGACTGGTTTTGCTCAAGTTTTATTTCGTCTCTAACAATCAAATAATCAAAAGAATGAAATCCATTGGTCGCTTTATTTTCAGGCGACTGGTTCGGAACGTTTGCCGAATGCAGTCCGAACATTTGATACGAAGGCTTTTTATTTGGAGGTTCAATCCTCTTGTTGGTCGAACTAGTGGGCGGCGAAATGAATGTTTCAAACAGCAATTCACCGGTCGGGGTTCGTCGCGCCGCAATTTTTTCCGCTGTTTGTCCAATAGCTTGATCAACCGGCAAAAGTCTTGTGCCATCGCTGGTACAAAATTTTTGTGTTTCATCATTGTAAAGATGTTTACATTTGGAACAACGCAGCATTTGTAAATCTCAAACCGTTATAAAATTTATTCGCCAATTTCAGATTGGTAACAACAGTTGTTCACGCAGTTGAACAAAGCTAATTGTTGATTTCCTTCACTATTTAAGATCCTTCACTAAACGAAAACCCAATATAGAATAACTCTTCTTCGGGTCAATGTTGTTTCTAAATGTCGCATCAAAAGGTTTCCCATCGTTATTTTCGGTCACATAAAATAATTTATCACCGCGGGCTTTGATTGCGTTTCCGCCGCCCCGAATAATATATTCGGCAACCGATGACTTAACTGTTCCCAGACTTCCCGGATAAGCCACATACTCGCTGTCCGTCCATTCCCAAACATTTCCGATTAAATCCAATACGCCCCATTTGTTCGCGCCATCCGGCGTTGAACCCACAGTCCTTGGAGAAGAAGCATCAATAACGGCAAGTTTTTCAGGCGTGACAAGCTTGTTTCCCCATGGATACAAAGTGTCATCAGCACCGTTGCGAGCAGCATATTCCCACTCTGCTTCGGTCGGCAAACGATATTCAGCTTTATCTCTCTCCGAGCGCCATTTTGCAAAACTTCTTGCGTCATCAAGCGAGACATTGACGACAGGCAAGTTTAACATTTCAGCGGGAGGTTTATCACCGTTCCAATCTTTTGGTGCGCGTCGCCCTGTCGAGGCGACAAAATCAGCATATTCAGCGATTGTCACTTCAGTCTTATCCATCATAAAACTCTTAATAGTGACAGGATGAGCCGGTCGCGCATTATCTAACTGCCCGCCTTCGTTGTGTCCCATTTGAAATGTGCCGCCGTCTATTTTCACCAACTCAGCCTTGGTAGCCTTTGTACCCACGGGCGGGGTGGGGGAAGAATTAGGTTGAGTGTTTGGCGTATTTTGTGGCTTAACCAGATTTGTATTATTGTTAGGAGTTTCTCTCGGATAATATTGATAAGCCGCTAACAAGCCGATTCCAGACAAAGCAAGCAAAATTAAAACCGCTGTCCCGATAACTAACGGTAAAACAAAACTCTTTTTTCGCGGTTCAACCACAACGGAATCGTTGATACCTGTGACGTATCCGCCTTTAAGAGTGTTTTGTTTTGTGACGAGATTGGTTTTCTCAAATGTAGGTTCAGGATAGCTTCGAATTCCGACGTTTTGCGCTCCCGACGTAACGGCCGAGTCCGCATTTAACGCAATATTGTCGCCGGTGTCGGTCGGAGTCAGGTTGACCATTGTATCCGGCGCGTTTGTCGTCGTCTGATTATTTTTCGCCGAAATAAAGCCCTGTTTCGAAGTCTCAATAACATTAGTTGCCATCAGACTGCGAAGCTGGACCACGGTTTGAAGAACTTCGCCGACACAGTTTATTTCGCTCTCCGAATCGCTAAACCCTTCGCTGCTAACTTTTAAACGGTGTGTTCCGCGCGGAATCTGATCAGCCACCAGCCAGCCGTTGGCTTCGCTAATTCCAAGCGGTTTTCCGTCGAGAAAAACTTTTGACTGCGGCGGGTTAGTTAAAATCTGCAGAGTCGTGAGAGCGGGAGCGGCCTCCAGAATTTTCTGCGTTTCGGCAGCGCTCATCACATTTTTAGAGCTTCTGCCGCCCAACGTATCTGACATCAAATCAGAGCCTGAAATTCTCAGTTCTCCGGACGTTGCTCCAATAGCCTGGCGTAATTCATTAACGAGTTTTTCAACCGACTGCGTTCGTTTGGTCAAATCTTTTTCGAGCGCGTGATGGACAACAGCCTCGATTTCCGGCGAAACATCCAGCCCGACTTGAGAAAAAGGCGGCGGCGGGTCGGTTAGATGCTTTTTCATGATGGCTGGAATTGAGACTCCCTTAAAAGGCACATCGCCCGCCAGCATTTGATAAAGCATAATGCCCAAACTGTAGACATCGGCGCGCACATCCGGTTCGTCATCCGACCATTGTTCAGGAGCCATGTAAAATGGTGAACCCATTAAACCGGTTGTTTGAGCTTGAACAAAGGAACCGAGCAGTTCACCGGATTTGATTTTGGCGAGCCCGAAATCAAGAATCTTAACTCCTTCGTCGAGCGGCGAGCCGCGCTGAATAATGACATTGAGCGGTTTCAAATCTCGATGAACAATATCTTGGCGATGGGCGGCGGCAAGACCGGAGCAGATGCTGGAAAGAATTTCGAGAGCCATTGCCGGCTGAAGGCGTTTTTCGCGCACGAGCATGTCGTGCAAAGTTTCACCCTCAACGTACTCCATCACGAGAAACGGCATTTTCCCGGCCACGACGCCAAAATCCGAAACGCTGACAATGTTGCGGTGACGAATGGCGGCGGCGGCAATCGCTTCCTGTCGAAATCTGGTGACTAAATTTGGATCGTTGCCGACTAAATCCGGCAGAATGACTTTGATGGCGTGCGCGGTTTTAAGAAAATTGTGGCGGGCTTTGTAAACGACGCCCATCCCGCCCTGACCGAGCCGCCTTTCAAGCTGATACTTACCTTCTAAAATCGGCTCCCCTGAAATGGAATGGAACGTCGCATCGCCGTCAATCGGGCAATTGATAATGTCGTCTGGAAAACAAAGCTTGCAAGCAGAACACTCTCGCATTTTATTGAGTTAGGAAACAATTAATTGTAATGAGTTTCCGCAATTGAGCAGGTTTCCGTTTAGCTTTATTCAACCCAATTGCAAACTTGAGAACGGTAAATCGTAATTATATTGCGCAGAGAAACGTCTTCCGAATTTACTCGAAGCTGAAATTTTAACTGCTTTTGCTGCTATAATCAACATTCAAACGAGTAATATCTGCCAGATGAATTTTTTAGCCGCGCTCGACTATCTTTACGGACTTGGACACGAAACGCTCGCGATGAAATTTGGCTTGCAAAATACGCAGATTTTGCTCGCCGAATTTGATAATCCGCAACAATCATTCCTCAAAATTCAAATCGCCGGAACCAACGGCAAAGGCTCTGTCTGCACCTTTCTGGATGCCATCGGACGCGCGGCAAATTTAAAAACCGGTCTATTTACTTCGCCGCATCTCGTTTCGATTACAGAGCGTATCAAAGTAGATGGCCGCGAAATTTCACAAATCGAATTTGCCGAACTTGCTTCGCAAGTTCGAGCAGCAGCTGAGCGTCTGATTAAAACTGGAATGCTCGAAACGCTCCCAACTTTTTTTGAGCATTTGACAGTTATCGCCTTGTTGGCATTTCGACTGGCAAAAGTTGATGTTGCAATCCTGGAAACAGGCTTGGGCGGACGATTAGATTCAACTACTGCGGCCCATGCCGAGATTATTGGTCTCACTTCTATTTCACTTGATCATCAGGAATATTTAGGTGCCACTCCCAAAGAAATCGCAAGCGAAAAGGCTGCTGTTATTGATTCAAACGTGCGCGTGGCAGCAACCGTTGCTCAACAATCCGATGTCGCGCAGGTGGTGCGCGGTAGATGCCGACAATTTGGTCTGACTCCGCTTGCAGCCGCGAAGATAACTAAAATTAAACCGATTGCAGGATTAACTAAATTTGAAGTCAGTTTTAAAACTCAAACCCGTAACTATCCGCGCGTGGATTTAAGCTTGTCCGGCAGACATCAAGCGGAAAACGCTGCTCTGGCGGTTACGTTGGCGGAAGAGCTGAATAATTTTAATCTGAAAGTTTCGCCAACGGCAGTAATTCATGGTTTAGAAACCGCTCGCCATCCGGGAAGATTGGAATTCTGGGATGCTGCCGCTCATTCGATCTTGTTTGACGGAGCGCACAACGCCGCGGGCGCCAGAGCGCTCCGTGAATTTTTTGAGGAGTTTTACCAAAACGCTCCTTTGACAATGATTTTCGGGGCGATGCGCGACAAGGATTTATCCGAAATTACCGCTGAACTTTTTCCTCTGGCCGCAACTCTGATTTTAACGCGCGCTGATAATCCACGTTCAGCTTCGCCCGAAGATTTAATGAAATATGCGCCAAACACCGAAAACACTCGTCTCACGTCGAGCGTTGGTGAGGCCTTGCAAATGGCGCAACAGATAACGCCCCACGGTAGTTTGATTTGCGTCACAGGCTCGCTTTATCTGGTCGGTGAAGCTCAAAAAAGTCTGCTTTCCGAAAATTCCGTGACGCTTTAAGAATCTTAGCCGAGCGTCAGTATCAATGCTTTCTTTTTTGCAGGTTTAATAAAAATAAGATAATTTCTTGCAAGTTCATAATTTTCCAAAACTCGCACGGGAGCGCAAAGCATTCTGAACATTCAAAATATTAAACTCAAGTTGATTTGCGGAACCATTGTCGGGATCTTTTTGATTTTTATCGGTTTGTATCCGCAATTAAGTTTATGGCAAACCCGCGGGCAGAATTATCAAGGCGTTTACGCTTTTAATGACCTGGACGAAACGGCTTATGCGGGGTATTTGCAAGCCCTGATTGACGGTCGCCCGCGCCGCAACAATCCCTTTACCGGCATTGACGACAAACCGGAGAAGCCGCAGCCCGAATCACTATTTTCAGTTCAGTTTCTAGCTCCTTACGCGGCGGCCATTCCGGCGCGATTCTTTGGCGCTGACGCTTCGACAACTTTAATTTGGATTTCGGCTCTCGCCGCTCTCGCGACGGGTTTGGCAGTTTATAAATTAACTTTGACGCTGACCGAGGATGCTTTATTTGCGGCAGCGGCGACGCTGGTTGTTTTGTGTTGCGGTGTTCTGATGATTGGCGAAGGCGCGATTAGCGAAATCCTGCACGGTTGGGCGGCTTATCCTTACTTTCCCTTTTTGCGCCGTTATATTCCAGCCATTCCGTTTCCGGTTTTCTGGCTTTTTTGCTTTGCCGTTTGGCGGTTTTTAACAAGCGAACGTATCAGAGTTCGAAATATTTATCTCGCCTTCGCCGCTTTGTGTTTTGCTGCGCTGGTTTATTCCTATTTTTACTTGTGGACTACGGCAGCGGCTTGGATGGTTTGTTTAATAATTGTTTGGATTATCTTCCGACCAGAAAACTGGCGGAAAGATGCGCGGTCGCTCCTAATTTTGGGTTTGCTAGCGCTGATTATTCTTGTGCCGTACGCTCTGATGCTGGCTAACCGTGATGCTGCGATGGACAACGTGCAGCTATTGACTCGCTCGCGAGCGCCGGATTTGCTTCGTCGCTCGGAAATCTTTAGTTTGACAAGTTTGCTGCTCATTTGCTTGTCAGGCTGGCAAAAGTTTGTTGTGGTGAGAAATAAATTGACGCTTTTTACGATTAGCCTCGCCGCAGTTCCGCTCGTCGTCTTTAATCAACAGATTCTCACCGGACGCCTCTTGCAGCCGATTCATTACGAAGTTTTTATCGTCAATTACGTCTCTCTTTTCGCTTTTTGTCTGGCAATCTTCTTGTTGTGGCGCGGAACCGCCGAAAGATTACCGAGAATTGCGCTAATCGCTTTACCAACTATCGCCGCTTTTGCTTGTATTTGGGGTGTGGTCGAAGCCGTTTACACAACAGCCGTGATAAATCATGCAAACGTCCTCCGCGACGAAGCAATGCCGGTTAACAAAAGACTGCGCGAGCTGGCCCAAACCGCTTTATTTGATGAAAATGGAAATCGCGTTCTCGTCTTGCCGTTAGATTTGCTTCAGGGCGATGATCAACCCGCGCTTGCTCCGCAGGGAGTTCTTTGGGCGCGTCATCAGCATGTTTTTGCAGGCGAAACATGGAAAGAAAATAGAGAGCGTTTTTACTACTTTTTATATTACTCCGGAGTTGACGGCGCAACGCTCGAAAAGAATCTGCGCGACGGAAACGTCATCACGGTCATTTCCCTATTTGGCTGGGACAGGCTGACCGGGCGTTTGAGTAATGAAGCGAGGCTTTTAACTCAAGGCGAAGTGCAGGCGGAGGGTGAAAACTTTGATAATTTCAGAAACAATTTTGATTTAGCTCAAGCCTCACGGCGACGGCTCTCATACGTCATTGTGCCGACCGAAAACAACTTCAATCTTGCCAATCTCGACCGCTGGTATGAGCGCGACAACGGAGAGAAAATCGGGAATTATCTTTTGTACCGCGTCAAATTAAAAGAGTAGCTGCCAAAAAATAAAGGCTGCTCGAAAGCAGCCCTTTGATAAGTATTATTGCTAAAATTTTAATTAAGCCGCCCGACGGTCATTTGAAGTTTCGGCAAAAACGCGGCGGCCGTTAAGCGCATCGTCAATGATTTCTCGCACGGCCGAAGCGTCAGGATTAACATCCATTTTATCGCAGGCGCGCAGATGACGAACAATCCCCTCGGTCGCGATTTCCAAGGCAATATCATTTAGTTTTGAATAGCGACGGGCTTGAATATGATCAATCCTTTGAATTCTGTCGTTAAGAAACAATTTTTTTTCTTGAATCACTCTTTTCGCTCCTTCTATGCAAATGCAAGCCGATTCAACTTTTTCGCTTGCGTCAGCATGGTTCTATTAGTGTGGTTATTAAGATGAATTAAAGCGTTGCGAAGATGCTGTCTCCAAATATTCAAACGCATTTGAATAAAAATACAAATAAAACAGGCGTTTTGGTGAATATGCTTGATGTCTTCCAACGTGTTCTGATGATGTTAGCAAAATCTTAAGTCATTTGTCACTATTTTTTTTAGCCTCGTAGATTCCAAACACAAAGAGAGTCGCCGTTAAAGTTTTGATTAAAACTTTAACGGCGACTCGTTGAACTAGGCTCTGAATTTACAAACAAGCTGTAAATTTAATACGGGCTTTACTGAAACGGCTATTTTCCGCCAACGCTGTCTTTCATAGCTTTTCCCAGACGAAATTTAAGGGTGGTTTTCGCCGGAATCGTGATTTTCGCGCCTGTTGCCGGGTTGCGGCCTTCGCGTTCTTTGCGTTGCGAAAGGACTAACTTGCCGAAACCCGGCATGGTAAATTCCCCGCTTCTTTTAACTTCGCCCATCGCCAGGTTGGCTAATTCATTCATGAATTCTTTAGCCTGAGCACGTTTCAAACCGGATTTGTCAGCCAGATGATTAACAATTTCGGTTTGGGTCAAACGTTTTTTCGAATCGCTGCCGGAGGCCGCGCCTCCAGCTTTTTTGGCTGGCGCGGCTGTTTTGCCGGTGCTTTTACCAGCACTTTTAGATGTAGTTTTAGCTGCCATAATTTTGTGATTTTCCTCCAGGTGTGATTTTTGAAAATTTAAAGCTTTAACGGATTGTCAAAATTTTCCGCAATGCTTTTGACAGATTTAATAATGCTGTTCTGTCGCCAGTGTTTTTCTCATTATTTGATAAACAGAACAATCTGCTTACTTCCGATGAGAAGGTTTGATCTTGGAAAACTCGTTGCGGCGGCGTTTAAGTGGTCGGGGCAGCAGGATTCGAACCTGCGACCTCACGGTCCCAAACCGTGCGCTCTACCAAGCTGAGCCATGCCCCGATATTCCATAATATTTCAAAGATTTTTCGATTACGCTACCAAGTTGAACATCTTAACGACGTTATCTCGCTTACGTCAAGCTAAATTCTTAAAAAATCCTGTAAAAATCGGATTATCTGCTGGGCGGCTTGCGCCCGATGACTCAATTGCTGTTTGACTGACGCGGGAAGTTCACCAAAAGTTTTTTCAAATCCGTCAGGTATAAATATCGAATCATAACCAAAACCATTGATGCCTAAAGGCTTCGCGCTGATACGACCGGGACAAACGCCGGCTGCCTGATGAATAATCTCGCCGTTTCCGCCAGCGAGCGCGATCACGCAAACAAACCGCGCCCGTCTTTCCCGATCCAACGTCTTATCGAGTTCCGAAAGCACTTTTTCCACTCGCTGCTTGTCGGAAAGCCCGCCGCCGCCGAATCGCGCCGAAAAAACTCCGGGCGCATTATCGAGCGCCGCGACTTCTAAACCGGAATCGTCCGCCAGAGTCAGCAAACCGCTTTGCTGACTGTATTGATAAGCTTTGAGCCGAGCATTTTCAGCAAATGTTTGTCCGGTTTCAGCGACTTCTGAGAGATTTGGGAAATCGGACAGACCTTTTAAATTTAAGTTTAAATCCGCCATCAAACTCTCAAATTCGCGTACTTTTCCTTTGTTGCCGGTTGCAATTAAAACTTCAGATACTTTTTTCATCCTTGTTTTCAATAAAAAATCGAAAATTTGATTGCAACCAGCTACCGCTTAGCCGTAAAATCAAAATTGGTTCTGCCGCTGCTTTAAACTTGCGATAGTTTGCGATTAAAGATTACCAAACTTTTGGCTGGCGAATAGTAAAGCTTGCACACAAATACGACCTTGACACCAGTATTACCTGTCCAAACCTTGACCGAGGCTCATTCAACCTTTGTCGCCTCTCTCCCGGAAGATTCATTCCCGGCTGCTCTAACTGTGTCCGACTCGACTCCCGAATTGGAGCTTTGGCTAGCGGCCTTGGAGAGTTTTTTACAAATTGAAAATTTGCCCGCAGAAATTGGCGTCACTCAGCAGAATGCCGAACGCGATTGGAGCGGAGAATTGCGTATCATCGGCTGGGGTCTGTTAAAATGCTCTCAACTCGCTTCCGGGGTTCGCGCTTCCGAAGATTTAAGTGCCGAATCGCTGGTTGAACTTCAGGAAGTTTTGTGCGAATCGGATGCAGTCTGTCAAACTCTCGCATCGCACGGTAAAATCAACTATGCGACGTCGACGGCGTGGAGCGAAATGCTGGCCGATAAACTTCAGCAATCTTCAGCGTCTCTTTTTTTACTCAAAGAACACGAGAGAAAGTGCAATCGAAATCTGCCGGAAATTCTTGAGGTTCTCAATTTTCATCCTTATTTACAGGGAATTTTGGGTTCGGATGTGAGAGGGATTTTTGGGCGCTTATTCGGTTTACTTGAGCGTTTGCGGCTAATCGAAAAAATGCTGAAACTCGATCAGCCGCTCAAACCGACGTTATTGCTGTTTGCGCTGCTGCAAAAAGAAACTCGGAATTTTTTGATTCAAGCCGAGCTGACTCTAACAATTCTGCCCGCTGAAACTCCGTTTTATGAGGTTTTGGACGGGGTAGCTTATGTTGTTCCAATGGAGGTGCGAAAAGTCTTCAACTATGAGCTGGTTGGTGTCAGCTCAATGCGGCAGACCCCGTGGCTGTATGCCCGTGCCGAAAATGCCTGCGGATTACTAAAGGATTGTTTTCAACAGGCCGCCGCCTCGTTAGCACAGGTTTTTGCGCCGAATTTGCAAGCCTCGGAGGTTTTTCCCGACCTTCAAATCAAAATTGAAGAGTCGCTCGTTCTCAGGCGTGAGTTGTGGCTAACGGTCAAAGCAATTCAAAAAGCGGAAAAATCTCTCGACTCGGAATCACTCTCGCTGCTCGGCGAAAAACTCATTGATTTTCGTGAAAATACAATGCCTTTTTTGATGTTCAAAGATATTGAAACTACCGAGCGTTTTATTGAAGAAGTTATTCGGACTCACCGTGATTCGGAAATTGCTCAGGTGCTGCACCGTTTCAGCGCTTACCTCGAAACGCTTTTTGGTCAAGTCAACATGCGAAATGTTCTGATGTCATATCCTTTTGATTACGAACGACAGGATTTCTAAGCCGAAAAAAAGCGAGCACTAAATATTCGGTGCTCGCTTTTTCATATTCAGTTTAAAAGGGTTTTAGCGCACTCTATTTTCTTTGGCATAAGTGTAAGCGAAATATGCCGCGATGATATGGACAACCCATCCTAAAGTTCCAGCCGAACCTATCCATGAAAAGCCTGTTAGAAATAACCAAATCAAACCCCATAAAATGTGTCCGTTGTAAATCTGCCCAAGTCCGGGTATCAAAAAGCTCAACAATCCAGCGATAAAAGGATCACGCATCTTACAAAAGTACCTCCAATTTACAATACGGAGAGGCGCGACAATTTGTTCCTGACAGTTTTAGAGAGCATTTTAAAAACGCTTTTTAAAACTGTCGGTTAACTTGGGTTGTTAATTTTGAGTGAGGAAAATTGATTACCAACAATTCTGCTTGAGAAATTCCAATTCTGAGCGCAGGCTGGCAACCTGAGTTTTTAAATCATGCCATTTGAACTGAACGCCGGATTGCTGCGATGTTTTATTGTGCAGTTCGCGCAGCTTTTCAGTCAAAACATTGTGCTGTCCATTAAGAACCGCTAAGCGCTCAATAATTTCATCAGAATATGAATTTTCAACGATTGGAAATGTGGAAGTAGATGATAAATAGTGTTTCATGCGACAGAATCCCATAACCGTAATTTTCCCGATTTCAAGTACGAACAAACAAGAGACGGTTTATCGAACTTGAGAAGGCAAATTTCGAGTTAAAGCAAAAATTTTAAATTAGGAATAACTAAGGGTAAAGGGAGAGTTTAGGGCAATTTAGAGACGCTGCTGTCAGCGGCTGCAATTTTTTTGTCTGAATAAAACGTAGGAGAACCAAAATGTTCACCCGACATCAGCCACACTAGCATTGGCTAACATATTTTGCAAGGTAAATTATTAGCTAAACCCGTTAAATGACTCTATTTAGCTAATAAATGCGAGATTTACCGCGAGACAAGCTGAGCAATATCTTTAGTTATGATTTAACAATTAAACTATTTTCTTAGTTATCAACTTTTTCATGATCAGAGTTTTTTCGAGGCAATTAATTTTTCAATCTCAAGCAACCGCTCTCGCAACTGTTTGACTTCATCGCGCAGACGCGGCAACGCTTTGACGTGAGCATTCTGACGTTTGTAATCATCGAGCGGCTGCACCGGAACCCCCCACCAGGTTCCGGCGCGAACTATTTTGCCGGGCAAAACTCCGGCTTTGGAGCCGATAATCGCTCCGCTTAAAACGCGAACGTGATCTCCCATGCCGACCTGGCCGCCGATGACAGCGTCGTTTTCGACAACAGAACTACCTGAAATTCCAGTTTGCGCGGCAATCACGACTCGCTCGCCAATCGAAACGTTATGGGCAATCTGAACCAGATTATCAATTTTAGTTCCCCGCCCGATGCGCGTTTCGCCAAGCGCGGCGCGGTCAATACAGGAATTTGCCCCGATTTCAACTTCGTCTTCGATTACGACCGTCCCGATTTGGGGAAACTTGACGTAGCCGCTGGCGGCGCGAACGTAGCCGAAACCGTCCGCCCCGATGACGACTCCGGCGTGCAAAATCACTTTATTTCCAATCGTCACATTGTCTTCAAGAAAAACGTTTGGATGCAGGACGCAATCGGCGCCGACGCGCACGTTGTCGCCGATTTTCGCGCCCGCGCGAATTTGCGTTCCGTCGCCGATACTTGAATTTTCGCCGATGCAAACAAAAGCGCCGATAAACACATCGTCGCCAATTTCGGCGTGAGCGGCGATGACGGCGGACGAATGAATTTCCGGCGGTCGTTTTTTGGGCGGATGAAGCAAAGCGGCGATTTGCGCGAAAGCTAGTTTCGGATTTTTAATGAGGATTTGCGTGTCGGCCAATTTGGAATCTGAGGCAGCAACCGGCACAATCAAACATGAAGCCTGTGAATTTCGGGCATTTTCAAAATGTTTGTCATCTTCGACAAAAGCGATTTCGCCTGCTGCGGCAGATTCCAGATCGGCAACGCGCGCGATTTTTAACGTGCCGTCGCCGATAAATTCTCCTCCAACGTGCGCGGCCAGCGCCGCGACTGTCATTTCTTGATTCATTAACTCTCAAATTAAGTTGAAAACCAAAAAAGGTCAAAAGAGAAAGTCGTCTTCTCTTTTGACCAAATTAATTCACCTTCTCCTAAGTTTAGAGTCCCGTGAACGGCATTGCGCCCGGGAATCCGTGTTCCTGCATCCGAGCCTTAAATTTTTCTTTCATTTGCTCGGCCTGTGTCCGCTGTTCAGGCGTTAAAATAGCAAAGAGAGCGGCTTTAGTTTTTTCTTTTTCGATGATTAGCTGTTTCATGGTTGCGGCTTGTTCGGTCGCAATTTCGTTGACTCTGGCCTCATTAAATGTGCCGTCGTGACCGAGGTTTTCGATTGATTCGTGATTTTGCTTGAGCTGCATCATTAGTGGCTCAATCCGTGTTTTCGAATCGGCGATAACCTGCTGCGCCTGTGAGCGCTGGCTGTCCGAAAGCTTTAGTTCGGTTGCAATGCGGTCAAAGATGCGATTAAACATTTGTTCGCGACGCCCGTTTTTATCTCCGCCGAAAAACCCGAAACCATGCCCGCCGCTATTTTGCGCCGAAACCCAAATCGTGCCGACGCTCAACAGAGCGATTGCGATAATACCGATTGTCAATTTTTTCATTTATTTTCTCCGTTATAGTTTTACTGCGCTCGCCTCTTTTTCAGCGAACGTGTCTTTCACTTTAATTAGACGAAATTTATTCGGAGCGAAACGTAAAGGTCTGACTGTTAACGTAAAGAAATGTCAGATTTCTCTTGCGCCCTTTGTCATTGACGTTTACTTTCGTAAATTAAAAGCTGGATGTTTTGGTCAGGCAAAGGGCAAACGGTAAATGAGCGTTGATAAATTTAAAATTCTTTTGGTTGACGATGATGAAGAACTTTGCGAGCTGGTGGCGGATTACTTAGGCGTCGAGGGTTTCTCGGTTGAATGCGCTCATGACGGCGTGAGCGGCGCGGAAAAGATTTTGTCCGGTCAATTTGATTTGGCGGTACTCGATGTGATGCTTCCTAAAATGAACGGCTTTGACGCGCTCCGGCGGGTTCGCGAAAAATCTAATGTGCCGGTTTTAATTCTGACTGCCAGAGGCGATGATATGGAGCGAATCGTCGGTTTGGAAATCGGCGCTGATGATTATTTGCCAAAACCTTTTAATCCGCGCGAGCTGGTCGCTCGTTTGCGAGCGATTCTGCGCCGGACAAACAAACCCCAAATCAGCGAAGAACCGGCTTCACCGAATGAGCGTTTGCGAGTTGACGATGTCGAAGCAAATACGGCGGCGCGGTTCGTTAAAGTTGACGGCAAAGAAGTTGAATTAACCTCGATTGAATTTGATTTGCTGATTCAGTTTCTACGACACGCCGGACAAGTGATTTCACGCGAAAATCTTAGCCGCGATGTGTTAGGGCGCAGATTGTCGCCTTTTGACCGCAGTCTGGACATGCACGTCAGCAATTTGCGAAAAAAACTGGGCGTCCGCGCCGACCGTCACGAGCGAATTAAAACCGTTCGCTCGGTCGGCTACATTTACACAGTCAACAGTTAACAGTGATCAGTGATCAGCATATGCAGCTGAAACTGTTGACTGTTAACTGTTAACTGTTAACTGAAAAAATTGTTTTTAAAGATTTTTCTCTGGTTTTGGCTGGCTATTGCTTTGGTTGTCGGGGCGCTGACGCTGGTGACGGTGACGCTCCAAACCGATCCGTCTTTAAATCGCTGGCAAAGCGGCATCGGCGATGCGCTGAACGTTTATGCCGACACTGCCAGACAAATTGACGAAAACGAAGGCGAAAATGGTGTTCAGGAATTTTTGCAGCGCTTGCAATCATCGGGTGAGATTGAAAAGGTTTGTTTAGCGAACAGAGAAAAAAACAATCGGTGTTTTGACGAGTTGGACGGAAAACATGCTCAACCTTTAATTAATAAAGCATTTGAAAGCGATTCGGTAGAGTTTGAGTTTTTTGCGCCCGAAGAAAACTACGTCGCCCGCAAATTTACCACCCGGCGCGGTGAAAATTTTGTTTTGGCAATCGAAATTGAAAAACCGAAATTTTCGCCTTTTGCGGCTGACGGAAGAACCAGGTTGCTGCGCATTCTGGCCGTCATCTTAACAGCTGGATTGCTCTGTTACGGTTTGGCGCGTTATCTTGCCGCGCCGCTTGCGAAGTTGCGTCAAGCAACGAAACAATTTGCCGCAGGTGATTTGTCCGTCCGCGTTTTTCCGATGATTGGCAAACGGCGCGATGAAATTTCGGGCCTGGCCGAAGATTTTGACGAAATGGCGGCGCGCATCGAAAATCTGATTGCCGCGCAAAAAAGTTTAATTACCGATATCTCGCACGAATTGCGGTCGCCGTTGGCCAGACTCGGCGTCGCGCTCGAAATCGCCCGCTCGAAATCCAATTCTGAAACACAACCGTCGCTTGACCGGATTGAACGCGAATCCGCCCGGCTCAATGAAATGATTTCGCAACTGCTGCTGCTCTCCAAACTTGAAACCGGAACTCAAAGTATCGAAAAACAACCGGTGAATCTGGATGCAATCGTCAGAGATGTGACGGTGGACGCTGAATATGAGGCCAGCAGCGGCGGCATAACAGTTAAACTGCTGACTGACGATAAATGTGTCGTTTCGGGCGAAGCCAGATTGTTGCGGAGCGCCATTGAAAATGTGGTGAGAAACGCCGTCAGACACACGCCGGAAAAGGCGAGCGTCGAAGTCGCTCTCAGGCGGGAAAATCAAACGGCCATTATTGTCATCCGCGATTTCGGGTCAGGCGTCGCGCCCGAAGATTTGGACAAACTGTTTCGCCCGTTTTTCAGAGTCGAATACGCCCGAACCCGCAGCTCCGGCGGATTCGGCCTGGGTCTGGCGATTGCGGAACGGGCGATTCTCGCCCACGGCGGAACGATTTCGGCCGTTAACGGCGAACCAAGCGGTTTATCCGTCAGAATTGAGTTACCGGTTTTGAGCTAAACGATTTTTTCGCGCCCGGACAAAAGATAAGGCTCCGGCCGCAACCAAAATTCCCAGCAAAATGGCGGTCATAACTTGCGAAGCGACCGCGACCGGATTGGTGATCGTTTCGCCCGCAAGCAGTTTATAGATATTAGAATAGTTCCTGATCGCAACCGTGCTAGCAACCAGCAGAAAACCGACGAGCGCCACTCCGACGGCGGCGTGCATCATATGTTTGCGCAGTTTAACGCCCGTTCCCAAACCGCCGAGGATGAGCAAAATCAAGCCGATAAAGGCCGGAATCAAAGCCGTCGGGCTGGCAGAACCGCCATGCTGCTGCGCGTTGACCAGGCCGAAACCGTAGCCGCCCAGACCGATCAGCAGTAACATCACTCCGATTAAAATTGTAATTGCTGGCATAAATTATTTTTCGCGAAATTTCAGTTGTAAATTTAAGTTAGCAAATATTCGGTTGACAAGTGAATTTTGGAAAAATAAAAAAGTTGAGCCAAATTTGGCTCAACTTCTTATTTATTCAGCCAATACTGCCTTTATCCTTATTTGTTCATGATCGGCAAAATTATTGCTGACGCATGGGAGCCGCCATAATAAACTCGCTCGGTCGCTTTTTGAAAATCAGCGTCCGTGCCCGATTGATAATTTGGAACGAATTTTTGCGGATTGCGCGCGACAAGCGGAAACCAGGTGCTTTGAATCTGCACCATCATCCGATGCCCTTTTTTGAAGGTATGCGTAATTCCGGGCATCGTGTACGCGATGTTGGTTACTTTATTCGGTTCGAGAGGTTCCGGTTTTTCAAAACTGTTGCGGAATCTCGCGGGAAACGGTTCGCCGCGCAGCAGCATTTGATAGCCGCCCGGTTCAAAAACCGAAAACGCGGAATTTGCCGGCGGTTTGACGCGTTCAGGCTGCCCGTTCGGTAGTTTATTGCCGGTTTCCGGATATTGATAATCATCCGGGAAAACGTCTATTAATTTGACGACAAAATCCGAATCCGTTCCGCTTGACGAAACGAAAATGGACGGTTTAATGTCACCCGCCACGGTCATGTCTTCGGTCAGCGGCGCGCTTTGGTAAACCAGCACATCTGGACGCGTTCCGGCAAAACGCTGGTCTTCGGTCATAAAATCGCGCGGATAATTGAGCGTGATTTTCTGCGTGTACGGAACCGGATGCGCCGGATCGGAAACATACTCGTTAAAGCCGCCCGCTGCTTTGAGCGCGTCAGTTGAAAAAGTAAGCCCGCCGTCAGCCGTCAAATACAAAGCCGTATCCGTGCCGTTGGTCGGATTATAAGTTGAAAATTCCTTCCACTCGTTAGCGCCGGTGTCAAAAGCATTGACTTCTTTAATTTTGGAAATATCGCCTTTGTCTTTCAAAAAGTGGTTAAAAAACGGCAGTTCCAGATTAGCTCGATAATATTCGGCGGTTTTTTGTCCGAAATAAGCCGTTCCGAGCCATTCGCCGTCAGAACGCGCCCAGCCGCCGTGAAACCACGGGCCGACGACGAGAACGTTAAAAATGCCGGGATTCTGCCGCTCAATATGCTGGTAAGTTTGAAGAGCACCATACAAATCTTCGTTATCATACCAGCCGCCAACCGTCATCACCGCGCATTTGATATTTTTAAGTTTCGGCAGAACGTTGCGCTCTTCCCACCACCCGTCAAGATTCGGGTGCGCCATCATCTCGTCCCAGAATTTGACGGGAACGCCCAGTTTTTCCGTATAAAGTTTGCCGGAGTTGGCCAGTCCGCCCATTTGGGTATAAAACTTGTAGCCGTCTTCGGTTCCCCACGGAAAATCTTTGAAATATTTCTCGGAAGTCGGCGCGGGGCGCGGCTGCCCAAAAAAATCGAAGAAATTGTAATTTTGCGCTAAAAAAAGCGCGCCGTTGTGATGCATGTCGTCGCCGCGAAACCAATCGGAGACGGGAGCCTGCGGGCTGGCGGCTTTGATTGCCGGATGCGAATTAATAATCGCCGTCGAAGTGTAAAAACCCGGATAGGAAATTCCGTAAACGCCGACACGCCCATTGTTATTTGGAATATTTTTAATCATCCAGTCAACCGAATCGTAAGAATCGGTGCTCTCGTCCACGTCTTTTGAACCGGAGCGAGCAACTTCGGGGCGAACGTCCATAAATTCGCCTTCGCTCTTCCAGCGCCCACGCACGTCCTGGTAAACAAAAATATATCCTTCTTTGGCAAATAAATCGTCCGGGCCGAGAGAGCGTTTGAACTGATCGTTGCCGTCCTTATCCTTGCCGTACGGAGCAACCGTGTAGGGCGTCCGGTCGAACATAATCGGGTATTTTTGCGAAGTGTCCTTTGGCTCGTAAATCGAAGTGAAGAGCCGCACGCCGTCGCGCATCGGAATCATCACTTCGCGCTTGGTGTAATTGTCTTTGATATATTTTGTAAGTTCCAGTTGCTGCGGAGTTGGTTGCTGTCCGGGCTGCGCCATTCCAATTGAACCGCAGAGCGCCAGCAGCACAAATATTGCCAAATTACGCAAGTGATATTTTTTCATATTTTTTTTACCAGTCAGACTTTAGAATTATCAAAAAGTTTAGCGACCTTAGAATGCAAAAACAAGCCGACTTGCAAATTCTTGCTTTGTAAATCACAAGGTTAATTTGCGGCTTTTGACTTATTTGCCGTATTTGTCCTAGATTCGTAGCAAGTTTTAATTCACTTTTTTAATTATTTCGGCAAAATCATAAGGATGGAGAAAGCGACAAATCATTCGGAAAACATCGGCGGACATTTGGTAATTATCGGCGGAGCCGAAGATAAATATAACGAGCGCCGCATTTTGCGCAAATTCGTCAAACTGGCCGGGGCCGAAGCCGCTAAAATCCTGATTGTTCCGGTGGCCTCCGACTTTCCCGAATTTGCCGCCGATATTTATACTCACACTTTTCGCAAAATGAATATTGATCCCGAAAATATCCGGGTGCTCAGAGCAACCTCGCGCCAAGAAATTCTGGAAGCTGACGCTGATGCTCTGCTCGACGGCGTGACCGGCGTTTTTATTTCGGGCGGCGATCAAATGCGGCTGGTTTCGATTTTGGGCGGGACATCTTTTGCAGTCGGGTTAAGCGAAAAAGTGCGCCGGACAAAACTGGTTTTAGCCGGTTCGAGCGCCGGCGCGGCCGGAATGAGCACGTCCATGATTGTTCGCGGCGACGGCGTTCCCGCTCCGCACGTCGGCGCTATCAGACTCTCGCCGGGTCTCGGAATTCTTCAGAATATTATTATTGACCAGCATTTTAGCGAGCGCGGACGGATCAGCCGGTTGATCACCGCCGTTTCATACAATCCTCATAATTTGGGCATCGGAATTGACGAAAACACTGCGGTTGTCCTGGACAGCGACGGCATTTTGGATGTCGTCGGGAGCGGAACGGTGACAATTGTTGACGGCTCCGCAGTAAGCTATAACGACATCGCCGAGGTTCACGAAAAAGAACCGTTTGCCGTGACCGGAATCCAGATTCATATTTTGCGCGAAGGACTTCGCTACGATTATGCCAACCGCCGTTTTCTGCCGGTTGCCAAAGAGTTTTTGTTGCCGGAGATTTAAGCGCAGTACCGCCGTCGTCCCGGCGGTGGTTGTGAGTACGTCTCGCGCTCACTTTAAATTGAGAAAAAGCGATGGCAGGATGCCATCACAACAGCCGCCGAGACGACGGCGTTACGTTGATATCCATGAAAATTTTAGAAATTAAAACTTTGCGCGGCCCTAATTATTGGAGCGGTTACCGGAAAAAGCTGATTGAGATGCGGCTCGATTTGGAAGAGTACGAAGAGCAGCCGACCAACGTCTTTCCAGATTTTACCGCCCGCGCCGCCGAATTAATGCCGGGTTTGCAAATTCACGGCTGCAGTTACGGCGAGGACGGCGGCTTTTTGCGTCGTCTCGATGAAGGAACGTGGGCCGGCCACGTTATCGAACATTTATCGCTCGAAATGCAAACGATGGCCGGAATGGAAGTCGGGTACGGGCGAACGCGGGAAACCAAAGCAAAAGGTATTTATCACGTTGTTTTCGCGTATCTGGAAGAAGAAGCGGGACGCTTTGCCGCGCGCGCGGCGACCGAACTTTTTGAAGATCTTGCGACCGGCAAACCGCTCGCTGAAATCAAAGCCGGTCTTGACAGGGACGTGCAAAAATTGCGTGAAATCCGCGACGACGTCCGCTTTGGCCCTTCGACCGGCTCAATCATCGAAGAAGCCGAACACCGTGATATTCCGCATATTCGCCTCAACGATCAATCGCTCGTTCAACTCGGGTTTGGAGTTAATCAGCGCCGGATTCAAGCCACTGTCACCGACCGTTCAAATATGATTGCCGTTAGTTTGGCAAGTGACAAAGACGCCACCAAAAAACTGCTGGGTTCAATGGGAGTTCCCGTCCCGCTCGGCGAAACTATCAAGAACGAAGAGGATATTGAAGATGCGGTCAGGCGCGTCGGGTTTCCGGTGGTCGTCAAACCGCTCGACGCCAATCACGGAAAAGGAATCACCGTCGGACTTAAGACAATCGAAGAGGTGCGCACCGCGTTCGAACGCGCCAAAGATTATGCACGCTGGATTATCATTGAAAAATCTTTGACGGGCGCTGATTTCCGGGCGCTCGTGATTGACAACAAACTGGTGGCGGTGGCCGAACGACGCCCCGCGCACATCGTCGGGGACGGCGCGCAAACCGTCCAACAGCTGATTGAAGAAACCAACAAAGACGAGCGGCGCGGCATCGGACACGAAAAAGTTTTAACGCTGATCAAAGTTGATTCGCACGTCGAAAAGCTGATTGCGCAGAGCGGCTATACGCTCGATTCGGTTTTGCCGCAGGGCGAGACTTTGTATTTGACGACTACCGCCAATATTTCAACCGGCGGAACCGCGATTGACCGGACGGACGAAGTTCATCCGTACAATGTTTTCCTGCTCGAAAGAATCGCCCGCATCATCGGTTTGGACGTTGCCGGAATTGATATTGTCGCGCCCGACGTTTCCACTCCCCTGACCGAAAACGGCGGCGGAATTATCGAAGTCAACGCCGCGCCCGGTTTTAGAATGCATCTCGCGCCGTCCGACGGAATCGCCCGTAACGTCGCCGAGCATGTTGTCAATATGCTCTTTCCGCCGGGAGCCAAAACGCGGATTCCGATTATTTCGATCACTGGAACAAACGGTAAAACAACTACGACGCGGCTCATCGCGCACATCTTGAAACAACACGGCTACACGGTCGGTTTTACGACGACCGAAGGCACTTATATCGGCAACACGCTGGCCGCACGCGGCGACAACACCGGGCCGGTTTCGGCGCAGTTGGTTTTAAAAGACCCGACGGTGGAAATTGCGGTTTTAGAAACGGCTCGCGGCGGAATTCTGCGCTCCGGACTCGGTTTTGACAAATGCGATATCGGAGTCGTCACCAACGTCACGGCTGACCATATGGGTTTAAAAGGAATTGACACGCTCGAAGAAATGGCGCGGGTCAAATCGGTCGTGCCCCGCGCCGTGCATGATGACGGATTTTCAATTTTAAATGCTGATGACGATCTGGTTTACTCAATGCGGCGTTACGCCGGCGGCAAAACTGTTCTCTTTAGCGTTGACGAACACAGCGAGCGAATCATCAAACATACGAGAGACGGAGGTCTCGCGGGCGTTTTGGAAAACGGATTTGTCACGATTCTCAAAGGCGCCTGGAAAGTTCGCGTTGAAAAAGTCATTAATATCCCGCTTACTTTTGAAGGGCGCGCCGTTTTTATGATTCAAAACGTGCTGGCGGCAACGCTTGCCGGATATTTGCAGGGCGTCAGCATCGAAAGCCTCCGCGTCGGACTGCAAACCTTCGTGCCCTCTGTCGCGCAGACGCCGGGACGATTAAACGTGATTGACATGGGCAAGTTTACGGTCGTCATTGATTTTGCGCACAATCCGGCCGGAATGGAAGCGCTCGAACGATTTATCGAAAAACTTCCGAACAAAATCAAAACCGGCGTGATTGGCGGTGTCGGCGACCGCCGCGACGAAGATTTGCGGATTTACGGACGGATCGCGGCGCGGATGTTCACAAACGTCATTGTTCGCGAAGACGAAGACCGGCGCGGGCGCGCTCCCGGCGAAACCAACGGTTTGGTCATTGAAGGCATTAGGCAGGCTAATCCTAATTTACCGATCAAAGAAATTTTAAGTCCGCCCGAAGCCATTGAATATGCCCTCAACCACGCCCGCCGAGGTGAATTGCTGGTAATTCTCGCCGACAAGGTGCAGCGGACAATCGACATCGTGGAAAAATTTCGCGAAGAAGCTAAGCCGTTCACGGTCGAACCGGAAGACGTCATCCATCAAACCGAAGCATAAAGCGAGCTGTCAGACAGGCAGGTAAAAAATCGTCGCGAGAGATAACTGTTAATCTTATCTCTGATTTCATAATCGCGCGGTTTCAAGCGGGAGCCCGCGCGTTAGCAAAGAGCGGGAAATCCTATCTCGTACAATCAGCCGCAATCTCTCAAAAGTGGTGGGCTTGCGGCCACCGTATTTGCGCCGTCCTGCATTAGCTGCACCACTCTGTTTCTCAATTTGTCCTACTTAAATTTGCCGGCTTTTTTTCGATATTCTTTGGCTTTTTTCTTGTCGCCCGATTTTTCATAAGCCAGCGAGAGATTATTCAAGGCTGCAGCCTGGCCTTTTTGATCGTTCATTTGCTCGTAAATCGGCAGCGCCTGATTGTAATATTCAATCGCTTTGTTGTTATCACCCATTTTAAAATTCATCTGCCCGAGATTGGTCAACGCCCACGCGCGATAATTTTGGTTGTTGGTATTTTGACCGAGCGTCAAAAGCTGATTAAAAGATTCGAGCGCGGGTTGATATTGATTGAGATTTAGATGCAGATTGCCGATTTCTGCCAAAATCGTCGCTTCGGCCAGTGAGTTACCCATTTTCCGCCAAATCGGAATCGCTTGATTAAACGAATCGAGCGCGGCTTGAGAATTATTTACTTTTTCATAAGATAATCCGAGACCGAAAAACGAGCGCGCCGCGCCGATTTTGTAGCCGAATTTATTAGCCATCGTCAGCGCTTCGTTATAGCTTTGAATTGAATTTTGCAAAGTGTCGAACCGGGCGCGTCCGAAAGCAATAGCGTTGACTATTTCAAACTGCGATTCAAAATTGCCGTCGTTGACTTTGAGAGTTTGCGCTTGTCTGACGGCTTGCAGCGCGGCGCCGTTGTTGCCGAGCAGAGTTTGAGCGCGAATAATGCCGGCCAGCGCGCGGCTCTGGAGCGCAAAATCACTCGACAGCGGCAGAGCTTGATCAAATAATTTGACGGCTTCGGCAACCTGATTGTTGTTGAGATAAGCGTTGCCGAGACCGATTGAATTGTAGGCGAAACCGCGTCTTTCGCTGGTTTGCGGCGCGAGTGCCAAACCTTGATTAAAAAACTCAATCGCCTTTTGCTGGTCGCCCGACGCGGAATAAACCTCGCCGAGCGTACCGAGAATATATTCCAGGATAATCGGATAATTCTTTTCTCTTGCTACAGTCAACGCCGATTGCAAATAGACCAGAGCATTTTCCCGGTCAGCCATCCGGTAATACAAATCGCCGAGGCTGCCCATAATGATGGCGGTTTCAGCAGGCGCGGTCTGGTCGGACGAAGCGCTTTGGCAAACTGTCAAAGCATTTTTGTAATACTCAACTGCTTTTTGCTTGTCTCCCGACTGGTCGTAAACAACAGCAATTTTTCCGAGGATAAACGCTTCTTTTAACGGCAATTTTAGCCGCCGCACAACTGGCAGGGCTTGATTATAAAGCGGCAGCGCCAGTTGCCGGGTTTCTTCTGCGGACGAATTCACATCGGCAATCTGCACCATCGTATCAACTTCGTCTTTTTTTGAATCAAGAGTTTTCCACAACGCCAGTGACTGATTGAGATATTGGAGCGCACTGGTTGACTGCCTTAAAGCCGCATAAGTGCTGCCAAGGCCGGTCAATGTCGTGGCTTCGCCGTATTTGTTGCTCGTTTCGCGCATCAGCGGCAGTGCGGTTTGATAATAATTGATCGCTTCGTTAAATTGACTCAAATCTCTGGCGAGCGCTCCGATGTTGTTAAGCGCGCTGGCTTCGCCCTTTTTGTTGTTGCTGTTGTGATAAAGCGCGACCGCTTCTTTGTATTGGTTGAACGTATTTTGCGCATCGCCGAGCATTCGATAGGTTCTGCCGAGCATCGTGACGGAGGCGGCTTCACCGGCTTTGTCACCGGCCTGTAAATACAATTGCCGCGCTTCCGTAAATTTAGCCAACGCCGCCTGCAAAGATTCCTTGGTATTTTGTTCAAAAAGGTTTGAAGCCTCGTCAAAAACTTTTTCACCCGGACTGACCGCCGGCGCGCTTTTAGCAACTGGTTTCGAGACGGAACGGCGCACGGGTTTGCGTTGAGCCGACGTATTCAAAGATAGGACCGGGGAAAAACTCGTCAGCGCGATTGCTAGAATAAATTTTATGGTCAGTTGCGGAAAAAATTTATTATTTATAACGGTTTTTCTCAGAAACAAGTGACAGTCATGTGTTGCGCAGTTAAATTTGGTCAAGATATTTAAGACATTGCTTAACATAGTATTCTCCGTTTGCGAGGCTTCTTACCTAAAAAAAGTTTGTCAGTTAACGATTAACAAATGAGACGACACCTGAGATTGATCACCGCCGACTCAGAAAAAGAGCGTTAGTGGTCGGTCAGCAGTCGCTCCATCCGCTTTTCGCGTTCGGCGTCGCCTTTGCCGTTGGATTTCGGCACGTTTTGTTTCGGGGTTTTGACCGCAGTTTCGCGGCGCTGTGCCGGCGGCTCAGGAGTGTTGTCACGCGGCGCAGGTTTGTCAGTTCTCTGTTCGGGTTTATCACGCTGTTTTTCCGGCACGTTTTTGGTCGGCGTCTCAACAATCTGAGAAGGAATGTTAGAGTTTGAAGACGGCACCGGCGGTTGAGAAACAGGCGGGAGCGTGTTGTTGCCGCCGGTCGAGATTGCCGGCGACAGACCGCCCTGCGCCGTTTCCGGCGTTGAAATGACTGCCGGTTTTGGCGGTTCAGGCGAATTCACCGCGACGGCCTGTTTGTTGACTGGTTTGTTTTCGATTAACTTATTCGTTTGGTTATTATTTGTTCCGCTTAACAGAAAAAACGGGGTGATAACGAGCAAACCGACCAGAAAGACTGCTCCAAAACTCGCTCCGGCATAATGAATCCAGGTTAGTTGATCAAAAAATGCTTTTGGCGGTTGATCATAGTTTGTCGGAGCAGTCGCCGTATTTGAAGTGTTTAAGCCGCCAAGTCGTGTTTCCTTGATGACCGGATTTGGCGTTAGAGCGACGGCCGCCGCCGAGACTTCGTAAACCGGCTCAAAACGGGTTTCTTTGATTTCACTGGTTGACGGCGAGGCGCTGCCGGGAGCGTCAAAACGATGTTTTTGCTCTTCAGCATTTTCCAAATCTGCTGTTTGTTCGACATTTAACTGTGCGCTCAAAGACTGCGATTGAGGTCGCGGGAAATTTACCAGAGATTGTCGGTCGCCGGTCGTGCTGCGGCGCATCTTGCCGTAATCGTTAAAACCGGCATCGAGCAAAAAGTCGCGAAATTCACCGGCTGTTTGAAATCTCTCATCGGGATTTTTGGCAATTGCCTGCATAATCGCAGCTTCGACCGATTCGGGAATTTGCGAGTTGATTTGTCTCGGCGCAACAGGCATTTGTTCGGTTTGCAGCTTCATCAGCTCAAACTCGTTTTCGGTGTCAAACGGAGTTTTGCCGGTCAACATTTCGTAGAGCATCATGCCCAAGGCATAGATATCACTGCGCGCGTCTGTTTCCTGCCCTTTGACCTGTTCGGGAGCCATGTATTCCAAAGTCCCGATAATATTGCCCGCGCGCGTCATGCGCGTGCTCCCAAGCAGTCTGGCAATCCCGAAATCGAGCACTTTCAAAGTTCCCTTTTCGGTCAGCATCATGTTGGCGGGTTTAATGTCTCGGTGAATGATTCCGTATTCGTGAGCGTGATTGATGCCGTCCAGAATCTGACAAAATACCGGAACAACTTCTTCGGCCGGAAGTGCGCCGCGCCGCCGCAAAATCGTGTCCAGAGTTTCGCCGCGAACAAATTCGAGTACCATGTAAAGTTCTTCGCCGTGCCGGAACATCGAAAAAAGCGTGGCGACATTGGGATGATTAAGTTTCGCTAGAGTGACTGCTTCGGAACGAAAACGTTCAACGATGGCGGTTTGAGATGCCAATTCCGGCCGCAGCGCTTTGATGGCGACTTCCCGGTCGAGCATCGTATCAACGCCTTTGTAAACCGCGCCCATTCCGCCTTCACCGAGCTTTTGTTCGATTTTGTAATTGCCGATTATTTTCCCGATCATTATCCTAGACCTCTACTTCTCTGGTGACGCGCGCGGCGCGATTTGTTCTGGTCGCATCGGCGAACCAAATTTTGACGATTCCAGCCGTGATGTTGTCGTGTCCGCCGTTCTGCTTCGCTTTCTCAATGAGCTGCTCGCAAGCCGCGAAAATATCAGCGGCTGAAAGCCAAATCTGCCGGATTTCAGTGTCCGAAACCATATCGGTCAAGCCGTCCGAACAAAGCAAAAATGCGTCGCCCGCTTCAATTGCGAATGGCTCCGAAACCTCGGCTTCGACGGCGGGCTGAGTGCCGAGAGCTCGCAAAATCACATTTTTGTCGTCGTGGCTGCGGGCTTCTTCGAGAGAGATAATCCCGTGTTTGACCATTTCCATAACCTGCGAATGATCAAGCGTCAACATTTCCAACTTTTGTCGGCGTAAACGGTAAAGCCGACTGTCTCCGACGTGCGCGACAATCGCCTGATCTTCAAAAAGCACGAGCGCGACCAGAGTTGTGCCCATTCCTGCATATTTTTCATCCGTCAGCGAAGTTTCATAAATCTGTCGGCTGGCCTCTTCAACCGCACGGCGGAGCGCTTCGGCGGCATCCAGTCTCCCGCCTCCGGTCTTGCTCTCATAGTAAATTTCGCTGATTAATTCGATTGCCAGCCGGCTGGCGATTTCGCCGGAAGCGTGACCGCCCATTCCGTCGGCAACGAGCGTTAGAGTGCCTTTGATCTGCTGTATCTCACGGTCGTTCGGTGAAAAATGCCGAACGCTGTCTTCGTTTGCTTCGCGTACGCACCCGACGTCGGTTCGGACGCTGGCGGTGATGGTTTTCGCCGGTAAATCACTCGGTTTTAATTCTCTTGTTTCTCTCATTGCGATTAATTCTTTGTCTGAAAAAGCAACTTTGATAATGCTTCAAAAAAGTTATGTCTATCCGTCCGACCAAACAGTTCTTTGACTTTTGTCAATCAACTTTTACTCTCTCTGCTTGAGCGAAAACGTGTAAACACGCTGTCCCGGTGAAACGTCAAAATTCACCGTTTTGTCTTCGAAACCTTCGCGCTTCAAGGTCAGAGCGACTCGCGAACCGTTCCTCGCTTCTAAATCAAGCGGCGTAACGCCAATTTGCTGTCCATCACGGAAAACTTTGGCGCTGCCCCCAAACAAATCAATGCGAATTTTGTCGGCTGTAGTGATTGAAGCTGACTGCTGAACAACCGCGTTTTTATCAGTTTGTTTACCGAGATTTTTGTCGCTCGAAATGACAATGATGGAATTATTCGCCGGAATATCCGGGGAATTTGAATTACTCATTGCCCACATTCCGATTCCGACCAGGCTGAAAAGCAGAACCACCGCGACTGACGAACCAATCGCAACCGGCACAAACGGTGATTTCCCGTGAGAAGAAGCGAAGTTTGAGTCGCTAAAACTTTCGCTGTTAGATTTTTCACTGTTAAAGACGGTTTTTGACGGTACAAACCTTTGTTTTTTTCTGTTGTTACCCGATTGACTGTCAACGTCTAAAACGCCGCGCACATCGGTCAAAAGGTCTTCCACCGTTTGATAGCGCTCTCTCAGATTGACGTTTAAACAGCGCCGAACGATTTGCGAAACCGGCGTCGTCACCGCCGGGTTTAGCTTTTCAGGTTTTTCAAAACTGGCTTCGTTGATTTGCAGATATAACTGCGAGACTGAATCCGACTCAAACGGTTCGATGCCAGTCAGCATTTCATACAGCAAAATCCCGAGCGCCCAAATATCGGTTTGAGAACTGGCGGACTGTCCTTTAAGCTGTTCCGGCGCTAGATAACGCGGTGTTCCAATGACTCCTCCGACCGTTGTTAAATTCTGGCTGGCAGCGTCTTTGGCAATCCCGAAATCAAGCAGTTTGACCACGCCGGCGGAGTTAAATTTTATGTTTTGCGATTTGATATCGCGATGGACGATTCCGCGCCCGTGAAGAAAGGCGACGGCTTCGCAGATTGTTTGAAAAGTTTTGAGCGCATCTTCAACCGCAAACGCCCGGCGCTTGACCAGTTCTTCCAAACTTTCGCCGTCCACCAGCTCCATAAAAATAAAAAGTCTGTTTTCGATTTCCTGGAAATCGTAAAGCATCGCGATGTTTGGGTGATAAATGCTCGACTGTACTCTGGCTTCATTAAAAAAGCGGGAAGTTGACGAGTTATCGGGCGATAATTTATTCAAAACCTTAATCGCGGCAAAGCGACCGAGTTTGACGTGAACGCCCTGATAAACCTCGCCCATTCCGCCCGCTCCCAAAAAAGCGACAACGCGGTAATCACCAACCATTTGATTTACAGACAATCGTTCCATAACCAGAGAGAAAGAGAGCCAGGCAAAAGAGTAACGATGAAGGACGAATCCAAACGGATTAGTGATTCATCCTTCTCCATCAGCAGTTTTTCCGATTCGTCTTTATTTAATCAGCTCCATCCCAAAGCGAATCGGAACGGCGTATGTGATCGAAGCTCCGCCGTTGCTTGACCCGGCAAAGAAAATTCCGATGACTTTGCCCTGCGTGTCGAAAACCGGCCCGCCCGAATTGCCCGGTCCCGTAGTGTTGGTGGCAAGCTGAATAACATCGCCCATCACGCTGTAGGTTTTGTTATCAACATCCTTTTCGCTGCCCCGGAGAATATTGCCGATGTTCGAGGTTGTGACCGTTAACTGCGGAATTTGCAAAACTGAGGAATCGCTGTGGAAAGGGTCTTGTGACTTAACCACTCCGACCACTTCGGGCGAAGCCGCCGGATAACCCATGATTGTCACCGTTTCGCCTCTTTTAAGCGTTTCGTAGTTATCGTTGAGCTCGACTTTAGTGACTTCTCCCGGTATTTGAATTCTCAGAAGCGAAACATCATGTCGGTCTGAGCTGCTGACTAAATCGCCTTTAATTCGATTTTCCTTGCCGTTCAAAGTGACTTTCATCGAATCGGTCATGCCCATAATTGTTCCCGTATATTGTTTTCCGTCCTGTTTTGTTTCGGATGGAACCCAGGTTTGCGGCGGCGGAACCAGACTGTTGGTGGCGAGTCTGCCATCGGGAGTCAAAACAATTCCGGCGGGTGTTCTTTGCGAGTCGAAGTGATACCAGGTTTTCCAGGTTTCGCCGACGTGCCGATTGGTGAGAATGAAACCGTTGCTGGTAATAAAAAAGCCGGTTCCATAAAGTTGGCCGCCGATTGCGTCGTTTTCCACTCCGTTCGCAGATTTTGCAGTAGTCAGCATTGGTTCATAAGTGTTGCCAACCGCCAGATAAACGGGAATCACCGGCCCGGCTTCCGGGTTAATTTTCTCCTGTTTCGGAACTTTACAACCGCAAATTGACTCGTAAACCACCATTTTATTAGGAATGTACTGGTGATAAAGCTGCGATTTGCTTTGACCGTCAAACAGATGCCAGGTGTGTTCAATCATCACTACCGAATTGCCGTATGTTTCCGTAATTGCTGACGAGTTGACACCGGCACTGGCTTTTTCATCAGCCATTCTCTTCTCTAATTCCGCCTGTTTGCCGGCTGCGTCAGCCTGTTGACTTTCAAGCTGCCTTTTAATCTCCTGCTCGTTTTGCTCATGGGCCAGCTGTTGTCTCGAGTTATAGTAGTAAGCGCCGCCGATCACGACGCCAAACAACAGCAGCACGGCCAGAGCGGCGGCTCCGCCGATCAGCCCGAATTTGCGTCCCTGCGATTTTTTAGTTTCGCTGACGGTGTGGCTGATCATTCGCTCGACGGTCGCTTTGCCAACTGTTCCTGCAGGTTTTGACATGCCGGAAGATGCAGCCGGGAACGAATCAGACATTCCCCCGCCGCTGACATTGGCGCTGACGAGGCGAGTTTCCGGAGCGGATTTGCCCATTGCCGAAACTTCGGCGAGCCGTGTCGCCTTGGTTCCGTTGGTTGGCCGCGGTTCAACCTCAAACTGAAACTCAGGCCCGCCCGGCCCGAGTTGTACCAAATCACCGGGGCGCACTTTGACGGTTCCGTTAATGCGTTGTTTATTTAAAAAAGTGCCGTTCCGACTGTTCAGATCCGAAAGCAAAAATCCGTTTGGATCCGCCGGGTCAAGCGTAATTCTGGCATGTTGTCTGCCCACTAAATCATCACGGTCCGGATCAAACTTGACGGTTGAACCGTCTTCTCGCCCAAAAATCAGTTCGTTATGATATTTGAGGGCAAATTCCTCAACTTGATTGGCCTTCGAGCCGCTCAAATGTTTGACAAGCATTCTTTCCATATTTTTATCTCCTTATTTTGAAAATCCGCATTTATCCCATCTGTTAAAAAAGGCTTCAGCTTTCGAGAAGCGGAAAACTGATGGCTTGATTAACTCTCGCCTCGCTTTAGTTCCATCAATCACCCTTTCCGCATCTCGATCATCTTTCCTTACCTTTTGGTGTTATTTCCGCCCGCGTCTGATCCGCTGCAAAAGATAAAGCGCGTAATTAATCCCGCGCACGAAAACTATCAGAACTTTCCACCTCCAGCCTTGCGTCTGGAATTCAGGCCGGGAAAATTCAGCGCCGCTGGCTTCTTTCAGCATTGCCGGCGGCTCCGTTTGCCAGGCGGCTGAGGAATCGGGATTATCGGTTGCCGAAACGCGCCACATTTGCTTTTGCTCAATCGTTATTTTTATTTCGGTCTTTTTTGTTGACATCTGAGCTTTGTGCCGCGGCTTTTACCGGTCAATATTTTTCTGCTTACCCTTGATATGCGTTGCCGGCGAGCGAAACCGGACATGATTAGAAAATTAATTTGACGACTTGCTTCGCTCTCGCGCGAATCAACCGGAAAACTTTTGATAATTTGTTCTAAACACTGAATATCTCTTTGCAGAATTTATCTTCTGCGGTAAACTGACGGCGAATAATTTTCTATTTTTTTTCAACGGGCAACGGTTAAGTCGGTTCGTTGTTATCTGATTCCGACACGCCTTTGAGGATCGTCAATCCGGAAAATTCGCCAGCTTTCCTTTTGCTTACTTTTGATTTGCGCCTGAAACTTATTCACTTGATTGCGCCGATTCCGTCTCTCACTTGCGAGAGCTAAAACCGTTTGCCTGATTTGCTATGAACCGGACTATGAAGCAGCGCGACAAAAAAGTGGTTAGGATTTGGACAGTTTTTGGTTAAGTTACGGTTAATTCAATGAATAACGAAAGAAAAATGATTTATGAGTTTGATTTGTTTGAGCTGGACCCGACCGAACGCCGCTTGCTGCGCGACGGAAAACCGATAGCTTTGCCTCCGAAAGCCTTTGAAATGCTGGTCGTTCTGGTCGAAAACAACGGTCATCTGGTTGATAAGGAAACTCTGCTTAATAAAGTTTGGGCGGATTCATTTGTCGAGGAAGGAAATCTCAAAATCTGCGTTCACACGCTGCGGAAAGTTTTGAGCGGGCTGGATTTTATCGAAACTGTTCCGAAAAAAGGTTATCGCTTTAACGCGCCGGTCAAATTAACCGAAAAGAAACCGAGCGAATTCCTAGTTGAAAGACAGACGGTTTCTCAAATCACGATTCAGGCGACGAAAATTGACGAGCCGGAACAGCTAAGAACCGCCCAGCCGAAATCACTGATTCAAAGTTTTTCACAGCCTAAAACCTACCTCGCTTCATTTTTACTGCTAATTTTGGCGTTGTTCGGCGGATTTTATTTTGTAAAAAACGGTCAAAGCAAAAATTTAACCGCCTCCAATCCGCTCGCCGACGTTAAAACAATGGCGGTTTTGCCTCTCAAATCATTAAGTTATCCGCCGAGCGATCCCGAATTGCGGGTTGGTCTGGCAGATTCAATCGTGACCAAATTGTGTTCGGTCAAACAACTGGCCGTGCGTCCGACGAGCGCGACAATTCGCTATCTCGATCAGAATTACGACACGCTCGAAGTAGGCAGGGAGATGAAAGTTGATTCGGTTTTGGAGGGCAGCGTCCAAAAAGAAGGGCAAAAATTAAAAATCAATCTGCAAATGGTCAGCGTCGCCGACGGCAAGGTTTTGTGGGCGGACACTTTTACCAACGATTTATCAAATGTGCTGGGCGGACAGGAATCGGTAGCAAACCGGGTCGGTCGTTTGATGTCGCTCAATCTGGATTCGGCCTCGCCGGCCAATCTCGCGCTCAGTTCGCCCAATCTGACGGCGCAGGAGCTTTATTTAAAGGGCAGATACGCCATGGCGACCTCAGCGCGCAAAATCGAAAACGTTATTCAGGCGAGAGATTTTTTTGAGCAGGCGATTCGCCTTGACCCAGATTACGCCGTCGCTCACGCGGGTCTGGCGGGCACATATACAACGGCCGCCGCTCTCAATTTACTCTCGCCCAACGAAGCCTATCCAAAAGCCGAACGGGCGGCGCGGCGGGCGCTTGAGATCAATCCCAATCTGGCTCAGGCGCATGACGAGCTGGCAAATGTCGAAACAGATTACAACTGGAACTGGCAGGCGGGCGAAACCGAATTCAAACGCGCGCTCGAATTAAGTCCGAATTCGCCTGGAGCGCACGGAGAATACGCGGAGTTTCTCGCCCGGATGGGACGTTTTGAAGAAGCCGAATATCATCAGGATTTGGCTCACCAGCTTAATCCGACTTGGAGCAACACCGAAGCCATCAAAGCCCTCCAGTATTTCTACGCGCATCGTTTCGACCGCGCCATCGAGCAAAGTCAGATGGTTATCCAAAAAGACCCGGATGTTTATCTGGCGTATCTTTACCTTTCGACCTCGCAAAGCGCCAAAGGCAATTACGCCGCGGCAATCGAAGCCGGCCAAAAAGCGGCGGCACTTACCGGAGGCGCGCCGCCTGATTTATTTGTTTTGGGTGTCAGCTACGCGCTGATGAAAGACGAAAATAAAACAAACGAAATTTTAACCAAACTCGAGAATTTAAGTCATGAGCAATACGTTGATCCATTTCTGATGGTCGTTATTTACGCGCTGCGCGGCGACAAAGACAAGGCTTTTGCTTACCTGGATAAAAGTTTGACGGAAAAATCTTACTGGATGACGACGCTCAAAGTGATGCCCTTTGTTGATGGGCTGCGCTCGGATCCGCGTTTCGCCCAAATGCTGCAAAAAGTAAATCTAAACGACTAGATGAACGAGAGCCAACGGCGCGGTGATTTTATTCGCGGCGTGCCGGCGGCGATACCGCAGGCTGTTTATGAACACGCCTGCCGCGATAACAACTTTGAGGCAAATTCATTATTTTTAGTAAATCAAATGATGATATTGATAAATCAAACAAATTTCGCAGATTTTGTTTTTATCCTGTCTATCCTGTCCATCCTTGTAAATTTTTTCTTGATTTGAAAAGTCTGTTTTCATTTGCCGATTTTCCGCAAATTACCGTCGCCGCTGATTTTACGTGAGTTTAACTTAGCGACTTTTTCCGTTTGAGCGAAAACGCGCAGAAGGTTTTCGCCCAAAACTTTGCGTATTTCGGTTTCAGAGTAACCGCGCCGGAGCATTTCGTAGGTGACGAGCGGCAAATCTTCTACTCCGTTGATGCCTTCGGGCAATCCGGGAACGCCGTCAAAATCCGACCCGATGCCGACATAATCAATTCCGACCAGGTTTTTGATGTAATCAATGTGATCAACAATTTTGGTGTACGGCGGGTTATAAATCGGATTGGCGGCGTAAAGTTTGCGCTTGGCTTCGGAAAGCGCACGCGGGTCATTTTTGTACTGTTCGGTCAGCGCGTCCAGCTCAGGTTTCAGGCGGACATCGCGCGCTTTGTCTTCGTCCCAGTTGCGCTGATCCAAAAACGCCGGATAGAAATTGATTTGAATGACACCACTATTTTTGGCGATTTTTTTGATGAGTTCGTCGCTGACGTTGCGCGGGTTGGCGGAAAAATGCCGCGCCGAAGAATGCGAAGCGATGACGGGCGCGGTTGAAACGTCCAAAACATCAGACATGGTTTTGTCGGAAACGTGCGAAACGTCAATCAGCATTCCCAGCCGATTCATTTCTTTGACAACTTCTTTGCCAAAATCGGTCAAGCCGTTGTGAATTGCCTTGTCACGCGAAGAATCCGCCCAATCGTTGGTGTTATTGTGCGTCAAGGTCATGTAACGCACTCCCAGACGATAAAACTCGCGCAGCGCAGCGAGAGAATTTTCAATCGCGTGACCGCCTTCGATGCCCATCAGCGCGGCGATTTTCCCCTGTTTTTTGGCGGAGCGAATGTCACCTGCCGAGTACGCCATCATCAAAGTTTGGGGATATTTTTCCGCCGCGCGATAGACCGAATCAATTTGATTAAGCGCACGGCTGGTTGAACCGCCCGCTCTGGCATAATCGCCCGAAATATAAATCGAGAAAAATTCCGCCGTCAATCCGCCCGCTTTCATTCTGGCGAGGTCGGTGTGATAAGGCGTAAAACCCGGACTCAAAATGTCTCCGTCAGTGTGAAATTTCCCCGCCAGAGAAGTTCCCAGATCGGCGTCTTCGTCATACATCGGAGTGGTTATGTCGTTGTGCGTGTCAATCACAATCGCTTGGCGCTGGATTTGTAGCGCGCGCTGCCAGAGCCGCGCGTCAGCGCCCGTCGGCATTGTTTGCGCTTCGACGTGGACGTTTAAAGTGAAAAGTAAAATTGCCAATCCGGCGACGGTTCGCAATAAATAAAAGTCAAAACGTTTTTTTTTCATAAATTTTAGATTCGCGCAATGAAACTTTGAGCGGCGAAAGTGTAACTCATTTTTTTAATAGTGAAAATAATTTCAAAAAAGTTTATTCTTAATTTGCAGCTCTTTTTTCTTGTGACGCTGAGCTAGTCAAGATTTAACAGTTTATTTCCTTTCAACCGTTAATAAAAAACAGTTAAGAACTTAATAAAAACCACGCTGAGGCTTTTGACTCTGATAATCTCATTCGTGATTGTCAGCTCTCCGGTGATGACAGATTTAAACTCCCAAACAATAAGGATTTTGCTGGCGGATGATGATAAAACCGCTCAGGTCTTGATTCGCAATTTGATCAGAGAGTTCAAAATTAACTCTTACAAATTTGACTGCACAAATTCTCACGCGGATTTTCTGGCGGCTGTCTGCGGAAATGACTACGACGTTTATTTGATTGATTATCGCTTTGGCGCAGCCGGCGATTCGGATCTGCTCCAGGAAGCGATTTCAACGGGCTGCCGCGCTCCTCTGATTGTTCTGACCGAAGACGACTGCGAAGCAATCAAACCGGCTCTAATCAAAGCGGGCGCAGCCGACTGTCTGGCTAAAAATCAGTTGGACGCGCAGAAGCTCGAAATTACCGTTTTATATTCCTTAAAATATGCCCGTTCGCTGCAAACGCTGCAGGAGAACGAAATGATTCATCGCAATTTTACCGAATCGTTGCCGGTGATGATTTACGCCGCCGAGCCAACTCCGCCCTATTCGCCGATTTATATCAGTCCGGCGTTTGAAGCACTCGGCTATCCGCTTGAGGAATGGCGCAGCAGATCGGATTTGTGGTACAGCATCCTGCACCCGGACGACCGCGAATGGGTTTTAAGGGAAACTCAAACGGCGATGAAAACCGATTCCGGAACCGATTACGAATACCGTTTGAGGGCGCATGACGGCAGTTTCCACTGGGTGCACGACCGCGGCTGTTTTGTAAAAGATGAGAACGGGCGCTTGCTCTACTGGCAGGGCGTTATTTTGGATGTAACCGAACGCCGTTTGGCGGAAGAACGTCTGCGAATCAGCGATGAACGCTACCGTCAGATGTTTGAGAAAAATCTGACGATTCAGCTCCTGATTGACGCTGATTCCGGCGAGATTGTAGATGCCAATCCCTCAGCGTGCGATTTTTACGGCTATCCGCTGGAGATTTTTAGGACCAAAAACATTAAAGATATTAATACTTTGCCCGTTGACAAAGTCGCCGTTGAAATGAAACGGGCGGCCAGTGAGCAGCGTAACTATTTTGTTTTTCAACATCGTCTCGCAGGCGGTGAACTGCGCGATGTGGAGGTTCTCTCAAGCCCGCTCAACTATCAGAACCGAAAATTACTCTACTCGATTATTCGCGACATCACCGAACGCAAACAGTCGGACGAAGCGCTCCAGGAAAGCGAAAATCGCTTTCGTGATTTGTTCGAAAACGCTAATGATCTGATTTACACTCACGACATTAAAGGGAATTTCACCTCGATCAATCACGCCTGCGAGATAATTACCGGTTATTCGCGGAGAGAGGCCATCAGGATGAATGTTTCCCAAGTCATCGCTCCCGAATATTTAGAGCTTGCCCGCACTCATAATTTTAACAAAGTTGATGAAAAACCCACCCGTTACGAAATCGAAATTATCGCCAAAAACGGCCGCCGAGTGCCGCTGGAGCTGAGTGCGAGATTAATCTATCAGGGATCTGAGCTGATTGGCGTTCAAGGGGTTGCCCGCGATATTACCGAACGAAAGCAAGCCGTAGAGGAGCTTCATAAAACCGTTTCCCTGCTAACCTCGACTATTGAGTCAACCGCCGACGGGATTATCGTTGTTGATAAAAATGACAATATTACAATTTACAACAGCAGATTTGCTGAAATGTGGCAAATTCCGCACCAGCTGTTAGCCAGCAAAAATCTCAAGTTAATGCGGGAACATATTTATCAGCAGTTGGAAGATCCTGAATTGTTTATTAGTAAGAACAATGAATTATACAATGCTCCGACTCTGACCGGCTTTGATCTGGTGAAGTTTAAAGACGGAAGGGTTTTTGAGCGTTATTCGAAGCCGCAAATTTTGGAAGGAGAGACGGTCGGGCGCGTTTGGAGTTTTAGCGATATCACCGAGCGAATCCGCACCGAAGAACTGCTTGAGCAGCACGCGCTCTTTGATACTCTAACCAATTTACCGAACCGCGCTCAGTTTATGTCGCATCTCAAGCAGGCGATTCAATCGGCCGCGCATAATCCTGAATTTCGCTTTGCGGTGCTGTTTCTTGATCTTGACCGCTTTAAAGTTATCAATGACAGTCTCGGTCATTTAATCGGCGACAAGCTGCTGATTGCCTTTGGCGAGCAGCTCAAAGCCGGCGTGCGCCCGGATGACATCGTCGCCAGGCTGGGCGGCGATGAATTTACGATTTTGCTTCATATCAAAGAAAACGCTGATGCCGTCAACGTCGCCGAACGGCTCCAGCAAAAACTGTCTGAACCTTTTATTGTCGGAGCTTACGAAGTTTTCACTTCCGCCAGCATCGGAATTATCATTTCGGACGACGTTCATCGCCAGCCGGAAGATTTTTTGCGCGATGCCGACGCCGCCATGTATCGAGCAAAGGAAAGCGGAAAGGCGCGCTACGAGATTTTTGACAGCGAAATGCATATCCGCAATATGAATTTGCTGCAAATCGAAAACAATCTGCGCCGGGCGCTCGAACGCAACGAGTTTCGAGTTTTTTATCAACCGATTGTTTCGCTTGAAACCGGAGAAATTTGTGAATTGGAAGCGCTGATTCGCTGGGAACACCCCGAACACGGCTTGATTCTGCCAAATGAATTTATTTGTGTTGCGGAAGAAACCGGGTTGATTATCTCTATCGGTCAATGGGTTTTAGAAGAAGCCTGTCGTCAAACGTTTCAATGGCAGCAGGAATATCCGGCGGCAAAACAGCTTTCAATCAGCGTTAATCTCTCCGCCAAACAACTAACGCATCCGGCTCTAAATGCGCAAATCAGAGAAATTCTGGCAAAAACCGAACTCGGTGCGCGCTTTTTAAAATTGGAAGTTACGGAGAGCATGGTCATGGAACAGAGCGAGAAGGCTCTGAACGTGATGTCTCAGCTCCGCACGCTCGGCATTTCGTTTAGCACCGATGATTTTGGAACCGGTTATTCGAGCCTCAGCTATCTTCATCGCTTTCCTTTTGAACGACTAAAAATTGACCGCTCGTTTATCAGCAAAATGAACATCGAATCGAAAAGCGAAGCCATCGTCAGAACGATTCTCCTGCTCGGACAAAATCTCAATATCGAAGTAGTTGCCGAAGGCATTGAAACCGAGCTTCAACTTGAACGATTGCGAGCACTCGGCTGCAAATTGGGTCAGGGCTATTTGTTTGCCAAACCAATCGCCGCCGAGGATATTGAAAAATTGCTGACAAATAATTCTTCCATCGCCTCATTTGTAAAAATGTAGGGGTGCGGGCTTGTCCCCACCCAATGAGCCGACAGGCGAACAACGCCCGTTGATCCACGAACCGTCCTTTAATCAAAGATATTTCCTGACCACACAACAATTTCCGCGTTCAAAGCAACGCTTATTGAGTGAAGACAAGCGGCTTGTCTCTGCAAATATCTTCGTTGCCTTTTGTTAATTGAAGAGACAGAAGCAAAAAAGACGGACTTGGTAAGTCCGTCTTTCTATTACTTGTAAATTAAATTTATCTGGGCTGCGTTTGACCGTCATGCCTTTGCGTGTGAATGCGGCGGCTTTCTCGATTAAGATCACGCTGCAAGCGGGCGCGTTCACTCGGCGATAAACCGTTGCCGGATTTTCGATAGCGGCTTTCGACGCGATTAAGATGTGTTTCTTGTCTTTTAAGTCTTGCCGCTTCACGCGGATTAAGCTGACCTGATTTGATTCCCTGCGCAATGCGGTTCTGTTGATTTTCCTGACGCTGGTTAATGTTACTTCTGTGGTATCTCCGGTTTTGCGAAACTGATGTCGTTTCCGACCTTTGCGCAAACGATGTAGCCGACAAACCGCAGACGATTATCAGCGATGTAAAAATTACACCTAAAAACTTTTTCATTGTACTCTCCTCAAGAATTATTTAAATTTTTGATCAGCGCCGATCTGTAATTTAAGACGACGCCAAGCTGTCAATGGTCGAACTTTTTTCTTCTCGGTAATAAATTTGAGTGTCAGTAGTTGAATAAAAATTTTACAAGGATGGACAGGATACACAGGATAAAATCAAACCAACAATAATTGTTTTAAATCCTGTCTATCCTGTCCATCCTTGTAAATAACGTTTTATGTCTTTCAACTCGCGTACCTTTTTTTAATTAAGCGGCTGATGCTTGATTGTTTGGCGAAACTCGTTTTTACTGCTGCGCCGCCTGACTGGACGAGCGCGGCGCGGCGTTTTTGACGTATTTGTCAAACCACGAAATCATTTCGTAAAGCGTGTGTTCGATTGATTCGCGTGCTGCGTAGCCGTGCGCTTCGAGCGGCAAAGTCACCAGCCGCGCCGTGCCGCCCGTCCCGCTGATGGCGGCAAAAAGGCGTTCGGATTGAATCGGATACGTGCCCTGATTATTGTCCGCTTCGCCGTGAATCAGGAGAATCGGCGTTTTGATTTTGTCGGCGTAAAAAAACGGCGAGACTTTTTCGTACAATTCCGGCGCTTCCCAAAACGTCCGGCGTTCCGATTGAAAACCAAACGGCGTCAGCGTTCGATTATACGCGCCGGAGCGCGCAATTCCCGCCCGGAACAAATCAGAATGCGCCAGCAGATTGGCCGTCATAAACGCTCCGTAACTGTGACCGCCGACGCCGACGCGATCCCGGTCGGTGACGCCCATTTCTACCGCTTTATCAATCGCGGCTTGGGCGGAATCCACAATTTGCTTGACAAAAGTTTCGTTGACCGTTTCCGGATCGCCGACAATCGGCATCGTCGTCTCATCCAAAACGGCATAACCTTGCAGCAAAAAGAAAAGATGCGAATAACTGCCAATCTGTGTAAACCGATTGGTCGAACCCGCGACCTGTCCGGCAGTCGCCGCATCGGTAAATTTGAGCGGATACGCCCACATCACGGTCGGCAAACGAGTTCCCTCTTTGTAACCCGGCGGCAAATAAAGCGTAAACGATAAATCAACGCCGGCGGCACGTTTATATTTAACGAGCTTTTTGGTAATTCCGCGCAGCTGCGGCGTCGGATCAGTAAAATTTGTTAATCGTCTTGGAGCACCCGGTCCTGAACAATCAGCTAAATCATCTTGTGAACAATTTTCGTTTCGCAAAATAAGATTAGGCGGCTCAGTAGCTGTTTCGCGGCGCGTGATAAATCTATAGTCGTTTTCACCGACCATTGCGACGAAACTTTCATAGGCCTTTTGATCTGCTACGTATTTATTTGAGCGATAAACTTCTCTGATTTTATTTGTCTTTAAGTTAAGCCGGCTCAAAAACGGCCTGTCCCCTTCGGGAGTTGCGCCCGAGCCGCTCAAAAGAATTTCATCGCCATTTTGCCGAATTACGATGAAACCATTTGGCAAATGTTTGGTGACGGGTTGCCCAATATCGTTATAGCGGTCATTGACGTTTAGATTTGAAATTACTTTTAAATCCGGCGAAGCGGCGAGATAATTCATTGCTGCCAAACGGCGAAAGCGCGTGTCGCGGTTGTAATCTGTAATCAACATTAAACCGTCGCGTTCGCCAAATTGTCTGCCCGCGTAACGCTGTTCGAGTTTGACGACTTCGGTAGATTGTCCGTTGAATGGGTAAGCGAGTTTGACGACTTTATCGCGGAATGCCGCTTTGTTTTTCGGATTGCCTTCGTCCAATGCTTCGACCCACATCAAGCTGGAGTTTTCGGTCGGAATCCAATCGTAATCACGCGCTCCGGTGGGAACGCCTTCGACCGGCAGATTGTCCGCGAGCGGCAAGCTGGCGATTTTATGAACCAATTTACCGTTTAAATCCCAGACTTCGACTTCTTTTGGAAACCGCGACGACGGATAAAGATACGAATACGGATGCTGGATTCTGGCGACCAAAATATTTTGCGCATCCGGTGAAACGTCAGCCGTCTCAAAAATCGCAGGCTGCCCGATTTCCTTAATTTTGCCGTCAACGCCGACAACTGCCAGCTGCGAAGTCGCGTAATAATCAAACAGCTTTTCGTCGTTCGGCGATTTTAACAAATCCTGAAACGTTTGCGCCGCGCCCGTTTTCCCCGATGTTTCCTGAATCGAAGGCGAAGTCGGCACAAGACTTTGCGTGGCCGGAGCCGCTTCGCGCTTTGTTGGCACGAGATTGACGAGCAGACTTTTCTGATCCGGCATCCAGTCAAAACGCCCGAAAGCCGTATTGATCCGCACGTTTTTAATCACTTGCGCTTTGCCGGTTGCGGTTTCGATAATCCATAATTCGATGCCGGTCGGCGTCTGGTTTCCCGCCGCAATATATTTGCCGTCCGCGCTCCAGTTCGGATAGATTATTTGCGCTCCCAACGGCAAATCAACCGGAGTCTCTTTGCCGTCCGCAATGTTTTTCAAAGTCAGCTTGACGAAATACGGTTGACGATGCTGGCCGTTGGTGTTCGGATTGATGCGCAATCCGGCCAGCCGGAGCATCGGTTGCGCCAGTTCGGTAATCGGCGGATAACGGAGCGGTTCCGCCATCAGGATTTTATCGTGCGCCGGGCTGACAGAAGTCGCGGGAATCGCCGGAGCGTTTAAAACGTCCATGACATTTTGCGGCGGTTTTTGATACGAGCTTTGGGCAAAAGTCTGGGCAGCAATTATCAATCCGACGACAAAAACGACAACAGCGAGAGTTAATTTTTTCATAAAATTTTTAGTCTAAAATGAGCGGCGGTTTTTTAAATCTAGCGCGGAGTTTGTTGATTGCCGCTAAAATTGCCGGACGTTGAATGATCTTGGCTTCGAGCGGGCGCTTGCCGGGAATATCGAGCATAATCAGACCGAGCAGAATCGTCAGCAAACCCTGACCGGGAATTCCCGGAAGAGACAAAATTATGCCGAGCAGAATCAGCAAAACGCCGAGAACGTTTTTCAAAATCATCGCGCCCCATTTGACCGTCCAATGGCTGTCGGGCAAAAAATCATCTTTGTAATGCGGACTAAAATAATGTGCGGGAATTTTTACCATCACGAGAACAATCGCCGCAAAACTTAAAATGAGCGAGGCCAGAAACAAACTCGTTCCAAACAGAATTCGATTCCAGGTTACCGTTTGCCAAAACTGCCAAAACCAATCCATAAATCCATCTATCAGTTTGGAAACGAGTATAAACAAGACCGCGTCTTTACCAAAACTTATCTGGTTTTGATGTAAAAACTTTTTGAAAAAAAGGTTGCGAAGTGGTAAATTTATAGTTGCAGTCTTGAAATTTTGTCAAATATATGCAACAAACAGCCGCCGCACAGACGCTCGCAAACACAGTCGAAACCCGCATTTTAGTGGTGCGCGGGCAAAAAGTTCTGCTCGATTCCGATCTGGCGGAAATTTACGGAGTCGAAACGAGAGCGCTCAACCAAGCAGTCAAGCGCAATCAAGCCAGATTCCCCGCCGATTTCACTTTTCAGTTGACGATTGAAGAAACAGACGAATTAAAAAATATTAAATCACAAATTGTGATCTTGAGCGACGCAAGCAACAACAATTCATCCGAGAAACAAAAACCGGGGCGCAATATTAAACATCGTCCGTTTGTTTTTACCGAACACGGAGCAGTCATGCTGGCCAGCGTTTTAAACAGCCCGACGGCGGTTGAAGCGAGCATTCAAGTTGTCAGGGCATTTATTCGCCTTCGGAGCATTTTGTCCGAGCATCACGAAATAGAACAAAAGCTTGAAGAATTAGAGAAAAAATACGACGCGCAGTTTAGAACCGTTTTCGTCGCGATCAAAGAGTTGATGAAACCGCCGTCATCCGGCAAACGCAAGATCGGCTTTCTGCAGACTGAACAAAACCGGCTTTTTGATTGAAACTCTTCTTAAATAGTCACCGAAATAATTTCAAGTTTGATTCTTATAAATTTACAACTCTCTTCACTAAAAAATGCACCAGTTGGAGAATAGACCGCCAATGACGCTGATTTAATGACAATAATTTCTGCGCTAACCTGCTCCATCCGCGTTATCGGCGGTCTATTTTGATTATTGAGAAAATCAAAAAATTTATTTATCACCAACTAGCTGCATGTAGCTGCCGAATACTTTGAGAAAATCGCCGAGCGTGACGCGGTCGGGCGCGGTAATGCGAAAACCGAATCTGTCGGCGTAAATTAATGTTTCCCACTTGGTAGAATAAGAATAAATTGACAAATCGCCGGTTTCGATGCCCGTTTTATTTTTTACCTTTTGGCTGAGCAGAACCTTCGCTCCCACTTTTTTGAAACCGTCGAGGAAATAACCGTAACTCTGCTTGGCCGTTGACGGCGAAGCGAATTGCGCGAGGATAACCGTAACTTTCTTTCCCTTTTTGACGTAATCGGCTTTAACTATTCGGTCAGAGCCGGGGTAGTCTTCCGAAATATTGCCGTCAACGGTATCGCCCTGTCGCTCATAATCTCCGACAGTTGACGGCAGAAAATTACGAAATTCTTCATCGGTCGGAGGATGCGTCAGAGAGCTGTTGTCGTTTGTCGCAGATGAATTGCTGTTGCCGAAAATCACCGAGTTTGAGTTAGAAACCTTGATGCCGCCGCGATTGGAAAGCGACAAATTATTGTTGCTGATCGCCGCTCGCTCATTGCTCCCGGAATTAGTCAACACTACATCGTTGCCGGATTTTTTGCCGATATAACCTAAAATTCCGCAGACGGCAATCGCGCCGATAATTAGCACAATGCAGCCCAATCCGCCGATTATCGCGGCGTTTCTGCCGGTTTTGCTTTTTGTCGGAGGCTGTTGAGGCGAGCCAAAGTTTTGCCCCGAAGCTTGTGCAAAGCCCGGCGCTGAGAGGGATTTGCCACAGTTGGTACAGAATCTGAGATCGGCGGCGTTTTCCGCGCCGCAGTTGGAACATCGAACCGTATTCACTGATTTTTCTCCGAGGATTTGGCGAAATTTATCAAAAGCGATTTTGTCGCGCCTCATTCTAACTTTTAACGACAAAAAAGTCGAAAGCGTTGGGCGCTAATCATTAAAGAGGATTGGACAACTTTTATTAATTCACCTAGAATCAAAATCATTAAATTTATGACAAGCGTGTTTTACAAACTCAATAAACTTCTCCTGCTTACCTAGCCGCTCGGCTGACAAAAGGCGCGAACGGATGCGCTTTATTTGCCGATGCGGCGATTATCTCATCGAATTTTTAATTCAAAATTAATTTTAATTTGACCAAACGCGCGGCGAATTTCATCCCGCGATTCTAGTTTTTGCACATTACTGTAATCTATTGAGCTTGCCTGTTTTAGCTGATTCTCCGAAAGATTATCGGCTCAAACCGGGCGATTTATTAACATAATTTTATGGACGAGAAATATTTTCCCGAAGCGATTGAAGAAAAATGGCAGCAGCGGTGGCTGGCAAGCCGTGTTTTTGAAGTTGAGATAGACAGCTCTAAACCAAAATTTTACGCCCTTGAAATGCTGCCTTATCCATCCGGTTTTTTACATATGGGGCACGTTCGCAATTATTCAATCGGCGACGCGCTGGCGTGGTACAAACGTTTAAAAGGTTTCAACGTTTTGCATCCGATTGGCTGGGATTCTTTCGGACAGCCCGCCGAACAGGCCGCCATTAAACGCGGCGTCAACCCGCGCGATTGGACGGAAGAAAACATCGTGCAAATGCGCGGGCAATTGCAGCGCCTTGGCTTGAGCTACGACTGGTCGCGGGAAATCGCCGCGCATCGCCCCGATTATTACAAATTTGATCAATGGTTTTTCCTCAAAATGTACGAGCGCGGTTTGGCGTACAAAAAAATGACGCAGGTTAACTGGTGTCCGAACGATCAAACAACGCTCTCTAACGAACAGGCTTCGGGCGGAATTTGCTGGCGCTGCGGTTGGGCGGTTGAGAAAAAAGATTTGGAGCAGTGGTTTTTGCGCATTACCGACTACGCCGACCAACTGCTTGATGAGATGGCGGAAATCGAAACCGGCTGGGCTGAAAAAGTTTTAAAACGACAGCGCGACTGGATTGGCCGCAGTCGGGGGGCGTTCGTTGATTTTAAAGTTAAAGATAGTGATGAAAACATTCGCGTTTTCACTACGCGGATTGACACGATTTACGGGGTTAACGCCATCGTCGTGGCCGCCGAGCATCCTTTGATTGCCCACCATTTTGCCGAAATTTCGGCTGAGGCTCGACAAACAATCGAGAAAATTCGTCTGGACAAACTCAAACCCGCGAACCGCGAAGTAGAGGCGGAAAAAGAAGGTACGCCGACCGGACTATCTGCGCTCAATCCTTTTAGCGGCGAGCAAATTCCGATTTGGGTCGCCAACTACGTTTTGATGGAGTACGGAACCGGCGCGGTGATGAGCGTTCCGGCTCACGACCAGCGCGATTTTGAATTTGCGAAAAAATATGATTTGCCGATTCCGACAGTAATTGCCCAGAGTCCAAAGTCCGAAGTTCAAACTCCTGATCAAACCGAAAGCCAAATCACAACCGCTTTTAGCGACTACGGGATTTTAATAAATTCGGGCGAATGGAGTGGGAAAACGTCGGAAGGAGCAAAGGAAGAAATGACGAAAGTTGCGCTTGAAAAAGGTTTTGGCGAAGCCGCCACGACTTACAAACTGCGCGATTGGGGCATTTCCAGACAAAGATTTTGGGGCGCTCCGATTCCTATTATTTATTGCGGCGATTGCGGCATAGTTCCGGTTCCCGAATCCCAATTGCCGGTCGAACTTCCCGACAGCGCGCCGTTTAATGAAGTGGGCGAATCGCCCCTGGCGCGAGTTCCTGAATTTGTCAATACAACTTGCCCTAAATGCGGCAGCGACAAAGCGCGGCGCGAAACCGATACGATGGACACTTTTGTTGATTCATCCTGGTATTATTTCCGTTACTGCGATCCGCGCAATCCGGAAATGCCGTTTGCGCCTGAAGTTATTGCTCAATGGCTGCCGGTAGATCAATACATCGGCGGCGATGATCACGCCGTCATGCATTTGATTTACACTCGTTTCTGGACAAAAGTAATGCGCGACTTGGGTCTGGTTAAATTTGACGAACCGGTCAAACGATTGATGACGCAGGGAATGGTCATCGGCGAAACTTTCTTTGAGATAATTCCCAACGAAACCGATCCGCAGGAAGAAGGCAAGCGCGTTTATTATCCGAAAGAAGCGGTCAGAATCGAACGCGATGCAAAAGGTAAGCTAACCAACGCAACTCTCAAGGAAAACGGAACGCCTTTAAAATTTGCGGTTGAGCGGATGTCAAAGTCAAAAGGCAACGGCGTCAATCCTGACGAAATGATTCAAATTTACGGCGCTGACGCGGCGCGACTTTATGTTTTGTTTTCCGCGCCGGTTGAAAACGAGTTGGTTTGGAACGACGCCGGAATCGAAGGCGCGGTCAGATTTATTCAGCGCGTTTACCGTTTTGTCTGGCGCTGGCAAACCGCGCTGCTCAATGCGCCAGAACAAGAGCCGAATGAGTTTTCAGCCGAAGCGCGCAAGCTGCGGCAAAAAACTCATCAAACTATTCAAAGAGTTGAAAGCGATTTTGAGCGATTGCAGCTCAACACCCCGGTTGCCGCTTTGATGGAATTATCTAATGCGTTGGGAGATGTTAGAGCCGACCCGGAAACAGCCGCTGCGGACGTTTTGTTTGCTGTGAAAGAAGCTATTAACGCGCTTGTTTTAATGCTGACGCCTTATGCTCCGCATGCCGCCGAAGAAATGTTTGCGGCGCTTTCCGGCAGCGACCGTGGAATTTTGCATTCGGACGCCAAATTTCCGCAGTTCCAAGCGGAATTGGCCAAAAAAGACGAAATTGAAATTCCGATTCAGGTTAACGGAAAACTGCGTTCGCGTCTTCTAGTTGCTTCGGAGACATCAAAAGAAGAACTCGAATCACTGGCGCGAGCTGACGAGAAAACCCGCGAATACACGGACGGCAAGCAAGTCGTGAAAGTCGTCGTTGTCCCAAATCGCCTCGTCAATATAGTTATCAAGTAGGTTTTTCTTAATATAGATGTAGGGGTGTGGGGCTTGTCCCCACCCGATGAGCTTTGGCAAGGCAAACGCGAAAACTTTAATTATCGAACATCTGTGAACAAATACGCGTTGTTAGCGCTTTGCGCTCATTGGGCAGGGACAATCCGCTGCCCCTACAAATTCACTGTCTGTTGCGGGTGTGCTACAATGATTCATCTAAGAATCTATGAAGCTCGTCCAGATCAATAATCCGCCCAATCGGTTTCGCGCAGCTGAAGTTGAGTGGGACGAGGAACCGCCGTCGGCCGCACTGGAAATTTTTGAGGAGACGGCAAAATCAATTATCACCCGCAATAATAGTCCCGACGTTGGTTTCGAGTTTAGCGTCAATCCTTATCGAGGCTGCACACACGCCTGCACTTACTGTTTTGCTCGAAACTATCACGAGTTTCTGGGTTGGGGCGCGGGAACTGATTTTGAAACGAAAATCGTTGCTAAAACAAACGCGCCGGAATTACTGCGGAAAGAATTGATGCGCCCCGGCTGGAAAGGCGATTCGCTCGCTTTTTCATTCACCTCCGATCCATATCTGCCGCTCGAAGGCTCGTTTGAATTGACGCGTCGGTGTCTCGAAATCTGTCTCGAATTTCGCAATCCTGTTTCGATTATCACAAAATCAACTCTGATTCTACGCGACTTGGAAATTCTCCTCGAACTTCATCGTCTGACAAATCTGACGGTAATTTTTAGCCTGCCAACGATTGATTTGGCGACTTCGAGAGCGATTGAGCCCAACACTCCAACTCCTTCTGCGCGTTTGAAAGCAGCTCAAAAATTAACGACGGCGGGAATCACGGTTGGTCTCGCGGTGGCTCCCGTTATTCCGAGTTTGACCGATGCTGAAATTCCCGAAATCCTGCGCTGCGGAGCCGCCGCCGGTGTCAAGTTCGCTTTTATGAGTTTGCTGCGTTTGCCGGGAAGCGTCGAAGATTATTTTGTGGCCAAACTCGAAGAAAGTCTGCCCACGAAAAAAGACAAAATTTTAAATCGCATCAGAGAAGTTCGCGGCGGAAAGCTTTACAATTCAAGCTTTGGCGAACGAATGCGCGGCACCGGCGAGCGGTGGGATATCATCACCAAACTCTTTGAATTATCGTGCCGCCGTTACGGCATCAATACGCAGCCGATAGAATTTAAAACTAATACTTTTGAGCGTCCCAACCGACAAATGAACTTGTTTGATTAAATAACCGCTAGAAGCGGTAAACAATTTGTTAGGATTGCTACAGTTAACTGCTCGTTTAATAATATATTATATTTTAGTAAGAGACTGCTTGGTTTCAAAGCGGCTTCACGATTTATGAACACTATTAAAAATGATGTCGAAGCGATTAGTCGTCTGGACGCCGTCCAAACCATTCTCAGAGTTTTGCGCCAGTCAACCGGGATGAGAGTGGCACTTGTCTCCCGCATCACCGAGAATTCCTGGACAGCCTGCGCGGTGCTGGATGAGGCCGGCTTTGGACTAAAACCCGGTGATGAGCTGGAGTTGGCGACGACTTATTGAAATACAGTCAGCGGCGCGGTCGCGCCGCTCATTATCCCAAAAGCCAGCGCCGATCCGCTTTATCAAAACCACCCGGGTTTGTTGAATTACGGAGTTGAAAGCTATATCGCAGTGCCGCTCAATCGGCGCGACGGAACGGCTTTCGGTACTCTCTGCGCGCTTGATCCGCTGCCGGCTGATTTAACCGAAGATAATCTGACGACTTTTAATCTTTTAGCCAATCTCATCTCGTTTGAACTCGAAGCCGACGAACGCGAACAGCACCATGAAACCGAACGTCATGAATTAGAGCGGGTCGGCAAATTGCGCGAGGAGTTAATGGGAATTCTGGGACACGACCTGCGCAATCCGCTGAACACAATCAAAATGGCAGCCAGCGTTCTCAAGCTGACTAAAAAATCCGATCAGGTTGAACTCCAAGTTATTGAAAAAATCTCAAACAGCACAGAACGGATGGAGCGTCTAATCAACGATTTACTAGATTTGACCAGCTCTCGTTTAGGCAAAGGGATTCCGATCAAACGCGCTCCTCTAGATTTAAGCGAAATCTGTCGCCGCGCGATTGACGAATTGGCGACTGCTAACCCGACCCGCCGAATCATTTTTGATGCCGAGGACAAAGGTTTTGGCGATTTGGATGCGGATAGAATGGCGCAGGTAGTTTCAAATTTAATTGGGAATGCCATCAGCTACAGCCTGCCCAACTCCGATGTGAGAGTTTGGCTCATTGGCAACGAGTCAGAAGTAGTTTTGAGTGTTAATAACCAGAGCGAACTGATTCCTCAAGAAATTTTAAATGTAATTTTTGATCCGTTTCAGCGCGGAATGAAAACTCTCAGCTCAACGTCGAAGGGATTGGGTTTGGGGCTTTACATCGTCCAGCAAATCGTGGCGGCGCATGAAGGCCGGATTGAAGCCGTCTCATCAGCAGCCGAAGGCGTAACTTTTAGAGTTAATTTGCCGCGACATTCCAAAAATTCTAACGATTGAATTTGTATGTTGACGGATGTTAGCTCATGCCTCAAGCTTGAGCAACCAAGAATGCCAGAAAAGCTGTGATTGAATTATGACCCCTCTGAGAGTCAGCCGCTCAGACAAGCTTCTGGCATTTTTATCATCTG